>NZ_CP017042.1:1642500-2265000 GCF_001717585.1 Selenomonas sp. oral taxon 920
CCTCACCTTGCTCGCTGTATGTAAAATTGAGCTCTGTCCGTGCGACAAGCAAGGGCGCTGCTGCATCCTTGTCAGAGAGGACGACAGGATCTATCGGCCACTTTATGCCAATCTCTGGATCATCCCAGCGGATATTTCCGTCGCACTCCGGCGCATAGAGGTTGTCCGCTTTATACAGCACCTCGACATCATTGGTCAGCGTGATGAAACCGTGGGCAAAACCGCGTGGAATGAAAAGCTGTCTATGGTTCTCCGCCGAGAGCTCGACGCCGACCCACTTTGCATACGTTGGTGAGCCGCGCCGAATGTCAACGGCGACATCGAAGATTGTGCCGCGTGAGACACGCAGGAGTTTTGCCTGTGCCATGGGATTCAGCTGATAGTGCAGACCACGCAGCGTCCCCTTCTCTGCAGAAAAAGAATGGTTGTCCTGCACAAAGTCAACGAAGATGCCGGCATCCTCCATCTTCTTTTTCGACCAACTCTCCATGAACCAACCGCGTGCATCGCCAAAGACCTTTGGTTCAAGAATGAGAACCCCGGCAAGCGTTGTTTCAATTACATTCATATAATACTCCTATGTGTCCTTGATGAGGCGCTTCAAATAGATGCCGTACTCATTCTTCGCAAGGGGCTTGGCAAGGCGCAGGACCTGCTCCGCGTCAATGTAACCCATGCGGTAGGCGATCTCCTCAATGCAGGAGATCTTGAGCCCCTGCCGTGCCTGTATGGTCTGGACGAAGGAGGCTGCTGAGAGCAGCGACTCATGTGTTCCCGTATCAAGCCACGCATAACCGCGACGCAGGCGCTCCACATGAAGTTTTCCCGCTGCAAGATATACCTTGTTCACATCCGTGATCTCGAGTTCGCCGCGTGCCGAGGGACGAATGCTGCGCGCAATGTCGACGATGTCGCTGTCGTAGAAGTAGAGTCCCGTAACAGCATAGTTCGACTGCGGTTCTTTCGGTTTTTCCTCCAAGGAGAGTGCATTGCCGCTTTCGTCAAAGGAGACAACGCCGTAGCGCTCGGGATCGGATACATAGTAGGCAAATACCGTCGCCCCGTCCGTGCGGAGTACGGCGCGCTGCAAGACTTGTGCAAAGTCGGAGCCATAGAAAATATTATCACCGAGCACGAGCGCACAGCTCTCGCCTGCAATAAAGTCCGCACCGATGATGAACGCCTGTGCAAGTCCGTCGGGGCTTGGCTGTACGGCGTACGAAATGGAAAGTCCGAGCTGACTGCCGTCACCGAGCAGTTCCCGATAGAGGGCGCTGTCATTCGGCGTCGTAATAATGAGGATTTCCTTGATTCCCGCAAGCATCAGGGCGCTCAGCGGATAGTAGATCATCGGCTTGTCATAGATCGGCATGAGCTGCTTGGATACAACCTTCGTGAGCGGATAGAGGCGTGTTCCCGATCCGCCCGCAAGGATAATTCCCTTTTTAATCATCCCGTCACCTCTCTGAATTTTATTTGTATTTCATTTTACGGTGTTTTTCGACAGAAGGCAAGAAAAACCTGCCGCATTTTTCATGCGGCAGGTTCCTCCGAGAGAATGATTTTTCATCGTTACTTAAACATTTCCATGGTATGTGCGACAAGGATGCCGAACGGCGTACCGATAACGTAGCCCATCAGCGCCATCAGAATACCGACGGGGACAAGCGAGCCGGAGTACGTGCCCGCGAGCACGGGTGCGGATGCCGTGCCGCCGATGTTCGCGAGAGAAGCGACGCATGCGGTGAACATATCGAGTTTGAAGAGCCGTGCGAGGAAGAACATAAGTGTAAAGTGAACGCCGAGGATAATGAAGCCTGTCAGAATCCAGTACGGTGCATCACCGAGCTCAAGCAGCGACGCACGCGAGGCGAGCAGTGCGATGACGGAGTAAAGCAGGACGTTTGACATCTCTGCCGAACCCGCCACACGTCCAAGCGGCGAGACTGCGCCGATGAGTCCGAGCACCGTGATGAAGAGGATCGTCCACGTCGCCTTGTCGAAAAATGGGACGGCGGCATTGAGCATCTTTCCGACGTTCGCGCCAACTGCCGAGACAACCAGCGCAGTGCCGAGCAGGAGAATGAGACTCTGGAATGTGATCGCGCCCGTATTCAGCTTTGCATCCTCTTCAAGGCTGCGCGATACGGCATCAAGCTGGGTCGTATCAGCCTTATTCCACTTGTTGAAGCGCGGGGCGAGCGTAATGAGCCAGAGCAGGAACATAACCCAGATGGAGTAGTCAATGGAGTCAACAACAAGCGCATAGCCCATATCCGCCTCCGACACACCGAGCGCCGCCTGCACAGCGACCATGTTGCCCGATCCACCGAGCCACGAGCCGCAGAGTGCGCCGAGTGCCATCCACGAATCTGCACCGATCAGCCCCTTCATCACAAGGAAGGCAACAATAAAGCCAATCATAATGGTGACCGATGCAGAGAAGAATCCGAGCAGCATCCGCGGACCGAGTTTCAGCACCTTACGGATGTCGCAGCGCAGCAGCATGGTAAAGACCATTGCATACGTCAGCGCATTTTTCAGACCTGCATATGCCGGCTTTGTCGCCGCCATATCCCATGTACCGACGGTACAGAGCAGCATGGAGATGAGGTAGACGAGCACGACAGCGGGCAGGTAACGGAACAGCGTCCAGCCCGTCCCCTTTTCGAGCGTCACCAGAGCTCCCGCGAGCAGGATGAGCACTGCGACATAGGTAAATCCGTCCGTAATCATAGAATCCACTCCTTTGTTGCGATAAGACCAACCGAATACAATATAATTCCTTGAAGAACTACAATATTGATTATATAATAAAGCAACGAAAGAATACAATGGTCTTCTGCCCTAAAATGTGTTTATTTCTGAAAAATTTCTGTATGCCAAAGGAGGATTTTCATGAAAATCACAAAGGTCGAACTCGGAATGCTCTCTGTCCCTCTGCGCGTCCCGTTCAAGACAGCGCGGCGGCGCGTGGACAGCGTGGAGGATGTCATTGTCCTCATCCGAACGGATACGGGCATGACGGGCTACGGTGAGGCACCGCCGACAGGCGTTGTCACGGGAGATACAACAGGCGGCATCATCGATGCGATCCGCACCCACCTCGCCCCCCTGCTCATCGGGCGGAATGTAAATGAATTTGAGGATTTGATCCAGTCCGTACAGACCGCACTCATTCACAACTCGTCGGCAAAGGCCGCCGTCGACATGGCCCTCTACGATCTCTACGGCCAGCTATGGAACATCCCCGTACACAAACTGCTTGGCGGTGCAAAGGACAGCATTGTCACGGATATCACGATCAGCGTGAACGCCCCCGAGGAGATGGCACGCGATGCGCGCGACGCAATTGCACGCGGCTATGACACGCTCAAGATCAAGGTAGGCATCGATCCCTCGCTTGACGTGGTACGGCTCCTTGCCGTCCGAGAGGCAGTCGGCAAAGACGTACGCGTCCGCATTGATGCAAATCAGGCATGGAAACCTCGTGAAGCTGTGCGTATTCTTGCACAGATGGCAGAAAAGGGGCTCGATATCGAACTCGTCGAACAGCCCGTCGCCGCTGCGGACATCGAGGGGCTGGCCTATGTCACGCGCGAGAGTGACATCCCCGTACTCGCGGACGAGTCGGTATTCAGCCCTGCTGACGCCCTGCGCATCATGCAGTTGCATGCCGCTGATATGGTAAACATCAAGCTCATGAAATGCGGCGGCCTCTATCCCGCACAGCAAATCATCGCTGCCGCAGAGATCTACGGCATAGAGTGTATGCTTGGCTGTATGCTTGAGGCAAAGATCTCCGTCAACGCCGCCGTCGCTCTCGCCTGTGCCAAGAGGATCGTGACGCGCATCGACCTCGATGGCCCCGTGCTCTGCAGTGAGGATCCAATTGAGGGCGGCGCGGTCTTTGCCGAAAAGAACATCACGGCCTCCTCGGCACCCGGACTTGGCATTCGTGGAGTCGCAGGGCTGCATATGCTGTGAGGAGACGCCCATTGAGTACATCAACAAATTTTGCTGTCGGCGAACCGTTTCCCCTGCCCGTCCTCGCACAGGCAGACGGCGGAATGTTCCAAGTGGACAGGAACGGCATGATGTTCCTGCTCCAACTCTCACGCACGGACGCGATCGCCGTCGAGGCGTTCCGCACAGGAGAGATTGAACTCGCCGCAGCGGAGGTGAACGGCATTCTCTTCCTCCTCTACCGCATCGACGGCATCTTCAAGGACGGCTGGGGTGATGCGCCGCTCTCTCTCTCCCTCGTCAAGAAAGAACTGTTTCCCGACGAACAAAGCCTTGCCGATCCGACCATTCATCTCTATCTGATTGACACAAACCTAAAAATACTCCTCGCACAGCGAACGGCAAGCGTGCCCGAGGCGTTCGCAGAGATCATTCGCAGGAATGTGCGCGCACAAAAAGAAGCGCCGATCTCGGCGCTTGCATTCCAGAAAAAAGTCGCAGCAATCTGGGCGGAGAAATCCGCCGCCGATCTGCGTGCGATGGCAGGCGCAGCACATGTACTGCCAATGACGCTGGGAGGAAGGGTACATTAACCGCCCTTTCCACGTCAAACCTTGACAAGATTCTTATCTATAACTTATACTGAACATAACAAAGGCTGCCCTTTCCAGTTCCCGCCGGGGTCCAATTCCCCATGGCAACTAGAAAGGGCAGCCTTTTTGGACATTCGATTGCTTTGAAAAATTTTCTTCTTACGAAACGTAGTACACGCGGTTCGCACGACGTGCAGGCGGCTTTGGCAGACTGCCGTCCGCATAACCAAGGGCGCAGTGCCCGATGCCGATATAGTCCCCCGTGATGCCGAGTTTTTCCAGCAGCTCCTGATAGGCAGGCTCCTCGAACTCCTCCTTCGCGCGATTGATCCAGATCGTGCCGAGTCCGAGCGCGTGTCCCGCGAGCATGAGGTTGCCGAGGACGAGACTGCCGTCCTCAACCGCCGTATGCACCGCCTTCGGTGCGAGCACTATGAGGATAACGGGCGCACCGTAGAAGGGATCAAAGTCCTCCTTCCACCCGCCGATGCGGCAGTTGTCACGCGAGATCTGCGCACGGAGATCCGGGTTTGTCACAGCAACAATGATGGGTGACTGCTTTCCCTTGCCGCTCGCAGCGTACAGCCCCGCCTCGATCACCTCGTCGATGAGTACCTGCGGCACAGCATCGGACTTGAACTTTCGAATACTGCGCCGCTCGATCATATCCTTGATGGTCGTATTCATTGACCTGCTCTCCTCGCTTTGATTTCGGCGACAATGCGCGCGACGAGTGCTGTCCGTGCAAACGGCGTGATGATATAGTAGCCGTCAATATACGGCTCAATGTCCTTCGCGATCTCGAGCGAAAGTTTTACAGCAAGCTCCTCCGCTGCCTCCCGATCGAGTCCGTGATAGGCGTTGATGATGCGTTCTTCGACATGGATGCCCGTGATCTCGCTCTCCATAAAGCGCGCATTGCGCTCGCTGACGACAGGCATGATGCCGCCGAGGATGAGCGCCCCCGGCAGGGTATCGCGTGCCGTGCGCAGATTCTCCTTCGCCCGTGCACTCAGGACGGGCTGGGTGAAGAAGCCTGTCATGCCCGCCTCCAGTTTCTTTTTGGCAAGCCCGAGCTGCGACGGGAAATGCTTCGCATTCACGTTGAGTGCGCCAAATACATGGAATGGAACGACATCACCGCGCTCTCCGAGGCTCTTGATGAATGCCGACAGTTTGCGTGAGTTGAACTGATAGACGCTCTTCACCTCGTCGCGCTCTGCCGTCGGGATGGGGTCACCCGTAATTGCAATCATATTGTGGATCCCCTCGGCACTCAGCCCGAGCAGGATGGACTTGATCGCGTTGAGGTTGCGGTCACGGCAGGTCATATGCGGAATCGGCTCGAGCCCGAGGCCGCGCTGTACGCGGCCCGAGAGCATTGCGGCATCCATGCGCGCGCGCGCAATGGGGTTGTCTGCGATTGTGATGGCGTGAACGCCCGCCGCCTGTAGTTCCCGTGCACCCGCGATGAATTTGTCTGCATTTCCGGTGTCGGGTGGGTCGAGTTCAACCGCGATGGGGATTTGCCCCGCTTGCAGAGCCTCGAAGAACGGGCTGTGCGAGGGCGTCAGTTCCGTGCGTTCCTGCTGCACGTGCGCCCCCTCAGCCGCAGCTCCGCCTTCGAGAGCCTTGCATAGTGCACGAATATGCTCCGGTGTGGTACCGCAGCAGCCGCCGACGATCGTGACCCCCTCACGTGCGACAGCGGCAAGTCCCTCGCCGAAGTAATCCGGCGCACTCTCGTAAAAGGTACGGCCGTCGATGACAATTGGATGCCCCGCGTTCGGCATGAGTGAAAGCGGCAGCGTACATGTGCCGAGAAGACGAACCAGCTCCTTCATCGACTGGACGCCGCTGACGCAGTTGAAGCCGACTGCATCGATATAGCCGCTCTCCGTGACCTCACGTACAAGCTCCTCGACGAAGTAACCGTCGCGTGTATAGCCGCCGGGAAATGCGGAGAACGATGTCAGAATGAATGCGTCAGGCGCAATCTGCTTGATATGCGCCGCCGTCTCAACAAGGCCCTCCGCTGAGGAGTTGGTCTCAAAAAGAAAGTGACGTGCACCCAGCGCAAGGAACGTATCAACAAGAAAACAGTTCTCCTCAATGATATCTGCACGCGGCATGCCCGTGACCGGACCGATATCAGCAAAGACATAAGCATTGAACGGCTCTGCCGCACGCGCGGCAAGCTCCCATCCCGTGCGGATGATGCCCTGCACCAGAGCCTCTTCCCCTTGATAAACGATACGATTCGCGGCAAAGGTGTTGGTCTTGATTGCCTGCGCTCCCGCACGCAGGTACTCCGTATGGATTTCCTCGACGACACGCGGCGTCTCGATGTTCGCAAGTTCCACGCCCTTGCCGCGCGTATGTGTTTTTTGGGCATAATAGGTGCCCATGCCGCCGTCAAAGACGAGCGGCTCTTTTTTTAGATGTTCCCGTATTGTCATGCGTTCCTGCGCCATATATGCAGCCTCCTTGCCGGCTTTTCTATCCCAGTACGCGGCGTGCAATCTCAACAATGCTGCGCGCGTCTCCCGCGTAGTAATCTGCGCCAATCTCCTTCGCATAGTCCTCGGTCAGCACTGCACCGCCGACAATCGTCTCACACGGATGTCCCGCATCGTGCAGAGCTTCGATGGTCTTTTTCATCGCCGTGACAGTCGTCGTCATCAGTGCGGAGAGCCCGATCAGTCCGACCTTTTTTTCAATGGCAACCTCCACGACGCGTTGGATGGGCACATCGCGGCCGAGGTCGATGATCTGATAGCCATAGTTCTCAAGAACGACCTTCACAATGTTCTTGCCGATGTCGTGGATGTCCCCCTCTACTGTCGCGAGGATGATCTTGCCCTTCGATACGCCCTGCCCTTCCTCGGCGAGCCGCACCTTGATGAGCTCGAGCCCCGCCGTCGCCGCATTCGCCGCGTTGATGAGCTGCGGGAGAAAGATGATTTCCTTCTCGTAGCGATCGCCTACAATATCGAGCGCGGGGATGACCTTCTCCTGGATGATCTCCATCGGTGCCATCTCCGTGAGAAGTTTTCGCGTGATGCGCTCTGCATCGTCACTGAGTCCACGGATGATCGCGTCCATCAGAGGGTCAGCCTCGCCCGCACTGTCCGCTGCGGCAGTCTGCACTGCACCCGCCGCCTCATCACCCGTAATGCCGAGTTCCTTGCGCCGGCGCATCTCCGCCTGCTCGGGAGCAAAGCGCTCGATGTAGGCGGCGCAGTCCACATCCTCCCCCGACACCGCACGGAAGGATACAACAGCGTCCATAACGCCCTTTGTGTTTGGATTGATGATCGGGAAATCGAGTCCGACGTGCATTGCCTGAATGAGGAAGTTCTCCGTCATATGCCCGCGCGCGGGCAGACCGAACGAGATGTTGCTGACACCGAGCGCACAGTGAAGCCCCAGACGTTCATGCACCTCGCGGACGGCACGCAGCGTCTCCATCGCCTGTTCCTGCTGTGCCGAGACGGTGAGTGTCAGGCAGTCGATGATAATGTCCTCACGATCGAGGCCGTACTTCTCCGCCTCCGTCACAATACGCTCGGCGATGGTGACACGCTGCGCCGCCGTCTCTGGCAGCCCCTTCTCGTCCATCGCAAGTCCGAGTACCGCCGCCCCGTAGTGCTTTGCGAGCGGGAAGATGGCATCCATGCGCTCACGCTCACCGCTGACCGAGTTGATGATGACGCGTCCGTTCGTCACGCGCAGAGCTGCCTCGATCACCTTCGGGTTTGCCGAGTCAATCTGCAGCGGCAGATCGACAACACTCTGCACCGCCTTGACAACGTACGGGATAATCTTCTCCTCGTCCACGCCCTGCGCACCGACGTTGATGTCGAGCACCTGCGCGCCCGCCTCCTGCTGGGAGATCGCAAGTTTCTTGATGTAGCCGTAGTCCTCGTCGAGAAGTGCTTGTTGGAGGCGCTTTTTTCCCGTCGGATTGATGCGTTCGCCAATGACATTGAGCTTGCCATACTCCGCGACGCGTCCCGGTGAGGCAACGCCCTTGCGTTTTTTTCGCGCAGGACGCTCTGTCGCCCCCTCTGCCACCGCTGCCGACAGCGCGCGGATAAAGTCAGGGGTCGTCCCGCAGCAGCCGCCCATAATGACGGCGCCGCGCCGTGCGAACTCCGTCATCTCGCGTCCGAAATCCTCCGCCGTCATCTCATACGCGCCCGTGCGGGGGTCGGGGAGCCCTGCATTCGGCTTGACAATAATCGGCAGATCCGTCCACTCCATGAGTTCATCTACAATCGGGACAAGCTCCACAGGGCCAAGCGAACAGTTGACGCCGAGTGCACTGACACCGAGTGCATCAAGCGTAACTGCAACGGACGGAACGGCTGCGCCGAGGAAGGTGCGCCCATTCTGCTCGAATGTCATCGTCACCCAGATCGGCAGCTTCGTATGCTCCTTTGCTGCGAGCACCGCCGCCTTGACCTCATAGAGATCGGTCAAGGTCTCAAAGATCACGAGATCGGCACCCGCCTTCTCACCCGCGGCAACCATCTCGCGAAAGAGCTCATAGGCATCCTCGAACGAGAGCGTCCCAAGCGGCTCGACGAGCTCCCCGATGGGACCGATATCGAGCGCGACGCGCACGCCCGCAACCCCTGAGTTCTCCGCTGCACGCCGCGCAGTTGCGACGTTCGCGGCGATCACCTCCGCCACGGTCTTGCCCGTCCCTGTAAGCTTGTGCCCATTCGCACCGAACGTATTGCTGTAGATCACACGGCTGCCCGCCGTGATGTAGTTTCGGTGAACCTCCTCAATCACCTCGGGATGCTCCATCCCGAAGAGTTCGGGGCGCTCGCCCGGTGCAAGCCCACGCGCCTGCAGCTCCGTGCCCATGCCTCCGTCTAATATAATAATGTCGCTCATTTCATATCTCCTATTTAATGTCTTTCGGTTTTTGCACCTTCCCGACATCTGCGTCCCGCCTTGCGGAACGGACAGTTGCGGAACATCAGGCAGTGCTCGCAGTCAGGCGGCCGATGTGGCTGCGGTGTTCGCGCGATGCCCATGATCGCTGTCACGGATTTGCGCGGCACCATGATCGTCGTCGGTGTCAGCGAGACCCCGACGCGCCGCGTCATGTCGAGCAGCGCAAAAAATTTTGGCTGCTCCGTGATCGGAAGATCACCGTAGCCAGGACTGAATCGATCCGTCAGATAGCGCCCCTCCGCTTCCACGGCGCTTCGCATATCGCTCTCAAAATTGTTGCAGATATTTTCGATCGCCGTGCTCGCGCACGCATCCATGATCACAGAGTCGGCGGCATTTGTCACCTCATAACGCATCATCAGCCGCTCGACACCGGGGCCGAGCGTCGCTCCAAAGAGGACGACCTCCTCACACGGCTCAAGCATCCGTGGGATGTCATTCCCTGCAAACGTCACGCCGAGCACAGCCCCACCTTCAAGAGGAGCGTGACGATACGTCAGGCGCGGTGTCGCCGCCGCAAGCACCTCATCCGTACAGCGCTTGATCTGCGCCGCGATCTCCTCCGTCAGTTCCTGTCCGCGAAAGCCGAGATACTTTAGAATCTCATTCATATTCAGCGTCGTAAAACGCGGTTCAAACATAATCTCTCCTAATTTTCCGTAATGCTCTATAACACACAAGTTAAGAGATTATATCACATTCCGCCGCTCCTCACAAATATACTTTTGTCATGCGTTCATAAGTGTGCTATAATACTGCCTTGTCATTTTATATTGCAACTGTAAGGGGGAAACGGAATGATAAAGGAAGCGATCAAAAAAATCGTAGACAAGCAGGATCTTGGCTACGACGAGGCATATGCGGTCATGAATGAAATCATGTCGGGCGAGAGCTCGGCAGTCGAGAACGCCGCCTATCTCGCTGCACTCTCTACGAAAAGCAGCGGCATGGAGACCATTGCGGAGATCTCAGGATCTGCCGCCGCCATGCGCGCGCACGCGGAGCTGGTCGAACACGACATGGAGGTCATTGACATCGTCGGTACGGGCGGCGACCACTCGGGCAGCATCAACGTCTCGACGACGGCGTCCTTTCTTGCAGCGGCGGCAGGGCTCAAGGTCTGCAAGCACGGCAACCGTGCAGCCTCCTCGAAGAGCGGCACGGCGGACTGCCTCGAAGCACTCGGCGTGAACATTGACCAGCCGCCCGAGAAGGTGCGCACGGAACTCAGCTCCGTCGGCATGGCATTTCTCTTTGCCCAGCGTTATCATCAGTCGATGAAGCACGTCGGGACAATCCGCCGCGAGCTCGGCATCCGTACGGTGTTCAACATCCTGGGACCGCTCACAAATCCATCGCGCCCCTCCTATATGCTGCTCGGTGTCTACGGAGAGCATCTGCTGCGCCCGCTCGCAAAGGTACTGCCCGAACTTGGCGTGAAGCGTGCACTCATTGTTCATGGAACGGACGGCATGGACGAGATCTCGGTCGGTGCGCCGACGCTCGTACGCGAGATTGTTGACGGCACGGAGAGCGCCTATGAGATTCGTCCCGAGGACTTCGGCATTGCGCCCGCATCCAAGGACGCAATCCGTGGAGGCACACCTGAGGAAAACGCTGCCGTCACGCGCGGCATCCTCACGGGTGAGATCACAGACGCGCGCGCCGATATCTGCCTGATGAATGCAGGAGCTGCGATCTACATCGGCGGCGCGGCATCCTCCATCGCCGACGGCATCGCCGCGGCACGTGCTTCCATTGCTGACGGTTCAGCACACCAAAAACTTGAGGATTTCATCAAAATCTCCCAATAAAGGAAAGGATTTTGCATCTATGCAGACACTCGAACGACTCAGTAACTTCGTCTCCCGCTACATGGCATTCTTCGTTATTCTCATCGCGGGCATCTCACTCTTTCAGCCGTGGACATTCAAGTGGACAGTGCCGTGGATCACCATTCTGCTCGGCATCGTCATGTTCGGCATGGGCATGACCCTGCGCTTCGCCGATTTCAAGCTGGTTCTGCAGCGCCCGCGCGACGTCTTCATCGGTACGGTCGCGCAGTTCGGCATTATGCCGCTGCTCGCATGGGGGCTTGCACACGCATTTTCACTCCCGCCTGAGCTTGCGGCGGGCGTCATCCTCGTCGGTACCTGCCCCGGCGGAACCTCATCGAACGTCATGACCTACCTCGCGCGCGGTGATGTAGCACTCTCCGTCTCCATGACGATGGCGTCCACCATCCTTGCACCGATTATGACTCCGCTCCTCACGCTCTGGCTGGCAGGTCAGTGGATTGACATCCCGGCAGAGAAGATGATGATCTCCATCGCACAGGTTGTCATTGCACCGATCCTCCTCGGTATTCTCATCAATCACTTCTTTGAGCGCCCCGTTCAGAAAGCAGTCAAGGTACTCCCTCTCATCTCCGTGGTCGCAATCGTGCTCATTGTCGGCGGTGTCGTCTCCGCGAATGCGGGACGCATCATCGAGACAGGGGCACTCATCATGGTTGTCGTCATGTGCCACAACCTCCTCGGCTATTCACTGGGCTTCCTTGTCGCAAAGCTGCTCGGCATGAATATGGCAAAGGTCAAGGCGGTCTCCATCGAGGTCGGCATGCAGAACTCGGGGCTTGCGACCTCACTCGCTCTTCTGCACTTCGGTGCGGCAGCGGCGATTCCCGGCGCACTCTTCAGCGTTTGGCACAACATCTCGGGGTCACTCGCTGCAAACTACCTATCCAGTCGAATGAAAAAAAAGAACGAGTAAAAGTTTCCCGCAGCTCCTCCAAAAAATCTAGGACGTTTGGAGGGGTTTTTTTATTTATGTTGAATTATAACAGACTGAGAGAAACAATCCTCGCTTCCACGGTATTGGATGCAGGTTGTCAGCGCCGTTTGTGCGTATTATCAAAAGAGGTGAAGGAATGAAATTAAAGACAAAAATGCTCCTGTGGATTGGAACGCCGCTCGTCGTGATTTTTACCGCGATGGCAGTGTTCTCCTACTGGCAGGCGAGCGACATGATCGAGAAGGCAACGGAACGCGAGATGCGTGCGCTCTCGGAGTTTCACGCCGAGGAAGTCAATCGCATGGTTGAGGGACCGAAGGGAATCCTCGAAGGCGTCGGCCGCGTATGGTCGACGAATATACCGACGGATGAGCGGTTCCTTCAAACAGCGAAGGACTTCACCGCACGTCCGGACATTGATTCCCTCTATATGGGTTTCCCGCGCGAGACAAACCGCCCCTTCCTCTACAGCGAGGAGGGCATTGTTCCTCTTGATGAGTTCGACGCAACGAGCCGTCCGTGGTACAAACTCGCAGAATCCAAGGAGGGTGTACAGCTCAACGAGGTCTCTGCAAATGAGCGCACCGGCAAGCCGACGCTTGCCCTGACCCGCGCCATCCGTCACGAAGGCCAGCTGCTCGCCGTGATGGGACTCGAGACTAACTTTGCCGATATTCAGAATATCGTCGCAAAGATCAAGATCCGCGAACATGGCGCTGCATTCCTCCTCGATGATAAGGGACGCTTCATCTACCACTCTGCTCTCGGACTCGACGACAATGTGCATGCACAGGGCGAGGAAGATGCGCGCCGCCTCCTCTCAAAGGAGCCTATTTTCTTTACCAACACATACGCAGGTGTTGAGAACTACTACGCTGTCCATCCGGTCGGCACAACGGGCTGGTCGCTTGTCCTCTTCGTGCCGAAGGCAGAGGTGCTCGCCGATGTAAACAACCTCAAATGGACGATGATTGTGGGACTTCTCGTCTCCCTCGCCCTTCTCTGCGGTCTGCTCTATAAAATTGCCGACTCGATTGCAGGCCCCCTTGAGAATATGGCAGGGGCAGCGCAGGAGGTGGCAAAGGGCAATCTCGCCATCGTCCCGCCCCAGATGGATCGCGATGACGAGATCGGACAGCTCCACAACTCCCTGCTCACAATGGTCAAGAACCTGCGTGAGCTGATTCAGAAGACGGCACAGACCTCCGAACAGCTCGCCGCCGCCTCCGAGCAGCTGACTGCCTCGGCAGATCAGTCGGCACAGGGCGCACAGAGTGCAGCCGAAGCGATCGTGAAAATCACGGGCAGCACCATCGAGCAGAATGAGGTTGTCGATCAGTCCTTTAAGACGGTAGACGGCATCACTCACGCGATCAACGAGATCACGATGGGAATCTCGGATGTCTCCGCCGCAACTCATCGTGCCGAAACAGCAACAGTCGAGGGACAGCAGGGACTCGGCATTGCCGTGAGAGGCATGGACGTGCTCAACCAGAGTGCAAGCGACGTCTCCGATGCTGTCACGGCGCTCTATGAGAGCTCCAAGCGCATCTCCGAGATCGTCGAGATGATTACCGAGATCGCGGGACAAACAAACCTCCTCGCCCTCAACGCGGCCATCGAAGCAGCACGCGCGGGTGAACAGGGACGCGGCTTTGCCGTCGTTGCCGAGGAGGTACGCAAGCTCGCCGAGCAGTCCGAGACAGCGGCGCAGGAGATCACAGAGCTCATCACCGAGAACGCAAACCGCATCGAGGACACGTTCAAGGTCATGCAGGAGCAGAGAGAACACGTCGGTGAGGGCGTCAAGCATGTCAATCAGGCGGGCGAACAGTTCGATCGTATCGCGGGTGTTGTGAGCGAGCTCACCGAGAAGGTGGACGCAATCCTGAAGAGCACCGAGGGTATCAAGGCGGGCAGTGACCGCATGACCAATTCGGTGAAAGCCGTACAGAAGGTCTCGAACGCTGTCCACACAGAGGCAGAGAACGTCTCTGCTGTTTCTGAGGAACAGGCAGCCTCCATGCAGGAGATTGCGGCATCCAGTCAGACCCTTGCACAGCTCGCACAGGATCTGCAGCGGATTGTTGGCGGCTTCAAACTCTAACCAATCAAATTTGACAAAGAAGGCACCGTTCGTACAGAGCGGTGCCTTCTTTTTGTATCATTTTAATTTATTAAATTCGAATTTACACTTTATTTCGCTTTATTAAAGGGTAATGTGTTTTTATGTCGAATGCTTACAGATAGGTTTTTTCGGAGCGCATACAGAAAGGAGTTGGTGTTATGAAGCTGCAGTCGAAGATGCTCCTCTGGATCGGAGGATCGTTCATCGCAATCTTTATTGCGATGGCAGCATTCTCCTACTGGGAAGCGAGCAGGATGATCGCGTCGGCAACACAGCGAGAGATGAAGGCTCTCGCCGAGTACCACGCCGAGGAGATCAACAGTCTGGTACAGGAACAACGCGGTATATTGGAGGGTCTTGGACAGATATGGTCAACGGAGCTGCCGTCCACAGATGCCTTTACTTCTGCAGCGGCGGACTTCAATGCACGGCCTGACATCGACGGCATCTATCTCGGCATCCCCGGCCGTGACTTCCTTTACGGACACGAGCGCATTGTACCAAAGGAGGAGTTTGACCCAACCACACGCCCGTGGTACCGAATTGCGAAGGAGAATGACGGCGTACAGGTCTCGGAGGTATTCATCAACAAATTCCATCAAAAGAAGGTCTTTGCCCTAAGCCGTGCGCTTCATCCAAGTGACGGAACGGAAGCAGTTCTCGGGATGGATGTCCCCTTCTCCAGTGTGGAAAAAACCGTCGCCGCCTTCAAGATCCGCGAAAGCGGTGCCGCCTTCCTGCTCGACGACAAGGGACGCTTTATCTGCCATTCGGTGCTGACAATGGACAACAACGTCCACGAGCAGGGCGAGGAGGCAGCAAAACGCTTCCTTTCGAAGGAGCCGCTCTTCTTTGAATCCAGCTATCAGGATGTCGACTACTACTACGCCGTCCACCCTGTCGGCAATACAGGCTGGTCGCTCGTCCTATTTGTGCCGAAGGCAGAGGTGCTCGCCGATGTGAACACCCTGAAATGGGCAATGATAGCGGGGCTGCTCCTCGCCCTCGCCCTCCTCTCCGGGCTGCTCTACGCGATCGCACGCTCGATTGCAGGGCCGCTCGAGAATATGGCCGCAGCGGCAACCGAGGTTGCAAAAGGAAATCTCGGCATCGTTCCGCCCGAACTGAATCGCACGGATGAGATCGGACAGCTGCACAACGCATTTCTCGCGATGGTCAAGGGGCTGCGCGAACTCATTCAGAGCGCGGCACAGACTGCAGAGCAGGTTGCCGCTGCCTCCGAACAGCTGACCGCATCGGCAGATCAGTCGGCACAGGGGGCGCAGCACGCAGCCGAGGCAATCGTCAAGATCACGGGCAGCACCGTCGAGCAGCGCGAGGTCGTCGACGAGTCCTTCCAGACAGTGGATCGGATCACGCACGCCATCAATGATATCACCAACGGGATCACGGATGTCTCTGCGGCAACGCAGCGCGCGCAGACTGCCACAGTCGAGGGACAGCAGGGGCTCGGCATTGCCGTGAAGGGGATGGATGTCCTCAATCAGAGCGCACAGGATGTCGGCGATGCCGTGACGGCACTCTATGAGAGCTCCAAGCGCATCTCCGAGATCGTCGAGATGATTACAGAAATTGCGGGACAGACGAACCTCCTCGCTCTCAACGCCGCCATTGAAGCGGCGCGGGCAGGCGAACAGGGACGAGGCTTTGCCGTCGTCGCCGAGGAGGTCCGAAAGCTTGCCGAACAGTCTGAGAATGCTGCGCAGGAGATCACGGAGCTCATCACAGAGAATGCGAACCGTATTGAGAGCACGTTCAAGGTCATGCAGGAACAGAAGGAACGGGTTGGCGAGGGCGTCACACAGGTCAATCAGGCGGGCGAACAGTTCGACCGCATTGCAGGCGTCGTCAAAGAACTCTCGCATAAGGTGGACACGATTCTGAAGAGCACCGAGGGCATCAAGGCGGGAAGCGAGCAGATGTTCAACTCTGTCGAATCGGTGCAGAAGGTCTCGAATGCCGTGAGTTCCGAGGCGGAGAACGTCTCTGCCGTCTCCGAGCAGCAGGCAGCTTCCATGCAGGAGATTGCGGCTGCAAGCCAGACACTCGCACAGCTTGCACAAGATCTGCAGCGGCTTGTGGGACGCTTCCAACTCTGAGTGTTTCTGTTGAAACCATACACAAAGGGGCTGCCCCGTTGGGGCAGCCCCTTTGCTGTTCCGATTCTCGCCGAGAATACGGATTAGTGATTGAACATATTGCGCAGTGCCTGCTTGTTGACCTCACGGTTCAGCTGTGCAAGATGCTGCGTAAGCTTGATGCTCTTCGGACAGACGCGCTCGCAGTTCTGGCTGTTGCCGCAGCTTGTGATGCCGCCCTTCTCCATCAGCGCATTCAGGCGCTTCGGTGCGTCGAACTTCCCGAGCGGATGGAGGTTGAAGAGAAGCGTCTGCGCCGTCGGTGCGGGACCGATGAAGTCAGACTGCGGCCCGACATTCGGGCACGCCTCAAGGCAGCAGCCGCAGGTCATGCAGTGTGAGAGCTCATAGCACGTCTCTGCCGTATACGGATTCTGGATCGGGGCATCCTTGTTGTCCCATGTACCGTCCACCTCGACCCAGCCATGGATGCGCTTGAGGCTCTCAAACATGACCGAGCGGTCGATAAGAAGGTCGCGGATCACGGGGAACGTACGCGCCGGCTGGACGCGGATCGGCTGCGTGAGGTTGTCGACCAGTGCGCAGCATGCCTGCTGTGCGTGGCCATTGATGACCATCATGCACGCACCGCAGACCTTCTCAAGGCAGTTGCACTCCCAGACCGGAGGCGGAACGCGCTTGCCGTCCACCGTCACGGGGTTCTTCTGGATCTCCATGAGGGACGCAACGACGTTGAGACCGGGACGATAGTCGACCTCGAACTCCTGCGTATAGGGGTTCTCGTTCGGTCCATCCTGACGCTCGATGATAAAACGAACTTTTTTCTGTTCTGCCATGACTTCTATCCTCCCTTACTCCTTCTTGGCGACGGCGTAGTTACGCGCACGCGCCTTGATGAGCGAATGCTCGAAATCCATGTAGCTGACCTGAGGCTCCTCGGTCTTCGGATCGTAGTCCACGATGGAGGTCTTCATGAAACGCTCATCGTCACGGCCGTAGAACATGAGCTCACCTGCCTCATCCGTCATACGTTCGCCCTTGTCGTCAAGCAGGATCTTCGCATGTGCGCCGCGGCTCTCGTCACGGCAGCGTGCCGCCTTCGTAACCGCCATCGCATAGAGGATCATGTTGCGGAGCTGACGCACGAACATGGCTTCCTGGTTCGCCCATGTGCCGTGATCGGTCACACCGATATCATCCCAACGCTTGAGGATGTCCTTGAGCTTCTCAAGGCAGATATCAAGACCCTTGTTGTCACGCTCGATCGAGACGTAGTCGTACATGATCTCGCCCATCTCCTGATGGAGTTTGTGCGCATTCTCGGAGCCTGTCATGTTGCGGATCTTGTCGAACTCCGCGACACATTCCTTGCGTGCCGTCTCGAGTTCTTCCTCCGTGAGTGCCGTGCCGAGCTCGCCGCTGCGTGCCCAGCGCAGAGCCTCAGGACCCGCAACGTAGCCGGAGTAGCTCGCCGAGAGAAGCGAGTTCGCCCCGAGACGGTTCGCACCGTGATACTGGTGATCGCACTCGCCCGCCGCCATGAGACCGGGGATGTTCGTGTGGTGCATACGGTCGACCCAGATGCCGCCCATCGAGTAGTGCACAGACGGGAAGATCTCCATCGGCACCTTGCGCGGATCCTGACCGACGAACTCGGAGTACATCTCGAGAATGCCGCCGAGCTTGTGCTCGAGGTAGTCCGCAGGGATGTGCGAGAGGTCGAGGTAGACGCGGCGGTCGTTGTTGACACCGAGCCCCATGTGTACGCAGACCTTGAAGATCGCGCGTGAGGCAACGTCACGCGGAACGAGGTTGCCGTATGCGGGGTACATCTCCTCAAGGAAGTACCAAGGCTTTCCGTCCTTGTACGTCCAGACGCGTCCGCCCTCACCGCGGCACGCCTCGGACATGAGACGGTTCTTATCCGAGCCGGGGATTGCGGTCGGATGGATCTGGATGAACTCGGGGTTGCCGATGTGCGCGCCCTGCTGGTATGCGGAGGAGACCGCCGAGCCGTTGCAGATGGTCGATGCCGTGCAGCGACCGAACACCTGTCCGGGGCCACCCGTCGCGAGGATGACGACATCCGCAGGGAATGCCTTGATCTCGTTTGAGTTCATGTTCTGTGCGACCAGACCGCGGACGATGCCGTCCTTGTTCTTGATCGCGCGGATGTATTCCCAGAACTCGTATTTCGTGATCTTGCCCTTGACCTCCCAACGGCGCACCTGCTCGTCGAGTGCATAGAGAAGCTGCTGCCCCGTCGTAGAACCGGCAAAGACCGTGCGCTTGTTCTTCTGTCCGCCGAAGTTGCGCAGATCGAGTACGCCCTCGGGCGTACGGTTGAACGGAACACCCATGCGGTCAAACATCTTGACGAGCTTCGGTGCTGCCTCAACCATGCCCTTGACCGCAAGCTGGTCGGCAAGGAAGTCGCCGCCGTAAACGGTGTCGTCGAAATGCTCGTAGACACTGTCGTGCTCGCCCTTTGTATCCATGCAGGCATTCATGCCGCCCTGTGCGCAGAGCGAGTGCGAACGCTTCACCGGGCAATAGGAAAAGAGGTCGACCTTACCGCCGCCCTCGCAGATCTTCAGTGCTGCAAGAAGTCCCGCAAGACCGCCGCCGATGATCGCAATGTTGTTTTCTGGTAGCTTAGCCATTCTTACTCTCCTTTGCTGCGGTTCTTACATGAAATAGCTTGCCATAAAGGCGAGCGTAATGAGACTCATCAGCGTGCAGAGACCCATCGACAGTGCGTTGATCACAGACTGTGCACGTGGTCCCTTTGCGATGCCCCACGTCATGCAGAACGTCGAAATGCCGTTGCAGAAATGGAAGATCGCTGCGAGCATGCCGATCGTGTACAACACCGTGTGGAGGATCGCATAGTCGCCGGTCACAAAGTAGGTGTAGAGCAGGTCATAGTTGATATGCGTTCCCATGACGCCCTTTTCCCAGACACGCATATAGCCGACGTGCCAGATGAGGAACGGGATGAGCAGCCATGCCGTATAACGCTGCACGGCAAACTGCCAGTTGCGGACGTAGCCATAATTGCTCGGGTTGTTCTTCGCCTGTGCCGCAATGTAGATGCCATAGATTGCGTGGAAGAGAATCGGTACGGCGATGGCAAAGACCTCGAGCCCGTAGAACACGGGACGCGGGATGAGCTCCATCATGGCAAGTGAATCATTGAACGCCTTCGCCCCGCCCAGCACGGTTGAGTTCGTGAAGACGTGCTCGAAGAGGAACACGCCGATGATGACGAGTCCGACCAATGAATGCAGCCGCCGCATGTAAAAGGTTGTGTGGAACATTTCATACCTCCTGAAATATGTAGACCTTTGGAGCCGCAGCCTCGGAGCATATCCGAGGCTGCGCCCCCGAATGATTTGTCATGCGCCAAACCATCGGCATGAACACGTTGATGAGGATGTGCGAGGCGGAATGCGAGCCGCCTTAGAGTTTCCGATAGGGCTTCTGCCCCATCTCGTAGAAGTTGTTGCCCTCGGAGTCAATCACGACGATGCAGGGGAAATCCTCGACCGTCAGCTTTGCAACCGCCTCCGGGCCAAGCTCGGGATAGCCAACTACTTCGTACTTCTTCACGGATTTTGCGATGAGCGCTGCGGCACCGCCGACTGCGGCAAAATAGGTAACACCGTTCTTCTTCATCGACTCCACAACGGCCGCCGAACGTGAGCCCTTGCCCACCATGCCCTTGATGCCCTGCTCAAGCATCGTCGGCGTGTAGGCATCCATGCGGCCGGAGGTCGTTGGCCCCGCCGAGCCGATCGGATCGCCCGGCTTCGCCGGTGTCGGTCCGAGGTAGTAGACGATCTGATCGTGCCAGTCAACCGGCAGCGGCTCGCCCTTCGCGAGAGCCTCCGTCATCGCCTTGTGTGCTGCATCGCGCGCGCTGATGATCGTGCCCGTGATGAGAACGCTGTCGCCCGCCTTGAGCTTACGCGACATTTCCTCCGTGAACGGAGTCGTAATACGGATACTTTCCGCCATGAGTATTCCTCCCTAATGATAATACACAGAAAAGGCTGTTACAGGACGCGATGCGCATGCCGGAGGGCATGGCAGCAGATCGTCACCGCAACGGGGAGGCCCGCGATGTGCGTCGCGCCCCATTCAATGTTCACGGCAAGTGCGGTTGTCGTGCCGCCAAGCTGCGGTCCGATGCCCGTCTTGTTGATCATCTCGAGGAGCTCACCCTCGAGTTTTGCATACTCGGGCATCGGATGACGCTGGTCGATCGGACGCGTAAGTGCCTTCTTCGAGAGGAGTGCCGCCTGATCCATCGTGCCGCCGATCCCGACACCGACCACCTCAGGCGGACACGGATTCGGGCCTGCGTGCTGGATGATCTCCATGACCGCCTTTTTCACACCCTCCACGCCGTCCGCAGGAACAAGCATCTTGACGCCGGACTTGTTTTCCGAACCGAAGCCCTTCGGCGCAATCGTGATGCTGAGCTTGTCGCCCGCAACGATCTTCGTGTAGATGACTCCCGGCGTGTTGTTCTGCGTGTTCTTGCGGTTAAAGAGCGGCTCCGCGACAACCGACTTGCGCAGATACCCCTCCGTATAGCCCTTGGCAATGCCCTCGTTGATGGCATCCTCAAGGAGACCGCCTGTGATATGGAGATCCTGCCCGACCTCCACGAACACAATCGTCATGCCCGTATCCTGGCAATACGGACGATCCTCTTCGCGCGCGATCTCGGCGTTGCGGATGATCTGATCCAAAACGACCTTTCCTACGGGTGACTCCTCCGTCTCTCGCCCCTTTTTGAGTCCCTCGTAGACATCATTCGGGAGATAGTACGCCGCTTCTTTGCACATCTCGGCGACGTTCTCCGTGATTGCTTGTGCGCTTAGCTCTCGCAAAGTAATCCCTCCTATAAATATAACTTATACACAGGTTAGTTAGACTATATCATATTTTTTTCTTGCTTTCAAGTCTTTCAAATTTGCCGTAAAGCCTTGAAAAAAGTGAATCTCATTCAAATTGGAAATGAGATTCACAAGCTGAAATAATATCGTTCTTTTGCGCTTTTATCTTATTGTTTTATATTTCAATCGAATCATTTACCTCTAAATAATTTATTGTTTATATTGTATTTGTTATTATATATATAAAATCCATATCTTATGATATGGATTTTATATGGTAAATTTTTTTGAAAATTTTTTATATAGAAAAACCCTTGAATTTGCGGGCTTTCGTACATTTTTTCACAATCAAATGCGAATGAGATTTACCTGGGGAGTCTCTCCTGCATTCAGATCCACAAGCATGAACGAACCACGCTGCTCATCACGCGGGCGGGCAATGCTGCCGGGGTTGAGTACAGTGACTTCTCCGTGCTCCTCAAGAGCAACGTGCGTATGCCCATATACGGCGATGTCCGCCCCCGCCTCACGCGCTGCCTCTTGCAGCATCGCCGTATCGAAGCGCACGTTGAAGAGATGACCGTGCGTCAAAAAGATACGATGCCCCGCGACTTCGACAACCGCTTCCTCATAGACCCCATCCACGAAGAGGTCGCAGTTGCCAAGCACACGCGCAACGCTCTTCTCCGACAGGATCTCCAGATCGTCCGCATCGGGTGCAAAGTCCCCCGCGTGCAGCCACATCTCTGCCTCCGCTGCACCAGGGACGGCAAGCATCTTTTCAAACATGCGCGTATCTCCGTGACTGTCACTGACAATTCCGATTCTCATAGCAAACTCCGATCTGTGCACGCAGCTTCATTTCACTTGAAAGAGAGTGCGCAGCTGCTCTTTCATATTGTTCAGCGCCGCGCCGCGATGGCTGATCGCATGCTTCTCCTCGCGGGTCAGCTCTGCCATCGTGCGTCCGTCCGCACAGTAGAAATACGGGTCATACCCAAAGCCCTCCGTCCCCCGCGCCTCGGGACGGATAAAGCCCGTACACACGCCCTCTGCGGCGAGCTCCTCCCCAGCCGTAAGTGCAAGAACGAGCGCGCAGTGATAGGCGGCAGCCGCATTCTCTGTACCGCGTGCCCGAATGTCCGCAATCAGCTTCGCATTGTTCGCCGCGTCATCACCGTGCACGCCCGCATAGCGTGCCGAGTAAACACCGGGAGCACCGCCCAGCACCTCCACAGAGAGCCCCGAGTCATCGGCAAGCGCAGCGAGCCCCGTCTGCTCCATGTAGTAACGCGCCTTAATCCGCGCGTTCTCCAAAAAGGTCGCGCCGTCCTCCACAGGCTCCTCGATCTCCCCCGCATCCGGCAAGATTTCACGGATGCGCGAGAGCGGCACGAGTCGTACGGGCAGTCCCTCGAACGCCCTCTCCATCTCGCGCACCTTTCCTGCGTTCGACGTGGCAATCAGTATGAGCTTTTCTTCCATGCTATCCCTCCCGCCCCGGCAGCCATGAAAGCACGGTGCCGAGCGCCGTCTTTTGATGGTCGATGAGCTCGCGTATCCCGTGTTCTCCAAGATCGAGCAGTACATTCATCTCCGTGCGCGAGAACGAACGGCCTTCGCCTGTTCCCTGCACTTCGACAAACGCTCCCGCACCCGTCATGACAAGATTCATATCCACCATCGCGGCAGAATCCTCCTCATAGCAAATGTCGAGGAGCGGCGTGTTCTCCGCACTCACGCCGACACTGACCGCCGCCACGTAGTCACGCACGGGAAAGACCCCGTGCTTCGTGTAAAATGTTGCACACGCCTCCACAAGTGCGACAAAGGCACCCGTGATCGACGCCGTGCGCGTCCCCCCATCCGCCTGCAGGACATCGCAGTCAATGTGGATCGTGCGCTCACCGAGTGCCTGTGTATCTACCACTGCGCGCAGAGCACGCCCGATGAGCCGTTGAATCTCCTGCGTCCGCCCCGTCTGATGTCCGCGCATCGCCTCGCGCGCCGTACGCTCCGTGCCCGCACCGGGAAGCATGGAATACTCCGCCGTCACCCAGCCCGTCCCCGTGCCTTTCAGAAAGAACGGCACACGCTCCTCGACCGTCGCCGCACACAGGACGCGCGTATGTCCCATCTCAATGAGGGCGGAGCCTGCAGGATAGCGCTGATAGCCGCGCTCGATCCGCACGGGGCGCAGCTGGTCGGCACGCCTCAGATCTCTTCTTGGCATGAAAGTTTTTCTCCTTTATGAGAGTCGTTCAAAAAAGCGGGAAGAAGTCACTTCCCGCTCCTATTTTACGCCGTGTGGGTCTCCTGATACTGCCGATAGTTCTTGATGATGCAGATGGGTGTCTTCTGCGAGGCATTGCCGAACGGATTGTCAAGCAGCAGCTGCGCTGCGAGTTCCCCGTTCACCCCGTCCGACACCCCGACTACGCGTGAACGCCTCAAATCGTTCACGTCCGCAATCATTCCGCCGAACGCCCCCACGCGGTCACGAATCCGTGCAGCAACCCGTTCCGGCTCCGCAGGACCATAGACGATGCACTTATCGAATGGCGGCATCGTGCCCGTCACGTCATCGATGAGAGCCGCCTCCTTGCCGCCCCACTGGTAGAAGAGCCCGCTCTTGCCGACGAGCTTGCCGAGGAATCCCGCAAAGAGCGCAAAGAGGACGCGCCACTTCCCCTCCACATCCATCAGTGCCTGCATTCCATGCGGACTCGCAAGACTGCCGTAGTCGGGGATGAAGCGGCACGCAAAGCATGCGGCACCCGAGATCTTCAGCTCCTCGGGGCGCGCGATGCGCCCCTGCGTCACGGCGACCACACTCTCTGCACAGCAGACAAGGTCATCCGCCGTCACCTGTGCCCCCGCATAGTACTCGATGGCATCCACGATGTCATCTGCATCGGTCAGAATCCGCGTCGGAACGGGGAGAATATTCAGCTCAGCCATTCTTCCTGCCCCCTTCCTGCACAAGTGCAACCCCAGCAAGCGCGCCGATCTCTGCTGCGGTCACCTGCAGCATAATCTTGGAGTAATGCGCCGGCAGACGCCCCGTCTCCTGATAGATGAGATCCATGCGGAAGTCCGGCAGATGTGCAATCGCCTCTTCGAGTGTATTTCCCTTGCGTCCCTCAATGGAGAGTTTAAGGACGAGGTCGATGCGCTCACGTTTCTGGATCAGCACCGCCTCGAAATAATCGTCCTCACGTACTGTGCCTGCAAGTTCCACCTTGCCGCGCACCAGTGCGCCGTCGTACTGCTCGTAGGGCAGCTGCACGCGCAGAATCGCGTCCATGATCGTCGCGCACTGCTTGCCCTCGTTTGCAAACGGAATCGTCGCACCGATCACAAGGCGCTCCGCCGTGCGCTCGACGACAGAATACGCTGTCATCTCATCGACTTTCGGTACGACCTTCTCTATACCGAGATAGGCAAAGAGCGCACGCCGCCCGATTTCTTCGACCAACAGCACCGCAATCAGAACGTGCAGCCACCAATTAAATTCAGATCCCAATGTCCCGTCCCTCTTTCTCCGCGATCATCGCCGCCTCCAGCGGC
Organism: Selenomonas sp. oral taxon 920; assembly: GCF_001717585.1. Taxonomy (NCBI): domain Bacteria; kingdom Bacillati; phylum Bacillota; class Negativicutes; order Selenomonadales; family Selenomonadaceae; genus Selenomonas; species Selenomonas sp. oral taxon 920. The sequence goes on from NZ_CP017042.1 coordinate 1,667,549, forward strand.
TCATAGAACTCCTTCGGCAGACGTGTGATGTGCCCCGTCTCGCGGAGCGTGAATACATTCTCCGAAAAGCCCGTCACGAGCACCGTTCCCGCCGCATTCAAAATGCGGTACGAAAACGCCATCTTCGCTCTCGTCAGTGCTGTCGCCGTTGTCTCAATCACAAGTTCATCATCAAAATGCCCAGGCGCGTGGAACTCAGCCCCAACCTTCGTGATGGGAAAGACATAGCCCGCCTCCATCAGTGCTCCCAGTGTGATGCCGATGCGGCGCAGATAGGCAACGCGCCCGATCTCGAACCAGCGAATGTAGTTCGCGTGATGGACGACCTCCATTGCATCCGTATCGTAAAAATTCACCCGATGTGTCACATGAATCGGCATGAATACTCCCTTCCTTCAAACAATCTCCTCCATGCGGGCGGCGCGCTCAATGGAACGCTCCAGCCGCGCGATTGCCTCCGTTCCTGTGATTGGACGCCCGGAGGCAAAGAACCTGCAGGGAGCCTTTGCCACCCCCGCAGGTACGGTATGAACGCCCGCCCGCCGCGCAAGCTCCTCAATCGACCCCTCATTTCCATCTACAAAATGCATGGTCTTTGGAAGAATGCGCCGCAGCGTATCCTTAAAGTAGTTGAAATGCGTACACCCGAGAACGATGGAGGAGTAACGAATAAGGTCGAACGGCGCGAGGGCGTTCCACAGATACTCCTCCACGCGCGGGGAGACGAACTCCTCGCGCTCTGCAAACTGCACAAGACGCGGCAGAGCAACGAGATCGATGAGATGGTTCGTATCGTACTCCTCGATGAGACGGCGCAGCTTCTCTCCGCGCACGGTGATCGGCGTCGCCGCGACGAGGACACGCCGCTCCGCATCCTGTGCGAGCGCCTTCTTTACCGCCGGCTCCATGCCGATGATCGGTACATCGTAAATGTTGCGCATTTCCTCTGCCGCGACGGAGGTCGCCGTATTGCAGGCGATGAGTACAGCGTCTGCGCCCTGCTCCTCGATGAGGAAGGTCACTGCGTCGCGCACATAGCCGCGTACCTCCTCCTCGGTCTTCGTTCCGTAGGGCACGTGATCGCGGTCGGCAAGGAAAAGGAACTCCTCAGACGGGAGTACCCGCCGCGCGTGACTGAGCACGGTCAACCCGCCAATCCCCGAATCAAACAGAGCAATGCGCATACGCCCATCTCCTCCTTTGCGTCAATGATATTGTCCTATTATAGCAACTTCTTCTGTCTTTGACAAATCACATCCTTACCGTTATAATCAATTCGTTAAAATTTTTCGATATTTGTACGGGATGATGTAAATAATGAAACGCCGTCTCAGAAAACAAGAATACATCTTCGTTGCGTCCTTGCTCTTCGGTCTTGTCTTCGGTGCGGGCAATCTCATCTTTCCTGCCGCGATGGGGCAGCAGGCAGGTACAGCGATGCTGCCCGCGCTCATCGGTTTCTGCATCACAGGCGTCGGGCTGCCGCTCCTCGGCATTGCGGCGATCAGTATTACGGCAAGTGAAAGTCTCTTTGACATCGGCAGAAAGGTCGGACACCGCTTTGCCTATGCCTTCACCTGCGCACTCTACCTCTGCATCGGCCCCCTCTTTGCGATTCCGCGCACGGCGACTGTCTCCTTTCAGGTGGGCGCGGCACCATTCGTTCCGACGTTCATGCAGAGCAAGACACTGCTGACCTTTACCCTCGCATTCTTTGCCATCGTCCTCTACTTTTCCCTGCGCCCCTCGGGCATCCTGATCTGGGTGGGCAAGGTGCTCAACCCGCTCTTTTTGCTCTTCCTCGGCATTCTCATCGTGACAGCAATGATCACGCCGATGGGTACGGTGTGGGATGCCGCCCCCATCGATGCGTATGCGAAGCACGCCTTCTTCACGGGGCTCCTCGAGGGATACAACACAATGGATGTACTCGCCGCGCTTGCGTTCGGAAATATTCTCGTGAACGCAATCCGGCGTCTGGGGCTTACAGAACCAAAGGATCTCTCCTACAGCACGATTGTCTCAGGCGCGTTCAGCACCGCGCTGATGGCGCTCATCTATCTCGCCCTGACCTATGTTGGAGCACAGAGCCGTGCAGTCTACGGCATTGACGCAAACGGCGGCGATGTGCTCGCCCATATTGCGGCGCACTACTTCGGCTCATTCGGCGGCATCCTGCTCGGCATCACGATCACCTGCGCCTGTCTCAAAACCGCCATCGGGCTTGTCACAGCATGCGGCATGACGTTCTCCGCCCTCTTCCCGCACACCCTCTCCTATCCGAAATACGCCATTCTCTTCGCTCTCTTTTCCTTTGCCGTCTCGAACATCGGGCTCAGCCGCATCATTGCATATTCGCTGCCCGTGCTCTACTTTCTCTATCCGCTCGCGATCGTCCTCATCGCGCTGTGCCTGATCGAAGGGCTGATCGGATATCACCGCCCGCTCTACCTCTGCACAATGATCGGCACAGGCATTGCAGCGGCATTTGACTTCTTCCGCGCACTCCCTCCTGCCCTTCATACACTTCCTCTGATGGAGCCCCTTCTTGCACTTGGCAATATCCTTCCGCTTTCCTCCATCGGCATGGGCTGGGTCATCCCATCGCTGATCGGGCTCGCCGTCGGTACACTTGCGTGTGCAGGGCAGAGGCTTGACAGCACTCCGTAATTTCTGATACAATAGCTACGCTTCGGGGAGAGGTGTCCGAGTGGTTTAAGGAGCCGGTCTTGAAAACCGGTGATGCGGCAACGCACCGTGGGTTCGAATCCCACCCTCTCCGCCATAAACTGCAACACAAAAGACGACTGCATGCGCAGTCGTCTTTTTCATATGCAGTCACAGGGTTCCAAAGATGCGGTCGCCCGCGTCGCCAAGCCCCGGCACGATGTAGCCGTGCTCATTGAGACATTTGTCGACGGCGGCAACGTAGATGGGCACATCGGGATGATCCTCAGCCACACGGCGAATCCCCTCAGGAGCGGATACAAGACACATGAGGATGATGTTTTTTGCCCCCTTCTGTTTGAGCAGTGTGAGTGCCGCCGACGCGCTGCCGCCCGTCGCGAGCATCGGGTCCGGAACGATGAGCGTCCGATCCTCCACGCCGCTCGGGAGCTTGGCGTAGTACTCGACAGGCGCGAGCGTCTCCGGATCGCGGTAGAGGCCGATGTGTCCCACGCGTGCGGCGGGAACAAGCGTCAATATACCGTCGAGCATGCCGAGTCCTGCGCGCAGAATCGGTACGATGCCAAGCTTCTTGCCCTCGAGCACCTTTGCACGGCAGGGGGCGACCGGAGTCTCGATCGCCACGTCGCGCAGGGGGAAATCACGCGTGATCTCATAGGCCATGAGCATAGCGATCTCCGAGAGCAGTTCGCGGAACTCCTTTGTCCCCGTCTCCTTCATGCGCATGAGTGTCAGCTTGTGCTGGATGAGCGGATGGTCGACCAGATGGAGATTCGGAATGTCGGACGGATGAAATGTATCAGCCATGGAAAGGCTTCCTTTCTGACAGAAAATTACTCATACAGGGGATATTTCGCACAGAGCGCGGCGACACGGCTGCGCGCCTCCGTGCGACGTGTCTCATCCGTCGGCGCATCGAGAACGCAGGCGATGATCCGCGCCACCTCGCGCATATCCTCCTCGCAGAAGCCGCGCGTCGTGAGGGCGGGCGAGCCGAGACGGATGCCGCTCGTGACGAACGGACTGCGCGGCTCGAACGGGATCGTGTTTCGGTTCGCCGTGATATTGACCTCGTCGAGCAGCGTCTGCGCCTCCTTGCCCGTAACGTCCTTGTTCGTGAGATCAACGAGCATGACATGCGTATCCGTGCCGCCGGACACGATGCGGTAGCCGAGCCTCATCAGCTCATCTGCAAGCGCTGCCGCATTCTTTACCACCTGCGCACCATACTCCTTGAACGAGGGCTGCAGAGCCTCGCCGAGTGCTACCGCCTTTGCTGCAATGACGTGCATCAGGGGGCCGCCCTGAATGCCGGGGAACACCGCCTTGTTGATCTTCGCGCCGAGCTCCTCATCACGTCCGAGGATGATGCCGCCGCGCGGCCCACGCAGGGTCTTGTGCGTGGTCGAGGTGACGACATCCGCATACGGCACAGGGCTCGGATGCTGTCTCGCAGCGACAAGTCCAGCGATATGCGCCATATCGACCATAAAGATCGCACCGACCGCCTTTGCGGTCGCCCCGATGCGCTCAAAGTCAATCGTGCGGGAATATGCCGAAGCACCCGCAATGATCATCTTCGGCCTGTGTTCCTTTGCGAGCGCCTCCAATGCATCGTAGTCAATGCGCTCCGTCTCCTTGTCCACACCGTAGGGAATGACCTTGTAATACGTACCGGAGATGTTGACGGGACTGCCGTGCGTCAGATGCCCGCCGTCCGTCAGATTCATGCCTAGGATCGTATCGCCCGGCTGCAGCAGTGCAAAGAACACCGCCATATTCGCCTGCGCACCCGAATGCGGCTGAACATTTGCCCAGTTTGCAGCAAAGAGCTCCTTCGCACGGTCAATCGCGAGCTGTTCCGCCACGTCAACGTATTCACAGCCGCCGTAGTAGCGCTTGCCGGGATAGCCCTCCGCATACTTGTTCGTGAGGACGCTGCCCTGCGCCTCCATGACCGCGCGGCTGACGATGTTCTCCGAGGCGATAAGTTCCAGCTTCGTACGCTGGCGATTGAGCTCCTCCTCAACCGCCTTGCATACCTGCGGGTCCACCTTGCTCAGGGAATCCATAATGCTCATAAAAACTCTCCTTAATTCGTTTTCTTATCCTGCAGTGCCATGATCTTCTCGACGCGGCGCGCATGCCGCCCTCCCTCAAACTCTGTGCGGATCCACGCGCGCACGATCTCGCCCGCAGGACCAAAGCCCGTCACGCGTCCGCCCATAGCGAGCACATTGGCATCGTTGTGCTTGCGCGACATGATCGCCGAATAGACATCCGTGCAGAGCGCAGCGCGGATGCCGTCAATCTTGTTCGCCGCAATCGAGATGCCGAGCCCCGTACCGCAGAGGACAATGCCGCGATCCGCCTTGCCTGAGACAACATCGGCGCAGACCTTCTCCGCAATATCTGGATAGTCGACCGCCTCCTTGCCGAATGTGCCGACATCCGTCACATGGATATCACCGAATTCGTGAAGCACCATCTTGACCTCTTCTTTGAGATCCACAGCTCCGTGATCACTGCCAATCGTAATATTCATGAAAATGCCCTCCTTCTCACATGTCACAATATTTGCTGTCATTTTAACATAAAACAATGAAAAATAACAGGGCATCACCCAGGATATCAGCGTTGAAAGTGCGGACGAAGGGCAAGCGACAGGAAGAACATCACGGCAGCCGCCGCAACAATCGCCGCCCCTGCTGCGATCCCAAGATAGTACGCCGAAAACAGCCCGACGAGCCCCGAGACAAATGCAATCATGACAGACACGAGATGATATTCCTTGACACTGCGCGCGATGTTGCGCGCGCCAGCCCCCGGCAGCACGAGCAGGGCATTGATGATGAGGATGCCGACCCATTGGATGCTGACGGCGACGACAACGGCGAGCAGGGCGGCGAAGAGCGATTCGATGCCAAAGACGCAGATACCGCGACTGCGCGCAAGCGACGGATTCACCGAGAGCAGCAGCAGCCGATTGAAGAGCATAACCCAGCCGAGGAAAACGAGAGCGTCAACTGCGAGAAGTCCCGCAAGATCAGCGGGCGTAATGCTCAGGATATCGCCGATGAGGAGCGGGGAGAACTTCGAGAAGCCTCCGCCGTGACTCATCATCATGAGCCCGACTGCAATTGCCGTCGAGGAGAACACCCCGATGACCGTATCCGCTGATGCCGCCGTTCGATGTTTGATGTAGGTGATGAGGAGTGCGAACAGCACGGAGAAGAGGATGAGTGACGTAAGCGGCGCAAATATCCCGACGAGTGCGCCCACAGCAATGCCGGTGAACGCCCCGTGCCCGAGCGAGTCCGAGAAGAACGCCATGCGGCTTGAAACTACCATCGTACTGAGCAGCCCGAAGAGCGGGGTCATGAGGAGAATCGCCAGGAGTGCGTTCTTCATGAACGTGTACTCCATCCACGCAAACGGCAGGAGCGTATCGAGGACGCTGTAGATCAGTTCCATACTGTGCCCTCCTCTCCCTCGCCTGCCGCACGCATCTCCAGATGTCGGAGATCAGGCAGGATGCCAAATATCCGCTCCATCTGAGGAGCCGCAAAGACCTCGCACGGCGTTCCCGCAGCCGCGATTCCGTGCTCCATCAGAACGACCTTGTCCGCATGGCGTGCGACCATGCCGAGATCGTGTGAGATCAGTAGGATTGCGAGATCCTCCTGTGCGCGCAGCTCTCCGACAATGTCATAAAAGAGCGTGAGCCCGCTCTGATCGACACCCGATACCGGCTCGTCGAGGAGCAGGAGGTTCGGCATCGGATCCAGTGCAAGCGCGAGCAGAACGCGCTGCAGTTCCCCGCCCGAGAGCGCGCCGAGACGGCGGCCAATCAAGTGCTCTGCGCGTACGCGCGCAAGATTTTTCATGATGCGCGGGCGCAGGGAACGCGTTGGAAAGAGCCAGACAGGGCGTGCCGTGAGGCATGCCATAAAGAGATCCATGACTGTCGTCGGCGCACTCAGATCGAGGCGCAGATACTGCGGCACATAGCCAATGACGGGACGTATGCGCCGATCATCCGCATCGACGAAGCGCAGACTGCCCGTATGCGGCACTTCACCGAGGATGGCACGCAGGAGCGTACTCTTGCCCGCGCCGTTTGCCCCGATGATGGCGGTCAGCTCCCCGCAGTGAACATGCAGGCTGACATGCGAAAAGACTTCGAACGTCCCAAAGGAGACGCCGAAGTCCTCGATTTTAGTGCAGCAGAAATGTGCACAGCCCTCCGCTGCACCTCTGTGATGAAAAATATGCCTGAGCATAATGATCCTTTGTTCTAATCCGTCAGCCGACGGAACTTCCACGTTCCCGCTGCGATGCCGAGCACCGCATAGCCAACAACGACAACAAGTGAGAGCATGGAGAACTCCCCTGTTCCCCCGATGCTGCGCAGGAGATGGCTCGTATGCGTGAGCGGCAGCACTTCCACAATCCAACGCACGACATCCGGCAGTGCCGCTGTCGCGAAGAACGTCCCGCAGAGAAACGACATCGGCAGGAGCACATAGAGGTTGACCTGGCTCATCTCTTCGTAGGTGGAGATATACATCGCCGCGAGGAATCCAATCTCCGCGAAGATCATGCAGTTCAGCGCAAGCACGAGGAGAAACAGCGGCGTAATCATAAAATGTGCGCCGAACAGATAGCTCAGCACCACGATGATCGCCGATGAAATCAGCCCCCGCACGACGGCCCCTGCCACTTTGCCGACAACAAATGCGTCGGGGCGAATCGGCGCAATCAGGTACTCCTCAAGACTCTTGTGATAAACGCGTTCCGCATGCACGGAGATGATGCTGTTAAAGCTGATGTTCATTGAGTTCATCGCGAGAAGTCCCGGCACGAGAAAGTCCAGATACGAGCCCGTGCCCACATCGATACTGCGTCCGAGCCCCCAGCCAAACGCGATGAGAAACATGAGCGGCGAGACCATGCGGCTCAGAATGTATTTCGTCAGACGGCGGCGCAGAACGATCCAATCACGCCAGAACACCGTCCAGATATCCCGCAGCATCAAAGTCCCTCCTTTCGTCCCGTCAGCTCGATGAATACATCCTCGAGATTCGTCGGGCGCAGGAGAACGCGCTGCATCTGCTCCTCAAGCATACGCGCATGAACACGCGCTTCCTCACGTGTGTGGAAAAACTGATAGGCGCGGCCGCCCTCCTCATCCCACTCCACAGCATATGACCCCAAATTCTCACAGAACGCACGCGGTGTCTGCACATCGACAAGCACACCCTTATTGATGATGGACACGCGGTCACAGAGTGCCTCTGCCTCCTCGATGTAGTGCGTCGTCAGAAGCACGGTCACACCGCCCCTAGCGATCTCGCGCACGAGATCCCAGATATGACGGCGAATCTGAGGGTCAAGCGCCACCGTCGGCTCATCCAAAAAGAGCACCTGCGGACGGTGGATCAGTGCGCGTGCGATGAGCAGCCGACGCTTCATCCCGCCGGAGAGGCGGCGCACATTGTCGTTGCGCACCTCGGTCAGCTCCATCTCTGCAAGCAGTTCCTCTATCCGCGCCGTGCGCTCCGCGTGTCCCATGTGATGCAGACGCGCGTGCAGCTCCATATTCTCCCAACAGGTGAGCTCCTGATCGAAATTCACATGCTGCGGCACCACACCGATCCGCTCCTTGACAACACGCGGATCACGGCGGATGTCCGCACCGCCGATACGGATCACGCCGCTCGTCGGCTGCGTCTGCATCGTGAGCATACGGATGATCGTCGTCTTCCCTGCACCGTTCGGACCGAGCAGTCCAAACACCTCACCGTGACGGACGGAGAGGGAGATCCCTGCAACTGCCGTTTTCCACGTCTTTTCCTTTGCCGCATTCGTATGCGGAAATTTCTTGACGAGATCCTCCATCTCAATCATCATCGGTTCCATCAATCTCAATCCGCCCGAAACTGGATGCCCGCCACCAAACGCGCCTTCTCCATCACCGCCATCACCGTCCGCGAGGTTCGGAGCCCCTCCTCCACACGCAGATAGTCCTTGCGTTCAAAGATCTCCCGTATTGCCTCGAACTCGTGCACCATACGATGTTCATACTTGTTCAGCGCATACGTCTTCGGCTCCTTGCCGCGCAGTCCGACTGTAAAGGATGTGAGTTCGTTCGGTGTACCGTCCGCACGAATCCACCCCGACTCCCCCTGAATCAGGAAGAAGGACGGGCTCGAACTGTCCTTTGCCGCCGCCGCCGTTGCAACAAAGCCATCATAGCGCAGCGTCAGCACTCCCGAGGTATCAATCCCGTTGAAGCCGATATTCGCGGTGTAGGAGGCGGACTGCGGACGCCCGAAGAGCGCGACGATGAGCGCAAGGTTGTAGACATTCAGGTCATAAAGTGCCCCGCCCGAAAGCACAGGATCAAACGCCGGCGCCACGTCGCGCGCGAGATAGCGCTCGTAGCGGCTCGAGTACTGCGAGAAATTTGCCTGCACGAGGCGAATGAGTCCGAGCTGCGGGAGCGCGGACAAGATCCCGAGATAGTTTGGCAGGAAGAGCGGTGTCACTGCCTCGAACAGATAGCACCCTGCTGCACGCGCACGCGCGATCAGCTCCTCCGCCTCTGCGAGCGTCGAGGTAAAGGGTTTTTCCACGATGACGTGCCAGCCCGCCTCAATCGCCGCACGTGCATACGAGAAATGCGCGCTGTTCACAATGCCGAGGTAGACAACGTCCGCCTCATGTGCCGCAAGCATTGCCTCGTAGTCCGTCACCGTCTGCGGGACACCGAACTCACGCGCCAATGCCTCCGCTTTCTCCCGACTGTGCGGGCGCGCACAGATTGTTTTCACCTCGACATTTCCCACCTGACGCAGGGCAATGAGTGCCTCCCGCGCAATCATTCCCGTACCGACAATCGCTATCTTCATCGATCAGTTCTCCTTGTTATGCGGAATCCGCTGTCTCCACACGGCAAACATCGTACTCTATTATAACAGGGTACGCATACAAAGAAAAGGGGCTGCTGCGGAAGTGAAACACTTCCGCAGCAACCCCTTCACCGCAGTCTGCGTAAAACGCCGATCTTACTTCATGATTTTGAGATGATCTGCGTCTGCATCCTTGTTCCCCTGCAGAGCATCCCACGCATCATTCGCGCGCTCTACAAATGCAGCCCGAATATTCTTGTTCTCGCCGAGACCGTGCAGATAGGTATTCACCTTAAAGCCCTTGCTCTCAAGAATACTCTTGTGCGAATCCGAATCTTTGCCCGCCATATCGTTGTGTGCATGATCGCCCGCAACCATCATAATCGGCATGAGCGTTACTGTCTTGACATTCGCATTGTTGAGCTTCGGAACGACATCCTCGAGACTCGGCCACCCCTCAACCGTGTAGACGTAGACATTCTTATATCCGAGCGCATCGAGCTTCGCCTGAATCACGGAATAGTAAGCATTGGAAACGTGCGGTGTGCCGTGTGCCATGAGGAGGAGAGCCTCATCCTTGCCAAGCTTCGGGAACTGGCTGGAGACGGCCTTGATGAACTCCGCAACGTCATCCGACTGCTCTTCCTGCCCCTGCCAGTACATAAGCGATGTCCCGCAGGTCATCGTCTTGAACTGTTCTTTATACTCATTGAACACGGCCTTGACATAGGAGTACTCCATGCCCGGGATGACATCAAGCGAGACGAGAGCCACACGCGAGTAGCCGTCTGCCTTGAGTTGTGTCAGCGCCTCCTCGGGGGTCGGATACTTCTTTCCCTCATTCTTTTCGATACGGTCGATGATAATGTGGGAGGTGAATGCCGTCACAACCTTCACACCCGGATGGGCCGCCTGAATGTCACGCACGGTTGCCTCAATCGTCTTTTCACGCGTCTCCTTGAACGTCGTGCCGAAGCTCGCCACGACGATGGCATCCTTGTTCGTGTAGTTCCGCATCTGCGGATTATCATACTTCAGGACACCGATCTCAGACGCCTCCATGAGTGCCGGTGTTGCCGTCTTCACCTCGGGGTTCAGCTCATACGCGGCCTCCGCAGGGCTGTAGGAAAAGCCCAGAACAGCTGAGCAGGCAAGGGATGCGACCAGCATTTTCTTCCAATTCTTCATCCGAATTCCTCCCAAAAAATATAAATTAAAGGCTTTCCTGCAAGAGCAAGAAAGCCTCGTGAAATCATCTCCACGAATCCCCTTCCTGTCACTCGCAGGTATGTGCCTACGGCACACGGTGGATTGTCAGACAGGCAGTTCTCCTGGCTCGGTTCATCACTCCCCTGCGCCTTCCCGGAAGGTCTGTCTTCCAGTGGCTTCCTTGCAGGTTCGCTCCCCTCACAGTGGCGGGACCGCGCCGGCTCCCCCGGCTTCTCTATTAAGCATGTGCCATACAGCACTGCACCTGTCTCCCGTTCATTCAGTTATGCAACAATATGTCACAGCTATTAGAATACATCGTTATGTGTAAATTGTCAATCGGTGCACCGACTTATTTTGACGTGTCCTCTTCCACACGGGAACGCCAACGCCCCTTCTCTGCCGTCGAGGGCTCTGCTGTCTCTTCGACAAATGCGGAAACGGCATCATAGTTCGCGCGGACACCGGACTCCGTGTTCCGATAGGTCACGGCATTCGCCTTTTTCACGCCGATCGCATCCGCCTCCTCCACCGCGTCGATGTTCGCACCGAGGTAGACAAAGTCCCAGCCCGCCTTTTCCTGCTTGTCCGAAATCAGCTGTTTGACCTTCGGCTTAGTGAACTCCGTGCTCGCGTTCTCCATTCCATCCGTGATGATGACGAAGATCACCTTTGTTCCCTCGCGCTCCGAGACGCCCCTCTGCTCCATTCGCAGGATCGTCGCCCCCACGGCATCGAGCAGTGCCGTCGTACCGCCTACCTCGTACTCCTTCGCCATCAGTGGTTTTACGAAATGAATATCCTTGCGCTCGTAGAGCATATCCACCTCATCGTTAAAGAGAACCGTCGTCACACGCACGGGAACGGCGAGTGCTTTCTGTTTCTCGATCATGGCATTAAAGCCGCCAATCGTGTCGGACTCCAGCCCCGACATCGATCCACTCTTATCGAGGATCAGCACAAGCTCGATGCGCTCCGGCTTCTCGGCAGACAGCGGCATCTCCTTTGCCGTCTCCGCCGCGCCGACTGCTGCAAATGCCATGCACAGCAGACAGGCAAGGACAGCAGAATAAATTTTCTTCCACATAGTATGCGACCTCCTTTGCAGTTAGAACATTGAAACAACTTTCTCTGTCCACATCTTATCAGGTTCAAAAGATTATTTCAATCAGGCAAAGGTTAGATGCCAAAACGATATATTGCTGTCTTTGTTTACCTCACCTATTTCAAAAGCATCCACTTTTTCTTTAGTGTTTTCGCAAGTCCTCTGCCAAAGCAAAAATCATCGTACGCTTAAACTTTTCTCCACCGAAAACAAAAAATCCATACGCCGAATGTGACGTACGGATTCTCCTCGATGTGAAATTCCAAGCCGTATTTTCTCCCGTCGTATTTCCCTATTCCTCCTCCGACGTACGTGTTCCACGATTGATTGTTGTAAGTCCGCGGTAAACGGTACCGATATCGAGATCGTCGCCGCGCGACTCCATGTATTTCTCCAGTTTGCGCTTCACACGCTGAAGTGCATTGTCGATGGATTTCACCTGACGGTGCAGATCGACGGCGATCTCCTGATAGGATTTGCCGTCGAGATAGCTCATGAGTACGCGCCATTCAAGGTCGCTCAGGATCTCCTCCATTTTCTGTTCGATGTCAATGAATTCCTCGTGGCTGATCACAAGCTCCTCGGGATCGCTGATGCGTGCGCCCGAGAGCACATCGAGCAGCGTACGGTCGGAGTCCTCGTCATAGATGGGCTTGTTCAGTGATACATAGGAGTTCAGAGGAATGTGCTTCTGCCGCGTCGCCGTCTTGATCGCCGTGATAATCTGGCGCGTAACACAGAGCTCGGCAAACGCACGGAAGGACGATAATTTATCCTCGCGGTAGTCGCGAATCGCCTTGAAGAAGCCGATCATGCCCTCCTGTACGATGTCCTCACGATCTGCACCAATCAGGAAATAGGAACGCGCTTTGGAGCGCACGAAATTACGGTACTTGTTGATGAGATAGTCGAGCGCCTCATCGCCCTCGGCAGTGCGGATGTACGCAAGCAGTTCCTCATCACTGCAGCCGTCATAGATGCTGTTTTCTGCGGCAGTGTCCTCAAGCTCCTCGTCCTCAGCATCGAGTTCGACAGGCTCCAGGTCATCCGGAACCGCCTGCTCCTCATCCAACATGGACTTTTGCTTATCGCCGTAAAAAATCATACGATTGCTCCGTCACTTTCAAAGGATCCTTCCTAATCAGCACTCATGCAAATGATCCGGTACCAATATTATACCTCGATTACAGATTTTCCGTCAAGATACAAAAAGAGAGCCGCCCTGCACACGGCTCTCTCCATATGGTGTCACAGGCGCTCGCGAATGACAACCTTTTCTTCTTCATCCGTATCCCGAAGCATCACGGACACATCCTCCAGTGCGGCGGTCGGGACGTTCTTGCCGACGTAGTCCGCGCGGATGGGCAGTTCCCTGTGCCCGCGGTCGATGAGTACAGCAAGCTGAATCGTGCGCGGACGCCCGATGTCGAGCAGTGCATTCATAGCCGCGCGGATCGTTCGTCCCGTATAGAGTACATCGTCCACGAGAATGACCGTCTTGCCCGTGATATCCAGCGGCATCTCCGTAGGATGCACGATGGGCTGATAGGACAGTTCGTTGAGATCATCGCGGTAGAGCGTGATATCGAGCACGCCGCGCGGCAGCTCACGCTGTTCGATGCGCGCGATCTCGGCGGCAATGCGTGCGGCAATGGGAACACCGCGCGTACGGATTCCAACGAGCACGAGATTTTCCGTTCCTTTGTTCTTCTCTACAATCTCATGTGAGATTCGCATAAGTGCACGCCGAATGCCGTCGTCATCCATGAGCACTGCCTTTTCCCTGAACTGTGTCATATCATCATCTCCTTACTGGTGCAGCACTCGCAGAATCTCCTCCATATCTGCGGGGAGCGGTGCTGTGAACTCCATCTCCGCCCGCGTGCGCGGATGCGTGAGACGAAGAGTCAGCGAGTGCAGCGCCTGTCCCGAAATCGCAAAGGGGTTCTTCTTCGCCGTGTATTTCGTATCGCCGACGAGCGGATGCCCGATGCTCGTCATATGGACGCGGATCTGATGGGTTCGCCCCGTCTCGAGACGGCAGGAAACATAGGTATAGTCGCCGAACCGCTCCAACACTTCAAAATGCGTGGTCGCGGGCTTTCCATTCTCGCGTACAATCGCCATCTTCTTGCGGTCGGTCGGATGCCGTCCAATATCCCCCGTAATTACGCCCGCACGCGGGACGATATTGCCGTGCACAACAGCGCGGTATGTGCGCTGTGCCTCCTTATCCCGAATCTGGCGCGCGAGAAAGTGATGTGCCATGTCATTTTTTGCCGCGACCATAACGCCCGAGGTATCCTTGTCGAGGCGGTGCACGATGCCGGGACGCAGCGCGCCGTTGATGCCGGAGAGATCCTGACAGTGCCAGAGCAGCGCATTGACCAGCGTTCCCGTATAGATGCCCGCAGCAGGGTGAACCACCATGCCTCGTGCCTTGTTGACGATGATGATGTCCGCATCCTCATAGAGCACGTCAAGAGGGATGTCCTCTGCACAAATCTCCACCTCTTCGGCGGGCGGCAGCGTATAGATGATCTCCTCTCCGCCGCGCAGTTTGTAGTTCGCCTTACGCACCGTGCCGTCCACCGTGACCCGCCCATCCTCAATGAGGCGCTGCGCATAGCTGCGCGAGAGATCCGGCAGCTGCCGCACGAGCGCACGATCCAGCCGCTCCCCCGTACAATCTGCGGTAAATGAACTGCTCATCATCGAATTTCCTTCTTCTGCACAAAGAGTGCCCAGAGAACTGCTGCCGTTCCGAGGACGATGGCGATGTCTGCGATGTTGAACACGGGCCATATGCGAAAGTCAAAGAAATCCACAACGTGCCCAAGCCGGATGCGGTCGATCAGATTGCTCACAGCTCCCGCTGCGAGTGCGACGCTGCCGAAGTGAATGAGGCTGCCGCTGCGGTACAGGCGCTCATAGAACGCGGCAAAGACTGCGAAGAACGCGAGTGCCGTCGCGAGAAAGAGCCACTGCTGATCGCGGAAGATTCCAAATGCCGCCCCCGGATTGAGGACGAATGTGATATGAAAAAACGGGGCTGCAACAGGGATGCTCTCCCCCGGCAGCATCGTCTGTTCCACATAGTATTTCACGAGCTGATCGATCAGTAAAATACCCAAGAAAGAAACTGCGGCTTGTACACGTCCGCTCATGGATCTCAACTGTCCTCCTGCTGCTCACTGCGCTCTGCAGCACGCTCTTTTTCCGCCTGTTTCTCCGCTGCCGTGTCAGGCATCTCCGCGATTGCGTCCTCAATGAGCGCAAGCTCCGCCTGCACATTTCCCTTCATGCGGCGCAGAAATTTATGCTTCTCCCGCACAAGGCGTTCGTACTCCGCTACAACCGCACGTACCTTGTCCGCCGCCTCATCGAGTTGTGCTTTCGCCTGAAGCGCTGCCTCACGGCGTATATTCTGCGCCTCCTTGGCAGCCGTCTCGATTGTGAGTTCAGCATTCCGCTTCGCGCTCGCCGTCATGTCCTCGGCGGTTTTCTGTGCCGCCGCGATAGTCTCGCGCATACTCTGCTCGATGCGCCGGAAGTCCTCAATCGTCTCCTTTGCACGTGCGAGATCCGCCTGCAGGCGTTCCTTCTCATCAATCACATCGGCATATGCCTGCATGACTTCGTTCAGGAAGTCGTTGACCTCTGCCTCATTGAATCCGCGAAAGCTTCTCCCAAAATCCTTCGCATGTATATCCATCGGTGTCAGCACACTGCTCCCGCCTTTCCTCAGAAGAACCGGTTCAATACGACGACCGTACGCCCCTTCTTCGTCTGCCCGCGCACCTCGGTCACCTCGACACGCCCGCGGCCGCGCATGGAGAGTACATCCCCCTCCTTGATCGTCTTGGACGCGCTCGCTGCACTCTGCCAGTTGAGCTTCACCTTGTCCGCCGCAATGTCGTCCGCCGCGCGGCTGCGCGAGATTCCAAAGCCCGCTGCAACAATGGAGTCGAGCCGCAGAGAGGCCACCGTCGCACGGATCTCCTTTGTTCGCTCCTCACGCGGCGCGATCTCCTCCAACCTCGAAAGAACTGCCTTGACGCCGACCGCACCGATCATCGTCAGATTGGTTACGATAAAATCTGCAATCTTTGCGTCACAGATAATCTTTGCTGTATCCGGCGCAGGCAGGATGTCCCCAATGAGTTCCCGCTCGATCCCAAGACCCATGACGGCACCGAGCACGTCACGATGCGTGAGGCGCGCGAACTGTCCGTTCCACGCCGCCTCCACACAGGCAATCGCAAAGCCGTCCGGACGCCCCGCGAAATCCCGATGGCGCAGCATGGCACGCTGGCGCTCCGCGCCCGCATAGCCGCCGTCAAAGTCAAGCTGCACATCGTCATAGGCAGCACAGATGATCTCCGCGATCTCCTGCCCGTAGGGATCGAGAAAGGGACTGATCCGGAATTTTACCGTCTTTACGACCGCCTCTGTGAGATCCAGGAGGCGCATCGCCGTCTCCTCGCCCTCCGTCCCGCGATAAAAGCGAAGAATCCGCTCTTTCTGCTGCTCTGCCATTATCCTCTCCCCAACTCTCTGGAACGCTCCGCTCCCGCCAGCACGGCTTCGATGAGTGCCGAGCGCACGCCCGCATGCTCCATGACACGCAGACCTGCGGCGGTGGTGCCCGCCGGACTTGTGACCGCCGCGCGCAAATCGGCGGGCGACTGCTTCGACGTAAGCGCCATCTGTGCGGCTCCCAGCAGCGTCTGCGCTGCAAGCACAGATGCCGTCTCGCGTTTCAGCCCTGCGGCAACACCGCCCTCAACAAGTGCTTCAAGTATCAGGAAGGCATACGCGGGACCGCTGCCCGAGAGCCCCGTCACGGCATCGAGGTCACTCTCATGCACCTCGATGGTACGCCCGGCGGAACCAAGCACCATCTCCGCCGTGCTGCTGTATGCCGTATCCGCATACATCCCGCGTGCATAGGCGGACATTCCCGCTCCCACAGCGAGCGGCGTATTCGGCATCGCACGAATGACGGGATGCTGCGGATATGCCGCCTCGATCTCTGCGATCGTCAGCCCCGCGACAATCGAGAGGATGAGTGCCCCCTTCTTTAAGAGCGGTGCCGTCTCACGCATGGCTGCCGCAGCTGCCGCAGGCTTTACGGCAAGAATGAGCACAGAAATACGGGGCAGAAAGGATTCTGCCCCTACCTGCGCGTGCACGCCGTACCTGTGCATGAGTTCGTCGCAGCGCATTGCCTTGTGCTCGGACACGCTGATCTGTGACGGCGGCAACGTTCCCGCGTGCACCATCCCCGCAGTCAGCGCCTCTGCCATTGCACCGCCGCCGATGATGCCGATCTGAATATCATCGCGCATTGCCGTCTACCTGTTCAGAAACGACATATCATCCCCGAGCCGGTGCTCCTCCTCGGAGTAACTGACATTGACGTTGTGCGGCGCACAGAGGATTACATTGTTGCTGATCTTTTTGATATCGCCGCCCAAGGCATACGTCGTGCCGCTGATGAAGTCAATGATGCGGTTCGCAACACTCTTCTCCGTTTTTTCGAAATTGAGCACGACGGGCTTCTTCTTCTGCAGATTAACCGCCACCTGCTGAGCATCATCGAACGTCTGCGGCTCGATGACGACGACATTCATGCGGTACGCCGCGACCACGTTGTCGATCGTCGAGCCGCCCGCACTGCCGGAGGACGAAGAGAAGTCCGGAAACGCGGAGAGGTTCGCGCCCGTCTCCGCACGCCGATTCGCATGCGATCCAATTTCGGTGACAGAGGCAGACTTCTTTGCCTTCTCGTCTTCCTGCTGCTCGTTTTCCTCTGCCTCATCCTCGGGTGTAATGCCGATGAACTTCGTTGATATTTTCTTAAAGATACTCACAGATCCCTCACACTCCTAGGGCGTTATATTGACGTGCGCCAAAAATCGCCGTGCCGACACGCACGAGATTTGCGCCTTCCTCCACCGCAATTGCGTAATCGTTGGACATCCCCATCGAGAGATAACGGATGTCCGCCGTACGCGGCGCGCATTCCTTTACCTGCTGATAGAGCTCATACATCGCACGGAAGAGCGGGCGACACTCTTCCACATCCTCATAATTCGGCGCAATACACATAAATCCCTGCAAGCGAACGCAGTGCAGTTCATCAATTCGTGCGAGCATTTCGTCCAATTCCTCACGGTCAATGCCGAATTTGCTCTCCTCGCGTGCCAGATTGACCTGTACGAGGATGTTCTGTACTTTGCCGAATTTCTCCGCCGCCTTGTCGATTTCACGCGCAAGCCGCAGGGAGTCCACCGAATGAATGAGGTCAAACTGCCGCACGGCGTGCTTCACCTTATTCGTCTGCAGATGACCGATGAGGTGCCATTTCACCTCGCGTGCTAAGGTCTCAGCCTTATCCAGAGCCTCCTGCACACGGTTCTCGCCGATGTTCGTGATGCCCGCGTCGATGGCTTCCTGCATTGCCGCAACGGGGTGGTTCTTCGTCACGGCAATGAGTTCCACGGGCACATCGTTCGGTATATGCGTGCGCCGTTCACGCGCATCAGCAATCGCCGCGCGCACCTCTTGAATCCGCATTGGGATCGTCATATCCTCACTCATCTCAGCTCCATCACCGCCGCCAACCGTCCCGTCCTGCCGCCTGCGGCACGATAGGAATAGAAGAAACTGCGGTCACACGAGGTACATATGTCCGCACGATCAATATTGTCTGCCAAAACACCCGCTTCCACGAGCTGAATGCTGTTCGCCGCCCAAAGGTCGAGATGGATCTCCTCATCCTGCACCCGCACAAGTTCGGCTGCATGTGCCGAAAATTCTGTACGGAAACGCTCCGCGACCTCTGCACCGACTGTATAGCAGCCTGCCCCGATCGAGGGACCAATCCCCGCAAGCACCTCGGAGGGCGACGTGCCGAATTCCTCGCCCATGCGTTCCACGGTCTTGGCCGCAATCCGCTGCACCGTCCCCTTCCACCCTGCATGGACAAGCCCTGCCGCATTGTGCACGGGATCGTAGAGCAGTACGGGCACACAGTCTGCATAGCAGAGCAGGAGAGTGACACCGCTGTCGTTCGTGACAACGGCATCTGCATCTGCAAGGGTATCCGCATAGTCACGCGCCCCACGTCCCGCATCGCGGCGAAACGCGCGCACAATCTCCGTGCCATGTACCTGCCGGATCGTGCAGATCCGTTCTGCGTCAAGCCCCAGCGCTGCAAGATAGCGCCGCCTGTTCTCCCAGACATGTGCAGGATCGTCACCGACGTGCAGCGCCATGTTGAGCGTATCAAACGGTGCAGGACTCACGCCGCCCTGCCGCGCAGAGAACCCGTGCACAATCCTGTCCTCGGGAAAAATATCGAGCCGCCCGCTCCAGAGATTGTCGCGCATATGCCGCAGTACAAAACTCATACGTTCGTCCTTTCTTCCTTTCTGCCGCAGACGCCGCAACGCGTACAGCCGTCAAAACAGCCAATTGTCTCTTTCAGTGCCGCTGCTTTTTCATACTCCCGCCGCAAATAGCTCTTCGAAAAGCCCATGTCCAGATGTTCCCATGGGAGATATTCCTCTGCCCCCCATGTACGCGTAAGGTAATCCTCGGGAGCAAGCCCCTCCGTGCGCATCTCACTCACGAGATCCTTGCCCCCGCGGCCCACAGCTGCACGCATGAGCGGTTTTCCAAGCCGCCGGTCGCCGCGCGCGAGAATCGCCTGCACAAGGGCCTCCTTCGGCGACTCAAAGTGAACAACGATCTTTTTATGGCGGCGCAGTGCCTGTGTGATCTCCTTCATAATCGCATCGAGCCGTTTCTTGTCTGCCATCGGCATCCACTGGAACGGCGTAAAGGGCTTTGGGACAAACGGGTTCACGCTGAGCGTCAGCGTCCCGCGGCTCCCCTTCTCATCCATATAGGTGCGCAGACGCTCAGCGAGATCGATGATCGCCGCAATGTCCGCTGCCTCCTCGAATGGAAGCCCAACCATGATGTAGAGTTTGAAATTTGGAATATGCGCTGCCGCCCCGAGATCGATTGCCGTAAAGAGATGATGCTCCTCGATGCCCTTGTTGATGACAGCACGCATGCGCGCGCTCCCCGCCTCGGGCGCGAGTGTCAGCGTCTGCAGGCCGCTCGCGGCAAGTGCCTCGACGAGTTCCTGCGTCACCGAGTCCGCACGGAAGGACGCGACAGACATGGAAAGCCCCTCGCCGAGAATGGAGCGGCAGAGTTCGTCGATCTCCGGATAGTCCGAGATCGCCGCCCCCATCAGTCCGATTTTCTTCCCGTAGGGCAGGGCAGCACGTACCTGCTCCTCGATGACGGCGAGAGAGCGGTTGCGCGGACGGCGAAAGCAGTAGCCCGCCATGCAGAAGCGGCAATGTCGTCCGCAGCCGCGCGCCGTCTCGATGAGATAGAGATTGAACTCCGTCTCCTCTGTGACCACGACCGTATGTGCAGGGTATGCATCGAGATCCTCCACCCACTGACGGGCAACAGTGGCCGGTGCATCCGCAGTTGGTGTGAGCGCAGCAATTTTGCCCTCCCCATCATAGGCGGGAACGTAGAGTGCAGGTACATAGACCCCGGGCACACGCGCAAGCCGTCGGAGCAGTGCCCCGCGATCCAGTCCCTCCCGAGCGGCTTCATGGTAGGCATCCATCAGGGCAGGCACAATCACCTCCCCCTCACCGATGACAAAGGCATCCACAATCTCCGCGAGCGGTTCCGGGTTGAACGTCGCACACGGGCCGCCCGCAATGACGAGCGGATCACGCGCACCGCGTTCCGCAGACCGCAGCCGCACATGGCTGAGCGCAAGCATTTTGACGACATTGAAATAATCCATCTCAAAGGAAATGGCAAAGCCGATGACGGCAAAGTCCGCAAGAGGCGTCTGCGTCTCCACGCTCATCATCGGCGTCTGTGTGCGCTCGTAGCGCGGAAGTTCCGTTCGGTCAGGCAGAAAGAAGCGCTCACACGCTGTATCCCCGCGCTGATTGAGAAGATCGTAGATGATGTGAAGTCCGAGGTTCGACATCCCGACAAAGTACGTATTCGGATAGACGAGCGCAAAGCGCGTGCGCCCCCCCGCCGGATAGCGGTAAGCGCCGTGCTCTTTCGCGAATTGCTCCTGCAAACGCCTTTTCAGTCGATGATCCAAGTCGTCCCTCTTTCCGTATCATTACTCCTTCCCGCGGCGCGCACGAAGCGTTTCCAATTCCTCAATAAAATTCGTAATATCATCGAATTTTCGATAGACGGAGGCAAAGCGGATGTACGCGACCTCATCGAAATCCTTCAGCCGCTCCATGACGATCTCACCGATCTTCTCGGACGGCACCTCCGGCTCCGTGCGGTTGCGGATATCGCGCTCGATCTCCGCGACGAAATTCGTGATCTGCTCCATCGAGATGTCACGTTTGTCACAGGAGCGGATGATCCCCGTAAGGAGCTTGTCACGGCTAAACGGCTCGCGGCGATTATCTCTTTTCACCACCATCAGCGGCAGCTTCTCTACCACCTCATAGGTTGTGAAACGCCGCCCACATTCCGCGCACTCACGGCGGCGACGGATCGTCGTTCCATCGTCCGCGGCTCTCGAGTCAATCACCCGACTGTCCGGCTTTTTGCAAAAAGGACATTTCATCGTACTCATCCTTCCTCATGCGCCGTGATTCACTGCGTATTCGCAGCCCCCTTTGCCGGCTTTGCAGGCTTGTCGCTGCCTGCCGTGCTCTTCTCCGCATGTGCAGACGCTTCCGTCGGCAGTGTATCCTTCAGGTCCTTTGTTGTCTTGGTAAAGCGGCGCTCAACAACTTCCCCATTGTCGCCGAACTTGCCAAGCTTCTTCCCGTTGAATGTCACATCCAGTGCACCCGCATTGCCCGCGCGAACGACGACGGATTCCTTGCCCTGCCAGGTTTCCGTCTTGCCCCTTTCGATGATTCCCTCAAAGACGCTCTTGCCGTCGACGCTGACCTCTGTCCAGCAGCGCTCCGCGAGTGTCACGCTCACGCGCACCCCGTCGACATTCGCAGCTGCACGCGTCGCATCGGATGCATCTGCCTCTGCGGCTGCCGATGCCGGAGCAGGCTGCTCCGTCTTGACCGGCGGGGGCGCCGCCGTCTCCCGCGCAGGCGAATTGATCGCGGAGAGCACAGCCGCGCCTCCGCCTACAAGTGCAGCAAGGACGATGATGCCTACCGCAAGTTTGCCAAAGATCCCCGCATAGGACGCGCTCGAACTGCCAATGGAGATCTTCGAGAGCGACTCATCACCGACATTGCTCAGCGATATACGGCGCGTCGGTGCCGGTGTCTCCAGCTCCGGCGCGGAGGGCGCCGATACGCTCCCATTTTCCTCGGCAAACTGCTGCACTAGGTTCTCCGCATTCAGCCCCAAAAACTTCGCATAGTTGCGCACAAAGCCCTTTGCATAGACCATTCCCGGCAGCTCAGCAACATTGCCCCGTTCGATATGCTCAATATAGAGTCCACGAATGCTCGTCCCCTTCTCCACATTGGCAATCGTCAGCCCTTGTTTCTCGCGCTCTCTTCGCAAGATGTCCCCTACCATGAGACTCCCTCCCTGACTTTTGTCACTTCCAGACTACATTGTTCTAATTATACATGAAGTTTCCTGCAAAGACAAATACTTTCAGCATTGCCCCGCAATGGCCAAGATGGTCTCGGCAAACGCAAGAACCTCCGAACGTTCCGTAAAGCGTCCGAGACTCACACGGACGGCGCATTTTGCCTCTTCGGGCGAAAGTCCCATCGCGGTGAGGACGTGGGACGGGTGTGCAGCACCCGCACTGCATGCACTGCCCGCCGATACGGCGAAGCCCGCGAGATCGAGACGGATAAGAAGTACGTCCTGCGTCCTGCCGCGTATGCTGAAGTTAAGGATTCCCGCGAGACGCTTGTCCTGCGCACCGTGAAAGGCAATGCCGTCCACCGCCGCGAGTTTTGCACGCAGCAGCTGCGTATATGCACGCATACGCTCGTCTTCTGCGTCCATCTCCGCGCGTGCAATCTCGGCTGCACGCCCGCATCCGACAATCGCCGCCGTATTCTCCGTGCCCGCGCGGCTGTCGCGTTCCTGTGCGCCGCCATGGAGGAACGGCGTGCATTTCGTTCCGCGCCGCAGATAGAGTACGCCGATGCCCTTGGGGCCGCAGAATTTATGTGCCGAGAAGGACAGTGCGTCGACATGCAGGACATTGACGTCGAGCGGGATATGTCCAGCCGCCTGCACGGCATCCGTATGAAGCGGAATCCCCCGCGCACGGATGCGCGTGCCGATCTCCGCGACCGGCTGTATGGTACCGACCTCGTTGTTCGCCGTCATGATACTGACGAGTGCCGTGTCTGCACGCAGTGCCGCCTCCACGGCGCGGGGCTCGACGCATCCATCCCGATCAACGGGAACCTCAGTTACCGCGAAGCCCCGATGCTCCAGCGCACGGCACGTCTCGCGCACAGCTGCGTGCTCCACAGAGGAGATCACAATGTGTGCGCCGCAGCCCGCCGCCCTGCGTTCCTCCGCAATCCCGCACAGCGCCCAATTGTCGCTCTCTGTACCTCCGCTCGTAAAGTAAATCTCTTCCGGCAGCGCCCCAATCAGTGCTGCTGCCTGTTCCCGCGCGCGTGCAATCGCATGGCGTGCCGCCTGTCCGAAAGAGTGCAGGCTCGACGGATTGCCGTAGATCTCCGTCAAATACGGCTGCATTGTCTCTAGAACACGCGGATCGATCGGGGTTGTCGCCGCGTAGTCGAAATAGATGGGGGCAGGCTTCATTGGTTGCACCCCATGCGATTTTGATTGCGCTGCATGAGATCGGCGAGTGAAATATTGTTCAAGACGGAGTTGATGCTGTCGCGGACTTCCTCCCAGATGCGGCGCGTCACGCAGCTGCCCGCACGCACACAGCTCTGATCGACCGCCTCCGCACTTGTCAGCAGACAGTCTACGAGTGCGATCGGGCCCTCCACAGCCGTGATGATGCGCCCGATCGTCACTTCTTCCGGCGGCAGTGCGAGTGTATAGCCTCCCTGTGCCCCGCGAACACTCTCCACGAGCCCCGCGCGCCGCAGCGGTGCCATCAGCTGCTCCAAGTAGTTCTCCGAGATTCCCTGCGTCTTTGCAATCGTCTTGAGAGGCACAACCCCCTCCCCGTAGTGCAGGGCAAGCTCATAGAGCGCTGTCACACTGTAGCGCCCCTTCGTTGAAAGTTTCATAACATCTCCCAAACGGATGCAGGAATCCTAGTTTGTATCAATACATCGTCATTATAAATGAGATTCGTTTTCCTGTCAAAGATTCCCCGTCGAGCCGAATCCGCCCGCACGCGCAGCACCGCGTCCTGCGGCATCACCGTCCACCGTGAGATAACTCGTAAAGATCCCCTGCGCAATGCATTCACCCGCCTCAATGAACACCGTCTCCTTGCCGTAATTGTAGAGCGGGATGTAGATATGCCCCTCATTCTCCGCGTTTCCGTAGTAATCCGCATCGATCACGCCCACGCTGTTCATCAGCATGAGGCGCTTCTTGAGCGCCGTACTCGAGCGGATGTAGATGAGCAGCACCTCGTCTGGCTGCATATATGCCTTGACTCCCGTCGGGACAAGAGCACATTCTCCCGACGGGATCGCGACCGTCTCCGCCGCCGCGAAGTCATAACCTGTGCTCGCCCCCGTCTTACGCTGCGGCAGATGGATCCCAGAGTTCTCGTAGACCGAAACAATTTCAAATCCGCGTGTCTTCATATCTTCTCCTCAAACAAAAAGCCGCTGCGCCGAATGCGGTGCAGCAGCTTTCCTATGTCCGCACGTTCAGGGCTCTTCAACCATTGTCTTGACCGGCTGCGCCGGGGTAATCGTAGAGATTGCATGCTTGTAAATCATCTGCTGTTTCCCCATTACATCCGCCATGACGACGAAATTGTCAAAACCGCGTACCGTTCCCTTGATCTGGAAACCATTCACGAGATGGATCGTCACAGGAATCCCGTCTTTGCGCACCTGATTGAGAAAATTGTCCTGCAAGTTGATGATTTTTGCCGTCACGCCTGAGCGCTCCTTTCTCGTTCTTCCCTCCATGCACGCACATCTGCAAGGATCGCGTGCAGGAGCTCCGTCTCCGACTGTGCATCTGCATCGTACCAGTGAATATAGGGCATCCGGCGATACCATGTGAGCTGCCGCTTTGCGAAATGCCGCGTCGCCGTCTGAATAGCGAAAATTGCCTCCGCAAGGCTCATCTCACCCGCAAGATATGCCGCTGTCTCCTTGTAGCCGATGCCCTTCATCGCGGGTGCATCGCGCCCGATGCCGCGCGCGAGCAATCCTGCAACCTCATCTGCAAGCCCCGCTGCGAACATTGTCTCCACACGCAGGTTGATGCGCTCGTAGAGATGCGGACGCGCTCGATGCAGCCCAATGACAAAGGCGTCGTAGGGCTGCGTCCCGTTCATCAGCGCACTCTCCTGTGAGATGCGTTCGTCTCCATAGCGCACAACCTCGATCGCACGGATCACACGCCTGAGATTGTTGATGTGCAGGCGCTTTGCTGCCTCGGGATCATGATGCGCGAGGAAGGAATGCACGCGCGCATTCCCGCGCCGCGCAGCAACGCCCTCCATCGCACGGCGAAAAAGTCCCTGCTCCTGCGTCTCGTTGAAAGCATACCCCTCTACGAGAGCCTTGATGTAGAGCCCCGTCCCGCCGACGATAAACGGCAGACGATCCGTGCTTTCATGTTCACGCACAAGGGCAGCGACGCGTGCAGCAAACTCCGTGACGGAGAACGGCTCATCCGCATCCAATATGTCCACGAGATGATGCGTGACACGCGCCCGCTCCTCTGCGGTCGGTTTCGCACTGCCGATGTCGAAGCCGCGATAGATGCACATGGAGTCGCCCGAGACGATATCCGTCCCGAGCACCTCCGCAAGATGAAGGGAAAGCGCCGTCTTCCCCACTGCCGTTGGTCCGACAAGGACGAGCAGCGGACTCTTTGCATGCACGGTCAAAGTTCGATGGTTTCACCGGGTGCAACGACGTTTACCTTTGCGCGCGTCATTGCCTCCGTAACTTCCTTGTAGTGGTTTACTTCCTGCGCGATGACCGGCCACGTATCGTAGTGGATCGGGATGACATGACCTGCATTGAGCCACTGCGCCGCCTGCGCCGCATCCTCGAGACCCATCGTATAGTTGTCACCGATGGGGAGCACCGCATAGTCGATTACATCCTTGCGCCCGATCAGCTGCATATCGCTGAAGAGTGCCGTGTCGCCGGAGTAGTAGACGACCTTGCCGCCGATGTAGACGACAAATCCGCACGCTATACCGCCCGCAACACCTGCACTGTGCTGTGCAAATGTCATGCGCACCTTACCGAACGGCAGACTGAGAGAGCCGCCGATGTTCATCGGATGCGACCGGATCTCTCCGCGTGCCTGCCCCTCGCAGGCAGAGATCACCTCAGGAATCGCAACAATCGCCGCTCCCGTACGCACCGCAATCGCGGGCGCGTCGCCGAGATGATCCCCGTGCGCGTGTGTGAGCAGGATGAAGTCACAGTCGACCTCGTTCGCCGCGATGCTCGACATCGGATTTCCCGTCAGAAATGGATCCACGAGCACCTTGTGCGTCCCGTCATCAAGCAAAAAAGCCGCATGACCATAGTAGCTGAATTTTACCATTGCGACCACTCTCCTATTTCACAGATATTATTATTGTTATTATACGATATGTCAAAACAATGTCAATAGAAAAGCCGCCTCATTCGGGCAGTCCCCGAACGAAGCGGCTTTTTCAACCAAATTTATTTAATGCCGATCGTCAGCTTTTCGCCGTTGATGTTCCACTCTTTGCTTGTACCGGCAGGTGCATTGTAGGACACGGCGTCGGCGAGCGTGATCTCGCGGATAAACGACTCGTTCTTTGCGGCAATCTGTGTCAGTTTGTCGTTGCCGGAAAGATCAAGTGCGATATGATCCGTCACCTCGAGCCCGCACTCCTTGCGCATCGTCTGCACCTTGCTGATGATCTCGCGGACGAACCCCTCCTCGAGGAGTTCCGGCGTGAGCGTGGTCTCGAGTGCAACGGTCACGCCGCCATAACTCTGGCAGTTGTAGCCTTCCTGCTGGGAGACCGTAACCTCGACATCCTCGGATGTGACGGTGACATCGCCGTCCGCAAGGTGAAGCGTATAGCTGCCGTCACCCGCAAGCGCGTCCTTCACTGCCGCACCGTCGCTCTCCTCGAGCGCCTTCTTGACCGCACCCATGCGCTTGCCGACCTTGGGACCGAGCGCATGGAAGTTCGGCTTCACATGATATGCGAGGAAGTCCGACATATCGTCGCGGAACGCGACCGCCTTGACGTTAAGCTCATCTTCAATAATCTCAACGAAGAATGCCGGCAGCGCGTGCTCCGCCTTGACAAACATATTTGCAACCGGCTGACGATTCTTGATGTTCGCCGCGTTGCGCGCCGCACGCCCGAGCGTCACGACCTCAAGGACGATCTCCATGTTCTCCTCAAGCGCGGGATCAATCAACGCCTCGTCCACCGTTGGGAAATCCACAAGGTGCACGGAGATCGGCGCAGTCTTGTCCACCGAGCAGACGAGGTTGCGGTAGATGCTCTCTGTGATGAACGGCACCATCGGTGCCGCCGCCTTTACCGTCGTCACAAGCGCGGTATAGAGCGTGAGGTAGGCATCCACCTTGTCTGCTTCCATCCCCTTCGCCCAGAAGCGGCTGCGGCTGCGGCGCACATACCAGTTGGACAGCTCCTCGACGAAGGACTGTACCGCCTTTGCCGCCTCAGTCACACGATAGTTTGCAAGGCAGTCGTCCACCGTACGCACCATTGTATTCAAACGTGAGAACACCCAGCGATCCATGACCGAGAGGCGGCTGTAGTCGAGCGTGTGCGCCGTCGGGTCGAACTCGTCGATATTCGCGTAGAGGACATAGAACGCGTATGTGTTCCAGAGCGTCCCCATGAACTTGCGCGCGCCCTCCTGCACCGCATCGTCGAAGAAGCGGTTCGGCAGCCACGGCGCACTGTTCTCGTAGAAGTACCAGCGGATCGCATCCGCCCCGTGACGGCGCAGTGCGTCCATCGGCTCGACCGCATTGCCCTTCGACTTGCTCATCTTCTGCCCGTTCTCGTCCTGCACATGACCGAGGACAATGACGTTCTTGTACGGGCTCTTGTCAAAGAGCAGCGTCGAAATCGCAATCAGTGAGTAGAACCAACCGCGCGTCTGATCGACTGCCTCAGAGATGAAATCTGCGGGGAAGTATTTCTCAAAGATCTCCTTATTCTCAAACGGATAGTGCCACTGCGCAAACGGCATCGCACCGGAATCGAACCAGCAGTCGATCACCTCGGGCACACGGTGCATCTCAGCACCGCACTGCTCACACGGGAACGTGATCGCGTCGATATACGGACGGTGCAGCTCGATATCGGCGGGGCAGTTTGGCTGGAGCTCGCGCAGCTCCGCAATCGAACCGACGGAGTGCTCGTGCCCGCAGGAGCATTTCCAGATGTTGAGGGGCGTACCCCAGTAGCGGTCGCGGCTGATTCCCCAATCCTGCACATGTTCGATCCAGTTGCCGAAACGCCCGTCACCGATGGTCTTCGGAATCCAGTTGACCGTATTGTTGTTCGCAACAAGTGCGTCGCGCACCGCCGTCATGCGGATGAACCACGAGGCACGTGCATAGTAGATCAGCGGCGTGTCGCACCGCCAGCAATGCGGATAGCTGTGCGTAAACTCGGGTGCCTTGAACAGCTTGCCGCTCTTTTCGAGATCCGCAAGGATCAGGGGGTCGGCATCCTTGACAAAGACGCCCGGCCAATTCGTCTCCTCCGTCATCTCGCCCTTGTCGTTGACGAACTGAACAAACGGCATGCCGTACTTGCGGCAGACACGGTTATCGTCCTCACCAAAGGCAGGCGCGATGTGAACGATGCCCGTGCCGTCCTCGGTCGTGACATAGTCATCGCAGGTGACAAAGAATGCCTTATCCTGCACATCCTTGTCCGCAAATGGATAGAGCGGCTCATACTTGCGGTGCTCAAGATCGCTGCCCTTCATCGTCGCGAGAATCTCGCGGTCGCCCCACGAGTCCGCGAATACGCTGTCCATCAGAGCTTCGGCGAGATAGTAGACCTTGCCATAGACGCGCACCTTCACATAGGTCACGTTCGGGTTCACACAGAGGCCGAGGTTCGACGGGAGCGTCCACGGTGTCGTCGTCCACGCGAGGAAGTAGGCATCCTCGTCCGCTGCCTTGAAACGCACGACTGCCGAGCGCTCCGTCACGTCCTTATAGCCCTGTGCCACCTCATGCGAGGAGAGCGGCGTACCGCAGCGCGGGCAGTACGGAACAATCTTGTGCCCCTGATAGAGCAGCCCCTTCTTCCAGATCTCCTTCAGCGCCCACCACTCGGACTCGATAAAGTTATTCTCGTACGTGATGTAGGGATGCTCCATATCCGCCCAGAACCCAACGACATCGGAGAACTCCTCCCACATCGCCTTGTACTTCCAGACGGACTCGCGGCATTTCTTAATGAACGGCTCGATGCCGTAGTCCTCGATCTGCTCCTTGCCGTTGATACCGATCGCCTTCTCGACCTCAAGCTCCACGGGCAGACCGTGCGTGTCCCAGCCCGCCTTGCGGAGCACCTTGCGCCCCTTCATCGACTGGTAGCGCGGCAGCATATCCTTGATGACGCGCGTCAGGACGTGACCGATGTGCGGACGACCGTTCGCCGTCGGCGGGCCGTCGTAGAACGTGAACGTCTCGCAGCCCTCACGCTGATCCACCGCCTGCTGTGCAATATGATTCTCGCGCCAAAAATCCGCAACGGCTTTCTCGCGCGCGGCAAAATTCAGATTGGTATCTACTTTCTCGTACAAAGAAACCCCTCCCGTAGCGTAGTCACGTCATTCTAGCACACGGGAGGGGATTTTTCAAGGAACAGGCGGCATCTGCCCAAGATTTCTCTTGCACCTTTATGCAAAGAGTGCTATAACCAACGATGAATATAGAAAGCACAGATAAAATCCACGCCAATTCGAGCAAAGGTTTTATCAGCGATTCCGAAAGGATCGTCGATTTACACAGCAGAGGGATATCATGTACGCATTCAAACATTTACTCACTGCCCTGCTATTATGCACGCTATGCATCATCCCATACACCGCCTCTTCCGCCGATACGAATGCAGACTACCGGGGTTATGTCTGGCGCATCGATACAGCGGCGGGCAATGCGGCGGAGCTGCCGCACAATTTCCGCACGGCGGCATCGCCATTCCAAACACGGACAGACGCGGCGAAGTTCGGTGTCGACCCGAACTACACTCCCTCTCGCGAGGGGCTAGACGCCCTTCCGCTCTCGGGAAGCGCGGAGTTCTCCGTCCCTGCCTTTCACGCGCTGCTGAAAGACCTGCACACGCGCGCAAAAGGCTCGATCTGTATCGTCGATCTGCGGCAGGAGTCGCACGGCTTCATGAATGGGAACGCCGTCAGCTGGTATGGCAAGCACGACTGGGGCAATATCGGCCGGACGAAGCACGAGGCACTGCGTGACGAGAACATGCGCATTCGCAGTGCACAGGGCAAGGATGTCGTGCTCGCGCACCTCGACAAGAAAAAGCAGCCAAAAAATCAGCAGACCATCCGCGTCACGGCGGCGATGACGGAGCGTGAGCTGGTCGAGGATGCGGGAGTGCGCTACGTCCGTCTCGCCGTCACCGACCACAAATGGGCAGACCCACAGACCATCGACAATTTTGTCGATCTCGTGAAAAAAATGCCTGCGGATACATGGATGCACTTTCACTGTCAGGCAGGCAAGGGACGCACGACCAGCTTTATGGCGATGTACGATATGATGAAAAATCCCTCCGTCCCGCTGAAGGACATTCTCTATCGTCAGTACCTGCTCGGCGGAGCATACCTCGCCTACGACCCGACCACGCAGCATGCACCGGCGGGATGGGAGGATGCAGACTACCATTACAAGTCAGAAATGATCGCAAAGTTCTACGACTACGTTCAGCAGAATCACGAGGGCAACTATGCCGTACCGTGGAGTACGTGGCTGAAGAAGAATCCATAAGAGAATAAGAAAGCCCGCACATTGTATTTGATGTACGGGCTTTCTTATTCTCTTACTGCGGCTTGATATGCCCCGTCTGATACGCGCGCAGGAGGGCGTGCAGGTCGGCGATCTCGTCCATGATCGCCGCGCCGCGATCCGTGTCGCGCACGAGGCAGCTGCGCGCCTGCAGCTCAACCGTCTGCGAGACGGACTCGATGTCGCGGTTCTCGCGCAGTGCCTCACGTACATTCGCCACCGTCTGATGCTGGAGGAGACGCAGCCCGCGCGAGTTGTAGATGAGCGTGTAGCCCGAGATGCCCGTCTTGGAATGGTATGGCGTCGCAAAACCGCCGTCGATGATGATCGCGCGACCATTCGCACGCAACGGACTCTCCCCCTTCTTTACCTTGACAGGAACGTGCCCGTTGATGATGTGCCCGTGTTTTGGGTCAAGCCCGAACTCCGCAAGGATTTTCTCGCAGATTTCCTCTTCCTTGATGAGACGGAAATACGGGTCGGACGGCTCTTTCCACGTCGACTCGTCGGAGATAAAGGAACGCTCAAACGTTGTGAACGAGCGTCCCGAGGTCGGCGCAAGCAACCCGCACCAGAGGAAGTACATAAAGTCCAGCCCTTCCTGCGTGTGTTCGTTCCAAGCCGCGCGCGCCTTTTCCTCACAGAAGTCCATCCATGCACGTCCCGTGTATTCCTCGCCCTTGTAGATAATGGTACGGAAACTCCCATCCTCGTTCATGGGAACGCAGCCGTGAAAAAGCAGATTGCCGTTGCAGCACATATACATACTGCCGCGCTCGTAGAGATAGTCCACATGGCGTTGGAGTGCCTTGCTCTCAAGGAAATAGGAGCGCAGATCGTCGATGATGTGCCGCTCCTCCTCCGTCAGTTCGTAGCAATCTGCGCCGTCGTCAATCGTCGGGAAGTAGGCACTATCGAGTTCCACGCGCCGCCCGTTGTTGAGGGTGACACAGGATAGGCTGAAGTTGATCTTATCGAGGAGCAGACGATCCTCCATGTGGAAGTCCGGATTGCGCTTGATGAGTGCCCCCTCGAGCTTGAACATCATCATCGAGATCGCCCGCTCTGCCGCCTTGATTGGGTTCGCATCCGGATAGATGCGCGAGGCGAACGTCGAGAGCGGGCGCAGGCTGATGCCGTAGCCGCGTTCCAGCACGTCCGTATTGCGGTAGCGCAGCGAGTTGCGGATGACCGCTGCAATGCAGACCTCGCTGCCAAGTGCTGCGCCCATCCAGAGCACGTCGTGGTTGCCCCACTGGATGTCAACGGACGGATGCTGCATGAGGAGGTCAATGATGCCGTCGGGACGATCGCCGCGATCGAAGAAGTCGCCGACGATATGGATGCGCTCGACCGCGAGCCGCTTGACGAGTACGCTGAACGCATCGATAAAGTCCGTACCGCCGCCGATCTCCACGATGGTCTCGATCAGTTGTTTATAGTAGTAGAGCTGCGCCTCATCCAGTTCGGGGCGCGTACTCAACAGCTCCACGATGACGGATTCGTAGCGTTTTGGAATGTAGCTGCGCATCTTGCTTGCAGGGAATTTCCAGCTCATGAGTTTGGTCAGTTCGAGCAGATTTGCAATGTTCTGCTGATACCAGATTGCGTCCGCCTTGCCCTCTGCTGTCAGCTGCTCCACCTTCTCGCGCGGATAGTAGATCAGCGTGCAGAACTCCTCCTTCTCCTCCTCCGTCATGCGCTCGCCGAAGCAGTAGTCCACCTTCTCCTTGATGACACCCGAGCAGTTGTTGAGGATGTGAAAGAACGAATCATACGCACCGTGCAGATCGCTCATGAAGTGCTCCGTGCCCTTCGGCAGCATGAGCTGCGATTTCAGATAGACGATCTTCTCGTAGACGATCTCCTTCGTCGGGTACTTCTCCGCCATCAGCCGAAGCACCTTGTCCTGCTCCGCCTTTGTCGTGTTTATGCTCATATCGCTTCCTCCTGCGCAATATTTTTACTCTTCTGTATTCTAACATTATGCAGAGAGATTTTCAAGGAATAGCATAAAGTGCCCCCACCACCGCCTGCAGTGATGGGGGCGCATATTCACGCTCAAACAATTCCTTTCCCGTGCAGAAACTCTTCCGCAACGGCGCGTGGCTCTTTGCCCTCACTCTCGACGGCGTAGTTCATTGCCGCCATCTCCTCATCTGTGATCTTATCCGTCAGCTTTTCGAGCGCAGCATCAAGCTCTGGATGCCGATCCAAGACCTCCGCGCGCACGACGTTGCCGCAGCGATAGGACGGAAAGAATCCCTGATCGTCCGTCAAGACGCGTGCATCTGCCGCCGCAAGCTGCCCATCCGTCGTGAACACAATCATCACATCAATTTGCTTGTTCGCAAGCGCCTGATATTTCAGCCCGATATCGAGATCAACCGTACGTGCAAAATCAAGTCCGTATGCCTTGCAGAGCGCGGGAAATCCATCCGCACGCTCGAAGAAATCATACTCCGCACCAAACGTCAGCTGCGGGGCAGCGCGGCGCAGATCAGAGTAAGTGTGCAGATCGTACTTCTCAGCAATTTCCCGCCGAACGGCGATGCCGAAGGTATCGTTGAATCCGTACATCCCGACCCAACTCATGGCAAATCGCTGCTCATATCCCTCGGTCAGCCTCGGGAACAAGTCCTCGTTGTACTTCGATTCTTCCTTCAATACCATATTCCACCCCGTCCCCGTATACTCAGGGTAGATGTCGAACACGCCGTTCTCCATCCCAGGGTGTATGTTCGAGGTGCCGCCGCCCACACCGGCGGTAATGCGCGCCTCAAGACCCGTATCATGCTCGATCACAAGTTTCAGCATTTCGCCCATAATGAGCTGCTCCGTCATCGGCTTAGTCGCGATATGGACAATGTCCGCCCTGCCGAAGAATCCATAGGTGACTCCACTCACAGCAACAATCAGAGCAGCCGCCGCTCCTGCATACGCCGCACGCGGTGTTCCGCTGATGCGTGCAGGACGTTTCAGCCACGCCTCCACCTGCCCCAAAGCACCGTCCATCACGAGCGCGAGGATTGCAATCAGCAGACTGCCTGCAATCGTGAGCGCTGGATTGTTCGTTGTGATGCCGCGATAGATCGCAACGCCGAGCCCGCCCGCACCGATGAAGGAGGCAATGCCCGTGAGCGCAATCGTCATCGTCGCCATATTGCGGATGCCGGACATGATGACGGGCATGGCGAGCGGAATCTGAACGCGCGTCAGTACATGCAGCGCCGTACCACCCAAGCTGCCCCCCGCCTCAACAAGTGCGGGCGGGATCTGCGAGAGTCCCGTATGCGTTGCACGCACCATCGGCAGCAGGGCGTAGATTGTGAGTGCGATGATTGCCGAACGGTTGCCGATGCCAAAGAACGGAATCAAAAAGCCGAGCATCGAGATCGATGGGATCGTATAGAGAAAATTGACCGTCCCGAGCGTCGGCGCTGCCGCACGTTCGTATTTGTGGATCATGATACCCGCTGCCCCGCCAAGCACGATCGCAATGCCGATCGCCGCTCCAGAAATCCAGAGATGTTCCACCGTCAGCTGCACAAAGAATGCGCTGCGCTCCGCAAAAATCGAAAGAACGTCCTGTATTAGCTCCATATCTTATCTCCAAAATGTAATTTACAGTATCACAATAATGGTATTATACCACAGAAAGTATCTTCATACAAGAAAATCCCTCCCGCAGAGGGAGGGATTCACTTCTGCACAAGTACAACCGCTTTGCCAAATCCGTTCTGGCCCTCGAGCCAGCGATGCGCATCCGCCGTCTCCGAGAGGGAAAAGACGCGCTCCGGCTGCACGGGAACAGCGTACTGTTCGATGTAGTCAAACATCTCACGCAGACGCTCCGCGCTCACATTGCCCGAATAAAAGGACGTAAGGTATGCGTCCTCCGCAAGATCGACGATGGGGTCGAATTCCTCAAGGAACCACTTCCCGCCGAGCTGCCCCGTACTGCACAGGACACCGCCGCACCTGAGATGCTGCATGCTGTCTTTGATGGCTGAAGGTCCGACCAGATCAAGGATACGGTCATATTGCTCCTCGGTATCGAGTGTCCCGTTTGTTTCGGTCACAATATCGCTGTATCCTGCCACGTGCAGCTGCTCTCCCATCTCCGCGCGCCGTGTCGTCCCAACGATACGCATCTGAGGAAACTGTGTACGCAGGAGACGCAGAAATGCGATGCCGACACCACTTGCTCCGCCGCGCACAAGCACGACATTGCTATCGGATACACGCAAATTCTTCAGAGAGCCGAACGCCGTATAATACGTCTCCGGAATTGCCGCAAAGATTTCCCACGGGAGTTCACTGTCCACGGGATAAATCTGCTCATTCGGCAAGAGCGCATACTCTGCATAGCCGCCGTCAAAGGCGCGTCCCATCTCCCCCATGAGCGAGACGACACGCTGCCCCACAGGCAAACGATCTGCATCCGTCGTTTCCTCGACCGTCCCCACACATTCGATGCCGAGAATGCGCGGAAAGGTGACGGTCAGAGAAAGCCCCTGCCGCGTGAAGATCTCCGAGTGATTGACTCCGAATGCACGCACGCGGACGAGCGACCAACCTTCTCGGAGCACAGGGCGAGGAACATCCGTATAGACAAGCTGCTCCGCTCCGCCGGGTTCATACACGACAACTGCTTTCATCCCGTTTCCTCCAGACCACGAATCATTTTCTTCCATATTATCATCTTCCCATCGCAAAGGGCAAGTACGCACGAATAGATTTGTCACATTCCCCCGCCTGTGCTATAATGCCCCTGTAAAAAGTATCAGGAGATGAACGTCCGTGAAGAAATTTTTCTCCACATTTTCACATTTCATTGCCAGCGTCATTCTCGCAGCGGGTGCAGCTGGGTATTGGTATGCGGCGGGCGATGTTTCAATCGAAACGGCATCCGAAATCTTTCTCGGTGTCTTCCTCGCCGCGTCACCGCTGCCATTTTTCGTCTCACGCAGGTTCATTGCGCTGCGCATCAAACGCCGTCTGCATGGCTGCGGGGTAACATGCAGCCGCACGAGCGCACTGACCGAACTGCTGCACGTTGACACGATTGCATTCAACCGCAACGGCACGCTCACAGAGGGCAGTGTATTCATCTCCGCACTTGTGCCCGAAGGCATGACGCAGGGCTCGCTGCTCGCACTCGCCGCCAGTGCCGAACGCGAAGC
The DNA here is from genome assembly GCF_001717585.1 of Selenomonas sp. oral taxon 920. Taxonomy (NCBI): domain Bacteria; kingdom Bacillati; phylum Bacillota; class Negativicutes; order Selenomonadales; family Selenomonadaceae; genus Selenomonas; species Selenomonas sp. oral taxon 920. The sequence goes on from NZ_CP017042.1 coordinate 1,703,833, forward strand.
GACGCATCCCTATGCGCACGCGCTCTACGATACCGCCGTTCAGCGCGGTCTGCATCTGCAGCGTCACTCTGCCGCACATGAGACGGAGAGCTTCGGAGTCGAAGCACTGATCGCGCGTACGCCCGTACGTGTTGGAAAGAAGGAATGGCTGCAGGAGGAAAACATTGAGATCAGTGCTGCGCTCCTCACGCGTGCCGACCAGCTCGCCACGAGCGGACAGACGCCGCTCTTTGTCAGCTCGAGCAAGTACGCACGCGGCATTATCGCCGTCCGCGACGATATACATGCTGAGGTCAGACGTGCACTGCAGGCCCTCAAGGAGCGCGGGCTATCCCTCATCCTCCTCACAGGCGAGACAAAGCGTCTCGCGAACGCGACGGGCAAGGAGCTCCGCATCGCCGAGGTGCGCTCCGATCTCACAAGCGCAGATAAGGCGCGTGAGATCCGACTGCTCCAATCACACGGCTCCGTTGTCGCGATGGTCGGCGACCCGATGGCAGATCAAGCCGCTATGCGTGCAGCAGACATCAGCATCGGCTGCCCATCCTCCTACGAGAAGCAGCCCGCAGTCGAGTCGGACGAGACACCGCACGATCCGCTGCACGAGGAGCTTCTGCGCGGACCGGACGCAGAAGAAGTGCCGCAGGAAACCGAACCGCTGATGTCGCCCGAGGATGCCGCCTACTTCGAAGCACAAGCGCTGCGCAATCAGGGACGCTCTACGAATTTCACTCCCGACATCACGCTTGCCGCTGAGGGGCTTCCGAGTCTCGTCGACCTCTGGGATACGAGCAACGCTGCACGCGCACGTGCAAAGCAGAACCTCTGGCTCGGCATTCTCTTTCTCCTCCTCTTCTCGCCCACTGCAGCAGGAGTATTCAGTTTCCTCGGCGTTGCAGCGCTCCCCTATCAATTTGTGGGAGGTGCCCTTATTTTCTTCCTTGTTCTGCTTGTTGTGAACGCGCTTCGGGAATGAAAGCAACAAATATCTATTCCTATATAAGTAAAAATATTCATCTAACTTGTATTTCATTTTAACCTATGATATAATTCACCGAATCAAGGGCTTTTGTCGCAATCCGTGTGACAAAGGGCGGTGATATTATCACAGGTTTTATTTTTAGGAGGGGTTTGGAAATGGAAGAAGTGCTGCTGTCACGATGGCAGTTTGCAATCACCACCATCTATCACTTTCTCTTCGTCCCCGTCACCCTCGGCATGGCGATCTTCGTCGCCCTGCTCGAGACGTGCTACGTGAAGACGAAGAGACCGGAATGGAAGAAGACCTGCCGAAAGCTGCTGCATTTCTTCGGCACGCTCTTTCTCATCAACTTTGCGATGGGTGTCGCTACCGGTCTGGTGCAGGAATTCCAGTTCGGCATGAACTGGTCGGAGTACGCTCGCTTCATGGGTGATATCTTCGGTGCACCGCTCGCACTCGAAGCACTTACGGCGTTCTTCCTCGAGTCGACGTTCCTCGGCATCTGGATGTTCGGCTGGGACAAGCTGTCCGAAAAGGCACACTGCGCGTGTATCTGGCTCGTCGCGATCGGCAGCAACCTGTCGGCATTCTGGATTCTCGTTGCCAACTCCTTCATGCAGCACCCCGTCGGCTACACGATCGCCAACGGACGCGCAGAGATGGCAAACTTCTTTGAACTCATCACGAACCACTATATCCTCGGTGAGCAGTCGCACACGCTCTTCGCGGGCATCACAACGGCAGGCTTCGTCATCATGGCGGTCTCGGCATGGAAGCTGCTCCACGACGAGGAGTCGCGCTACGCCTTTACACAGGCGATCAAGGCGGGTGCAATCTACACCATCGTCGGCGTCATCGGCGTCATCATGAGCGGACATTTCCACACGCAGTACCTTGCACAGGCAAGTCCGATGAAGCTTGCGGCAATGGAGGCGCTCTGGGAGACGGAGGATCCCGCCCCGTTCGCCGTGCTCGCCTATCCAAACATGGAGAAGGGGCATAACGACTTTGAGATCACGATTCCCTATATGTTCACCATCATGGTGCATGACAACATCAAGGGCGAGGTGCGCGGCATCAACGACCTCCAGAAGGAAGCGGTCGAGAAGTTCGGCCCGGGCGACTACCGTCCGCACGTAACGATGCTCTTCTACTCCTTCCGTGCGATGGTCGGCGCCGGATTCTTCATGGTACTTGTCTCGCTTGTCGTATTCTACCTGGCAAAAAAGGACAAGCTGTTCTCGGCAAAGAAGCTGCTCTATGCGCTCCCGTGGCTTGTCATCGTTCCTTTTATTGCGAATTCCTGCGGCTGGATCGTTGCGGAGATGGGTCGTCAGCCGTGGCTTGTCATGGGGCTGCAGAAAACCATTGACGGCGTGTCGCCGAACCTCAGCGCAGGAGAGATCATGTTTACAATGATCGGCTTCACCGTGCTCTATCTGCTGCTCATCATCACGGCACTCTACATAGCCTTCCGCTTCATCCGCCGCACGCAGATCACACCTGCCATCGAAGGAGGAAAGTAAGCATGGACTACAATATTCTCTGGTTTGTGCTCATCGTAGTTCTCTTCACAGGATTCTTCTTCCTCGAGGGATTCGACTACGGTGTCGGCACACTGCTCACACTCCTCTCGGACAAGGAGAGCGATCGCTCTCAGATCGTTCGCTCCATCGGTCCGGTCTGGGACGGCAACGAGGTCTGGATGATTACAGCGGGCGGCGCGATGTTCGCGGCGTTCCCGCACGTCTACGCCACACTCTTCAGCACGTTCTACATCGCGCTCTTCCTCATGCTCGTCGCGCTCATCCTGCGTGCGGTCGCGTTCGAGTTCCGCCATCAGCGCACCGATGAGAAATGGCAGCGCATGTGGTCGTATGCGATTGCATTCGGCAGCATCCTCCCCGCGTTCCTCTGGGGCGTGGTTGTCACAAACCTCATCGCAGGTCTGCCCATCGGCGGCAACATGGTCTATCAGGGCACCTTCCTCGATCTTCTGACTCCGTACACGGTCGTCGGCGGCGTGACGTTCTTCGCGGTCTTTGCATTCCACGGAGCGACATTCCTGAATCTGCGCCTCACAGATCGCTATCTGCTTGAGCGTGCACGCAGCTATGGGCTGAAATTCGGCATTGCCGCAGCACTTCTCTACGTACTCTGCATGGTGCTCACATATACGGAGACCGACCTTTACAGCAGCCCGCTCGCAGCCGGCGCACTTGTCCTCTCCGCTGCGGCATTTGTCGCCGCCATCGGCGCACTCTACGCGAAGGCACATAAGCCTGCGTTCATCCTCGGCGGGCTCGCTATTGCAGGCACGACGGTCGGCTTCTTCGCGGGACTCTTTCCGCGTCTCATGGTCTCGAGTCTGAACACGGGATGGAGTCTCACGATCTACAATGCGTCCTCGACAGAGTACACGCTCTCCATCATGACAATTGCAGCGGTCGTTCTCGTTCCGATTGTCCTCGGCTATCAGATCTGGACATACTATATCTTCCGCAAGCGAATCTCTCCGCATGATGCAGGACATCAGGCATACTAATCACAATGAAAAAAAAGAAGTCCTTTCTACTCTCTGCACTGCATACTGAACGGAATACGCTTCTCATGCGCACGGCGATCGAACTCCTCCACGGAGGACTCGTCATCACAGCGGCATGGGAGACTGCCGTTATTGTGAATGTGGTATTCATGGAGCACGGCGGACTTGCAAAAACAGCATCAGATCTTCTGATGCTGTTTTTGTGCGTTCTCTCGATGGCGTTCCTGCGTCTGCCGAAAGGTCGCATCGAGTCGCAGCTCTCCCATCTGCTGCGGCTCTCCGCACGCACCGCTCTGCACAAGGCAATGCTCCTCTCCGGGCGCAGCTCCGCGGGCGCACTGACGCTCACACTCGAACGCACGGATGCGCTCGATCCCTTCTTCCACACGGTAGTGCCGACGATGATCTCGGGTGCTGTGCTGATCCCGCTGATTCTCATCGTAACGGTGTTTGCTGATCCCCTATCCGCCCTGCTCTTCCTCGTAACGCTGCCGATTGCGCCGTTCCTTCTCTTTCTCATCGGCAGGGCGACGCGCCGCGCGAGCGAGCGGCAGTGGGACAAGATGCAGGCACTCACGGACGGATTCGGCGAACTCGTGCGCGCGGCAATGACACTCAAGATCTTTCGCCGCACGGATGCCGAGGGTGCACATCTCGCGCAAATGAGCCATGCCTTTGCTGAGGCGTCCCTCTCCGTCCTGCGCCTTGCCTTCGTCTCCGCGTTCGCCCTCGAGCTGATTACAACACTCTCGATTGCACTGATTGCCGTTTCCATCGGTCTGCGTCTCTTGGACGGCATGATGGAGTTTCAAACGGCGTTCTTCGTGCTCATTCTCGCTCCGCTCTTCTATCAGCCTCTGCGCGAGGGCGGAATCGCTTTTCACGCGGCGATGGATGCAAAGACGGCAGAGACGGCACTCACCCCCTATCTGAATCTCTCCTCCCCCATGGACGGGCCGCGCAGTCAGATCCTGTCACCGCCCGCCGTACGTACGGAACAACTTTCCTACCGCTATCCGCTGACTGCAGAAGAGGTGCTCACCGATCTGACCCTCTCCTTCCCTGCGGGCAAAGCCACCGTACTCGCGGGCGCGAGCGGCATCGGCAAATCCACGCTGCTGCTCCTCCTCACTGGGCAAATTGCGCCGACTGAGGGAAAGATTCTGCTCGCGGACGGAGCGGGGACTGCGAACGTATTTGACCTCACGCATCTTTCGGAAAATACACGCACAAATCTCATCACATATGTGCCGCAGGAGCCGCATATCTTTACGGCAAGCCTTTCCGAGAACGTCAGTCTTTGGCTCGGCAACGCTTCGGACGAAGCCGTCATCGAGGCACTCGAAGCGGCTGCACTCGGAGACTTCGTGTGCGCCCTGCCCGAGGGACTTCGGACACCTCTTGGACAGGGCGGACATCCCCTTTCTGCCGGACAGCGCCACCGTCTCGGGCTTGCACGCGCGTTTTTCCAGAACCGCCCCATTGTCCTCCTCGACGAGGTGACAGCGGGACTGGACGAAGAGACAGAAGCCGTAATCATTCATGCACTGACGCGCTTTGCCCATCACCGCACGCTGATTCTGACATCGCACCGTCCCGCCCTTATCACATGGGCAGATCATGTCATCACATTAGGAGGTGAGCACGCATGACCGCACTTGTTCGTCTGCTCGCAATCGCAGCACCGTCAAAGGCATTGCCCGCACTCCTTGCGGGTGTTCTCGCGGCCGCCTCGGGCATCGCGCTCATCGGTACAGCTGCGTGGATCATTGCAAGCGCGGCGCTGCAGCCGCCACTGTCTGCACTCGCGCTCGCAATCACATTGGTGCGCGCATGCGGCATTGGTCGTGCTGTCTTTCGCTACCTCGACCGTCTGCTCTCCCATCGCCTTGCATTCGCCTGTTACGAGGACTTGCAGCAGGCGACCTATCGCCGCTCTGCTGCAGCAATCCCCTTGCGGGAGGGAAATGTCCGCGAAGGCGCGTTTCTGCACGATCTCCTCACAGGCTGCGATATCCTGCGCGACTTCTACCTGCGCACCGTTCCGCAGCCCCTGATTGCGGGGATGCTAACTGCTGTGACCTGCGCGGCACTCCTGCCGCTCAGTCCGTGGGGTGCACTCCTCATCACATTTCTCTATCTCCTGCATCTTGCACTCCCCCACCTTCTGCGCGAAACAGATCTGCGCACAGAGAGCACCGCCTATCGGGAAATTTTACTCGACCGCCTCGACGGACGTGCTGAGCTCGCGGCAGCAGGTACGCTCTCACGGGCACAGAGACAGCTCGATCGGGCAGCGGAGGATTTTCAGCGCAGCCAGAATGACAAACGCACGAAACGCGAGCGTCTCTTCACCCTGCTCGATGTCCTGCGGGTCACGGTCTGGGTCACTATGATTATCCTCCTGCTGCCGCACGTTGCAGACGGTGCTCTGACGGGCGTGCAGTACGCCGTCTGGGTGCTCGTCCTCGAAGCCGTACTCAGCGAGTACCGTCCCCTGCCTGCCGCGAGCCTCGGCACGGTGGAAGCCGTGCGCGCGGCAGAGACGATCCTGCCGGCAAGAACGGAAAGTGCCGCAACAGGCGCACTGCCATCCGCTCCCGCATACAGGGAGAACGCCCCTCTGATCGCAGCAAATAGTCTCAGCTTTGGCTACCATGCCTCCGTTCCCATTGTGAACAAGCTGTCGTTCACGATTCGACGCGGCGAGCATACGGCACTCATTGGTGAGAGCGGTGCGGGCAAGACTACACTTGCAAGCCTCCTGCTGCGCCTTTGGGAACCCGATGGCGGCGACATTCGCTATTGCGGCGTTCCACATACGGAACTTTCTCCTGAAGAAGCCCGCACCCTATTCGGTGCCTCGCTGCAGGGGAGTTATCTCTTCAGCACATCGACGCGCGACAACTTTCTGCGTCTGCATGCGCATATGGACGAGCAGAGGATGTGGCAGGCACTTGAGACGGCACAGCTCGCCGATGTTGTGCGGGCGCTCCCCGCAGGGCTTGACGAGCCGCTCGGTGCAAATGCCGCACGTCTCTCGGGCGGACAGCGCAGCCGTCTGCTCACTGCCCTTGCTCTTGCTTCAGACGCGCCAATCCTCCTGCTTGATGAGCCGACGGCAGGGCTGGATGCCGTACGCGGGGAGCGATTGATTGCCGCCGTTCTGGAGGAGCTTGATGCACGCGGCGGCACCCTCATTGTCATCACGCACGATCTCCCCCTCCTAGACCGTATGAAACAGGTGATAGAATTATGACAGAAGAACGCTTTCACGAACTCATTCACGTTGTTTTGGATCGCCTCGGCGCGGCAGCTCCGCCTCACGATCTCTTTGCAGGAGGCGTGCAGGACTGGCACGCACGCGCACGCCTCGCCCACTTCCTCGCTCAGGAGGAGGAATATCGCAGCGATGCTCTCACACTTTTTCAGAGTGTCATCGATGCAGAGCCGAACGAGGAGCTTTCACAGGATGTGGAGGAAAAGGTCTATGCCATGCAGGGGCTGAGTGCGCTCGAAGCTGCGGAAAAGGAATCGCAGGAAGCCGCGCTTGAGCATATCAATCTCGCAATCGAATGCGCCGAGTCCACAGACTTCCTCTACAAGTACATCCTGCGCGGCGAGCTCTGGGCAGATCGCTGGAATCTCATGCACAAGCTGCGCATGACCGAGGAAGCGGAGGCGGAGGCAGATGAGCGCATTGCCGCCTTCGAGGGGCTCGAAGACGCTGTCCCGCATAACTCCTATCTCTATTACGGGTACCGCTTCAAGGCGCATCTCGCCGCAGAGCGCGGTGTCGTTCTCATCGCAAAGGACTATATGCACATGGCGATTCACGCAATGGAGATTTCGCCCGCATATGAGCAGCCACTTGCGGATGCCTTTGCTGCAATGCATGAGAATGCGCCTTGGATCCTGCGTGAGATCGACCGCGCCACGCCGAATCCCGAGCAGCTGCATTGGGATATATAAGGAACAGCTGCACGAGGATAAAATAGTCTTCGTACAACAGCCAACTTTTCATAGGATATAATCTTCAAAAACAGAGGAAAAATCTCTCAGATCAGCTGAAAAAGGGGCATTACAGGCGTCTTGTGCGTCTGTAATGCCCCCAGTCTTTTATTCGCCCAGAGCATAGAAAATGATATGTGTACCATCATCAGAGACGGCAATTACCTTCGCCTTCGGATGATTCCAACGATCTTCAACATCCCAAATATAAAATGTAAATTCCCCACCCAAAGCCTTTCGCTCCACAGGATGCGGTGTATAGTCAAGAATCAGACGCTCCCAAAAGGGGAGTACAGCAAACCTTGGATTCTCAGACGTCTCATCAACAATAATCTGCGGAATATCAGGCATACCAATGTCACGATCATATTTTGCGTACGCATCCTTTTGGTGCTGTGCGAACTCCGCATACTTGAGAATATTTTCCTTTGTATCGCGAAAGGAAAGATATGCTTCCCCTGTCCCCTGCCCAAATCCAACACTGCTCCAAACCTGCACATCATAAGCAGTTGCAGGAATCTCCTTCGGAAAAAAACTGTGGCGAATCCGCCCATAATTTTCTGCACCATTAGGTGGAAAATCAAGATAAAGAGAAAAACCTACAACAAGAACATATGTGCATATAACAAATACGAACACTGGGAATCCCATCCATAAGAGTGTATTCTGCCATCCACGCCATTTCTTTGCGAGAAAATATACGATAATCGTGCTAATCCCCATCACAGCAGCAATATAAAAGTTCCATATACATAGAAACAAGGTTCCCGCTGCCCCAATAATTAAAAATTGTGCCGCTTGGTGAAAGGTATGCAGATCCTTCCAAAGAATATGAAGCCCGCGAACAATTTCTCGGTCGATTCTCTCCATCCGCATGATATTCCCCCTTTATTTCATAAATCATACCATCCGTACGAGCAAGATGCAACGCCGCCCCAATATGTTGTCTGACGCAGCGATCGCACATCATTACAGTAATTTTCATGCAGCAGGCACACACTATCTACAGCACCTTCGTCAATAAATCGACATAGAAACAACGGGACTTCCGTACGAAATATCATTTTATTTCGTACGGAAGTCCCGTTTGCTTATCTATGAATGTATCTTCTTTTACACAGCAGTGGCTTCGGGCACATTCACCTCAATGCCGAACATTGCCATATCGTCCTCAACATTCGTAATGCCGCCGATGCCGAAGGTCTCAACGAGCACCTTTGCGACGTTCGGGGAGAGGAACGCGGGGAGCGTGGGTCCGAGGTGGATGTTCTTCACGCCGAGATGGAGCAGTGCGAGGAGAACGATGACCGCCTTCTGCTCGTACCACGCAATGTTGTACGCAATCGGGAGCTTGTTCACATCATCCAGGCCGAACACTTCCTTCAGCTTCAGCGCGATCAGCGCGAGCGAGTAAGAATCGTTGCACTGGCCCGCATCGAGCACACGCGGGATGCCGCCGATGTCGCCGAGATCCTTCTTGATATACTTGTACTTTGCGCAGCCCGCCGTGAGGATGACCGTGTCATGCGGCAGAGCCTCGGCGAACTCACTGTAGTACTCACGCGACTTCATACGGCCGTCGCAGCCTGCCATGACGACGAACTTCTTGATCGCACCGCTCTTCACCGCCTCGACGACCTTGTCCGCGACAGCAAAGACCTGCTCATGCGCGAAGCCGCCGACGATCTCGCCCGTCTCCAGCTCCGTCGGGGGCGCGCACTTCTTCGCACACTCGATTACAGGCGTAAAGTCCTTCTCACCGTTCACGAGCGGGATGTGCGTGCAGCCCGGCACGCCAACCGCAGCCGTCGTAAAGAGACGATCCTTATAGCTGTCCTTCGGCGGAACAACGCAGTTCGTCGTCATGAGGATCGCGCCGTTGAACTTCTCAAACTCCTCTTTCTGCAGCCACCACGCATTGCCGTAGTTGCCCACGAGGTTATCGTACTTCTTGAATGCGGGGTAGTAGTGCGCGGGGATCATCTCGCCGTGCGTATAAACATCGACGCCCGTGCCCTTCGTCTGCTCCAAGAGACGCTCAAGATCCTTGAGATCATGCCCCGAAATGAGGATGCCGGGACGATTGCGGACACCGAGCTTCACCTTTGAGATCTCGGGATGACCGTAGGTGCCCGTGTTCGCACCGTCGAGCAGAGCCATGCCCGCAACGCCCCACTTGCCCGTCTCGAGCACCAGCGCCGTCAGCGCATTGCCGTCGAGAGAGTCGTCGAGCAGCTGTGCCAGTGCGTGCTGCATGAACGCGTCGATCTCCTCGTTCTCGTATCCAAGCGCATTCGCGTGCTCGACGTAGGCGGACAGCCCCTTCAGGCCGTACGTCGTCAGCTCGCGCAGACTGCGGACATCCTCGTTCTCCGTTGCGAGCACGCCGACCGTCTTGGCCTTCGCCTCGAACTCTGCACGCGGAGCCGTCCAGTGCGCCGCCTCGGGCAGCTTCGACGCATCTGCAGCCTGCGCGAGCAGATCCGCCTTCAGCGCAAGCGTCTCCTCGATCACGTCCATGATTGCCTCGCGATCGAAGTTCGCATTCGTGATCGTAATGAAGAGGTTCATCGTCACGCGATGGTTCACCTCAATGGCAACCTTCTTGCCCGCTGCGCGCAGTGCCGTCGTCACCGCGCCGAGTCCCTTCGTCACGTAGACAAGCAGATCCTGCATCTCCGCGACATCCGGCTTCTTTCCGCAGACTCCCTGCACCGTGCAGCCCTTCCCGCCGGCTGTCTCCTGACACTGATAACAAAACATTTTAGCATCCATGAGAAACTCTCCTTTGCAATAACACACATTTGTTGCGTTGATTATAGCAAAGAGCCCTCTCCATAGACGTAACATATGTTACCAGTCAATAATCAATAGAAATTCTCATTAAAATGGAGGTGCTGTCCAGCACCTCCATTTTAATAAAGTCAGCTATCGAGATTCTTCAATACATCCGCGAAGCCTTCTCCTGGTATGGTATTAGGAATCAACTTACAAAATTCGTATTCCCCTACTGCTGAAAGATCACTTACTTCTGTTATGTGCAGACTTAAACAAACACAGCCTTCTTTCCTCCCAACTTTTCTAACGTATGGGGATCAACATCTTTAAGATAGCCACCTTCTTGCTGCATCTGTATTGCAACAACATTTCTTGCATATTCGTTTCGTACTTCATTGAAATTATTAACTCCATATACATGGCATAGCCGATCTTTCTCAACACGGAGTTCCGGATATTTTTCCTCAACAATAGCCAAACATATAGCATTATCCTGCCCAATACGTGCTCGCCATTCCTTTGTCCCCGTTGACACTCCGGTGCCATATTCGTACCATATAAGATTCTTATCCCAAAAACCAAGCTGAATGTCATCGGCAATCATCATGGAATATACGGCGTCCTCTCCATAGACGATGATATCCAAAACAGCTTCGATGTATAATGTAAGAAGTTCCCGCTCAGCAATAAAGGCAGCACCGCAGGCAAAATCTCCATAGAGAAGATAGGCTTCTTTGATAGCACAAATATCGTTGTTATAATAGGGCCGAAAATCAAGTGGATTTGTTGTATTCAATATCTCATATCCACTCTTCCCCTGTTTATAATAGCAGGCTCTCCCAAAGGCAATTCGATAATCTTCCCGCTCCATGAAACGAATCATCTCTGCTAAGACCTGCTCATTGTATAAATAGTCTCCGGGAGATATACACTTGATGTACTTCCCCTGTGCGGCACGCAGAGCATTCATCTCGTTATGAACGATTCCCCGATTTACGGAACTGCGCACAATCGTATAATCCGAAAAATGGTGCTCGTGCATCCATTGCTCGATTTCCTGCTGATGAAAATCCTCAGAACCGTCATCCGCAAGCACAATTTCATAACGGCAACCTTTTTGTCGGATGATAGATGTCAACGTTATAAATAACTTTTCATAATCCGACCGATAGATCAGAACGCAAACGCTGATATCATACGAATCCACGTCATTCTCCTTTATGAATATGCCCTAAAATCTCGGAAACCGCTCCCACAGTACGGGCAAAAGCAAAAATGCGACAACACTGTTGACCAACCCCTCCATCAAAAGTCCGGGAGAAGAGGTGAGTGCGGCGGGCAGGCTCGCATAGAGCACGGCTCCCGCAAGGGTATACGCCGCCGCCATCCAGAGGCTCGAGAGGAAAAGCGCTGCGATGATGCTTATCCGGGGTGCAAGCACAGCCCCCCGCCGTCCGATGCGGCAGACGATCTCCGCCATCACAAATTTGATGATGAGTGTCGGCACGATCCAGAGCGCGAAACCTCCGAGGAGGTCAGCGAGCGCCGAGCCGATGCAGGCGGCGAAGAGCGCACTGCGGCGCGGTGTGAGGAGCGCAAGCAGGAAGATCACTGCATCTCCGAGATGCGCGTAACCGAGGGGAATCGGGATATGCGGCAGATAGGTCGCAACAAAGACAAGCGCCGTCATGAGCGCGGTGAAGACAAGCTCCTGTACGGTGAAGTAATTTTTTTGCTGCATGATATCAGATCTCCTTTGTCCCCTATCATATCATTCACTCCATTATAATTCAATGACAAGCGTCAAAACGACATGCAAAAACCCATGACACAGTGCCAAACGACACAGATGTCACGGGTTTTGTTATGCGAAAATATTCATGACAGGATACGCACGAGATAGGTCAGTGAGTCCGACCAGAGCAGAATGCCGAGGAGGACGAGCACAACCCCTGCGCCCTGTTGGATGCGCGGCAGATATTGATAGAATGCGCGCAGCTTCATGATGTGCCGCCGCCAGATGACGGCGAGCAAAAAGAACGGCACGGCAAAGCCGAGGCTGTAGACGAGGAGTAGAAACGCCCCTGCCCCAACGGTCGCCGTATCCCCTGCATAGAGGAGAATGGTCGCAAGCATGGGACCTGTGCACGGCGTCCAGCCGAGCGTAAAGCCGCAGCCGAGGAGGAACGCGCCCCCGATTCCGCCGAAGCCGCGCCGCTGAAACGGGCGATACTCACGCAGAAGCAGCGGAATCTTGATCCACCCTGTCATGAAGAGCCCCATAACAATGATGAGGACAGCTGCCCCCTGCCGCAGGATATCCTGATAGGCAAAGAGCCACGAGCCGATCAGCGATGCCGTTGCGCCAAGCAGGACAAAAACGAGAGTAAAGCCCGCGAGAAATGCGCTGGTATTCGCGTAAAGCCGCCGCGCTTCCCCGCCGTCCTGCTGACTGTTCTTCGCGAGAATCAGCGAGAACGTGGGCAGAAGCGGCAGAACACAGGGGGAAATGAAGGAGAGAAATCCTGCAAGGAAGGCTCCGCCGAGAAGGGTCAGTTCCATCGGAATCGCCCTCCCTGCATCGCGGGCTTAGAGCTTACTGATAACATCTTCGAGTTCCTCTTTGGTAACACCGCCGGTCTTGCGATAGGCGATCTTCCCGTCCCTATCAACGACAACAGTCGTCGGAATCGCACGCACGCCGTAGAGATTTGCCGCCGCTCCCTGCGTGTCGAGCACGACGGGGAGCTCCACCTTGCGCTCCGCCATGAACTTCTGCACCGGCTGGGCATCCTCCTGCAGGTTGACCGCATAGAAGTCCACCGTATCCTTATGTGCAGCGTGGAATGCGGCAAGATCGGGGATCTCCGCCTGACATGGCGGGCACCACGTCGCCCAGAAATTGATAATATAGGGCTTTCCCTTCGCCTCGACAGCGACATCCGCGCCCGCAAGATCCTTGAGCTTGAACGTCGGTGCTGCCTCACCGCGCAGGCCGCTTCCCTTGCTCTGTTCTGCAGAGGGCTGTGCACTTGCTGTTGTGCCCTTATCAGCGCTCTCACTTCCGCCGCAGCCCGTAATCATGCTGAGTGCAAAAACCGCCGCGAAAAGTGCTGTATATCTATTCCTCATATATTTTCCTTTCTAAAGATCAAAGTTGCCCAATTCATATTGTGTTACGGCAAGCGCCGCAAGCGCCGCCGTCTCTGCACGCAGAATCAATCGTCCAAGCGAGACGGGCTGTGCACCCGCCGCCGTGACGGCCTCTGCCTCTGTCGGTGAGAAGCCGCCCTCTGCACCAACGATCAGGACCACACGCCGCACGTCGAGCCCACGCAGGTGAGTACGCAGGGACTGCTCCCGTTCTCCTTCGTAGCAGAATACGATTGCTGTATTGGATGCGCTAAAGATCTCTGCACTCTGCAGAAGTACGGAGAGCGATGCAATATCCGCAACGTGCATGAGTGCCTGCCGCCCGCATTGCTTTGCCGCCTCATCTGCGATCTTCTGCCAGCGCGCGGCCTTCGCCGCCGCCTTCTTTGCATCATAACGCACGACGACGTGCTCCGTCATGACCGGATAAAGCGCTGCCGCGCCGAGTTCCACCGCCTTCTGCGCGACGAAGTCCATCTTCTCCCCCTTGAGAATGGCTTGAACGAGAATGACCTCAATGGAGGTCCCTTCCTCCTGTGCAAGATATTCCACAAGACGGAGATGTACATCATCGCGCGTAATGGCCGCAATTTTCATCCGCGCCGCCTGCGCATCCGTATCGGCAACGATGATCTCGTCCCCGATCTCTGCCCGCATAACGCGTGCAAGATGGCGCGCATCGCCGCCCGTGATCCGGATTTCCTCCGCGAGTTTCCCCGCATAGAACAGCCTTCTCATCAGTGCTCCAGATCTGCGCTGCGGCGGATGATCATCGCCGCCCACTCCTTTTCACAGGTCATGTCGAGCACCGTATAGCCATGCTCCGCTGCAGCACGTTCGACGTCGGCGATGCGGTCGTCGATGATGCCAGAGGCAAGCAGCACGCCCCCCGGTGCGAGGTGCGCATCCAGCTGATCAAAGAGACGGATGATGATATCCGCAATGATGTTTGCGGTGATTAGTTCGGCAGGCTCTGCTCCCTCACATACAGCAAGCAGGTCGCTCTGGATGGCAGTGACATTTCCGACGTTGTTCGCCCGGATATTTTCATCCGCCACCGTGACCGCGACGGGATCATAGTCCATCGCGATGATTTCACCCGCTCCGAGTTTAGACGCGGCAATCGCGAGAATCCCGGACCCGCAGCCCACATCGTAAACGCGCATCTGCGGAGATACGAGGCGCTCAAGCCAGCGCAGGCACATCGCCGTCGTTGCATGCGCGCCCGTACCGAAGGCAGCACCCGGGTCGAGGTCGATGACGATCTCATCCTCTGCAGGTGTATACTCCTCCCACGTCGGACGGACAACGATGCGCTGCCCGATCTTCTCCGTGTGGATATACGCCTTCCATGTTTCTGCCCAGTCCTCGTCGGCAACGAATGTATGAGAGATCGTCCCCGCCCCGATCCGTGCATCGGCGCGGCGCAGTCCCTCGACACGCGCGGTGAGCGTCAGGAGGCTTCCCTCCAGGCGCTCGTCCTCGGGCAGATAGGCGCGCACAGTCACCGTATCCGTATCCTCTGCACGCGGAAGGTCGGTATAGTCCCAGAGTCCCGCATCAATGTACTCGTTGACGAGGGACGGATCGTCAATCTCCGTTCCCGCAGCACCGAGCTCCATCA
The DNA here is from genome assembly GCF_001717585.1 of Selenomonas sp. oral taxon 920. Classification (NCBI taxonomy): domain Bacteria; kingdom Bacillati; phylum Bacillota; class Negativicutes; order Selenomonadales; family Selenomonadaceae; genus Selenomonas; species Selenomonas sp. oral taxon 920. The sequence continues at coordinate 1,718,926 of NZ_CP017042.1, forward strand.
GGATATTCCCGATGAGATCCGCACCCTCATGCGTCGTCACAACGCTCACCTGCGCCCAGCGCATACCATCGCCCCCGCCTGTTTCCCAAGTTTCTTCTCTCTTACTGAGAGTTATTATACAGGAAGAAGATTGGAAATGCGATAGTTTTTTTGACGGTTCGAGTGCAAAAAAGCTGCCGCACGGATGTGCAGCAGCTTCCTGCAATGCAGACGAGCCTCAGAGCTCTGTCTGCCAGAGTCCATGCAGATTGCAGTACTCAAGTACCTTCACCGGGGTGTCGCCGTCCGCGAGGCGGAACGTGACCTCAGGTGCATCCGTCGCCGTGAGATTGACACGCTGGGTGCCCTTCTTCGTCACGAGGATAATGTACTCGATGAGGTGTTCCTCCGTCATCGGATGTGCGACAGAGCCGACCTTTACATGTACTTCATTCTTCGCCGCATCGTACGTTGCTACGGGAACATGCTTCTCCTGCGCCGCATCGACTGTATTGGGCCGGATCTCCTTCAGCGCACTGCCGCAGCACGCAAGTTCCAAAGACTGATCACCATAGACCTCAACCATATGCTTGTCTGCAAGATAAAATACTGACATAAATAACCCTCCTAATGGGGAAGCCTCAGCTTCCTGTAAATACACAGCAAAAATAAAAATGTGGAGTATGAAAGATACGACAGATATCACATATCTGCTCTTTCACAAATAATAATTCTCCACAAAATAGTATTCTCCTTCTTTTCTCCAAAAAAATTTTTTGAGAACCGAATTATTTTTCCTTTGACGCGTTCCCGTCGATAAAATCCTGCACGAGGTAGCGTGGTCGGCGCTTGACCTCAAGGTAGATCTTTGCGACATATTCCCCAATCACACCGATCGAGAGCAGGATCAGTCCGCCGAGGAACCAGAGCGAGACAACGAGACTTGTCCATCCAACAATGGTATCTCCCGTAAAGTGGCGAATGATCGACCAGATGAGCATAAGTCCGCTTACCATAGAAATGAACATCCCCATCTGTGAGATAAGACGGATGGGGCGTGCTGAGAGGGAGGTCACCCCCTCCCATGCAAAGGATGCCATGCGCCGCCACGGATATTTCGAGTCGCCCGCAAGACGCTGTTTGCGCGTGTAGTAAACGATATCGTGCGTGAGCCCGATCATGGGCACAATCCCGCGCAGGAACAGGTTGACCTCCGAGTACTCTGCAAGCGCTGTGAGTGCACGCCGATCCATAAGGCGAAAATCCGCATGGTTGAACACAATGTCCGCCCCAAGCGCACGCATGGCGCGGTAGAAGCTCTCCGCCGTAAAGCGTTTGAGGAAGGTATCCGAGGCACGGTTCTCGCGCACGCCGTAGACAATGTTCGCCCTTGCCGCGTGCTTTTCAAGCATCGCGTCAATTGCGTCAATATCGTCCTGCAGATCGGCATCCATGCTGATCGTCACATCCACATGGGGAAGGACGGTCATAAGACCTGCAAGGAGGGCATTCTGATGCCCCTCGTTGTGCGCGAGGTTGATTCCGGAAAAGAGCGGACTGCGCTCCGTGCACTGTACGATGAGCTCCCATGTGCAGTCACGGCTGCCGTCGTTGACAAAGGCGATGCGGCTGCGTGCACACACCTTCTCCGCCGCAATCAGCTGCGTCAGTTTTTGCTCCAATTTCTCCGCAGTATCAAGGAGCACTTCATGCTCGTTATAGCATGGAACAACAAGATAGAGAACCGGTGCACTCATTCTTTATCATCCTTAAAGATACAAAGCCCATCGCGCTCCTCTACGAGCTGCCAGTTCTCGGCGCCGAGCTCCTTCTTCATCTTCTGATACATGAAGTCACGCATAATGATATACTTCGGACGTGCATCCGCACGCAGGGTACTGAGCGAGTCCGCACGGTTCGTATCCGCCTCGATGCCGGGGATATCCGTGTAGAGCATGACCCCGGGACGCAGCTGCTTGTCAATGTAGAGCGCACGCCCCTCCGCCTCGGCCGCCGTGTGGTAATTTGCCGCATAGTGGAGTGCGATCTGCTTTACGCTGAAATGTCCCTCGATCGCGGGCACCATAAAGCCGAAGGCGATCACCATGGTCACCACGCCCGCAGTGACGTGCAGCCACGCCGCGAGGATCAGATTGTGCGATGCCGTGACACAGTAAACAATTGCCGCTCCGAGGATGAGGGTAAGCGCGCCGAGCCAGAGCCCGCCCTCCGCGAGCGGAGCAAGACTGTCCCCACTCATCAGCCAGCCGAGTCCGAGGACGAGGAACATGAGCGCACTGCCGCCCGCCCATGCGAAATGCGTCTGCCTCCAGTCCTCGAGCATGCGCGCGAGGTTCCACCCGATGATGGTTGCGAGTGCAGGGGTCAGCAGCAGCATATAGGACACCTGCTTTGTCTGCGCAATAGAGAAAAAGACGAGAACGAAGATCCACCAGACTTGAAAGAAAGCAAGCAGGCGCGCCTCCTCACCGAAACTTCGGCGAAACGCATTTTTTACAGACTGGATGAGCAGCCCCGTCCACGGGAAGAAGCCGAGGATCACGACGGGCAGGTAGAACCACCAATGCGCACGCACGGGATGGAGAGGCGCGGTGAAGCGGCTGACGTTGTGGAAGCCGATGAACTCGTAGATGAACGCCATGCCGTGCATCTCGTACATATAGAGATACCACGGCAGGCCGACGACAACGACGAGCAGGAGACCGCGCAGGACGTGCATGCGAAAGATCTGCTCGAGCTGACGTGTCGCAAGCAGGTAGAGGAACACAATCCCCGCAGGAAAGACCACGCCGATCGGCCCCTTGGTCATCACCGCAAGCCCGCACGCAAGGTACATCAGCCAGTACTGGCGATGGATAAAGGAAAAGAGTGCCGCAGTCATAAAGAAGAGCAGCGTAGAGTCCGTGACGGATGCCTTCCCCATATACATGAGGATAATGCTTGTCCCCATGATCATGCCCGACCAGAACCCCGTGCGTGCGCCAAAGAGCCGCGCGACCGAAAGCGCGGTCATGAGGACGGAGCCAATCGCCATGAGCGCGGCGGGAAGCCGTGCCGCAAGTTCGCTGAAGCCCCCGAAGATCTTGAGTGAGGCTGCAACCAGCCAGTAGAAGATCGGCGGCTTGTCATACCAGAACTCGTTGTAGATACGCGGTGAGAGATAGTCACCAAAGCGGATCATCTCCTTTGCCGTCTCCGCATAGACCGGCTCATCGGGGTCGAGCAGCGCAGTCCCGTTGATCCCAAAGAGAATCTGGAAGGAAATCAAGCTGAGCAGGACGAGATAGACCGGCCACGCAAGATTTTTCTCATCGTTCATGCAGATATGCACCTCACCAATCCAAAAAAATCATCTGCATTACATTATATGTTATACAACTGTACTAAAGGTTCTCTGCACAGTCAATATCCGTAATCAGCACATTGATGAAACCGCCGCGGATCGCTCCCAGCACGGCATCCTTCTTTGCACGCCCGCCTGCCACACCGACGCGGCGCGGAATCTTCCTCAGCGCAGCAAGCGGAATGCCCGCCACGCGTTCGTTGAAGTCTTGGAACGGTGTCGTATCGCCGTTGGCATCGAAATAGCGCAGTGCAATGTCCCCCACAGCGCCGCGCGCCGTGAACTCCTCCAGAATGGCACGATCAACGTAGCCTGTCTGAAGGATCGTCGAATGTTCCGTCGACGGGATCCCGATCCCCATGAGGACGAGATCGAGGCGTGAATAAAGGCGAATCACATTGCGGATCGTCTTTTCCTCAAGGAATCCCTCGAGCACTTCTCGCCGCGAGAACACTGCCGGAGAGAAGAACTGGATGCAGTCGCCGACAAAGCGGTCGGCGAACTCCTGTGCGAGGTAGTTGGAATGAATGTCGAGGCGGCTCTCTGCTACCCCCCCACGAGCGGAACAAAGGTCGCCTTAATCGGGCTGCGGATGAAATAATCCGAGCGCACGACGTTCTGGATCGCAAGCCCCATCGTGATGCCGACGAGATAGCCGTCCATCAGGACGCGGGAGAGATATTCGAGCGTCGCACTGCCGATCTCCGAGCTGACGGGATACTGTCCGTCCGAGATAGGGCTTGACGGAACGATGATAACCTCCTGGAGATGGTACTTCTTCTCCAGTTCGCGCTCCATCTTCCCATAGGCGATGTTGTCCGGATTCTGGATTTCGATGCGGACGATGCCGCGCTCCTTGCCGATGGTGAGCATCCGCGAGACCGTCGGGCGCGAGATGCCGAGCACCTCGCAGATCTCCTTCTGCCCCAGCCCGTCCTGATAGTAGAGGCTGCAGCACTTGAAGATGAGGCGCACGTCGTCAACAATTTTCTTCATTGGAAAACCTCTTCTGCTTAACAGAACACATTCTAACTTTTGCCGTCGGTTTTGACATATTTTCTATAACTTCGCTGAAAAAGGGACTGCCGCTGCTGCGGCAGCCCCTATGCAGTTCACGTAGATTTCGCCTAGTGGATCTCGATGGTCGCCCCCATCTTGATATCGTCCTTGGTAAACGGCACATCGCCCTGCAGCATGATGCAGCCCGGCCGCTCCGGTGTCGTACCGCCGCGGAAAGAGAGCGTGCAGTGCCCGAGTTCACGGAGCGTATGCAGCGCCTCGTCTCCAATCGCTGTGATCGTGAACGCCTTGTCGCAAATGATCATCGTATCGCCGACGGCAGGATCCTCGTTGTAGTTCGCCGGCGTATGCAGCACGGAGAACGATACGAGTTCCTCGGGCGCGTTGTTGTTAAAGATGATGATAAAGTTGGCGTTCGGATCGTCGAGGAAGAGAAGCGACTCCTCGCCCCAGCTCGTGACTTCGCAATAAAATTTCATGCTGCATCCTCCTGTCTCATGGAAATGCCCTGCTCCCAGATGCGGAACAGCGAGGGCGATTCCCTCATGCCTGCTTTGCCTCGCGACGTTTCATATAAAGATAGATCTTCTCCGTAACAATCCCGCGCAAGAGAATGACGACAATGCCGACGAAAAAGTAACGTACGGCAAGATCGCCGAGCGGAAGACCAAGCGTCGTAATCCCCGCTGCAATGCCCATATAGACGAAGAGTTCGCCGCCGTTCGCGTGCGGGAAGAGTCCCGTCACAGGATGGACGAAGCTGACCGCCGCATCATAGTAGGCGGGCTTGTACTTCTGTTCGACAAAGTTGCCGAATGTGTAGCACATCGGATTGCCGAGAAAGAGCACGGCAAGAACGGGGAGGACGGTATAACGCGTAATGATGTTCTGCGTTGCACGCTGTGCCACACCGTTGACGCGCTCCTCTCCGATGAGCTTGATGAGCGAGTTGACCGCCGTCATCATGATGACAAGCAGGGGAACAATCCCCGTGACCCATGAGGTAAAGATTGCCGCGCCCGCACGGAAGAGATCCATGAAGCCGTTTGCCGCTGTTGCTATCAGTTCCATAATACTATATCCCTCCCAATTAGTAAAGCCCAATGCTTGCTGCGTAGGCAATCAAGACGGCAAGCGGCCCGGTGATGACGCGCGAGTAGAGAACAGCGGGTACGCCGAGCTCGATGGTCTCCGGATCTGCCTCGCCGAGACTGAGCCCGACGGGAACGAAGTCCGCACCAACCTGTGCGTTGATTGCAAAGAGCGCAGGCAGTGCATACTGCGGCGGGATGTTGCCCATCCCGATCTGTGCGCCGAGCAGCGTACCGACGACCTGCGCAATGACCGCGCCGGGACCGAGGACGGGCGAGATAAATGGAATCGCGCAGATGAGCGAGATGATGAGCATGCCGGGCAGCGTGCTCGCAAGCGGCGAGATCGTATTCGCAATCACATTGCCGAGCCCCGAGACAGAAATGATACCCAGAATCATAGACACAAATGCCATAAACGGCAGGATGCTCTTGACCGTAATGTCAATGGTCTCGCGCCCTGCCGCATAGAACTTGTTGACCACACCGCCGATGGCAATGCCGAGGCGCGTAACGAAATTCTTCTCGCGCCCCTTCTCCATTTCGGCGATCTCCGCCTTTGCCTGCGCCTTCGTCTTGGGCGTATGGGCAGATGCCGTCTCTGCTGCAGCTGCGCTCTCGCCCGCGTCCGCAAGGGAAAGACAGGAGAGATCAACCGCCGAGACGTAGAGTTCCTTCGTGATGAATTGCGCGAGCGGTCCCGTCTTGCCGACGGGCAGGACATTCGCCGTCAGGATCCCCTTCTTGGGATAGACGCCGCAGCGCGCCGTGCCGCCGCAATCCACGACAGCGAGCAGGATCTCCTCATCCGGCACTCCCGTCGAGAACCCATCGACCGCTGTGCAGCCCGTCATCTCTGCAATTTTTGCCGCGAGCGGATGAACGCCGCCGCCCGTAACGCTGACGATCTTATTTCGTATCTCCGTTGGAACAAGCACGAGAGGGCCGCCCCAGCCGCCTGTTCCTGCGACAATCTTCACTGATTGATACATTCGTTTTCCTCCTATGCAGCAAGCTGTCCTCTTTGTAGATTTACAGCGACTGTTTGTCTCCCAGACGCGTGATCAGTGCATCGAGAGCCTGTATGTGTCCCTTATAGTGCACACGCCGCTTCTCGGGCAGTGCTGTGTACTCGTCACGAAGCTCGTAGATCGTTCGTCCTGCGATGCCCTCGATTGGACGAAAGCGGCTGAGAATGGTCATCCCCTGCATCATGCGTCCCTCCAGAATCTCCCCATCCGAATTACACGCGATCACAACGATATTCGACGGGCCAATCTTCCTCCTGCGCGACCCAATGCCGACGTTGCCGCGCTTGTGCAGCTCGCGTACGGCGCGTTTGTACTCCTTGACCTGCAGATGCGTTCCGATGACTTGGATCACAAAGAGCAGGAAGAGTGCGCCGACGAGTGCCTCTGTCTGCAAGGAATCACCTCCTATTTACTGCGAACTTGTAACGATTTGAATTATAGCATATAAAGTATGTTTTTTACAATATATCGTTTTTTGAATTTTTGTAAATGTGCCGCGCCGCTTCTTCCGTACTTATCATTTGTTCAGAAATACAAAGAAGCCGCCGCAGTGCGGCAGCTTCTTCGACCCGTTTTTATGCCGTTTTTGAAATGAGATTGATGTAATGCGTGAGTACCCTGCGCATCCCCTCATCTGAGGCCCTCTGCACCTCGATCAGGGAGTCCGTCCCCGCCGCCTTGATCTCCTCGATTGCCCCGACGAGGAAATCTGTATAGACATTCAGCTTCGTGATTCCCTCGTGCACGGCACGCCGCAGATTCTCGTCTCCCGTGCCGGAGCCGCCGTGCAGAACGAGCGGAACAGGGACAGCTGCAGCGAGCTCGCGCAGCCGCTCAAAGTTCAGCTCCGGCGTCCGATTGCTCGCGTAAACACCGTGCGAGGTACCGATGGAAACAGCGAGCGAGTCCACCCCGGTAGCCTCTGCAAAGGTCACCGCCTCCTCCACAGTCGTATAGACACTCTCCGAAGTTACGCCCTCAATCCCCTCGGACGCACCGCCCACATGGCCGATCTCCGCCTCGACACTGACACCCTTCGTATGCGCATAGGCGACGACCTCCTTCGTCAGGCGGATATTCTCGTCCATGTCCTTCATCGACGCGTCTAACATGACGGAGGTAAAGCCAAGCTCGATCGCGCGGTGCAGGAAGTCGAAGTCCTGCCCGTGGTCAAGGTGCAGCACGATCGGCGTCGCGACCTTCTCCGCCCAGTACTTTCCGACAAGCGCCGCCTCCTCGAGCGAAATCAGTCCCGCATGCCCCTGTGCAAACGAGAGGAGAATCGGTGTCCGCAGCGCGTCTGCCGTCTGCACAAAGACACGCGCAGCATTCAGCGTGAGAAAGTCCGGGGCAACGATGCCGTAACGTCCCGCCTTCGCCGCCGCGAGTACGGGTTTTCCATCAACCAACATAAGGATTCCTCCGTTTCTGAAAACACGTTCATTTTGTGCCTATCATATTTCAGAGGAATCCTTTTGTCAATTATTTTGTTTACCAATGGTTATTATTTTGTCGAACGCACGCGGAAACGACTGCGGAACGCATCCGCCTTCGACGTGGCATATTGAATGATCCGTCCCTCACAATCCGTCGTCAGAATACGCGTGACAAAGATCGGTGCCTGTTCCGCCACCTCGAGGTAGAGTGCGATCTCTGGCGAGGCATGAATTACCTCAATGGTCTTGTCCTCTGCGTATGGCTGAATATCATGTGCCTCCAGTGTGCGCAAAAGCCCATGCTGCGTGAAGTCGATGTGGACGAGCTCAGGGCAAAGCGAGAGAGGGATGTAGTCGTCCGTGACAGCATAGATCCGCTCATCCACATAGCGCAGACGCTTGAGGTGAAAGACGAGCGTCCCCTCAGAGATGCCGAGCATCGCCGCGAGATTTCCGCGCGCAGGCTCCACCACCTGCTGCAGAACGGTGCTGCGCGTGACGCGCCCCTCCGCCGAGAACATCTGCGCAAGCCCGAATCCGCGCTGCGGCGCCTCGGAGTAGTCCACGGGGATCTTCTCCCCCGTATAGAACGAGCCGCGCCCCTGCATCCGCACGATTTTGTTTTCCTTCTCGAGGAGTTCCAGTGCCTTGCGCACGGTCGGCCGGCTCACAGCGAGCATCTGACACAGCTCACGCTCGCCTGGAATCGGAGAGAAATACGCAAGATCGGCAAATTGTTTCTCCATCGCGTCGCGGATCTTCTCGTGCAGCGGCTGTTTCTTGCTCGTCATAAATGTGTCTTCCTCCTCTTTTACCTTTGTTATAGTAGGGGATTACTTATCCTTTTGTCAACAAAAAAGAACCTTGCAAGAGCATTTTACCTGTGGTAATATTTATTTAACCAATGGTAAATATTTTTATAGGAGGTCGCCGTTATGAAGAGCAGTCTCGCACCATTTCTTGTCGTCAACCCAAAGTCCTATCTCTACGGCAAGGCATCGCTTGCCCTCGCGCAGTCTGCTGACCGTGCCGCCAAAGAGACGGGGCTGAAGATCTACTTCACCTGCCCCTTCTCCGACATCCGCTACATTCGCGAAAACACGGAGGCGATCATTGTCACGGCACAGGCGATGGAAAGCCTGAAACCGGGGCGCGGCATGGGGCATCTCCTGCCCGAGGCACTCTACGAGGCGGGCGCACGTGCTACCTTCCTCAACCATGCAGAAAATCCCATGACGATGACGGAGCTCTCCAAGACAATCGCCCGCGCGCGCGAACTCGGCATCGAGACAATTGCCTGTGCGGATTCGCTCGCCGAGGGCACGGCGATTGCCGCGTTCCGCCCCGATATTTTGCTCTGCGAGCCGACCGATCTTATCGGTACGGGCAAGACCGCAGACGACAACTACACAACCTCGATCGTTGCAAAGATCCGCAGTATTGATCCCACAATCGGCATCATGATTGCCTCTGGCATCACGACGGCAGACGATGTTTACCGCGTCGTGCGCCTTGGAGCGGATGGCAGCGGTGCAACGAGCGGCATTCTCAGTGCCCCCGATCCGGCAGCACGCATTATGGAGATGGCAGAGGCAATCGTGCGTGCCGCCGCCGTTCGTAATACACAGGAAAGCGCGGCATAGGCGCAGAGGAGACACAGATGGCTGTATTTAAGAAAAAGATGACCCTCACCTCGCACGGCGGTACCCCCACCTTTATCAACATTACTGCCGAACTGCGTGCCGCCATTGCTGAGAGCGGTATCCAAGAGGGCATTGTGACCGTCATCTCACCGCACACAACCTGCGGCGTATTCTTTGAGGAGTTCGTACACGATGTGGACGAGACGGGCACAGAGTTCCTACAGAACGATCTGAATGCCGTCCTCGAGAATCTGATCCCGAACCAGACGGGCTGGAACCAATACCAGTACCCGGGTGAGGAGCACTACCGTGCCGTCGAGAGCTGGCCGGATGCCGAGGCATACCTGCCTGGCGGCGACCGCACCGCGCTCTGGAACTGTGATGCCCATCTCAAGGCGACCCTCATTGGCTCATCTGAGACCTTCGAGGTTGCCGACGGCCAGCTCGCCGTCGGCACCACGGGTTACTGCTACTTCGTCGACTTCGACCGCACACGCGCCCGCACACGCAAGTGCTCGATTGTGGTCATGGGTGAGTAAGAGAATATAAATCCTCGCATTAGACCTGAAAGCGCAGGAAAGCAATTTCCTGCGCTTTTTGTTGTGCGGCTTGAAATTTGCGGCGATACTGCGCGGAACTGAGCCAGCCGAGGAGCTTCTTGATGCGGCGCTCGTTGCAGCAGGCAATATACTCCTTAATATTGTCCAAATAGTGCCCTTTACCATGCCTTTATCCAACGTATGATTTAACCATCCGGAATCTCGCACCGTTTGGATAAGGCTCTGTATCCTCCTTGTCCTGAAAGGGATTCCCTTACGATCCTAAGGTTACATCCCGTACTGCATTTTGTCATAACAATACCCCCAAAAGTCAGATCTTGTTAAGTCTAACTTTTGGGGGCACTGCATCAGCGGTGCTTTTTTGTTTTATGTGGACAAGCCGCTGCAAGAAAGCGAGCGGAAATAAGGGGACATCTCTGCCTTTAACCGATTTCTGCCCCGCATATTAAATCACCTTCGATTCAACATAATATGCCCCATGAAGTCGAGCATCGTCATGGCAGCCACACGCGGCGTGACACCCGTCGGATCGTACTGCGGTGCCACTTCAACCATATCGAATGCGACCACCTCGCCTTTGCGGGCGATCCCCTCGAGCACCTCCGTTTCCCAATTATAGGTCAGTCCGCCCGGAGAGGGCGAGCCTACACCAGAGGCAATCGATAGGTCGTATCCGTCTATATCAATGGTCACATAGTACTGCGCCCCATCGGGAATGAGTGCCAAGACTTCATCCGGCGACATCTTATTGGCCTGACGCGCCGTGATGATGGTGCTTCCATACTTTTTGGCATCCTCAAAATCGGATCTTCGGCTGCTGCCAAGCCCTCGTATCCCGATCTGGAACATCTTCCCAACGTGCTCCATCTCCGACATGCGCCGCATGGGACTGCCGTTCGTATACTTTTGACCGCCCGCCGCATATGTCCAATCGAGGTGTGCGTCGAACTGAATCACAACGAGATCTTTGAAACGATCGAGCGCACGCGCCACCGGAATCGTAATCGAATGATCGCCGCCCATGATGGCGGGCAGAGCTCCGCGATCCAAAATCATACGGATTGCGGCTTCAATATTGGCAAATGATTCTTCCACATTCGTCGGAACCATATCCACATCACCACAATCGACTACGCGAATCGGTGCTGCGAGCAGCTGTTCATCATAGTCAGGATCATAGAATCCGGCATCTCCGCGGCCATAGTGACAGGAGACCTCACGAATTCTGCGCGGGCCGAATTTGGAGCCATTCATATACGCCGTCCCCAAATCATATGGCACGCCAATCACCGCAATATCTGCATCCAGTGTTGTCAGGTCGGTATGAATCGGATACTTTGCAAAAGACGCAATTCCAGTGATTGGCAGATTGACTTTATCCTGCATAGCAGTCCCCCTTTCTTCCGTTTGGACTACTGCTTTGCCTTCATATTTTTATTGGACATAACCTTGCTGCTGCGCCGCCAATCCGCCATCATCAGCGGATCAAAGAGTTCTTCAATCTCGCTTTCAGAAAACACCTGCATCTCACGAACGATCTCTTTGACCGTCTTGCCCTCCGCAACGGCACGCTGTGCAATCTCTGTCCCCTTTGGATAGTCAAGCAGCGCGGACGCAGCTGTCGCATTTGCCATCGTCTGCTCGGCGTAGGTACGGCAGCGTTCCTCATCTGCCTCGATCCCCGCGATGCAGAGTTCGGCGAACTTTTGCATGCCGCCTGTCAGCAGTCGGAATTCCTCTGTGAGGTTCTTGATGATGACCGGCTCCCACACGTTGAGATCCAGTTCACCGCCCTCGACCGCCATCGTGATCGCCATATCATTGCCGCAGATCTGATAGCAGATCTGATTGATGAGCTCCGGCATCACCGGGTTCACCTTGCCGGGCATGATGGAGGAGCCGGGCTGGACTGCGGGGAGGCGTATCTCGGCAAAACCGCAGCGCGGACCGGACGACATGATGCGCAGGTCTGTTGCAATCTTCCCGAGTCCGGTTGCCAGGCTCTTGAGGTAGGCTGACATACGGATGTACTCGTCGCCCTGCTGCAAACCGTCGAAGAGATTTGCTTTCTGTCGGACTTGGATTTCCGTGATCTCCTCCAGCGAGACGAACACCTTCTCCATATAGCCCTCGAATGTTCCAAATCCGGTGCCGGAGGCCGTCGCCCCGAGCGGCAGCTCAAGCGGCTGTGCGAGCATCTCGTCGAGAAGCGCCAGATGGCGCGCAGCAAATGCGTGGTATCCGCCAAATTCCTGTCCGAGCGTAATCGGAACAGCATCCTGCAGGCACGTCCGCGAGGCCTTAACGACGTTCTTGAACTCCTCGGATTTCTTCTGCAGCGTTTCGGTCAGGAGAGCGAGAGACGGACGGAGTTTTTTTGCGTAACGATGGCAGGTAATGCCGATCGCCGTTGGGATGACATCGTTTGTCGATTGTCCGCAGTTGACATGCGTATTCGGATGCACCGCATCATATCCCTTGTGTCCGGTCAACAGTTCATTCGCCCGTTTTGCAATAACCTCGTTGACGTTCATGTTCGTCGAGGTCGAGCCGCCGCCTTGAAAGACGTCGATAGGAAACATCCCTGCGTGCTTTCCCGCGATGATCTCATCCGCCGCCTTGCAAACGGCATCTGCAACATGCGAATCAAGCTTCCCAATCCGCGCATTTGCGAGAGCAGCTGCCTTTTTGATCTCTGCAATAGCTTGGACAAAATCGGGCAGATCATTGATCGTTGTCCCCGAGATGTCAAAATTATTGCGCGCGCGTTCCGACTGGATCCCGTAGTATACGTCTTCCGGGATCTCCATTTCTCCGATGCAGTCGCTTTCTTTCAGCATACAATACCCTCCGCAAAAGCGTCGAATATATCATTACAGCCATGCGTTTGCAAGCCCAAGGCCAACGGCGACGCTGACGAAGCAGGTAATCAGACCCGGTACCATAAAGCTGTGGTTGAATACAAACTTTCCGATTCTGGTTGTACCGGTCCGATCGAACGCAATGCCCGCAAGGACAGTAGCATAGCTTGGTACAAAGAAGAGTCCGCTGACGGCAGGGAACATACCGATCATTGCCGGGGCGGAGATGCCGAGGGAGATGCCGAGCGGCGCAAGTGCACCGAGCGTTCCCGCCTGACTGAGGATCAGTGTGGACATGAAAAACAGCACCAGTGCGAACACCCACGGATATGCGATTACCATGTCCTGTGCACCGGCTTTCAAGAAGGGCAGATTGTTTTTAACAAGCGTATCGCCCGCCCATGTCAGACCAAATATGCAGTAGACGCCCATGAGCCCCTGTTTGAATACGGACTGCTCGATGACGGAGCGTACGTCTGTCTTTGTCGCAAGCAGGATCACGCCTGCCATGATCATCATGACCATCTCGATCGTTGCCGTCATCGAGAACGTCGTCATCTTATCACCGACGAGGTAAGTCGGACGGAGATCGGGGAAGATGCCGAAGGCGATAACGATGACCGTTGCGAGGAGGTAAAGCCACACAGCCTTCTTTTCCTTGCCGCCGAATGTTTTTTCCTCAAAATCCGTCTTTTCGTTGATCGGAGCAGCCTCACCAGCCTCGACGCGCGCCAGATACTCAGGATCCTCAGCAAGTTCCTTGCCAACACGAGATGCATAGAGAGAGGCTGCGAGTGTTCCGATGAGCGTTGCGGGCACGCAGACGACAAGAATGTCGACCAGTGTGATGTTGGCGGGAGCCAAGAGAGCCAGGAGAGCAACCGTCGCCGCAGAGATTGGGCATGCCGTGATCGCCTGCTGCGATGCGACAACAGAGACGGAGATTGGACGCTCGGGACGAACGCCCGCCTCACGCGACACCTCAGCAATGACCGGCAGGATGCCGTAAACGATGTTGCCCGTGCCGCACATGAACGTGAACAGCCAGCTGATAAGCGGTGCGTAGAAGCTGATCCGCTTCGGGTTGCGGCGCAGCAGGTTGATCGCCACTTGGATCAGATAGTCCATGCCGCCAGATGCTTGGAGTACGGATGCCGCAACAACGACGGTCATGATGATCATGATGACGTCGATGGCCGGCGAGCCGGGGGTACAACCGAAGCCAAAGACCAAAACAGCGAGGGCAACACCGCTCGACATACCGAGGAAGATGCCGCCGACGCGTGCACCGATCAGGAGCATTCCGAGAACAACGATAAGCTCAATCCAAAACATACTTACCACCCCTTGCTATACTATACAGTTTACTAAGCGATGCCCGGCCGTGTCATCTGGCGCGGCGAGAGAATGTGATCGAGTTCCTTCTTCGAGAGAATCCCCTGATCGAGGATGATCTCGCGGATGGGCCTGCCAGTCGTGTATGCCTCACGTGCAAGTTCGGCAGACTTTTCATACCCAATATGCGGCAGCAGTGCAGTCACGATACCAACGCTGTTGTCCAGCCACTTCTGGCACTGCTCGACGTTCGGCTTCAGGTCGACGAGGAGTTTGTCGACGAAGGTATTGACCGCGCGTGTGATGTAGTTGAGCGAGTTGAACATGTTGAACGCCATGACCGGCTCCATAACGTTCAGTTCGAACTGTCCGTTCTCTACACCGAGCGTCACGGCGAGATCGCCTGCGATAACCTGATAGCACGCCTGGTCGAGCACCTCCGCGATGACGGGGTTGACCTTGCCCGGCATGATGGAGGAACCCGGCTGCCGCATCGGAAGATGCAGTTCGTTCAGGCCGCAGCGCGGTCCCGATGCCATCAGGCGGAAATCATTCGCAAGCTTGATGAGGACGAGCGCCGCATTCTTGAGCGCGGAGGAGAAGTCGGCGAATGCATCCGTGTTGTTCGTCGCATCAATGATGTTCTGTGAAGTGCGGTACTGTTCACCCGTGATCTCGGAGAGTCGTTTGGCAACCGCCTTGATGTATGCCGGCTCGGCGTTCAGTCCCGTACCGACGGCGGTGCCGCCCATGTTGATCGTGTGGATGTGGCGCAGGACGTAGCGGATGCGGCGCATGGAGCGGCGCACGGCAGAGGCGTAGGAACCCATCTCCTGTCCGAGCGTGATGGGGACAGCATCCTGCAGATGTGTGCGCCCCATCTTTAGAATTGCACGGTATGCCGTCGCCTTTTTCTCGAGTTCCGCAGCGAGGCGGTCAAGCGCGGCGAGGAAGACCGCACCCTTCGTGGAGAGGCAGACCTTGATGCCCGTGGGGAACGAGTCGTTCGTCGACTGTGCCATGTTGGCGTGGTTGTTCGGCGAGATGATGTCATAGCGTCCCTTTGCTTCGCCGCGCAGTTCGAGCGCACGGTTGCAGAGCACCTCGTTCATGTTCATGTTGACGGATGTGCCCGCGCCGCCCTGAATCGGGTCGACGGGGAACTGGTCGATGAGACCGCCCGCAATGATCTCATCTGCCGCCTGTACGAGCACGTCACCGATCTCACGCGGGAGACGTCCCGTATCCATGTTCGCGAGTGCAGCCGCCTTTTTCACCACAGCGAGTGCCTTGATGAAATCGGGGTCGAGCTTCTGTCCCGTGATGTAGAAGTTCTCGATGGCACGCATCGTCTGCACGCCATAGTAGACATCATCGGGGACTTCCATGTTGCCGAGGAAATCGTGTTCGGTTCTCATAACGATCTCTCCTTCTTTAAAAAATAGAACGATTTATACTCTATGACATTTATGATATCATAAATAATGAATACGGTAAAATTGAAAGAAATGAATTCGCTTATCGAAAAAAATGATAGATAGTCACTGATAAAACATCATAAACCATGTGCATTTCACATATGAAAAAAGAAGACCTCCGTCTTTCATGAACGGAGGTCTTCTGGATCTATCGGAATCACTGGTAAATTCAGCACCCCATCTTAGTGCATCTTTTTGCCCTCTCTGTATCGACAAATCTTCCGCATAGCCTTTGGCTATGCGTCCGTTTTATCTCCTGGACAGGCAAAATCTGCACCGGTCTGACGGGCAGCATTTTATCAGCGATGCCTGTATTTTCGCTTTACTTACTTCAATGCATATCCATTGTTATACATCTTGTCCTGCTCTTTGCGTACCTGATAGAGCTGCGTCGAGGTGTCGAGGTCGACCATGTCGAGGGTGAGGAGAGTGCCCTTCTTGACATCACACTTCATGCGTGCATTCTTGTTGACGAGGGCGTAGACAACGTAGCCCTTCTCGTACGTCTCCTGTGCAGTTGCAATCGAGCCGTAGGTAGTGTAGCCGCCAATGCCGTCGATGGTCTCGCCCGCCTTCAGGTCGCGTTTGGCAACGGTGATGCACTCACTGACGGGGCCGTCGAGGGGAATGATGGTCGGCTCGCCGTCGATGACGATCTTCGCAACGGTGAGCGGTGTCTCTAGGTTGCAGAGGTGATACGGGCGATAGAGCGTCCAGAGTGGGCCGGGACCCATGCTGTGATAGCCCATCTGATAGGCAATTTCCTCATTTTGTGTGGTGACGGTGACAAAGACGCCGGGCGCAATGCCGTTGACATACTCGACAACGCCGTGTTTACTGAGAATGCCGCCGTCCTTTTTCAGCTTAAAGATCTCGTTGAGATCAGCGCAGCGATCCTTCGGTGAGGCAGAGGGACCATGTCCGCCGATCACGTCAGGGACAAGTCCCGTTGCATTCGACATCGCGGTCATCTCGACCATGGTCTTGGTACCGTCCTTGAACGAGGTGAGCATGCGCGGGCTCATCTTGCGGCGCGTTGCCTCCTCGAGTACGGTGTCGGGATTGCAGTCATAGTCGAGCTTGTTGTTCTTGCCCTTGCCCATGACCTTGACCTCCATGCCCATCGCGCGCGCAAAGGAGTAGAGCTCCATGACGGCGCCCGGCTCATCACCAGCCGAGCCCGTGTAGATGACGCCGTTCTTGTCGCCGAGCTTCTTCAGATAGCTGCCGATGACAACATCTGTCTCCACATCCATCATAACAACGTGCTTCTTATTGTTCATCGCGTCGATCGCGATCTTAACGCCGACCTCCGGCACGCCTGTCACGTCGATCGCGACCTCGACGAGGTTCGCCTGTGAAATAAAATCCGAGTTCTCCGTCGCGACGTATTTTCCCTGCTCCATATAGCGGTTCGCCTCTTCGAGGGTCTTTGCGACAGCGATGTCCTCGTCGCTGATACCCGCATAGTGGAAGGCGTTGATGACGTTTTCAAATTTGATATCCGAGACAATTGCGGGCATGATCCCCTTCATGAGCGCCATCTGCGTGACCATGCCGCGCCCCATCTGCCCTGCACCGACGATGCCCGCACGGATGATCTTGCCCTCTTCCTCGCGCTTCGCGAGTTTCTTGTCCATATTCAGCATGCGAAACTCCTTTCGCCCACCTGTCGGTGGAACAATACATCTCTGCTCTGAACTTAGTATAGCACCGCATTTCCATTCATACAATATCATCTTGGCTGAATTTGCGTAAACATTACAGCAAAAAAGAGGTATGTTTCCATCTGTAAAGAAACATACCTCTTCGCAGTTGACTTACTTCTGCAATCCGTCATTCTGCGCAATCACATCGAGGAAGATGAGCGGCTCATCCTTCTCGTTGCGGAGTGCATGGGATTGTCCGGCACGCGCAATGGTAATATCGCCCGCATGGACAACGGTCTCGTTGCCGTCGCCATCCGTGAAGATCCCCTCGCCCGAAATAATGATGTACGCATCCTCATTCACGCCGTGCTTGTGCAGACCGATCGACGATCCCTTTTCAAGGCGCATCCAACCGATCTCCTTGATCGCCTGTTCCGGCTTTGCCATGTCGCGCGTGAATGAGAACAATCCATGAAGTGTTCCCTTGCCGCCTGCAACATCCTGCTTGTCGAGGACGATGAGTTCATCCTTCTGGAAGCACTGCTGCACAGTGCGGTCCTGCGCTTCCTCAGCAAATGCCGTTGCACTGAGCATCAGACAGCCAAGTGCCATTGCCGATGCGATTTTCTTCATTTTCATCACAATCCCACCCTTAAACAGAAAAGAACTATGCGGAAAGCGAAAAGGATAAACTCCCTTATGAGGATTCACAAGGGAGTTCACTTTTTATTGGTTCAGTCGGGCTGATGCCTTACATCATGCCGCCCATACCGCCCATGCCCGGCGCACCTGCCGGCATCGGAGCCTCGGGCTCCGGCTTGTCGGTGACAAGCGTTTCGGTGGTGAGCACCATCGCTGCGATCGATGCCGCATTCTGCAGGGCAGAGCGCGTGACCTTCGCAGGGTCAACGATGCCCGCGCCAATCATGTCGACGTAGGTATTCTCGAGCGCGTTGAAACCAACGCCGTCGCCCGCCTTCTTCACGCTGTCGACGACGACAGAGCCCTCAAGACCTGCGTTCTCCGCGATCTGGCGGACAGGAGCCTCGATCGCACGCTTCACGATCTCAACGCCGACCTTCACATCGCCTTCCGCCTTGATCTTGTCAAGCGCCGGGAGAATGTCGATGAACGTCGTGCCGCCGCCGGCAACGATGCCCTCTTCGACCGCTGCACGCGTTGCGTTGAGCGCATCCTCGACGCGGTACTTCTTGTCCTTCATCTCGACTTCCGTCGCTGCACCGATCTCAACAACAGCCACACCGCCGGAGAGCTTTGCGAGGCGCTCCTGGAGCTTCTCGCGGTCGAAGTCGGACGTGGTGTCTGCAATCTGCTTCTTGAGCTGCTCGACACGCGCCGTAATCTGTGCCTTGTTTCCTGCACCGTCGACAATCGTCGTCTCTTCCTTCGTGGAACGCACCTGACGTGCGCGTCCGAGATCCTCGATCGTCACGCTGTCGAGCTTGCGTCCGATCTCCTCACTGATGACCGTGCCGCCCGTGAGGATTGCGATGTCCTCGAGCATTGCCTTGCGGCGGTCGCCGAAGCCCGGAGCCTTCACGGCAAGGGCCTTGAACGTGCCGCGCAGCTTGTTCACAACAATCGTTGCGAGTGCCTCACCGTCGAGATCCTCGGCGATGATGACAATCTGCTTGCCCTGCTTTACAACCTGCTCCAGGACGGGCAGGATGTCCGCGACGGACGAGATCTTGCGGTCCGTGATGAGCACATACGGATCGTCCATAACGGCTTCCATCTTCTCCGTATCCGTCACCATGTACGGGGAGATGTAGCCGCGGTCGAACTGCATGCCCTCGACGACCGAGAGATTCGTGTCCATGGACTTGGACTCCTCGACCGTAATGACACCGTCCTTACCGACCTTCTCCATCGCCTCTGCGATGAGGTCGCCGACCTCGGCGTCGCCGGAGGAGATTGCTGCGACCTGCGCGATCTTCGCCTTCGTCTC
This sequence comes from Selenomonas sp. oral taxon 920, assembly GCF_001717585.1. Taxonomy (NCBI): domain Bacteria; kingdom Bacillati; phylum Bacillota; class Negativicutes; order Selenomonadales; family Selenomonadaceae; genus Selenomonas; species Selenomonas sp. oral taxon 920. Next base: position 1,738,342 of record NZ_CP017042.1, read on the forward strand.
AACCTTCTGTGCCTTGCTCTTGATCTCCTCGACGAGCGTCTTGACTGCCGTCTCGATGCCCTTCTTGACGATCATGGGGTTTGCGCCCGCAACGACGTTGCGCATTCCCTCCTGAATCATCGCCTGCGCAAGGAGCGTTGCCGTCGTCGTGCCGTCACCCGCGATGTCATTCGTCTTCGTCGCGACTTCCTTCACGAGCTGTGCGCCCATGTTCTCAAACGGATCCTCGAGCTCGATGTCGCGCGCAATCGTCACGCCGTCGTTCGTGATCGTCGGAGCACCGTACTTCTTGTCCAGAACAACGTTGCGTCCCTTAGGGCCAAGCGTAACCTTGACCGCGTTTGCCAGTGCATCCACACCGCGGCCGAGTGCGCGGCGTGCTTCTTCGTCAAACAGAATCTGCTTTGCCATTTATACTGCCTCCACTTATATATTACAGGATTGCCAGAATGTCGCTCTCACGAACGATGAGGTAGTCCTTGTCATCGACCTTGATCTCAGAACCCGAGTACTTCGAGAAGACGACGCCGTCGCCGACCTTGACCTCAAGCGCGGCACGCTCGCCGTTATCGAGCAGTTTTCCTGCGCCAACGGCAACGACCTTGCCCTTCTGCGGCTTTTCTTTCGCCGTATCGGGGAGCACAATGCCGCTCGCCGTCGTGACATCGCTCTCCGCGACTTCAATGACAACACGTTCGCCCAGTGGCTTAATCATGGTATCTGCCTCCTAGTTTCATACAAATCTTTTTATTGTATTAGCACTCTCATTTGCTGAGTGCTAACTTACGATGTATATAGTAATCGTTTTAAGTCAAAAAGTCAATAGGTATTTTGTAAAAAAGTCAAAAAAACAACAAAGAGCCATAAAAGGCTCTCTGCATAACATATAAATTTTCGTGCGCATGGGCGATGCCCCTAAGTGAACTCTAGGGAAGCAACGGAAGTGTTCGCATGGGGTACGTCCGGCAATCTCACTCTTTGAACGCCGCCACCAGATTTTTGAGACGTGCCGTCCCTTCCTTGAAGGTTTGGATCTTCGCAAGGATATCCTCATACTGTGCAGCCATGCCGACGACCTTCTCCGCGATGCGCGTGTTGCCCTCCGCTCCCTCGTGGGTCGCGTTGCGGATGCCCTCCATCGCCGCATTCATCTCACTGACGGAGCCAAGCAATTCCTGTGACCGCGTCGTTGTTGCCTCTGCGGTTTTGCGGAAGAACTCTGCATCCTCTTTGTACTGCACCGCCGTTCGATCCATCAGGTCATAGTCGCCGCGAATGTTTTCATCAATGAAGGTGAGCAGCCTATGCGTACCATCGGAAAGTGCCTGCACGGAACTGGTAACCTGCCCCGTGAGGCCCTTGATCTTCTCTGCCGTTCCGTGCGACTGCTCAGCAAGTTTTCCGACCTCACCCGCGACCACAGCAAAGCCGCGTCCCTGTTCGCCCGCACGTGCAGCCTCAATGCTTGCGTTCAGAGCGAGGAGGTTCGTCTGCTCGGCAATCTCAGAGATCTCAAGCGTGAGCTGTCCGATCTGATCGACCACCTTCGCGGATTCGATGGCTTCTGCGACCGCTGACTTCGTCGAGCCGTAGATTTGCCGCGTATTGAGACGTGACTGCTCCATCGTCGTCTGGAGATCGGCGGCACGCTGTGCGACCTCGCGCGTATATTCCTCGCTCTCATGCGCTGCGTCTGACGCCCCCTTGATCCCGTCATTCAGCTCACCGCTGAGATGCTGCACGCTCGATGTGGACGCTGCCGTTTCCTCCATGCCTGCGGACATCTCCTCGGTCACGGCAGACATGTCCTGCGTGTCATTGTTGAGCCCATGCAGCATCTGCTCGAGTTCTGCAACCATCGCATCGGTCTGCTCCGCCTCCTCGTGCACCTGCTTCATAAAGCCCTGCATCTTGCCCAGCGCCTTGACAACTGTACCGATCTCATCCTGACGTTCCGAGAGCTCTGCAGGGATCTCGCGCGAGAGGTCTCCCGCCGCGACGGCGCTCAGATGTCCGATGGAGGCAGCGAGCGGATCGGAGATATTGTCTGCAATGCGGCGCGACACGAGCATGCCAAAGCCTACTGCAATGACGATAATGATGACAAAGCTGTAAACCGTACGCTCATAGCGCACATTGTTCGCCTCAAAGAGCTGCTTTCCCTGGAACACGTTGTCGGGCGTAAGCACCGCCATATTGCTTGAGATAACGGTAAGCGCAGCGAGATTGTCAAAGATCGCTGCGCGATCCTCTGGTGTCGTCCCCATATTGTTGACCGCGCCGACCTTGTCCGCCGCAACACTCAGATTCTTTTCCAATTCGCCGATCGTTGCCTGTGCCCGCTCGCTCGTGTCGATCTTCTTCAGTTCCTCCATATCGTGACGGAGAGCGTTCAGATTGCCGAGCACATCATCCACGAGAATCTTGCGGTTGTCCGCTGTGATATTCTCCTGCAGGATGTACGGCACGTTGACGCTGATTTTCCGCAGACGTGTATTTGCATCGTTCAGATATTGCGTCGACATGAGGTTATGATGATACATATCGTCAAGCGACTGCTGCGCCTGATAGTTCGAGTAGATGCCGACGACGGCGACAACAAGAATTGCTGCCAAGAGGAATACGGACAGAATGAACACCTTTGTCCGCACGGCATAGTCCTTCATTGCCCCCGCAGAGATGAACGGCAGATTCATGGCACTCCCCTCCTCACTTCGCCTGCGCGAGATTGTCCGCTGTTATGGATGTAAACGGAATCGCAAGATCGCCGGAGGGCGGATTCCCCTTGAGGAAGCCCTCTGCGAGTGTGAGCGCAGCCTCACCCTGCGCCTTTGCATCCTGCTTGACAGTCTGCGCCATCTCGCCTGCCTCGACAGCGGCAAGCCCCGCCGGGGTCGCATCGACAGCGGACACAAGGCATCCTTCGAGGCGATTTGCCCCCTTTAGTGCGGCAACAGCACCGAGTGCCATCTCATCGTTTCCTGCGACGACCCCGTTGATCTCGGGAAACATATTCATCCAGAGCATCATGGTCTTCAAGGCCTCAGCCTTGCTCCATCCTGCGTCTACGAGCGAGAGCAACTGGATATCGGGGCGTTTGTCCAGGCACGCTGCCTTGAACCCCTCCCAACGGCCGACGGCACTGCTCTGCGTCTCATCGCCCTGCAAATACACGATCTTCGCGTTCGGAGGCAGATGCGATGCCATGTACTCGCCCTGCATGCGCCCCGCCTCCACGTCGTCGGAGTAGGCACGCAGGACCTTGCCGCCCGCAACACTGCGGTTGACCGTAATGATGGGGATGCCTGCATCATTTGCCTTTTCGATGGTCTTAACGATGCTGGAACCGTCGGCGGCGAGCAGGATGATAGCCCCCGCGCCTCTGCTGATCGCCTCGTTCAGCTGGTCAATCTGCATATTTCCGTCGCTCTTCGCGTCGAGGAATTCGACCTCAATGCCGTCTGCCTTTGCCTTTGCTGCAAACGCATCCTTGATCTGCGTGCAGAAGCCGTCACTGTCATCGTAATTCGCGTAGATGACGCGATCCGAACTCGCCCCCGGCAGCCCACAGCTCGCCAGCGAAAGGCACGCTGCAGGCAGGAGCAGAAGCCCCCATTTCCTGAGATTCATGTCAAAACGCTCCTTCTCTACCGAAAAACTACATCTGCTTGACGGGCACAGGGCCGCGCGAAAGCGCAATCGCCCCTGTCCGTGCGATCTCGATAATGCCGTAGTCGGACAGGAGCTCCGAGAGGGCATCAATCTTCTTCGCGTCGCCCGTCAGTTCGATGACGACATTCTCCACGCCGACATCCACGATGCGCGCGCGGAAGATGTTCACCACGTCGATGATCTCCGCACGGTTCTCCTTGGTCGCGTGCACCTTGATGAGCACGAGCTCACGCGTGATCGACTCGAACTGCGTGAGGTTGACGATCTTCACCACATCGATCAGCTTCGACAGCTGCGTCACGACCTGCCGCAGCTCGTTCTCCGAGGCGACCGAGACGACGATGTTGATGCGTGTGACATCCGGCTCCTCCGTGTACCCGGCGGAGATGCTCTCGATGTTGAACGCGCGGCGGCTGATGAGCCCCGCGATATGCGTGAGGACGCCGGGCTTGTTATCGACGAGCACGGCGAGCAAATACTTATCCATCTTATCTCCCTCCGAGCACCATCTGATCGAGCCGCTTGCCGCCCGGCACCATCGGTACGACATCCGCCTCCTGCGGCACAATGACATCGATGAGACGCGCACCCTTCGCGCGGAGAACCTGCGGCAGCACCTCCGCGAACTCTTCCCGCGTTTCGATACGGCAGCCCGCAACCCCCATTGCCTCGGCGAGCTTTACAAAATCGGTCTTGCCCTTGAGCTCCGAGGCGGAGTAGTGGTGACTGTAGAAGAGCCGCTGCCACTGCCCGACCATGCCGAGGATGGAGTTGTGCACAATGACAATCTTCACATCGATGTCGTTGTCCGCCATCGTCGCAAGTTCCTGGCAGTTCATCATGATGCTGCCGTCGCCCGTGATGAGGACAACCTCCTTGTCGGGGTTCGCGAGTTTCGCCCCGATCGCGGCGGGCAGACCGTAGCCCATCGTGCCGAGCCCGCCCGAGGTGAGGAAGTGGCGCGGCTCTGCGCAGCCGAAGAACTGCGCTGCCCACATCTGATGCTGCCCCACATCCGTAACGCAGATCGCATCCGCAGGGACGAGCTCACGCACACGACTGATGAGCTCCTCGGGGCGGATCTCCTCCGACGTTTTCCAGCCAAGCGGATGCGCACGCTCCATCGAAAGCACCTCGCCGCGCCACGGACGGAACCGCGCGGTAAGATCCTCCGCGCTGCTGTTCTTCACCACATCGAGGAAGGCAGGCAGAGTCTGACGCAGATCGCCGATGACGGGGATGTCCGCGCGCACATTCTTGTTGAGCTCCGCAGGGTCGATGTCAAAATGAACGATGCGTGCCTTCGGCGCAAAGGAGGCCGCAGTGCCCGTCACACGGTCACTGAACCGCGTGCCGACGGCGAGCAGGAGATCACACTCCTGTATCGCCATATTCGAGGCGTATGCTCCGTGCATGCCCGCCATGCCCGTATAGCCATCGGTTCCTGCGGGAATGCCGCCGATCCCCATGAGTGTCGCCACGGAGGGTATGCCCGTGCGTTCGAGCAGCTCGCGCACATATGCCGCCGTATCCGAGAGTACAACGCCGCCGCCGACAAAGAGCAGGGGGCGATGTGCGGCAAAGAGCGCCTCCGCCGCCTCCCACACGGCAGGCACCTCGTAGGAGACATCGCCTGTGTATCCGTGCAGCTCGACTGTCTCTGGATAATGGTACTTGATCGGCGCATCAAATACGTCCTTTGCTACGTCGATGACCACGACACCGGGACGTCCCGTCCGCGCGATATAGAATGCTTCCTTCACGACGCGCGGGATGTCGTTGACATCTTTCACGAGATAGTTGTGTTTCGTAATCGGCGTGGTGATGCCGACGATATCCGCCTCCTGAAACGAGTCCTTTCCGATGTACGGATTCGCGACCTGTCCCGTAATGCAGACCATCGGTACAGAGTCCATATGCGCTGTCGCAATGCCCGTCACGAGATTGGTTGCTCCGGGCCCCGAGGTCGCAAATGCAACGCCGACCTTGCCCGAGGCTCTGGCATAGCCGTCTGCCGCATGCGCCGCGCCCTGCTCATGGCGCGTCAGGATGTGCGGAAACTTCATCTTGTATACTTCATCGTAGAGTGTGAGGACGGCTCCCCCCGGATAGCCGAACACGACCTCAACCCCCTCGGTCTTCAGGCTCTCCAAGAGAGCGCGTGCACCATTCATCAGCAATAGAACCCCTCCTAAACAGCAAAAGTACCGACCATGCAGCCCGCATATGGGGTCTCATGTCGGCACTTTCGATGGAATCCCCAATAATACAATTCCATTATAGGGCTTTCCTGTATTTTTTACAAGCACATTGCCTCATGCTCTATGACAGTCGTCACAGATGCTCGCTCGCCAGAACAAACGCATAGACCTGCCGTGCCCCTGCACGCTTCAAGACGCGGGCGCACTCCATGAGCGTTGTCCCCGTTGTCATAATGTCGTCGACGAGCAGGATATCGCGGCCTCTGACATCCGCGCCCGCCGCCACGGCAAAGGCACCCCGCAGCTCGCGGCGCCGCTCTTCGCGTGTATGCTCATAGAGCGGTGCCGTCTCACGCGTGCGGACGAGGAGCGCGGCGAGCACAATGTCATGCGCACGAAGCCACGGCGCAAAGATTTCATCCGCCTGATTGAAGCCGCGCGTCCGCGCACGCTCCGCCGCAAGAGGAACGGGAACCGCGGTCAGGGGGCGCGGCAGACGTGCAAGCGCCTCTTCGCCCACCGCCAAGATTGCATGCAGGGCAGGCAGCGCGGATTTCTTCTTCTGGTATTTCAGCGCGCGCAGGAGATCACGTACGCCCTCACGATAACGTGCAAACGCCCAGATTCCCGCGAGACATTCCCGCGCGTCCCGCGGAAATGCAATCGCATGCAGACCGATGAGACGCGATGTGCAATACGCACAGAATGTCCCCCTGTGCTCGACATAGGCGGAGCAGTTCGGACAGCGCGGGGGGAACAGGAAGTTTAGAAATGTTCTGAACACCGCTATTTCTCCTATCATTCCAACCATATTGTAAAAAAGGTATTGCACGAATGCTTTGTTTATGATATGATAAATGCAAGAAAGAGATATCTCTCCGAGTAACATGTATCGCAGTGGAAAGGAGAATGTCTATTGACACATTTCGCACAGCGCAGTGACCATGCCCCCTGATGGGAATGCATCTTTGAAGAAGAGCGGAGACAGCGCAGACTGCTGATCTCATATGGCATTGCATCAGCAAGGAATGGCTCTGGCGTCGTCATCCCCGAACGGTCGGGTGCGTGACAATTCTCTGTACGATTCGTTTTTCGAAAACCTAGCGCGCAAATTGGATGATATTGAGATCTCCAAAACGGTTTCAGCTGAACGTACAATACAAGGTCGTGCGGACACACGCGGTGATTCGTGCGGCATCCAACAACTGAATAAGGACGTGTTTAACTTTTATGGCAATCGCTATGTGAACCGGCAGCCTGCTCGAAAGAGAGCGGTTGCCGGTTTTTGATTTTTTGATTTGCTGCCGAGCACGCCGCGCTGTATTTCACACAAAACGCACATCTCCGCCGCTTGCCTTGCGCAGGCGGTTCATGATTGCAAGTCCGAGTCCGGTCTCACCCGTTCCCTCGGCGAGAAGGGAGGTGACATCCATATTGTCAAAGCGGCGGAGCGCATCGTAGAGACAGGATGCAAGGGCACTGTGATTGCCGCGCGCTCCGCAGTTGTAGGTATGCGCTGCGGAAACGATGCCGCACAGCACCGTAAGGGTCTCATTGCTCGCAATAACGGCAGTCCGCTCCCCTGCCGCCGTGCGGCGCAGGATCTCTTCCCGCAGTGCCGCAGCGACATCTGTCCCTACATAGACGGTGAGCGGCACGCGCGGCGCATAGTGCGTGTACTTCATGCCGGGCGCGCGCGGTGCTTCGTCCGCTGCCGTGAGCACAGCGTCCATCCGCACCTCGATGTGCGGCAGTTCCGCCGCAATCATCTCGCGTGTGACTGCACCGGGGCGAAGGATGGTAACGATGCCCTCCTCTGTGCAGTCGACGATGGTAGACTCCACGCCTAGGCGGCAGCTGCCGCCGTCGAGAATGAGCGGAATACGCCCTGCCATATCCGCATAGACTGTTGCCGCCGTCGTTGGGCTTGGGCGCCCCGAGGTGTTCGCGGACGGTGCGGCAATCGGCACACCTGCCGTACGGATGAACCTGCGCGCAATATCATGGTCGGGACAGCGCACGCCGACGGTCGAAAGACCGCCCGTCACAATGTCGGGGATGTGCGCGGCTTTCGGCAGGATGACGGTAAGCGGGCCGGGTGCAAATACTGTAAGGAGGTGTGCCGCAGTGGGCGGAACTGCACACACAGCTTCCTGTGCCATCGCGAGATCTGCAATATGGAGGATGAGAGGATTGTCGGAGGGACGCCCCTTCGCCTCATAGATATGTCTGCATGACGCGGCATCGAGGCCGTTCGCGCCGAGTCCGTAGACCGTCTCCGTTGGAAACGCGACGAGCTCACCACTTCGAATGAGCTGCGCGGCGCGCTCGAAATCTGCGGGCGATGTCGGGCGAAGGATCTCCGTGTTCATGCTGTCCCTCCTTTGATGAAAAATTTATGTTCTGCAATGCAGGGATGAATCCTAGGTTACACCGTATACCCGACAACAACCCTGTCGATCCCGCCGAGGTCCTTCATCGTCTCTGTTCGCACAATGCGCGTGTGTTCCTCCATCAGCGCCGCAACTGCCGCCGCCTCATTGATTCCGACCTCAACCGCGATTGCACCGCCTTCTTTCAAAAGAGCGGGCGCATCCGCCGTCAGACGGCGGTATATGTCCAGCCCGTCCGCACCGCCGTCGAGCGCAAGATGCGGCTCATAGCTGCGCACCTCCGGCATGAGGTCTGCGATATCGGCAGATGGGATATACGGCGGATTTGATAAGATCATATCATACGCACGCCCTGCAAGCGGCGCGAGCAAATCCCCCACATGGATGTCGATGCGCTCCGTCAGTCCCAGCGTCTCTGCATTGTCACACGCAACTGCGGCGGCGGCAGGTGAGATATCTACCGCATCGGCATGCGTTCTCTCCGTATAGTGGAGTGTCGAGAGCGCAATCGCTCCCGTGCCTGTCCCGATATCGGCAACACAGAGTTCATCCATCCCCGCTTCCATCCGTGCACACAGAAAATCCACGGCGCACTGCACAAGGATCTCCGTGTCGGAGCGCGGGATGAGCGTATCGCGCGTCACACGAAAGTCCAGTCCCATGAACTCGCGCCGCCCAAGCACATACGCAAGCGGCATATGCGCCGCCCGCTCCTTTACATAGGAGCGAAACTGTGCGAGTTCCTCCTGTTCCAGCGGTTCATCGAAATGCACATAGAGATACATCCGATCCCTGCCGAGGAGCGCACTGAGCAGAACCTCCGCATCAAGGCGCGGGTTCTCGATCCCGCGTTCCCGAAAGAAATCCGTCGTCCACGCAAGAAGCCGCTGAATCGTCCAAACCGCATCCGTCATCAGTTCACCTGTTTCAGACGTTCCGCCTGATCCGCCGTGATGAGCCCTGCGAGAATCTCGTCCAGTTCACCGTCGAGCACCGCGTCGATTTTGTATAGGGTCAGGCCGATGCGGTGATCGGTCACACGTCCCTGCGGAAAATTATACGTGCGGATGCGCTCACTGCGGTCGCCCGAGCCGACCTGACTGCGGCGATCGGTGGCGACGGCATCCGCCTGCTCCTGCTGCGCGCGGTCATAGAGACGCGCGCGAAGCACCTTCATCGCCTTCTCACGGTTCTTGAGTTGCGACTTCTCATCCTGACACTGCACGACGATGCCCGTCGGGATATGCGTGATGCGGATCGCCGTCTCCGTACGGTTGACGTACTGCCCGCCTGCACCCGATGCGCAGTAGGTATCAATGCGCAGATCGTTCGGGTCGACTGTGACCTCTACCTCCTCCGCCTCGGGCAGGACGGCGACCGTAACCGCCGAGGTATGGATGCGCCCGCCCGACTCTGTGACGGGGATGCGCTGCACGCGGTGCGTGCCGCTCTCGTATTTCAGACGACTGTACGCCCCCGCACCGTTGACGAGAAAGGATATCTCCTTAAAGCCGCCAATCTCCGTCGGGTTGCTGCTCAGGATCTCCGTCCGCCAGCCCTGCCGCTCGGCATAGCGCGCATACATACGGAAAAGACTCGCCGCGAAGAGTGCCGCTTCCTCTCCTCCGACACCGCCGCGAATCTCGACAATGACGTTCTTGTCATCGTTCGGATCGCGCGGCAGAAGGAGAATCGGCAGCTGCTCTGCGAGGGCATCGCGCGCTGCCTCCGTCTCTGCAATCTCCTCGGTGAGCATCTCCTTCATCTCGGCATCTGCCTCGGCGAGCATTTCCTTGTCCTCGTCGATGGTCGCAAGTGCCCGCTGATAGGCGGTATACGCCTCGATGATCGGTGTGAGTGCCGCATGCTCGCGCGTGTACCGCTGCCATTTTTCCATATCCGCCATCACGTCGGGATCGCTGAGGAGTGCCTCCAGTTCGCGGTACTTGTCCGCAACGGCATTCAGTTTGCTTAACACGTTACTTCCTTTCGATAGTTCCCGCTTCCTGCGGGGATATCCTCGGGCGGGAGCACCGCCTTGAGACTTTCAATGGCAACCTCCACCATCTCATCGGCGGGCGGGCGCGTCGTCAGATATTGCAGCCACAGCCCCGGCGTAATCATGATACGCACGATGCGGTTCTCACTGCGCCCCGCAAAGCGGATGATCTCGTAGGAGACCCCCGCAACCACAGGCAGGACGGCGAGGCGGCTCAGAATCCGCAGCCAGAGATCGGGCCAACCGAAAAAGACGTGAAAGACGATGGCGACGACCATGACGATCAGCAGGAAGTTCGTCCCGCAGCGCGGATGCAGGCGCGGAAACTTCTGTACGTTCTCCACCGTCAGAGCCTCCCCCGCCTCATAGCAGTGGATGGTCTTGTGCTCCGCACCGTGGTACTGGAACACGCGGCGAATCCCGCCCATAAACGAGATGCCCCAGATGTAGAGGAGGAATACAAAGAGTCGGATGCCGCCCTCAATCAGATTGAACACGACGGGGTCATCCGTATACACCGCCGCGAGATGCGCCGCCCCTGTCGGGATGACGATGAAGAGCACACTCGCAAGCACGAGTGCAAAGAGGATCGTCATCGCGATCTCCTTCTTCGTCATCTGCTCATCCTCCTCACCCGCCGCCTGTGCAGAGAACGAGAGGGCACGCATCCCGATGACAAGGGACTCGACCATGATGACGGAGCCGCGAATCAGCGGCAGATTCAGCACGGGATAACGCTCGCGAATCGACGTGACAGGGTGTGTCTCCACTTCGATCTCCCCGTTTGGGAGACGTACGGCGGTCGCAGTCTTATTCGCATCGCGCATCATGACACCCTCGATGACCGCCTGTCCGCCGACCGCGAGGTCGGTAATTTTCTTTGGCATAGTTTTCCTTTGCTATATAAAAAAGAGACTATCACACGATCTCTCGTGCAATAGCCCCTCCCTGTTGTCGTGCAGCGAACAGGCAAGGTGCAACACACCTCACCATGGTCACTATTTTCGCGCGTAACGCTTCTGGAACTTCTCGATGCGTCCGCCCGCCTGAACGTCACGCTGACGCCCCGTGAAGAACGGATGGCACTTCGAGCAGACATCGATACGCAGATCCTGCTTCGTCGAGCCGGTCGTGAACGTATTGCCGCAGCCGCACGTCACCGTCGCCTCGAAGAACTCGGGATGAATACCCTCTTTCATTTCAATACACCTCGTTTCTTTTGCCGGATACAAGCGCACTTGTGCACGCTTGGTTGAACTCAGCGTGTCTGCGCTGAGAACGAGTCATGGAAACAAACGCCCTGCGTTCATTACCGCGCAAGTATAGCATAAAATATGGATGTGTGCAAGTCTCACTCCAATTTGCTGTGGATGATGCGCGCGAGACGCGTGCCAAAGAAGAAATTCCAGATCCACTTGACGGAAACCGTAAAGTCTGCGTATTTTCCCGCAAGGCGGATGAGATGGACGAGCATCCACGCGAACCATGCAAAGAAGCCGCTCATCTTGAGGTTGAACCCAAGCACGGGCATGGGACCGTTCATGACCGCCTCGCCCTTGCCGATGGTCGCCATCGCCCCGAGATCTTTGTAGACGAATTTGCCAAGCTGATCGGGTGTCTTGCCCGCGATCAGCGCCATGATGTTCTCCTTGACTTGAAGTGCCTCCTGCGTCGCCACAGGTGCCACTGTCGGGAGCGGACGCTGCAGATCGCCGTGCTGGAAGTTCGCGCAGTCACCGATTGCAAAGACGCGGTCGCTACCCTTCACGAGCAGGTTCTCCTCGACGATGACGCGCCCTGCACGGTCGACCTCGGAGCCGCAGTCTTTGATGAAGTCCTGTGCGCGCACGCCTGCCGCCCAGATGACTGTCTTGGTTGGAATGACCTCTCCATTGTTGAGCTTCAAATCATTGCCGTCATACTCTGTGACCGCCGTATTGAGGCGCACGTCCACACCCTTCTTGCGCAGCACGTCAATCGTATGCTGCTGCAGATCGGGCGGCACCATTGGCAGCACACTGCCCATCGCCTCGAGGAGTGTAACGTTGACCTCCTTGAAATCGATCGTATGGAATTCCTTTTTGAAGATGTCGATGAGCTCCATCAATGCGCCCGCCATCTCAATGCCCGTCGCACCGCCGCCGACAATGACGAAGTTCAGATGGCGCTGTCGTGCCTCGCGCTGATCTGGTCCACTCTTGCGTGCAGCGCGCTCGAACTCATGGATGAGATGTCCGCGCAGGGCAATCGCCTCCTGCAGCGTCTTCATCGCATAGGAGTTGCGTGCAACGCTCTCGTTCCCGAAGAAATTTGTCGTCGCGCCTGCCGCAAGGACGAGGTAGTCATAGGATATCTCACCGTGCTTCGTGATGAGCACGCGGCGCGCCTGATCAACGCCCAATGCCTTGGACATGAAAAAATTCACATTGTTATTGTTCTTGAAAAACTGGCGTGTGGGGTACGCAATCTCTGATGCGGAGAGCACCGCTGTACTCACCTGATAGAGCAGTGGCTGGAACAGGTGATAGTTGTGCCGATCCACAAGCGTGACCTGCACATTTTCCTTGGCGAGTTCCTTGGCGAGACGCACGCCTCCAAATCCGGCACCAACGATAACAATATGCTTTTGATCTGCCATAATAACCCCACTCCTTATCGTTATAGTGAAAAAAATCACATAGTTGAGAAATATCCAGTATAGGAGAAGTTTATTTTTCTGTCCTTTTTGAACAGCATGGTTACATCATAGCACGTTTTGCAGGAATTTCAATAGGATATTTCCTATGAGCTTCTCAGGAAATACTATAAGCAGTACGGCGCATGCGCTGCTCAATGATGCGCAGACGAATCATGAGGAGTACGGCACCCACGATAATGCCGCCGTTCAGCCCCACCCAGTATCCATAAGGACCAAGGGCAGTCCAACCCGCGAGCACATAGCCGCTCGGCAGTCCAATCCCCCAGAATGAGAGCACGGCAAGCCAGAACGTAACGGTAACATCCTTATATCCGCGCAGTGCTCCCTGCAGAGGCGCGTTGACACAGTCACAGAACTGCATGATGAGTGCATAGAGAAGGAATACGCGCAGGAGTTCCTGTACCTCGGCATTCGTCGTATAGAGCGCCGCAACAGTGTCGCGCATGGCCGCAAGGACGAGTGCAATGGCGCCGACAAAGACGAGGGTCAGCACGCGGCTGAGGCGGATGTAGGCGCGCGCTCCGTTCTCGCGCCCGCCGCCGACCTCGAATCCGACAAGAATTGTGATCGCCATCGAGACAGAGAGCGGCAGCATATAGACAATCGTCGTAAAATTCATCGCCGCCTGATGTGCCGCAAGTACAGTTGTCCCATACGCCGCCATCAGGAGTCCGACCGCACCGAAGATACTCTGCTCGCAGAAGATGGTCAGTCCGATCGGAATGCAGATTTTCAGCAGTTCCCACCAGTCACGCAGAATGGGTTTCGGCAGACGCCTGAGCACATGATAGCGCGCAAACTGCTTGATCGAGAGCACGACAATGACATTCAGCACGAGAAAGACACCGTAGCTCAGCGCCGCACCGAGCCCCGCACCCGCGCCGCCGAACGCGGGCATGCCGAGCGCTCCGTACATAAAGATGTAGTTGAGCACGATGTTGATCGGAATGGTCGCAATCGTAATATACATGGTGAGATGCGTCCGCCCGTGCGCGTCAATGAGGTTGCGCAGGACAACAGCAGGTGCGACCGGAATGAGACCGCATGAGATATAGGAGAGGTACTCCATCGTAATGTCCTCGACCACGGGTTCAAGCGCGAGTGCATAAACAAACGACGGAACGATTAGAACACCAAGCCCGAGAATGAGCACAGCAAGAAGCGTCACCCAGTAGAAGCTCTGCTGAACGACGCTCCGAATCGCGCGCATCTGCCGCGCACCGTAATGCTGTGCAATCACAGGGGTCAGCCCCGAGATAAGCCCCATAAAAGCGCCAAATATGGGGAAGAAGATGCTTGCACCAACTGCAATCCCTGCAAGATCCTCCTTGCTGATATGCCCTGCCATGACCGTATTGAAAAAGCCCGGCGCCATGAGAGATACCTGTGTGACGAGGATCGGGAGAAGCACGATAAAGAACTGCCGCGCACGCGCCGGATAGCCATGAACCTCCTGCAATCTCCCACCTCCCCATAATAAAGATCAGCCAAAGTAATCCGCAATTCCGTCCGCAATTCCCTGTGCGATCTTCCGGATGCCGGACTCACTGTTCATCATCTTTTCTTCATCCGGATTCGAGATGAAGGAAATCTCCACGAGAATCGCAGGCATATCCGTATGCTTCACCACATAGAAATTGCATGTCTGTGTGCCGCGGTCAAGGGTCCCGATGGAGTCAATCAGCGCTGTCCGCACACTGTCTGCAAGACGTTTGGACTGCGGTGTCCCCTTCGTATAGTAATACGCCGTCGTGCCCTTCACCTCGCGGTTCGTAAATGCATCCGCATGAATCGAGAGGAAGATGTCCGCATTCGCACGGTTCGCGACCTCACAGCGCGCCTCGAGCTCCTCAACCGAGGTAGCGTTTGCACCCTTCGAAGAGACCTCCGTGTCGCCCGTGCGCGTGAGAATCACCCGTGCTCCCTCCGCTTCGAGGAGACGCTTCAGCTCACGGCTGACGCGCAGGGTTACGGACTTCTCCATGATGCCCGTCGGTCCAATCGCACCCGAGTCACTGCCGCCATGCCCTGGGTCGACGGCAATGATCCGTCCCTTCATCCCCGTGATCGCGTCGATATCACGATGGATCCGATCCGTATCACGGGGTTCGTCCGCATCCCCCTCTGGCTCTGAAGGCTGCACAGGGGGCTGCTTCTTTGGCACAGGCCTAGCGGGCTTTGCCGTGGGTGCAGCACCAAAGTCCATCACGACGCGCGGCTTTTCCCCGTCAATCGAAAAAACCTTCCAACCGCCCTTCTGCACCGAGCTCTCCACAACGATGCGAACCGTGGAGGCATCGAACTGCGCCACACGCACACGCGAGACGAGAGGGGAATCCACGGCGATATCCTTCTTTGCCTCGGGGGCAATCCACGCGTTCTGCACATCCAGAACAATGCGCGTAGGACTTGCAAGGACGCTCTGCTTATAGGAGACAGCGCGATCCGAATCCACGACGATGCGTACATTCCCATCCGTGCGCCCGATGCGAACCCCCGTAATCCTCGTCAGATCCTTCGCACGGTCGCTGAATGCGGCCTCCGCGGAAGCCGCAGGGGAAACAGTTCCAAGCACGCCAATAAGGAGTGCAATGAGCAGTAAACATATACGGCGCAAAAATCTACCCTCCCAAACAATGAACGGATAAAAACCTGCGAAGTGATGTTTTCATCAACTTCGCAGGCTCTCTCCATCCGATATGCCGATTCCCTGTTACTGTGCCTCTGCGGTGTTCTCCGCAGGCTCTGTGCCCG
The DNA here is from genome assembly GCF_001717585.1 of Selenomonas sp. oral taxon 920. Lineage (NCBI taxonomy): Bacteria > Bacillati > Bacillota > Negativicutes > Selenomonadales > Selenomonadaceae > Selenomonas > Selenomonas sp. oral taxon 920. The sequence goes on from NZ_CP017042.1 coordinate 1,754,059, forward strand.
GTACGGGGCATTCTTGGCGGCATTGCGTGCGTTCATCGTCTTGCGCGGTACGCCCTCATAGATGATCTGCGTAATCTCCGCCGCGCGCTCCGGTTCGAACGCCGACATCACCTTCGCCGCATTCCCCTCATCCATGCGCTGAAGGATCGCAATGCAGAGATCGACATCGAGGCTCTCCATGACCTTCGCCGCATCCGCCGCCTTCATGTCATTGTAGAGACGTGCGAGCTTTGTCACGCGTTTCTTCTCCGCTGCCTCGCGCTCCTTCTGCTGTTTTTCGATCTCCTCTTTCGTGATCTTCACTGTCTCAGGCGCCTTTTTCGGCGCTCCTGTCGCAGATGCTGCCGCACTTGCCGGCGCAGCGGCATCGGTAGAGGACGTCATGTGCCCCTCCGCCGCCGTCGGCGGAACGAAGTACTCACCGATGATGGGGAGCTCGTGCAGACCATACTCCTCATTGAGCGCCTGTGTATCAAAGAGCCGGAGATAAACGCCGAGCGCAAAGCCTGCTGCGATCAGCACGAGGAGTAAGATCAGTCCAACTAGGATCTTCAATTTCTTCCGCATGGAATTCCCTGCCCTCTTTCTTCCCCTAATATACGCGACTCATCCGCTTAGCGGTAGATGTCCAGAACACTCGTCACATAGTTCTGCGTCTCCGCATAGGGCGGAACCCCGCCGTATGCCTTGACTGCATTGGGTCCCGCATTGTAGGCGGCAACCGCTTTCTTCACATCTCCGCCGAACGTGTCGAGCATCTCACGCAGATACTTCGTACCGCCCTCGACATTCCCCTGCATATTGTAGGGGTTGACACCGAGTCCTGCCGCCGTATCCGGCATCAGCTGCATGACGCCGACCGCCCCCGCAGGCGAGACGGCATCCTGGTTGCCGCCGGACTCCACCTCTGCGACCGCAGAGACGAGCTTCGGATCAACGGCATATTTCTGTGCAGCAGCGTGAATCAGACGCGTCAACTCCGGATTTGCAATGTTGCCCTGTGCGGTTCCGGCAGATTTATGTGCGGCAGAGGTCTCCTGCACAGCCTGCACTCCCTGGGCGGCATGTGCCTTGTCTGCCGCAGACGTGACATTCTTGTTGATCTCCTGCTGCAGCTTTGCGGCAAAATCCATGCCCGGCAGCTGCTGATTCTGCAGGGAGAACTCTCCCTCAATCTCCGCAATACGTGCCTGTATCTGTCGGACGGCCGAAAGATCCATCATACTGCTTCCTCCAATTCCCTATTCCGCATGGTCAGCTGCAGGCCGATTTCATCGAGCATTTTCTGCTCCTCCTGCAGGACTTCCGCCTTGTACTCGGCAAGGCGTTTTTCTTTCAGTTTCTCGATACTTTTGAGTGCACTCATCTGTTCCATCAGGACTTTGAGACGTTTCTGCCGCTCAGCATTCGCCGCAAGAATCACCTGCTGCTGATCCTCGATCTGCTGACGCTTCCACCCAAAGAAGCGATTGAAACTCATAAGCGTACCGATCTTGATCCGCGTCCCCTCTTTCGAGAGATTCTCATAGTCGAGCTGTCCGCGGTGCATCTCCTCGAGCAGCTGACGCTGATAGGCACGTGCATCCTCCAGATGTCGAACGGCCTCGGCAAAGGCAACCTCTGCCTCCTCCTTCTTCATGCGCGTCACTTTGAGCAGAGTCTCAAGCTGAAATTTGAATTTTTTCATGTTGCTTCCTCAGCCGCAGGCTCTGCAGGTGCCGCAGGAGCGGCGGCCTTGCCCACAGCTGAGAGCAGGCGCTGCTCCGTCTCATCATAGGAGGTTACTTCATAGATATCCTGGCAAAGAAAGGCATTGATCCCGTCGATCTTCTGGATTGCAGAATCAATCTTCGGACTCGAGCCCTTGACATATGCCCCGATGTGTATGAGATCCTCCGCCTCGGCATAGACTGCCATGAGCTGGCGCATCTCCTGCGCCGCCTCGAGATGGTTCTTGTCAACCACCTCGTACATGACGCGGCTGACGCTGCCGAGCACATCAATCGCGGGAAAATGGTTCTGCGCCGCAATCCTGCGTGAGAGCACAATGTGTCCATCGAGGATAGAGCGCACGGCATCCGCAATCGGCTCGTTCATATCGTCGCCGTCGACAAGGACGGTATAGATGCCCGTGATCGAGCCCTTCTCGCTCGTGCCCGCACGTTCGAGAAGGCGCGGCAGCATGGCAAAGACGGACGGTGTATAGCCGCGCGTCGCAGGAGGCTCGCCGATTGTGAGCCCGACCTCGCGCTGTGCCATCGCAAAGCGTGTCACAGAGTCCATCATGAGCACAACCTTGTGTCCCTGATCGCGGAAATACTCGGCGATCGCCGTGCCCGTCATCGCCCCCTTGATGCGGACGAGGGCAGGCTGATCGGAGGTTGCGACGACAACCACGGAGCGCTTGAGCCCCTCCTCGCCGAGGTCACGCTCGATAAAGTCGCGCACCTCGCGGCCGCGCTCTCCGACGAGCGTAATGACACTGATGTCCGCCTCGGTGTTGCGTGCCACCATGGAGAGGAGTGTAGATTTGCCGACGCCCGAGCCCGCCATGATGCCGATTCTCTGCCCGTCACCGAGCGTAATCAGTCCGTCGATGGCACGCACGCCGACGTAGAGGTGGTCGTGAATGCGCGGACGTGTAAGCGGCGGCGGCGGCGGTGCCTGCAGGGGATACTCCTCCTTGGCGAGGATTGGCCCCTTGCCGTCAATCGGGTTGCCGAGCCCGTCGAGCACACGCCCGAGCAGCTCCGGCCCCACCTTCACGCGCAGACGGCGCCCCGTTGCTATCACCTCACAGCCGGGACCGATGCCCTGCATCTCACCGACAGGCATGAGGAGCACGCTTCCCTCACGAAAGCCCACGACCTCCGCCGGAATCGGCGGCATCCCTGCAAAATGCGAACTCACATAGCAGAGCTCCCCAACGGTGACCGTTGGTCCCTGCGACTCAATGACGAGTCCGATGATCTGCGTTACCTTGCCCGTCAGCTTCATCGGGGAAGCAGTGCGCAGCGCATCCTGAAATTTATGGATATCTATGGAAAATGGGGGATTGCCCCCCGTTTCACTCATATTCATAGCATAACTTCCCGCACAGCCTTTTTGAGCTGTTCGATCTGCGTCTGAAGGCGTGCATCCACATTGCCGTTTGGTGTCTCCACGAGGCAGTCACCGGGCTTCAGCCCCTCATCGGAGGTGATCGTAAGGTTCGTATCCCCCGCCGTCAGAATACTGCGCAGTTCATCACGTGCCATCAGTACAAAATCATAGCTCTCCGGCGGAATGTGAACGACAATCTCCTTCTGATCTTTGACACGCAGGATAGCATCGCGCACAACGGGCAGAACCATCTGCGGCACGTCAATGAAATGCTGCGGCAGAACGCGCTCCACCGCCGTCATGGCGATCGAGACAATATCCTGCTCCGCATGAATGAGGTAGTCGCGCATCGCGTCATGCGCGTCACGCAGAGTCTTCTCCGCCTGCTCGTTCGTCTGGCGGATGAGCTCCGCCATTTCCTCGCGCACAGCGGCTTCTCCGGCCTCTCGGCCAGCGGCAAAGCCCTCCTCGTGACCTTTGGCGCGCGCCTCCTCGCGATCCTGTTCAATCTGTGTCTGCGCCTCACTGAGAAGCCGGTCGCGTTCCTCCTCGGCTTCCCCGCGAAGGACTGCAACGTGGATCTCCGCCTCTCTGACACGCTCATCCATCGCCTGCTCACGCTCTGCAATGCGCGCGAGCAGATTCTGGACAGCCTCTTCACTGAGGCCTTCCTCCTCGCCGTCTGCCTGGGGCGGCAGCGGAGGAGGCGGCACGTCGATGAGATGGGGATTTTCTTCCCAGACGGCTGCCTTGATAACTCTAGACAATCATCTCGTCTCCCTTGCCACGCGAAATCACAATCTCGCCCTTGTCCTCGAGCACGCGGATGACACCGACAACCTTCTGCTGCGCTTCTTCCACATCGCGGATCTTGACCGGTCCCATGAACTCGATCTCCTCACGCAGCATATCGGCTGCACGCGTCGACATATTCTTGAAGACCTTCTCCGCAACCTCCTGCGGCGTTGCTTTGAGCGCAAGCGAGAGGTCCTTGGTCTCGACTTGCCGCAGAACGAGCTGCAGTGAACGGTCGTCGATCTGGACGATGTCCTCGAAGACGAACATGAGCTTTTTGATTTCCTCGGCAAGCTCGGGATTGTCGACCTCGAGGGTCTCCACAATCGCCTTTTCCGTCGTACGATCGACGCGGTTGAGTACCTCGACAATCGCCTTGATGCCGCCCGCCGTTGTAAAGTCCTGCGTCACCATCGACGACAGTTTTCTCTCGAGCACGCGCTCGACCTCGCGAATGAAGTCCGGCGACGTGCGATCCATCATGGCAACGCGCTTCGTGACCTCGACCTGTGCCTCCGGAGGCAGCGAACCGAGGACGATGGCCGCCTGGTCCGGTTCGAGATATGCCATGATGAGCGCAATGGTCTGCGGATGCTCGTTCTGAATAAAGTTGAGCAGCTGCGCGGGATCTGTCTTGCGCAGGAAGTCGAAAGGACGTACCTGCAGGCTCGTCGTGAGACGATTGATGATCTCGAGTGCCTTGTCGGGACCGAGGGCCTTCTCCAGTACGTTCTGCGCATACTGCAGACCGCCCGAGGAGATGTAGTCCTGGGCCATGCACATGGAGTAGAACTCAGCAATAACCTCCGCCTTTAGAGCCGCAGAGACCTGCTTCTGATTCGCGATCTCGAGCGTCAGATGCTCGATCTCATCGTCATCCATATGCTGAAACAGCTTTGCCGAGTACTCGGGACCGATGGCGATGAAGAGGATGGCCGCTTTCTGCTGATTGGTCAGCTCGCTGCTGGAATACATATCCGGCATAGTTACTCCTCCTCCGAAAGCCACGTCTTAACGAGGAGTGCGACCTCTTCGGGCTTGCTGTCGATGAGCGCGAGCAGCGCAAGTTTCTGGTTCATCTGCTGCTGCTCCTCCTCGGAGAGATCTTCTTCCTCGACCTCGCCTGCCGCGATTGCTGCGGCACGCTCCTCTGCAATGCGCTCCTCTTCGAGACGCCGTGCCTCTTCGGCTGCTTCGCGCTCGAGGCGTTTCTTGCGGCGGTACATAAGGATACCTGCGACAATGAGAGCGATGATGAGCAGGGCAAGTCCGACCTGCGTATAGAAGATGCGATCCTGACGATCCTTCTCCGCCTGCTCCTCTGCGGCACGGCGCTCTGCAGCCTCCGTGCTGAACGGCAGGGGTTCAACGGAAATCGTATCGCCGCGCTGCGGGTTGATGCCCGCCGCGCTGCTCACCGTACGCAGGATGCTCTCCTGCTGCGGCTGCGTCACATCGTCATTGACGAGAACGGCGACCGTCAGGCGGCGGATCGACCCCGGAGAGGCGATGACGTGCTGACGTTCCTCGTTGATCTCGTAGTTCTTTGTGGATTCCTTTTTCTCATACTCGGCATTCGCGTTTGTTTCCTGCTCCACGTAGCCCGGCACGTTGCTCTGTACGCCTGCAGGGCCGCCCGGATTCGTAGAGCTGCCGACGTAGCTCTCCGAGATGTCCTGCTGGCTGCGAATGATGCCGGAATCATCGACAACCGGTGTAAATGTCTGACGGTCGGTCAGGCGGTCATCAAAGTCGAGCTCCACGCTGACGCGTGCAAATGCGCGCCCCTCACCGAGCGTCTGATCGAGCAGGGATTGTACCTTCTTCTCGATGTTGTCCTGCACCTTGCGCGTCATATCGAGCTGCGTAAGCGTCTTGACGCCGAGGGAGTTCTCATCCTGATCGTCGGGATCGTTGAGGATCTTTCCCGTATCGTCGACAATCGTGATGTTCTCGGGAGTCAACCCCTTGACGCTGTGCGCCGCAAGGTTGACAATGCCCTTGATCTCCTTCTTCGTCAGCTCCGCATGCGGATTCAGCCGCAGCATGATGGATGCTGTTGCCGGCTTCTCCTCTTTCTTATAGAGGCTGTCCTCAGGCAGCACAATGTGAACGCGTGCCTTCTCGACGGCCTCGAGCTGTTCGATCGTACGCGTCAGTTCGCCCTGCAGGGCCTGCAGGTAGTTGACGCGGTTCTGGAATTCGGTGACACCGAGCTTGCTGTCATCGAAGATCTCAAAGCCCTTGTTTCCGCGCGGCAGCCCCTGTGTCGCGAGGTTGAGACGTGCCTCGTGGACATTCGCCGTCGGTACGAGGATTGTTGTACCCGTCTTGTTTTCCTGTACCTCATAGGCAATCTTCGACTCGCGCAGCTGGTTTGCGACCTCGCCTGCGTCCTTGGTCTCCATATCGGTAAACAGCGGCACCATATCAGGCTTGCTGCCATACCAAAAACTCAGACCAAAAATGAGGACGAGAATCGCGAGTGCTGAACCGAGCATGATGTAGCGCTGGCGCTTGTCAAAGCGTTTCCACAAGGCAAGACCGCGCTCTTTCCACTCTCCCATAATCTCTTTCCCTTCAAGTCATCACGGTTATGCAACGCCGCTCATGCGGCGTGCGAAAACGGCAGGCAATCCTTATACCTGCATCCGCATGATTTCCTGATAGGCAGACATGGCTCGATTGCGCAGCTGCAGTGTCAGCTGCAGTGCGATCTCCGCCTTCTGCCCGGCTACGATGACTTGAGAGACGTCCGAGATTTCGCCTGCAGCAAGCAGTTTGTTCTGCTCATCCGATGCAAGCTGAAGCTTGTTCACCTCGGAGAGGGCATCCTTCAGGTAGGTGCCAAAGCTCTTCGGCGGCTCTTTCTCGATGGTCTCGCCCAGATGACTGGTGGCGCGCATCGTAACGGGGGTCATTTGCAGTGCTTGTACTTCCATATACATTGATCTCCCTTACTGCCGTGCACAGAAATTAGCTGCCGCTGCCAATGCGAAGCGCTGCGGTCACCATGGATTTTGCCGCACTGATCGTCGTCGTATTCGCTTCGTAGGCACGGGAAGCCGAGATCATGTCAACCATCTCTGCGACGATGTTGACATTCGGCCGCTCCACATAGCCTTCTGCATTTGCATCCGGGTGTCCCGGCTCATAGACGAGAGGCCCCTGCGTGCGATCCTCCTGAATGGAGAGGGCGCGTACGCCATCGCCCGGACGCAGGCGGTTCGAGGCACGCGCAAGGAACGACTCAAAGCCGATGCCGGCGCCCTTTTCACGCGGCTGAAAGACCACATAGCGGCGGTGATATGCTCCTCCGCCCTGTGCGCGTGTGGTATTTGCGTTTGCGATATTATTGGAGATCACGTCCATGCGCAGGCGCTCTGCCGTGAGTCCGGAAGCCGCTGCGTCAATTCCCAAAAACATTCCCATATCGTGCCCCCCTATCAGCTCTGACCGCTATTGATGACACTCTTCAGCTTGCTGATGTGCCCTCCGAGCGCCGTGGCGACTGCGCTGTAATACAGTTGGTTCTTCGAGACCTCCGCCATCTCCACGTCAATGTCGACGTTGTTCCCATCCAGACGCATATTCGTCCGATCGTCCTGTTCAATCACAGCACGTGCCTTTCCGTGAAAGGGAATGGGGAAATGCCGGTCATGCGTACGCACAACCTTCATCAAAGGGTCGTTTCCCAGTCCCAATTCCTGTTTCAGCAAGTCCTCGAAGCGGACGTGGCTCCGCTTGAAGTACGGTGTGTTCACGTTGGCAATGTTGTTGCTGAGCACCTCATGCCGAAGTGCAGCCGCTGCCATTGCACGGCTGCCAATGTCAATCGTCGAGGTGTTTACCAGCTGCTCAAGCATGAAAAGTCACATTCCTTTCCCCGTATTTTATGCGCACAGGAAAAAACTGCACACAAAACAGATATATATTAGTTCTACATCCCCCAAAAAAATCCTTTTCATTCTAACATTTTTCATAAAAAAAATGAAGTATAGATTTTGGAATCGGTGCAAATTTTTAAAGGAAAGCTAATTAAGCGCGTGCCGATACAGCTTTATCGACGTGCAGACTCTTGACGAGAATGTCAATTTCGTGCACAACCATGCCCGTGATTCGCTCAATCTCCTTTTGCAGTTCAAGCCGCAGCGCTGCCATCGCCTCCGCAATCGCATGACCATAGGCGAAGACGATCTCTATCGAGACCACGATGCCCAGATCGTCATCCCCGTTCACGATATGCCTCACATGGGTTGCACCGACGCGGTACACTTCCTGCAGTTTCTCCGCGACAATATGCACAATACTCTTGATGACCGAGTCGTCGATGATGAGTTTGCCGTAGTAACTGAACACGGGGCGTACAATGGAACGCTCCCCAAGGCGCCGACGCTTGGACGAGGACGTTTTGAAGAAGCTTTTGATGGGATCGATCAGATAGCCGGAAAAATGCGGTTTAAGCTCAATACTCGGCACAGGAATGATGTGTTCCCCTTTTTTGAGCCGATGGTACTGCGCCAGCTCCATATCCTTCTTCGAGGCAATGTCTTCGATGCGGATGATCTTGCTCACGGGGCCAATTTTGAGTGCCTTGGCGATCTTCTGAACCATATTCTCCGAGGTGCCGAGGATGAGGATGCGGCGCGGGAGGGATTCGGCGATCGCCCTGCGTACATCGGAGGCATGTCCCGGCAAAACGAAGATTGCACGGCGCACCGCCATGATCCGATTCTTCTCTTTTTTTGCCGAATACCCTCCGATCACCTTTCCGTCCTTAATCAAAATCCCGTCGTCGATGATGGCATCTGCACCATTTTTTTGAGCAACCCATAGGGCGCGGTGGCTTTTGCCGGTACCGCTTGGACCGACAAGGGCGATAACGTCCATTGTGTTTCTCCTCTCATCTCACCGTTCTCCCGCGCTATGCCATAGCCTGTGACGGGCGGTAAAAATTCTCCGCATAGATGTCCTCGATGGTGAACTGTCCGATTGCATCCGGCTGCCGTCCCGCAAAGCCACGGTAATCCGAACCGCCCGAGACAAGAAGCCCGTGCTGCTGCGCAAGGCCCAGATAGTGCTGCGTATCCGCAAGGTCATAGGTCGGGTAAAACGCTTCGATTCCCCCGATTCCCTGCGCGATGAGGTGAGCCACCGTCGCCTCATCATCGAGTTCCTTTGGATTTGCGAGCACAGGAATCCCGCCTGCCCCTTTGATGAGCTCGATCACATCCTCGGGAACTAGCCGAAAATGCGGCACATAGGCAGGTTTTCCGCGCGTGAGCAGCTGATCGAAGCAGGCACGTATGGAGTCGAAGTACCCCTTCTTAACGAGGACGCGTGCCACATGGGATCGCCCCACCGCCTTGCACATCCCCTCGTCCGTCAGCACCTCGGTTTCGCCGATCTCATAGCCGAGCTTCTGCAGGAGTTCGACGATCTCCGTAAAGCGAGCCCAGCGCGCTTCGCTGATCTCCTCGAGTTTTTCCTGAAGGCCGGCATCGTAGATATCAATATTGTAGCCCAGAATATGCACTTCGTGCTGCGCATCGCCCGCCGTGAAGCCGACACCAGGGATGATGCGCAGGCTGCCGGAGGCATACCCGCTCTCATAGAGTGCCGTAACCCCCTCTACGCTGTCGTGATCTGTGATGGCAATGTAGCGCAGCCCTGCAGCCTTTGCGGCTTCCACGATCTCCTCCGGGGTATCCTTCCCATCGGAAAAGGTCGAATGGATATGCAAATCGCTTGGCATAGAATTCTCCTTATTCAGGAAATCACGAATCCATCAATTTTGTCCGTAATTCCTTAATCTTCTTCGCGGAGCAGCACACGCTCAATCGCTGCGATTCTGCCTCCGTCCCTCTCGATGTCTACAATGACGGCAGCGTATTCCGCAGCGCCCTCTGCCATTTCAAACCGCACGGGCATCCCCGTCCGAAACTTTTGAATGACGAGATCTTTGCGCACGCCCAGAATTGAGTCCGACGCGCCGACCATGCCGAGATCTGTGATGTATGCCGTGCCGCCCGGCAGAATCTGCTCGTCCGCCGTCTGCACATGCGTGTGTGTCCCGACCACAATCGCCGCGCGTCCGTCCAGATAGTGCCCCATCGCGAGCTTCTCCGAGGTCGTCTCTGCGTGAAAGTCCAGTACGACGACATCGGCACTCGTGCCGATGTCTGCGAGAATTTCATCCGCCTTTTGAAAGGGGCAGTCCAACGCGGGCATGAAAGAGCGCCCTGAGAGGTTCAGCACAGCAATGTTTGCCGCCTTGAACGGGAAGATACAGTATCCCTGCCCAGGCGTCCCCTCCGGATAGTTCGCAGGACGTACGAGAAAGGGCTCATCGTCGATGAAGGAAAAGACATCCTTCTTGTCCCAGACGTGGTTGCCCGCCGTCACAATGTCGGCACCGCCGGCGTATAGTTCATCCAGTGCCTTGCGCGTGAAGCCCTTGCCGCCCGCAGCATTCTCTCCGTTGACAATGACGACATCGATCTTTTTCTCCGATCGAAGCCGCGGCGTGATCGTGCGAAAAGCCCGTCGGCCTGCGCGTCCGACAACGTCACCGACCATCATGATGCGCACGATACGCCCTCCCATCTTCCTCACCGATTGTAGACAATGACCTGATCGCGCTCGCGAATGCCGACCAAGCGGTCACGCAGCGGAATCTCACGTACCGCCATAAGCATGCGCTCGAGTGTCTCATGCTGCAGCATGCGGAACTCCGCATCCAAGGCCTCTGCACCGTGCGGATCGACGAGCAGTGCCTCGCCAAAGCGCTCCGTCAGGAGCTGAACCGTAAGGCTCAGCTCACGCTCCGAGAGCTCATCCATCCGACGCGCGAGGTGAAGGATGGTAAGTTCATCGTGCTGCTCATAGGAAAAATCCATTGTGCTCGCCGCACTGCCCTCAATCACATGATAGGTCTCAATACTCTCGGCAAGAAATGCTGCAAACGCCGTAATCTCTTCCGAGGCAAACGGCGAACGAACGACGAAATCCATCGTCAGGAGCTCCTGATGGGGATCGTAGGAAACGGTCTCAATTTCGGGAAAGCATACAAGCACCGAGGCGAGCAGCTGCACGCCGGGACGCGTCTGCTCACTCCTGGAACGGGACGGACGGTGTGGCGCGAGTCTGCGCAGAAAATCAAACATAGCCGCATCCCTCATTCTTTCTACTCAACGCTGTCGACCCGTCCGAGGCCGAGCGCGTAAACAGCGTTGCGCCCCGTCTTCTTTGCCTGATAGAGTGCCTCATCCGCGTTCTTGAAGAGCTGAAGCTCGTTGTCCTTCTCCGGATCAAACGCTGCGACGCCGACACTCACCGTGATATTCTTCTCAAACGGCATCTCCGATGCCTCCACCGAGCGGCGGATGCGCTCACCAACCCTGCCCGCAACGGCGAGCGGTGCTCCCTGCAGTATGATGAAGAACTCATCGCCGCCCCAACGGCAGCCCGCATCCGAGCCGCGGATCGTATGCGAGATCGCACCTGCAACCGTCAAGAGGACCTTGTCCCCCATATCGTGTCCGTAGGTATCATTGACTCCCTTGAAGTGGTCAATGTCCATCAGGATGACCGAAAGGGGTGTCTTATGTTCCTGTGACTGCACCACGGCATCCTTCAGAAGGCGCTCCATCTCGCGGCGGTTCAGGAGGTTCGTCAGCGCGTCGCGGCTTGCGAGCTGCGTGAGGCGCTGATTTGCCGAGGACAGCTCTTCCTCCGAGACACGGATGAAGTGTGACATGAACGCAAGCATCTTCCGATTGTAGGAGAGATGCGCCACGCGCTTCGTCTGAAGCTGGATATTTTTGACGTAGCCTGGGTCTTCCTTCATGCCCACAAGCAGAACATTGAGGTTTGCCGTGATGATATGCCCGCTCACACGCCGAACCTCGCCAAACATAAAAGAGGTCGCGGAGGGACATCCTGCACAGGGTGACATCTCCGTCACAACGTCATCGCCAAGCAGGAGGTAATGTCCGATACACGCTGTCCCGAGAATTGCCTGCGGTGAGAACGCCGACATATCACGTGCATTCTCCGCTGCCTTCGAGAGGATGCCGTAAGGATCGCCGTAGGCAAGGCGGACCTTTGTTCCCTCCTGCAGGGGCAGACCAAAGGTCAGTTCCCCCGTTCCTTCCTCAATTCTGAGCGGGACACGCGCCGATATGGAGCCATCCGCCTCCTCGAAACAGAGCGGAAAAAGAGCGGCATCTACGCCGAAGTTGCCGTCGTCCTTGATGCCGAAATAGCGCTCGTAGATCTTGAGCGGAACACCCCCATCGAGTTCTTTGACCGTGTGCCCTTCGACGCGGGTCGCAGTGATCTCACGGCCGAGTGTGTTCCAGCCGAAATTACGGGTAACGAGAACCTCAAGCGTCTTCCCGCAGAAGGCAACAACGAGCATGCCGCGCGTGAGCACCACATCATCCGCAACGAGATAGCCGCAGGTATTCATAGAGGGTGCATCGACAAACGAGCCGAATACTTGAATACGCTCATCCAAAGGTGAGAAACTCTCAAACAAGTCGTCGACCTGATCCATCAGGCCGACGACGAGGAACTCGACAGCCTTCGTATGCGGATGCGCAGCGACGAAGTTCTCGAACTGCTCCTTCGCCTCTGACATGTGTTCGCTGACAACAAAAAAATCTGCCCGCGATGCCTCAAACACCGTAAAGGTCAGCATAATGCCGTCCGTATCAAGGCGCAGATCAGCCATCTTTAGGGCGCAGGTATGCACCAGAATTCGTGCATCGGGAAAGTATTCCCGCACGGCATCCCGCATTCGAAGTGCCTTGTCCAGAGGCATCTCACAGGGTGCAGTGATGGTGATGAGCAGAGACTCGATATGCGGAATCCGATCCAGTTTTTCCTTCGTCTGCTCCGCTTGGTGCTGGGCATCTGCGGTGCCGGAAACAATGTACGTCAGCTGCTGCATATGCCCTGGCCCTCCTTGCGAAATCCCTGCATCCTTCAGGGATTCCTAAAAATGAGGGAGCATGCCCCCTCTTCGATCCTTCAAAACAGCTTACTTTGCATAGTCGACGACGCGCGTCTCGCGAATGACCGTCGCCTTGATCTGCCCCGGATATTCGAGATCGCCCTCGATCTTCTTTACAATGTCGTGAACGAGAACGGCAGCACCTGCATCGTCCACCTTGTCCGGCTTCACCATGACGCGGATCTCGCGCCCTGCCTGAATGGCAAAGCATCGCTCCACGCCGTCGAATGACTCAGCAATCTCCTCGAGTGCCTTCAGCCGCTTGATGTAGGACTCGAGGCTCTCACGGCGCGCACCCGGGCGTGCGGCTGAAACTGCATCCGCAGCAGCCACGAGCACCGCCTCGATCGTCGTCGCCTCCTCATCGCCGTGATGAGAGCCAATGATGTTGATAACTTCCTTGGACTCACGATATTTGCGTGCAAGATCGGCGCCGACCGTCACGTGAGGTCCCTCGACCTCATGGCTGACCGCCTTGCCGATGTCGTGCAGAAGACCGCCGCGTTTGGCGAGCATGACATCACAGTCGAGCTCGGCCGCCATGAGCCCCGCCAGATGTGCAACCTCGATGGAATGTGCGAGCACGTTCTGACCGTAGCTCGTCCGATAGCGCATGCGTCCGAGGAGGCGCACAAGCTCCGGATGAATACCGTGAACCCCCGTCTCAAACGTCGCCTGCTCCCCCGCCTCCTTGATGCGCTGATCGACCTCACGCCGCGCCTTCTCGATCATCTCCTCGATCCGTGCGGGATGAATGCGTCCGTCCTGGATCAGCTTTTCGAGTGCAATGCGCGCGACCTCGCGCCGCACAGGGTCAAATCCGGAGAGGATGACCGCCTCCGGCGTATCGTCGATGATGAGATCAATGCCCGTCAAGGTCTCCAGTGTGCGGATGTTGCGCCCCTCGCGCCCAATGATGCGGCCCTTCATCTCGTCGTTCGGCAGGGCCACGACCGAGACTGTCGTCTCCGCTACGTGATCGGCCGCACAGCGCTGGATGGCAACGCTCAGAATCTCGCGTGCAGCCTTGTCCGCCTCGTCCTTCGTCTGCTGGATATACTCCTTGATCTTGCGCGCCTTCTCATGCTTCAGCTCCTCTTCTGCCTCTGCCATGAGAATCGTGCGCGCCTCCTCTGATGAAAGGCCGGACACGCGCTCGAGTTCCTGCTTCTGACTCTCGCAGAGCGCCGTGATCTCCGCCTGTGTCTTGTCGATCCGCGCCTCCTTGCGCTGGAGTCCCTCTTCCTTCTTTTCGATGGATTCGAGCTTGCGGTCGAGGTTCTCTTCCTTTTGTATCGCGCGTCGCTCGAGACGCTGAATCTCGCTGCGGCGTTCCTTCGTATCGCGTTCGAACTCCTGCCGCTGGCGCTGGATCTCTTCCTTCGCCTCGAGCAGGGCCTCCTTCTGCTTTGTCTCCGCTTTCTTTCCGGCCTCCTCGACAATGCGCTTTGCTTCTTCCTCGGCTGATCCTATCTGAGCCTCCGCCGTGCGCCTGCGCGCGACATAGCCCGCAGCAGCACCGACAGCAACGGCAATAATTACCATCAATATTTCAGTAAGAATAACGGCCACCTCCTATTGTTATAGTTCAAAATATCCTATAGAATGCTCTTATTCATTTTAATGTTTTTTGTCTATAGTGTCAAGAATTCTGTGCGCATCGTCACAGAGCACGCACAAGCGTTCCTCCTGTTCGCGTGCGTTTTATAACTTCTCTTCTATAGACAGAAGCACAGCCCCTCCGCTATAATGTATCCGGGGGGCATCGACGATCTGTATTTGCTCGGCGATTCCCTGTCTTTATGGGATGAGGAGGAAATATGAACAAGCAAAAATGGATGCATCGGGGCATTGCACTCGCACTTTCCGTAGCTGTGACGACTGGTATTATGGCGCCGCCTGTCGCCGAGGCAAACACGGAGCGCATCATCGGTGCAGTCATCGGCGGTGCCGTCGCCGCAAACGAAATGAACAAACAAATTAAGTACTACAACACAACCGAGGAGGGACGTCAGGCACTCTTTGCGGAGCTCCAAGAAAAATACGGCGTGTATTATCGCTGGGATTTGAACAGTCAGCTTGACCGCATCTTTACCAATCTCACGGCGGCAATCGGATCGATGGACGCGAGTATCTACGACCGCCCCTACAACTATTTCATCAACAGAGAGGACAGTTTTAACGCCTTCTGCACACTCGGACACAACATGAGCGTCAACGTAGGGCTTTACAGCTATCTGACAAACGAGGATGAAATTGCCGTCGTGCTCGCACACGAGATGGGGCATGGACAGAAGGATCACCCTGCCAAGGGCATGAAGCGCTCTCTCGGGCCTGCGGTTCTCGCCAGTGCGACGGGTACGGTACTCGGTGCCATCGCCGCAAACATCTGGAACGGGCAGGGTCTCACGAAGCCGATGGAGTGGGAGGCGGACAACCTCGCGTTCGAATATATTACGCGTTCTCCCTATAACCCCGGCGCAACCGCCGCCGTATGGCAGCGCGTCATCGACCTCTCGGGCAACAACGCCGCGAGCGCATTTGACATCATGTCCGGCGCTGCCGATCACCCGTCGAACGCCGCCCGTCGCGACAACTATGCAAAGAAGCTCACGGAGATGAGCGGCGGTAAGGTCACGGTTGAAGACGGCGTGGTTTACGTGAACAAGAAGAAACTCCTAACCCCCGCAGCAGCCGGCGGCATGAGCTCTGCCGAACGCTCCTACTTTGTCATGGGCAACCTTGCGGCAGCCTACAAGAACGGCCACGCCGCTTCTGCGGCGTATGCAGACGGACAGACTGTCATGCTCGGCGCACAGCCCATCATCAGCTGTACGAGCAACGATGCCGCCCCCTCCGAGATTGTCAGCCTGCTGAACCAAATAAAATAGTACTTCCATAATTGCATGAAAAATCCCGGGGTTCATTGCAGAGGGCAGTGAATCCCGGGGTTTTCTTATCTCCTCGGAAATCTGCGCAGCGCGCGCGGCTTCCCAAGGATCTCTGCGAGTACAATCGCCTGCTTCATCGTATTCGGTGTCAGCTGCGGAAGCACGACAGACGGCATTCGCGCGGCGTGCGGCAAAAGTGCAGGGACTGTTTGGACCTCCTCCGCAGCAAGACGTGCCGCACGCTCGTCGCGCTCGCGCGCACGCTTTGCACGCTGCGCCTCCTTGCGTGCCTCCTCCCACTTGCTGCGCAGCTCCTGTTCACGCAGCACCTCTGCATCGACCGTAACCTGTACATCGGAGGGAATCCCGCGCATCGGCGGTATTTCAAATGTCGCATTCTGAGCCGTGCGCTTCTTCGGGCGTGGGATGTCCTGCGGCACGGTCGGCGGCGGCACCTTCTTCTTGCCGCGCACGCGATCGTCAAAGACAGCAATCGCTACCGCAACAGCAATGACAATGAGGTATTCCATATAACTTCCCTCACTTTACGGGTGGTGCCGGATGCTTTTCGTCCACCTTTCCCGCCGCACTGATCGCCTGGCGCATATCGGTGTCGGACTGGATGTTGCTGAGCTGATAGTAGTCCATTACGCCGAGCTTGCCCTCGCGCAGTGCCTGCGCCATTGCATGCGGCACCTCTGCCTGCGCCTCGACAACCTTTGCCTCCATCTCCTGCGTATACGCCTTCATCTCCTGCTCACGCGCCACTGCCATCGCACGGCGTTCCTCTGCCTTTGCCTGTGCAATGCGCTTGTCCGCCTCCGCCTGATCGGTCTGGAGCTCCGCACCGATGTTGCGTCCGACATCGACATCCGCAATGTCGATGGAGAGAATCTCAAACGCCGTCCCCGCATCAAGTCCCTTGCCGAGCACGGTCTTGGAGATATCATCCGGATTCGCAAGTACGTCATTGTGACTCTGCGAGGAGCCAACCGTTGTGACAATACCCTCGCCGACACGCGCAATGATCGTCGGCTCACCTGCACCGCCGACGAGGCGGTCGATGTTTGCACGCACGGTAACGCGCGCCTTGATCTTGAGCTCGATGCCGTTCGCTGCAACCGCTGATACAATCGGGGTCTCGATGACCTTTGGATTGACGCTCATCTGCACTGCGTCAAGCACATCACGCCCGGCAAGATCAATTGCCGCCGCACGCTCAAACGGCAGTGCAATCTGCGCGCGATGTGACGCGATCAGCGCATCGACCACCTTGTCCACGTTGCCGCCGGCAAGATAATGTGCCTCGAGCTGATTGACACTCACGTCCAACCCTGCCTTGTTCGCCTTGATGAGCGGCAGTACGATGCGGCTCGGCGGAACACGGCGCAGACGCATGCCGATCAGCGAGACGATGCTGACCGAGACATTTGCAGAGATTGCGGACACCCAGAGTCCGAGCGGCACAAAATGTAAAAAAATAGATATTGCCAGAATGACGATAACAATGAGGAATGCTCCTCCAAACAGTGTTCCCATACGAACCTCCTTCAAATCTCCGTGAATCTCCGGCTATGCCTCACGTACAACGACGCGGCTGCCGTTCACGGACAGAACAACGATCTGCTTTCCCTTTTGAATAAAGGCACCCTCCGAGATCACATCCACGGGACGACCGTCGATGCGCGCCGTTCCCGAGGGACGCAGTTCCGTAAGCACCTCGCCCGATTTCCCTACGAGTTCGGCATGTTCCAGTGCACTGACATAGCCCTCCTCTGTACGCGAGCTCTTCTGCAGGACAATCTTGTTCCACAGCCTGCTGGACGGCAGCCGCGACACGATGAGGAGAAACAGAATGACGGAGATCACAAGGGCGATGCCGAGCGCCGCAAGTGCGCCAATATCGCCGCCAAGCGCGAGTACAATGCTGTAGAGCATCGCCGCAACGCCGAGCCCCGCGAGCAGCCCCACCGTCGGCAGCAGTATCTCCACGATGATCATCAGAACGCCGGCAAGAAAGACCGCGATGTGATAGAGCTCTACAAGTCCACGCGTGTATTGGCTTCCCCAGAACACCGCCGCTGCGACAATGCCGAGCAGGACGCCCACGCCGAGTCCGCCCGTCTTAATCTCCACCATGACGGAGAGAAACATAACGGCAAGCAGCAGCACTTGCAGAACACCATTATCTACAATTAGGTTCACAAGATCCCTCCTTTATGTTTTTATTGTATCATATTGCCTGCCGTTTGTGTAGCAATGTAAATTCTAATAATCTGCTTGCGCTTTTCATTTGTCACTTGTATAATCAGAATCCCCCTATCGGCAAAGGCGGCTTGCTTCTTCACCTCTCCGGCTCCATAAGCGGGAGGTGGTGCAATATGAGTTATTACGAGTTCGTTTGCACTAGTCAACAAAAACTGGACACAAAAACCTAAAAATTAGTCATTAGAATTGAGATACTGTACATATTCATCGAAGATGTGATACACAGAATATCCATGACCTCCATTCAAAGGACACGTATCAAGGAGCCGCACCTTCGTGCTTTGGCGCGAACTGCTCCCGATACTGCTTCGGCGTAAGGTATCCAAGGGCATATGCAGGGCGCTCCGCGTTGAAGAAGCGAATGTAGTCGGATACCTGAGCGGGGACATTCTCCGGCGAAGTAATATGGAAATCTGTAAAGAGTTCGGCCTTGATCCAACCATTAATCGCCTCCATCGCGGCATTGTCTGTCGGTGTGCCGGCTCTGGACATTGACCTGACAATGTTGTACATGGGCAGGAGTTCGTTGTAGCTCTTGGATGCGTAAACAGAGCCTTGATCGCTGTGCAGGATGAGCTTCTGATTCGGATACTGCTTCTTGAACGCAAGCACGTCCTGCAAGCCGTCGAGGTAGGTCATGCGATCGCCGCGCTTGGATGAGAGCGCGTGGGCAATGAGCTCGTCATTCCACAAATCCATATATAGTGTGAGCTCGTAGTATGTGCGCTCCACATAAAAAGCGGTCATATCACTCACCACACATTCCATGGGGCCGGTGATGTTGATTCCTGCAAGCAACAAGTTCGGATAGGTTCTGGACGGATCGCCCTCCTTCTTGTAGCTGTAATGTTTGCAAAGGCTCTTGATCCCTGCGATCTTACAGCATTTATGGGCATAGGGATCGGAAAATACGATTCCTTTGTCCAATCGGATCTTGGCATTCAGCCAGCGGTAGCCATGGGAGGGAAAGCGCCCATGGTATTCCTGAAACAATCCGATGCTCTGCACAAGCCGTTTCTTCTGTTCGGGTGGATGTTCCACGCTCTTCTTCCAGTTGTAGAAGCTGCTGCGTGGGATTCCGGTCTTTGTACAGAGCAGCCGGATGGGGAACTGTCCGGAAAGCTCCATGACTACTTGGTATTCTTCCTGCCGATAGGAATGAACGTCTTTTCCGCACCAACTCCTTCCACCAGATAACCTTTTTTTAAGCGTGCCTCTGTGATCCTTGCCATAACGAGGGCGTCGATGAGTTCTTCTTTCGTCATGGACTGGAGATCTTCCAGGCCGGTGGGAACTGGTATGGATTTGGTCTTGGCAAGACCCAAGCAGCTGCGCACACCCCTTTTCGGCGGGAGCTGGTTGGCATCCCGGTAGTGGCGCATGTAATCCCGTGCGGTCTGCTCGCTGATCCCATATTCTTCTGCTGCTTCATATCTCGTAAGCTCGCCGTCGTAGATCCGACGGCCTATGTCCAAACGTTGCTCCTTGGTGTACTTCACGTGGCAACCTCCTGTCTGCATCGGGAGATAGGCTGTCCGCTGCCTGTCATCCTGTGTACAGGATACTGCAAACAGTGTCCATTTTCTACCCCCTCTGTGTCCAGTTTTAGTTTACCACTTCACGTTTTTGTTTTAGTTCTCGTCACTGGCTACATTATCAGCATAAAAAAGAAATAACCGCCCTACTTTGACACGGTAAGCGGTTATTCCTGTCTTTCTGTGAAGAAGACTCCGCCTTATAGGGGTTCTTCTCTTTGTGTCTTTATCATAGCAGATACAGTATGTTTTTGCGAGTTTTTACAAACGCCGATATCCGCAGGATAAATGTATACCCATAGATGCAAGAAACGAGTGCGTTAGTATGATATACTGAACGCACTCGTTGTGTTTCTAAGTAAATGGTCGGAACGACGAGATTTGAACTCACGACCTCTTCCACCCCAAGGAAGCGCTCTACCAAGCTGAGCTACGTCCCGAACAAAAGGTATTATAGCGATTTTTCCACATCTTGTCAATCCCTTTGCGTCATCTGCTTCATGAGACGGAGCGCTCCAATCTCGACGCCCGTCTCACGCGCCACCTGCTCAATCGTGCGTCCTGCACGCAGGAGTGCACGTGCCTTGATGATCGCCTCATCCTCCTGTGCGGGTTCTGCTTCTGCTTCCGTCATCATGGGCGGCTGCGGGGGCGACGGCACACGCGGCGGAGGTGCGGGCATTGCTGCTGCAGACTGACTGCGCACAGGCTGAAGCACAGGTGCGGGAGTCTGCGGATGTTCCGACTGCACTGCTGCGCGCGCTGTCGGCGGGGGCGGTACAAAGGACTGCGCTGCAGGCTCTGCTGCGGCGCGTGCATGCTCCCGTAAAATGGACTGATGAAGAACAGCCGCAAACTCATCGCCGTCCGTACGACGTGCCTCCTGTACGGGTACCATAGGAGGCACAGGTTCCGGCGAACGCATGACAGGAGGAGCCGGCGGTGTTTGACCAAGGTCACGCAGGCGTCGTTCAAGTTCTTCGATACGCTGCCGGAGCGCCCACTCGAGACGCTGTCCATCCGCCACGCGCGTCTCGAGACGCACACACCGATCATCCGCCTCGCGCAGGAGCCCCTCGAGCTTGGTCACATGAGAGCCGAGCCGCTTAATGATGGTATCGGCGGATTGCTGCAATTCCTTTTTCAGCTTCTCGATGGATTCCGCAAGATCTTCGTCCGCCTCATCACTGCGCTGTCTCCGATGGAGAACGTACCGTACGATAAGCAGCAGGACAGCACCGAGGATGATGAGTGCACCCAGAATTTCGGTAACAGAAATAATAACAGGACGCCTCCCTTATCCACATCTACTGCGTTGATCAAAAACTGATGTCGAGATGAACGCCGCGGTTGGGATCCGCAGCGAGACGCTGCAGAAGTTCTGCACCACGATCCTCCGCACCGTCCCGTCGGCGGCCCTCGCCGCCGCGACCGCCGCCCTGCCGCCGCTCGCGCTCCGGATCATCCTTCACGCGTGTATCCTCACTGGCCTGCTCCTTCGCACGCACCTGTTGGCGTGCGAGTTCTGCATCCTGCTTCTGTCGAACGGACTCAAAACTCTGCTGGATATTGACCTGATTCTGCATATTGCTTTGGACGTTCCCTGCCTCATTGGACTGCGGGAACATCATCTGCATGCTGATTGGCGTGACATTCATGACGGCACCTGCCTCTCCTCAAAAGATTCCTGTAACAATCTGCCCGTCGAGCATTTGGAGTCGTGCGTGTTTAAGTTCCTCTTCCACGGACTTTTTCACCCCGTTGATCGTGATGTTGACACCGGGAAAGATCGTATCCGAGGCAGCAATGGAACCACGCTTCATCTCTTCCAGTTCAGACTCCATCTCCTCGAGTTTTTCCTTCATCTTCTTGATTTCACCGGCGAGAGGGAACTGTGCATGCGTCAGCTCGGCAAGCTGCTCGCGCCGACGCTCGGAGAGGCTCATGAGCGGCTGCTTCTTGAGCGTTTCCAGAGAGAGGCGGATCTCCGTCAAGCGTTTGACATTTGCCTGATATTCTTTGCCCAGCGTATCGTACCGATATTTAAGGTTCGGGTCGACACCGACGCTGAGGTTGGTCTGTACATAGAAGTTGTTGCCCAGAACCTTGGCACGGATGGACTCGCCCGCACCGACCTTCCCGCCGGTGATAAAGCCCCGCCGTCCCTCAACGCGGATATGATGCCCCGCACGCATCTCAGAGTGCAGAACGACATCGTTGACATAGATATCGCGCCCCGCAACAATGTTTGCATTCTCTACGAAGGAAATGCTGATGTCCTCCTCCGCATTGATTTTGCCGACGTTCATGCCGCGAATGCCGCCGTGCACAATGACATTACGCCCCGTCACCTCGGCACCGCCGATCATGCCCTTGATCTCGACATCACCGTCAGCCTTGACCGTAAAGCCGCTCTCCACATCGCCCCTGATCTCGACGCTGCCGGCAAAGTCAACATTCCCCGTCCCGACATCGACGCTCGAGTCAATCACGAGATGCGGATCCACACTGATCTTCTTTCCGTCGTCTACGATCTGACCGTCAATGAGTGACACGAGTTCATGCTCATTGACAACTCTTGTATTCTTCCCCTGCGGCAATGCAGCAGGTTTTCCCGGCTTTGCAGGCACCTCTTCACCGAATACATTTTTCCCCGGCACACCGGCGGTCTCGGGGATGCGTACAGCAAGCACGTCGCCGATGTTCGCGCGGATAAAGATGTTCATGTCCTTGTAGTCCACGCGGTCGTACGCGCGTTCAGCAGGCCGTCCCTTTGCCCCCATATCGAATTTCTTTTCGATACGTGCATCCGTTCCCGCCTCGGGAGCGGTTCCGCGTGCCGCCATAAACGGTGTCAGACGTGCGACACCGCGCCCGATGGCATCACGGTCAATGCCATAGACGACCTTCTTTGCAGCGAGTGCATCGAGCACATCGGAGACATCGGGCGGCACATTGCCGCGGTTGTCATCAAACCGCACGGCAGCTGTCATTGCGTCGTTTGCGATTTCAATGCTAAAGGGAATGATTGCATTCTCGCCGTCATCCTCCGGTGCCGCGTCGAGCTTTGCCTCAAATCCGTCCGCAGCACGGACAAGACGTGCCAGTTGAAGTTTGTCGTAATCCTTGACACCCTCCTCTGCAAGACGACTCTTGAGTGTCGTCAAATCAATCGCAGGGGTATCCTTGCTTCCCGGGTAGACGGTCAGATAATTGCCGTCCGCCTTGACCACAAGCTGAAACCCTTCGTGTATGCCTCCAATAGTGCGCTCCACAACATCACTTCCGATCCTTCAAAATTGCGCCTTTATTATAACTCTTTCCCCCAGTTTACAACACATCAAGCTTCGTCGTTCATACGCGCGAGTGAGCCGCGCATACGAAAGATTGCCTTCGTATGAAGCTGCGAGATCCGTGCCTCCGAGAGGTGCAGGATCGCCGCAATTTCTTTGAGGGTCATCTCATCGTAGTAGTACAGCGCAACGACCGTACGCTCCTTCTCGGGAAGTTTCTCAATCGCTGCGGCGAGGGTTTCCTTGACCTCCGTCCACTCCGCGTGCTCCACGGGACCGTCCTCCATCGAGGCCGGAGTATCCGTGCGCAGATACTCCTCGAGAGGAATGATGGTCGCGGCGCTGACCTGTCCCTCGAGATGGTGCAAACCCTCGAGCGTGAGATCGAGCTCCTCGGCCAGTTCCTCGTCGCTTGCCGTGCGCCCAAGCTCTCCTTCAAGGCGTGCAACCGCCTTCTCATATTTTTTGATGTTCTGACGGACGCTGACCGGAATCCAGTCCTTTGCACGCAGATGATCGAGCATTGCACCGCGGACACGCACGCCGGCATAGGTCTCAAACTTGTTGCCGCGCGCTAGTTCATAGCGCTCAATGGCATCCAAGAGTCCAAAGAAGCCGCTGCTCAGAAGATCCTCCCGATCGACATGCTGCGGAAGACTGATGGCAATCCGACCGGCAACGAGACGAACGAGCGGCAGATAATGCTCGGCGATACGGTTGCGTATATCCACGGTCTTTTCCGTTTCATATGCCCGCCACAGCGCTTCAATATCCTCTGCCGTCTGCTCCGCCATCTGCATCATCTCCTCTCAGTTCCGTTGAATCCCTCAGGCGGGTGCCGGAGCTCCCTCATCCCCCTCTGCCGGCGGTGTTTTCATATGAATAAAAGAGTCCTCAGAGAGCGGCTGAAAGTTCGTCGGCTCAGCAAATTCCTCTGCAGCTTTCGTCCCCCCATTCTCTACCGCATCGAAGTCGATATCATCTTCTTCATAATGCGGCGGCTGCATATCCTCAAAGAGCTCTGCCGGATACTTGTCAAAAAAAGCCCAGCCCTTTGCTTCGAGGATGTATGTCACGAGATAGGTGAATGCACCGGCGCAGAGGAATGCGATGAGGCTGCGAAGAAACGCCGTCGCCACGCGTGCATCGCCGAACATTCCCGTCAGAAAAACAACGAGCGCAGCGATCACCGCGAACATCAGAGCCATACCGAGTTTGAACATATTTTCACCTTACTCCCTATATCGTTTTATCTCCCTTGCTGACGGTTTTCACCGTATAGGTACCATCGTTCAGGTCAATCGAAACTGTACGCCCGTAGTTGAGCCCGGTATCCTCCGCAATGAGGCGGATCCCATGCTGCGCGAGAAGCTCCTTTGCTGCCTGTGCATTGCGTTCGCCGACGCGCATGACACTCGTCGTGTTGGAGAATGCAAACATCTGCGCACCGCCCGCAATCTTTGCCACGAGACGCGATTTGACGGCACCGAGTTTCAGAACATCCGCGAGCATGAGCGGAAATCCCGTGTCGATGAATTTGGCGGGCGTGTCCGAGGGCCGCGCCTGTTTGCTGTCCGGCAGCATGTAGTGGAGCAGCCCACCCACTTTTGCCGTGGGATCGTAGAGGGAAAGTCCGATGCAGGAGCCCAATCCATAGCTGATGAGTGTGGATGGAGCTGCGCCGACTTTGTAGTCGGCCATACCGACTTTTATCAAATCCGGCATATCATTCAACTCCTACCGCATTCATAATGCTGCTGAGCGATCCGGGATCCGGTACCAGGAAGAAGTGCCCGCTGATGCTCTGATCCTCTGCAACAAAATTCGTCTCAATGAGGAGCGCATGATCCCCCATCTCGCCGAGCTGAACCAAAACGACATTGAGAATGGCACCTGCCATATCCACAGCAAGTGCAGGAATGGAGGGCAGCATGCTCATGCCCGTGAATGTATAGAACGCGTTGAGATACGAACCCGCGAGAATGTTGCCGATCTCCATGAGCGCCGATTCATCCATCGCATCGAGTTCGGTGGTCTTGCCCCGCTCGCGTCCGAGGAGTGTATCTACCAGTGCAAACGCACTGTCACGCGGAATGAGGAACAGAATATTGCTCGGTGCCTTGCCGTAGACGCGCAAGAAAATACCGACGACAACCAATTCCGGCCCGCCGACAAATTCTGGTACATCTTCAATTGGAACGAGTGCCACATGCGGCACATTCATCTCAATACGGCGCTGAATCAGACGAGAAAGTGCCGTCGCAGAATTCCCTGCGCCGACATTTCCAATCTCCCTGAGCACATCCAGCTGCAGCTCTGACAGTTCTGTCAGATTCTCATCTCCGCTCATGTGTCATACCTCTTAATCATGACGGTAAGCTCTTATTTTGCCTCTTTCGGAAGTCCGACGATCTCCTCCAGATTGAGGAGGACAATGAGCCTGCCGTTGATGTTGCCGATGCCGCTGAGGAAGCGGCTGCTCTCACGTCCGTTCGTCGCCTTCTTCGTATCGACAGGCGCATTCTCAAGGCTGAGAACCTCCGTCACAGCATCGACAAGCATGCCGACATGGACATCCTCGACGGAGACGGTGACAATACGCGTACGATCTGTATACGGCGTCTCGGCGAGACCGAGGCGCTGCTTGAGATCAATCACGGGAAGAACCGAGCCGCGCAGATTGATGACGCCCTTGATAAAATCCGCCGCATACGGAACGCGCGTAATGTCCGTCAGATTGCGGATCTCCTGCACGTTCAGAATGCTGACGCCGTATTCCTCATCGCGAAGATTGAACGCCACATACTGTGAATTCTGCGGCGCATTGCCCTGATTCATATCCTCTGCCATCTTCTTTTCCCTCCCCTTTTACTGCTGAATCATCGTTGCAACATCGAGAATCAGCGCAACCCTGCCGTCTCCGAGGACGGTTGCCCCGCCGAAGAGCTTGAGCCCGGCGAAGAGATTTCCGAGTGTCTTGATAACGATTTCCTGCTGACCGATAAGATTGTCCACAACGATGCCGGCCTTCGCCTCACCTGCGTGAACAACGACGACGAAATGTTCGTCAGAATCCTTCGTGTGCGGAACCTGAAGTGCCTCCTCCATGCGGATGATCGGAATGATCTCCCCGCGCAGGACGATGACTTCCTTGTTCTGAACCGTCTGGATGTCAGTGGGTTCAATGTTGATTGTACTGTCGATGGAGGTGAGCGGAATGGCGTACATCTCCTCCTGCACTCGTACGAGCATTGCCTGAATGATCGCGAGCGTGAGCGGCAGCTTAATCTTAAAGACGGAGCCCTCGTCGATATGCGTCTCGACATCGACGTGACCGGACAGCGCTTCAATCTTGCTGCGCACAACGTCCATGCCGACGCCGCGCCCCGAGATGTCCGTAATCTGCTCTGCCGTCGAGAAGCCCGGCAGGAAGATCAAGCGCACGGCATCCGCATCGTCAAGGCTGTCCGCCTCACTCTGCGAGATCATGCCCTTTTCGACCGCCTTGCGGCGAATCTTGTTCGCATCAATGCCCGCGCCGTCATCGGTAATCATGATGACGACGTTGTTGCCTTCGTGACGTGCGATGAGTCCGACCTCACCGGTACGTGACTTTCCCTTCGCTTCACGCGCATCGGGGCTCTCGACACCGTGATCGAGTGAGTTGCGCAGAAGGTGCATGATCGGATCGCCGATCTCGTCGATAACGGTGCGGTCAAGCTCCGTTTCCTCACCTTCAATCGTGAGGTTGATCTCCTTGCCGAGTTCCTTCGACACGTCGCGGACCATGCGCGGGAACCGGTTGAACACAGCGCTGACCGGAACCATGCGGACCTTCATGACAATGTTCTGCAGATCACCCGTCACGCGGTCCATCTGCTCGAGCGTCTCCATCAAGTCGCTCAGTCGGTGTGTCTGACCGATCTGCTCCAAGCGCACCTTGTTGATGACGAGCTCGCCCATGAGGTTCATCAGGGTGTCGAGTTTCTCGATATCAACGCGGACACTCTGGCTCTGATGCTGCTTCTTCGCGGGAGCTGCAGCTGGCTTTGCCGCCTCCTTCTTGGCAGCGGGTGCTGCAGCCTTTGCCGCAGGCGCAGCGGCAGGAGCCGCAGCCGGCGCGGAAGCCTCCGACTTTCCGACCTTGTCCGGATCGAGCGGCTCAACGAGAACATCTTCAATTTCCGAAACCGTATCCACGGCATTCTGTACTGCCTGGGCATCGGCACCCGTGGCAATCACCACATCAAAGCTGCGCTCGAATTTCTCCTGCTCAAGATCCTCCGCCGGCGGAATGCTCTTGATGACATCGCCGACCTCGTCCAGCGCATGCATAACCATGACGGAGCGCGCTGCCTTGAGAACGCAGGTCTCCATCAGGACAACCTTGACATGGAACATGTTCATGCCGGCTTCTTTTGCCTTCTTCATGACATCGAGATCGATCTCATCGAGATCCAGATCCGTACCTGCTGCACCAGCCTCCTGTGCAGGTGCGGAAGCCGCTGCAGCGGGGGCTGCTGCAGCCGGCGCAGGAGTGCCCTTGGAAATCGAACTGAGTTTTGCAACGAGATCCGAGACATCGACAACGTCTTCCGCCTCGCCATTGCCCACGCTGTCGACCATTTGCTCGAGCGAGTCCAGACATTTGAACAGCGTGTCCATAATGTCCTCATTGAGCTTGAGCTGCTCCTTGCGGACGAGATCAAGCACGTCTTCCATCTCGTGCGTCAGCTCTGCAATCTTGGCAAAGCCCATCGTTGCGGACATCCCTTTGAGTGTATGTGCATTGCGGAAGATGTCGTTGACGGCGCTGATCTCCTCCATGTTCTCTTCGAGACGCAGGAGTCCCTCATTGAGTGACTGCAGATGCTCATGCGACTCATCCAGGAACATATCCATATACTGGTTATCCATTGATATTCCCCCTATTTCCTATCTTCTCACAGCCGTCTCAATCGCACGCGCGATCTGCGGCAATGGGCATATCTCATCGGCCAGTCCCGCATCGATCACGGATTTTGGCATTCCGTAGACGACACAAGTCTTTTCATCCTGCGCAATGCAGTAGCCGCCATTTTTCTTGATTTCGCGCATCCCTTCGCGCCCATCGCTGCCCATTCCCGTAAGGATCACGGCAACGACATCCTTCCCTAGATGTGCAACTGACTCATACATCACATTGACGGCAGGGCGGTGGTTGCCGACAGGCGGCTCATCGCTGAGGGCAATCCGCCGCACGCCGGATTCGTGGCGAATGCGCAGATGGTAGTTGCCAGGAGCGATATAGACACAGCCGGCTTCGAGCAACTCTCCGTCCTGCGCCTCACGGACATTCACCTGTGCAACGCCGTGCAGGCGCTGCGCAAGGGCACCTGTAAACCCTGCAGGCATATGCTGAACAATGACCACGGGGCAGGGAAAATTCTTTGGCAGCCCCATAATCACAGTCTGCAGCGCCTGTGGTCCTCCAGTTGAGGAACCAATCACAACGAGCCGCATCTGCGCGCGGGGCGCCCCCCTCGGCGTCAACACCTTTTTTTCACTGTCACTCATCTTTTACGCGCTCCACCTGCGCACGCTGCACGTGGAACAGATAGCGAATGATCCTGTCCCTCATGCCGCGCGAAATTCCTTGAAACTGCACGCCGATATGGTAAATCGGCGCGTCATCCTCGCGCTCGACACGCGTACACCGCATCACCCGCGTCATGACCTCCGTCGTTCCGATACCCGGAATATCGTTGATCGCAAGTGCAGCATTCAGGTGCAGGGGCACGGATTTAGGCCATGCAAACGCCAGCCCGCTGCCGCTCATATCGACAATGGGAACACGCTTTGGCGCGTCGATTTTCCCCTCCTGATCCACCACGCGAACCGTTGCCGTGAGATTGACCTTGATACGGAAAAAACCACGCTTTTGAAAGCGCTCCGCGACCTCGGGAAGGGAGAGATGCAGGACGGGAATGCGCCCCTCATGCCGCCCGTGGCTGCGATGCACACTAAAGAACCGATAATGACATCCGTCCCCTGCGGCAAGCACATAGAGGTTCTCACCGACCTGGGGAATCACGGGAACACGGCGTTCGTCCAGCGGCATAGCAACAACGAGGTCATCTCCGACAATATCCTCCACACGACTCGTGTAGCCGGAGGTTTCCTCCTCGTTGTTTTCAAAGAATATTTCCAGCCTTTGTCCGATGGCTAAAACACTCCTTGCCTGTACCAATTCGCCCGCCATTGAAATTTTCCTCCTTGGCTACGTCGAAAACTTAAAAATTTGCTGTAAAAAACCTTTCCATCCCCGTTTCACATGCATCTCACTGCCCGTAAGCAGAGTCTCTGCGAGTGCGTCAATACAGCGTGCCGCCGCGGCATTCGGTGTCGCCTTCAGGAGGGGTGTCTGTTTGCGTACTGCCTTCGTGACCGATGTATCCTCAAAGACATAGCCGAGACAATCCACAGACATGTGGAGAAATTTCTCGGCAGCACGCTGCAGTTTCAGAGCCACCTCTCGGCTCTCCTTCTGCTCATAAACGCGATTGATGACAAGTCGAAGATTTTTCTGCGTTGCGTAGATGCTGTACGCCTTCATGACGGCGTAGGCATCTGTAAGCGATGTCGGTTCCGGCGTCGTTACGAGCAGCACCTCGTCGGCTGCAAGGATGAAGTCCATGACATTGCGCCCAAGTCCTGCGCCCGTATCGACCAGAATCAAATCCGCACGTACAGCACAATCGGCAAGTTTTTGCTGCAGCATGACCTTCTCCGCATGGTCGTACTCGAGTGCTTTTTCAATGCCGGAGCCGCCGGAGATATACTGAACGCCGTGTACCGTCTCGACAATGACATCGTCGAGTTTTACCTCCGGCTGCAGGAGATCGAGCAGATGCCTGCGCGATGTGGTTCCGAGGAGAATATCCACATTTGCCATGCCGAGATCGGCATCGATGACAAGAACGCGGTGCCCCCTCTGCTGAAGGGCGATCGCAAGGTTGACGGCAAGGTTGGTCTTTCCAACGCCCCCCTTGCCGCTCGTGACCGCAATCACGCGCACGTTCGCCCACGCCTCTGCCTGTGCGAGCGAGGCGGGCACTGCCGTCTCCGAACTGACCATTTGGCGCAGCCGCGTTGCCTGATCCGTCATATTATTCCCTCAAGAGCAATTCCGCGAGCCGATCCGCCGTCGCCGGTATGATGTCATCCGGCACGCTCTGTCCGTTCGACAGAAACGAAAGGGGAAGCCCTTTGCCCGCAAGTAAATTGAGTACCATGCCGATCGTCCGCGTTTCATCTGTTTTCGTAAAGATAATGCGATCTGGTTTACACACGGAGAACCGCTCCATAATCTCTGCGGCATCTGCTTCCTTTGTCGTCGCACTGACGACGAGATGCTTCTCCATGCGCGGGTGCGCGGCGAGCAGTTCCTTGAGCTCGTCCATCTGGAACGCGTTGTATTGACTGCGCCCGGCCGTATCGACGAGAACGAAGTCCTTGCCGCGGTGACGGGCAATTGCCTTTTTGAGATCCGCCGCAGAGTAGACGACCTCAACGGGCAGTCCCAAGATCTCCGCGTATTTTTTCAGCTGCTCCACGGCTGAGATGCGGTAGGTATCTGCTGTGATGAGCGCGCCCTTGAGATTCTGCTCCAAAACGAAGTGGGCCGCCACCTTTGCGAGAGTGGTCGTCTTGCCGACTCCTGTCGTCCCGATAAAGGCAACCACACGTGAGCTGCGCCCCCCTGTCTGCAGGCCGTCGGTAAACTGCATCACCTGCGCGAGATAACCGGAAAGAACGCTGCCGGCTCTTGGGTCAAGGCTGTCAAGGTTCACGTCGGCGACGGGAACCTTCGCAGAAAGATCCTCACAGAGCTCATCGCGTACATCCTGACGGCGCAGCGCATCCTGTATCGTAACCGTTTCCTTCGGCTGATTCGCAGCCATCATGGAGGCGAGCATGGTCTTCATCTGCGCGAGCTCGTCTTCCAGCATGCGGATGCGCTCCGCAGAGCCGTCCTCCTCCAACGGCTCCGGTTCCATGGGCGTGGGTTCGGGCGGCGCTTCATGGACGAGGGGGACCGTCTGCGGCGGAACTGCCGCAGGTGCTTCCGGCATGACATATCCTCCTGGCTGATAGGCCGTCGATTCCTGCACGGGATAAGGCACTGCCGACGGCTCTGTTCCGTACGTCTCATAGGTCGGCAGAACACCGCGTGCGGGCATTGCCGCCGCTCCATCCTGCAGCGGCTGTTCCGCCAACCGATATTGATTGAGTACATTGGAGGGAAGAATCGGCGCAGCCGGAGGTACATACACTGACGGTGTGTGCGGCACACGCGCCTGTGTTTCATCGACCGCAGCCGTCACCTCAATCATCTCCTCACCGCCGAGGACGCCGCCCTCACGATATTTTTTTGTATGGAGCAGCACGGCATCACTGCCGAGCTCGTCCTTGATCTGTTCCATGGCTTCCTTCACGGAGGAGGCACGCACCGTCCTGACCTGCACTTAGATTCTCACCACCCCAAGGATTTGGATTTCAACATTCTGTTCAATCTCCGCATGGGAGAGTACAATCAGGCCCGCAATGGAACGCTCGACCAAATTTCGGAAATAGGGACGCACGGTCGGACTCGTCAGTACGATCGGCTGATAGCCCTGATCAGTCAGTTTCTTGAGTTCCTCCTGCAGTGCCATCAAGAGCTTCTGCATGGAATCGGGATCGAGGCTGACGTAGGAGCCATGTTCCGTACGCTGCACACTGCCCGCAATCTTGTTCTCAATCGCGGGATCGAGTGTGATGCACGGGAGAACACCGTTCTGGACGTTCTGCTGCGTAATGTGACGCGCCATTGCATGGCGGACGTATTCCGTCAGGACGTCTGTGTCCTTCGTTGCCGTGCCGTAGTCGGCAAGCACTTCGAGGATTGTGCTCATATCACGGATGGAGATGCGCTCATGCAGCAGATTTGCAAGCACCTTCTGCACCTCGCCCACGCTGAGCAGATTTGGAACGACCTCGTCCACGAGCGCACCATTCGTCTTTTGGAGATTGTCGAGAAGATTCTGCGTCTCCTGACGCCCAAGGATCTCGGCGGCGTGCTGCTTGATGATTTCCGTGAGGTGTGTTGCAAGCACGGAGACCGCATCCACCACAGTGTAGCCGTTCAGCTCCGCCTGTTCGCGCTCGTGCTCCGAGATCCAGAGTGCAGGCAGGCCAAATGCCGGCTCCGTCGTCTCAATGCCCGGCACCTCCTCGAACACTGTTCCCGAGTTCATCGCGAGATAGTGGTCGAGCATCAGCTCACCGCGCGCAATCTCAATCCCTTTGAGTTTGATGATGTAGGCATTCGGCTTGATCTGTATATTGTCGCGTATGCGGATCGTCGGCACCACAAGTCCGAGTTCAAGGGCACACTGCCGCCGAATCATTACGATGCGGTCGAGCAGATCGCCGCCCTGCCCCGTATCGACGAGCGGAATGAGACTGTAGCCGATCTCGAGTTCCATTGGATCGACCTGAAGCAGCGACACGATATTCTCGGGTGTCGTCGCCTCCTTCTTCGCCTTTGCCTTCTGCTCGACCTGCTGTACCTCCTGCTCCACGGCCTGTCCGCGATAGAGGTTCCACGCAATGAGACCGCAGATCGCAGCGAGCACCGTGAACGGAACACCCGGAAGCCCCGGCATAATCGCGAGGAAGAGGAGGACGCCCGTGAGGATCATGAAGATACGCGCATTTCGGAAGAGCTGCTTCACGAGATCGCCGCCGAGGTTGCCCTCCGCTGCCGACCGCGTGACAATGATACCGGTCGCCGTCGAGATGAGAAGCGCCGGTATCTGCGCGACCAGACCTTCACCGACCGTCAGCAGTGTATAGGTCTGCAGCGCCTGCGCCGCATCCATATCGCGCTGCAGCATGCCGATGACAAAGCCGCCGCTGATGTTAATGATCATGATGACAATCGCCGCGATCGCGTCGCCCTTGACGAACTTTGAAGCACCGTCCATTGCGCCGAAGAAATCGGACTCACGCTGCACCTTCTCGCGGCGGCGCTTCGCCTCCGCGTCCGTGATCGCGCCCTGATTGAGGTCGGCATCAATTGCCATCTGTTTTCCTGGCATCGCATCGAGGGTAAAGCGAGCCGAGACCTCCGCCACGCGCTCCGAGCCCTTCGTGATAACGATGAAGTTGACAATGACGAGGATGACGAACACAATGAAGCCGACGACTGCATTACCGCCGACAACAAAGTTGCCAAACGCAGTAATAACCTCCCCGGCAAAACCGTCAAGGAGGATGAGACGCGTCGAAGAGATATTCAAAGCCAGCCGAAACAGTGTCGTAATCAGCAACAAGGAAGGAAAGACCGATAGATCCAAAGCCTCCACATTGTAGATTGCCGACATCACGACGAGAAGTGCAATCGTAATATTCAGACAGATAAGGACATCCAACACCATCGTCGGCAGCGGAATAATCATCATAATGACGATTGTTACGATGGCGACGGCGATTAGGACATCACTGTACCGTTGTATGAGATTGCCGGATGCAAGAGGATTTACACTGCCGGACTGCGGTGCTGCCATACTCTCACTCACTCCCTCATTCCCTACGAGGACAAAAAATTATTTGTCCCCTAAATATTATACCAGATATCGCAAGTACGTCAAATACTAAATAAGACTTTCGTCACGGCCTCAGTGAAATCACCCGATTCCCTCAGGCGCCGCGCCGTGCGTGCTTCAGTCGGTAGACATAGGCGAGCACCTCGGCGACCGCCTGATAGAGCTCCTGCGGCACACTGTCACCTACCTGAACGACGGCAAACAAGGTGCGTGCGAGCGGCTTGTTCTCGATGATCGGCACGCGTGCTTCACGCCCAATTTCCTTGATGCGCTGTGCGACGAGATCCTGCCCCTTTGCAATCACCACGGGCGCGGACATCCCTTGTTCATAGGAGAGCGCGACGGCGTAGTGGGTCGGGTTCGTAATGATAACATCCGCCTTTGGGACTTCCTTCATCATGCGCGCCATCGCCATCTGCCGCTGTTTCTGGCGAATCTTGCCCTTGATCTGGGGATCGCCCTCCGTCTGCTTCATCTCGTCCTTGACTTCCTGCTTCGACATCTTGAGATCCTGCGTCGTCTGCCATTTCTGGTAGCCGTAATCCATGACCGCCATGACCATGATAACGCCGATGACGATGAATGCCATCTGGAAGATGATCTCCGCAACGAGCGCAAGGCTCGTCGTCAGGTCAAAAAACATAAACTGCGGCATCGCAAGAATCTGCTCGTGGATGAAACGATAGAGAAAGAAGCCGATGACAGCGATCTTGAAGAAGGACTTCGCAAGCTCCACGAGAGAGCGTTTCGAGAAGATGCGTCCAAAGCCGTTGATGGGATTGAGCTTATCGAGTTTGAACTCGATGGACTCTGTGTTGAAGTTCAGTCCCACTTGGAAGAAGTTGATCGCAAGCCCGATGATCATGATAAAGAGCATGATCGGAAAGGCCGTCTTGGCAAGAACGATGACAATGCCGATGAAGATGCGGACGATGTTTTCCGTATCGACCGTTTGGTTCAGATTGCTGAACACATACGTTGTATAGGTCGAGATCGAAACATAGATCGAATCCCACAGCAGTTTGAGGCCGAAGAATCCCACGAGCAGGACAAACGCACTGTTGAGCTCCTGACTGCGGGCGACCTGTCCCTTTTTGCGCGCGTCGGCGCGCTTTTTCGCCGTTGGTTCTTCTGTCTTTTCGCCCGCGAAACGCTGGAGGTCAAAGACGAATCCGCACCTATTGGAGGGCGCGTACCGCAAGTGATATATTTCCATACATTTCATTAAACAGCACATCCAGGAATAAGACATAGAACGGAATCACCATCGACAGTACGGTAATGCCAATCATCAGCTGCATTGGAATGCCAACGACGAAAATGTTCATCTGCGGCATTGTGCGTGCCAAGATCCCAAGCCCCACATTTGTGAGAAGGATTGCAAAGGTGATCGGCATGGCGATCTTCATCCCCGTGAGGAAGATGCCATTCGTAAAATTCGCGATGAGAAGCGCCATCGAGATGTTTGGCTCCATCGCCGCAAGAGGAACGACGCGAAAGCTCTCCATAAGCGCCGCGAGAATCATGTGGTGCCCGTTTGTTACGAGCAGGATAATGACCGCCAGATTATAAAGAAAACTTCCGATGAGCGGTATCTGCTGACCGGAAGTCGGATCCACAACATTGACAATGGCGAAGCCTACCTGCATATCCATGACCTTGCCCGCCATGGTAATGGCGGCAAAGGAGATGTATGCCACAAAGCCGATCAGCCATCCAATGAAGAGTTCACCGATTGCGGACACGGCAAACATGATGATTGTCTCGGGTGCCGCAGGCGTGCCCAATCCGTCGATGACGGGAAAGAGCACAACGGTCATCGCAAGTGCCAGTCCCACGCGAAAGTACGGTGAGATATTCATACTGCCGAAGAACGGGGAGACGATAAAAATACCGCTGATCCGTGTCAGCGTCAGCAGAAATACCGCGATATGCCCCTGCAGCAGTTCATACAGATCCATGCACTGCCGCCCCTTTCAGCGCAGATATATCGGCAGATTTACAAACACATTGGTCACGTATTCAACCATGATGCGCAGCATCCACGGACCAAAGATCAGGATGGCGACAAAGACCGCGATGATCTTCGGGATGAATGCAAGTGTCTGCTCCTGAATCGAGGTGGTCGCCTGAAAGACCGCCACCAAGAGACCAACGATAAGCCCAAGTCCCAGCATGGGGGCAGAGACCAGAAGCACGATCATGAGCGCCTCTTGGGCAAGCTGGATGACCAAATCTCCGGACATCGCCATGCCTCCCCACTAACGGAAACTCATGATGAGCGACTGAATCAAGAGATGCCACCCATCGACCATAACAAACAAGAGTATCTTGAACGGCAGAGAGATCATGACCGGCGGCAGCATCATCATACCCATCGACATAAGCGTACTTGCGACGATCATGTCAATGACAATGAACGGGATGTAGATCATGAAGCCGATCTGAAACGCCGTCTTGAGCTCGCTAATGATAAATGCTGGAATCAAGGTAAATGTCGATACATCCTCAGGTCCCTCCGGACGCGGTGCATCTGAGAGGTTGACAAAGAGCGCGAGATCGGATTCCCGCGTCTGGCGGAACATGAACTCACGCATCGGTTCGACAATATTCTCCAGCGCCTGTTCCTGCGAGATCTGTCCCCCAAGATAGGGCTGTATTCCATTCTCATTGGCCTGTCCCCAATAGGGTGCCATGATGTAGAATGACAAAAAGAGCGAGAGCGCAATAACGACTTGATTCGGCGGCACATTCTGCGTCGAGAGTGCATTGCGCAGGAATCCGATGACCACAACGATGCGGACAAAGGACGTTGTCATAACGAGAATTGCAGGCGCGAGTGAAACGATCGTCAGTACTGCGAGAAGCTGCATACTGGTCGCAACTTCCTGTGGGTTCTCCGATGTTCCAACACCGACGCTGACCGTAGGAATCAGGGGCGCAGCGTCCACGTGCCCCATGCCGAGCAGCAGGAGGAGCGCTGCACTCCCCAATATCAGCATTTTGCGCTCCAACCCCGTCCCCCCATTTCTCTCTGCCGCCATCACTTACGAAAGAGCGGCGGTATCTTTTGAACAAAATCCGACAGTGAACCGAACTGCTCCTGAAAGACGCCTCCCCCTGTCGGTGCTGCGCTGCGGATTTCCTCTATCGTCTCGGGATCGTCAATCTCCGTGATCAGATGAATGCTTGCATCCGTTACGCCAAGCACAAACACGCGTCCGAAGAGCTCCACTACGCAGACCGAGCGATTCGGGCCGAGCGGCAGTTGCAGATAGATCTGTCCTCCACGCGCGGCAAGCGACTGCATCGAGCTCTTGCCAAAGGCACGCGCCACAAAATACGCGAGCACAACGACAAATGCAAAGACAGCAAAAAGGCTAACCACATAGACGACCGTCGACCACCATGACACGGCCGACGGACGCGGGTCAGCCTCTTCATATCCAGCCAAATATCCGCCGCCCGTTTCACCTGCTGCAGATGCATCCCCCGTACACAGGAGATAGAGGATGCCTCCGAGAAGCAAGGACAGAGAAAATATCCGTTCGTTCATCAGCCGACGGCTTTGCGAATGGCCTCCAGCACGCGATCCGCCTGGAACGGCTTCACGATGAAGTCGCGCGCACCCGCCTGAATGGCCTCAATAACCATTGCCTGCTGACCCATTGCGCTGCACATAACGACCTTCGCATTGGGATCGACCTTTTTGATCTCCTTGACCGCCGTGATGCCGTCCATCTCCGGCATCGTGATATCCATCGTTACGAGATCCGGCTTGAGCTCCTGGAACTTCTCCAACGCCTTCATGCCGTTCTCAGCCTCGCCGACAATTTCGTAGCCGTTCTTCGAGAGGATGTCCTTCACCATCATTCGCATAAAAGCTGCATCGTCAACAATCAGAACGCGAGTTGCCATTTTTTCATCTCTCCTTAATCCGATAGAACATCCCTATTCCAAAAGGGGGCACAAAAACACGCACATTTTCATATGTGCTTTTTATCGTTACTCATTATAACGAAAAGTGCCGCCTAAGACAAGGATTTTCTGCACCAGTCCCAAACCTTCCGTTACTGGAGACGTGCAGCGCGCTCCAGCGGGCTGACGATCTCCGTAATGCGGACGCCGAAGTTCTCGTCAATGACAACAACCTCGCCCTTTGCCAAATACTTGCCGTTGACCATGATGTCAACAGGCTCTCCGGCGAGTTTATCCAGCTCGACGATCGATCCCTTCGTCAGGTCAAGAATGTCCTTGATGGACTTTTTGGTCCGCCCGAGTTCGACATTGACCTGAAGCGGCACATCGAGAATGAGGCCAATATTGGCGTCGTTCACCTGTACCGGCGTTGAACTGAGCGGAGTGAACTGCGCCGACTGTACCGGCACATTGGATGCTACATGTGGCTGCATAGGTGGTGCTCCATATCCATAATTTGCAGGTGCAGCAGCTGCTGGTGCCGCAGGTGCCGGGGCCGCAGCAGGAGCTGCAGGCGGCGGTGCGGATGCTGCCGCAACGGCTTCTTCCTCGTTGTCGACATCCGGCTGCTGATTCATCAATGCATCGACCATGTCCTTCGCGACATCGACCGGCAGGAGCTGCATGATCTCACTGTCAATGAGACCGTCCACCTCCATACGGAAGGATGCCTGAATAATCGGGTCAACCTTGTCCAGCAGCTTGGATACCACTTCCTCCGTCGCAAGGTCAACAAGTGTGACCACGGGAGGAGTAATGTCCACCTTCTTATTAAACATCGATGAGAGTGAGGTTGCAACACTGCCCATCATCTGGTTCATACATTCACTGACCGCGCTCATGTGGAGCTCGCTCAGTTCCTGATCAGGATTTGTACCGTCATTGCCCATCATCAAATCGGCAATGATCGCAGCATCCTTCGCCTGGATGCAGAGGACGTTGTTGCCCTCGATTCCGATGCTGTACCCAACCTCGACGACGAGGAAGGGGACGGGATATTTTTCCTTCAGCTGCCGCAGGTTGGATACCGAAACCGTCGGCGTTGTGATCGACACCTTGCGTCCGAGAAGGACGGAGAGCGTCGTTGCAGCACCGCCCATCGAAATGTTGCCGATCTCCCCGAGCGCGTCGCGCTCCAGATCTGTAATGTCGGCATCGCCGTCATCGCTGGGAGACGCGTCAGCCGCAGGCGCGGCATCATCCGCAGACGAAGCGTCATCCGTGGGCGCAGCATCATCGGCAGGTGTATCGTCGCCGCTCGCTCCGCCGTTCAGGAGGGCATCGATCTCCTCCTGCGAGATCATTTCATCACTCATTCGCGTCGTCATCTCCTTCTATAATGCCGGATATTTGCACAGCCATACGTTTTCCGGCGGTACCGGGACGCGCGCGGAACTTTGCATTCGAACCAACATAGCAGACAAGCTCGTCCTTCGCAAGTGTATCGAGCTGCAGTACATCGCCGAAACCGAGCGTGAGGAACTCATGGATCGATATATTAACCGACCCCAGTTCCACCGCAAACGATACGCGTGTGCGTTCAATTTTACGCTGGAGTTCCGCCACCTGCTCCGGCGAGCTCTCCTTCTCAGCAGAAGCTGCCACCCAGAACGACGTGGTGAGTTTCGACATAACCGGCTCAAGCACCAGATAGGGGATGCAGATGTTCATCATCCCGTCGACATCGCCAATCTTCATATGGATCGTGATGAGAACAACCATATCACTGGGCGGAACAAGCTGCGCAAACTGCGGGTTCGTTTCCATCGTCTCAAAGTTCGGACGGAACTCGATCACGTTGCTCCACGCTTCCCTGAAATAATTGGTGACCGTATCAATGAAGCGACGCATAACCGCTGTCTCGATATCCGTCAGCGCCCGCGACTTGACGCCGGGTTTTCCCTCCCCGCCAAAGACGCGGTCGATGTAGGCAAATGCCAGATCTGTACCGATCTCCATGACAATATTGCCCTTGAGCGGCGGCAATCCGAGGATGCCGATGACCGACGGATTCCCCATCGACTGAACGAATTCCTGATAGGTCATCTGCTCGACCGACACCACCTCGATGTCGACCATAGTGCGCAGACTTGCCGAGAGATACGTATTTACGAGACGCGAAAAGCTCTCATGGAGCATGAAGAGCGTGCGGATCTGATCCTTGGAGAATCTATCCGGCCGCTTGAAGTCATAGTTCTTGACCTTGCGCTCCTCTTCTTCCGCCTTGACTTCCTCGGCGGAAACCGAGCCATCCGAAAGCGCTGAGAGCAGCTTATCTATTTCGGATTGAGACAGTACGTCCTCAGCCAAGACTCTTCCCCCTTCCCATTGTGCAGTGCTTCATGTTACTTACTGCAGCAGGAAGCTCGTGATGTAAACATCATAAACAGAGCCTTGTCCCAGGCGCTCGTTGAGCGCATCCTTCAGCTGCTTCTTGAGTGCATCCTGCTTGGACGCGTCGAACTCCTCGAGCGGTGCCGCACGCAGGAACTGCATCGTCGTATCGAGGATCTTCGTCTCTGCGACCGAACCGACCTTGCCGTCCACGACATTGTCCGACTTGCCGGGGTTCAGTTCGAGGACAATGCCCGCCTTCAGGAACTTCCCGGAACGTCCGCCGCCAACATTGACGAGAATGCCCTCCTTGGGGTCACCAAGCTTGTAGAACACCCCTGGGTCATGATTCGACTTGCTCCCGCCTCCGTCGTCCGAATGCGACGTCGACTCTGCCTGCGAGAAGATGTAGTACGAGATGCCGCCGGCTGCCGCCACTGCAACAAGTACTGCCACGATGACCACAACGATCATCATGAGCATGGGTGATTTCTGCTTTGGCTGTTCTACTGCCTGTTCTTCCTTTTCCTCCGCCATGAGTTACTCCCTCCCTAAAAATGACCACGAAGCCGCAGGGGCTCCACACCCGGGCACTCCCTTGCCACGTAGAGGAACGCTGTTCCCCTCATTATACCAAAGGAATGGAAATTCGCCAACTAATTTTGATGAAGTGCACGACGATACTTAATTGTGCGCCGCACAATTTCCTCCATCGACTCCTCGACGATCAGCTTTTTTCCGTTGGTAAGTGTTACCACGGTATCCGGCGTTTCCTCAATACTCTCAATGATCTCTGCGTTGAGGACAAACTCTCCCTTTTGGTTCGTCTTGGAGTTGAACTTCGTCAGCATGATCATGACAGGCTTTCCCTCCGTTCCCTCTCTCATTTTTTTGCGCACAGCAAAAACTATACACAAATGATTACCTGATATATTTTCGCCATCATCTTTACTTTTCCTTTTTTTTTGCGGCTATTTTTTCATCATGGCTTAAATTTTTCACAAAAATTATTCGAGCTGCGCTAAAAAAGCAAGCGACCGCAGGGGGTGTCCGACGAGTTCCTGCACGTGTGCGAGCACGACGGACTCCGCTGCCATCAGCGTTCCGCCGCGCAGCTGCAGTGCGGGGGGCTGCTGCCAATCGAGCTGTTCCAGAGCGCGGAGCAGCTGCCGCAGCTCTGCAGAAAACGGTGTGGCCTCCCCCATGCGGCAGTCCGCACAGAGCACACCGCTCTCGCGTGCGAGGAAAAACGCATCACCCGTGATCTCTGTGCCGCAGTGCAGACAGCGCTCATAGCTCTGCTGAAGCCCCGCCGCCGCGAGCGTCTGAAGGACGGCGGCGAGTGCTGTCACGCGCGGGTTGCGCGTCTCGAACGCCGTGAGGATCGCCGCGAGTTTGTGAAAAAAAACCTCATCCGCAACGCCCTCGGGCAGCAGCGCACGGATTACCTCTG
Organism: Selenomonas sp. oral taxon 920; assembly: GCF_001717585.1. Taxonomy (NCBI): domain Bacteria; kingdom Bacillati; phylum Bacillota; class Negativicutes; order Selenomonadales; family Selenomonadaceae; genus Selenomonas; species Selenomonas sp. oral taxon 920. Next base: position 1,795,358 of record NZ_CP017042.1, read on the forward strand.
CAACAAACGTCGCGTATGCGAGTGCCGTGAGATCAAGCGAGAGCTTTGCATGGTGCGCACGTACGCTTGCTGTCTTGACCGTCTCAAGACGCGTCCCCTCGGCGAGCTGCAGGTCAGAGTGCACGAACATCTGCATCGCGCCCGCGAGGGGGCTGCGCGGACGGCGACAGCCGAACGCGGCGGCGCGCAGAAGCCCGCGTTCACGCGTGAAGATCGTCATGACCTTGTCCGCCTCACCCCAACTGCGCGTGCCGAGTACGATGCCCTCCGCCGCATAGAGTGCCATCTACGTCTCCATCCCCCGCCGCTTCTCGGCAGGCTGAACATCGGCAGAAACCTTTTTCTGCCGCGGCTTCTTTTTCACCTCGTCAAGAGGCATCACCGCCCCCGCCGTCAGCATATACTGAAGCGCCTCCTCCTTCGGGATGTCGATCGTCACAGCATCCTCTTCCCGAACGAGCAGCGTCGTCCCCGAGGTCATGTTGAGACTCCACGGGACAAAAACACAGACATAGCCGCCGCCCATCGCCTCTTGAAAGCGCGGCGGCAGATCCGCCATCACAAAGCCGAGCGCACGCCCGCCCTGATAGGGTATATGGACGACGCCCTTGAAGTTGCTGCTCGAGTCGAGCACCGCCTCCGAGAGACGCTTGACGCTCGTGTAGATAAACTTCACGAACGGAATCGTCCCGATCAGCGTCTCGCCGAGCGAGATGATCTTTGCGAGTGCCCAGTTTGTCGATGCCCAGCCGACAGCGTAGATCACGAGGACGAGCGTGATGATGCCCATGCCGGGGAAATAAAAGGGCAGATACTGCCCGAGCACCCCTTCGGTAAACCGCAGCGTCCACTCGATAACGAGCAGCGTGATGATGACGGGCACGAGGACGAGCAGCCCATTGACAAAGCGGCGTGACATACGATTAAGCTCACGCTGATACGCCCGATCAAATGTCGGTGTCATGACCGCTGTTTCTTCAATCGGTTTCATAGAACCCAAACTCCCGCAGGGCAGTTGCCCGATTACGCCAATCCTTGCGTGTCTTGACCCAGAGGTCGAGGTAGACCTTTGACCCGAGCAGTGTCTCCACATCGGTACGCGCCTGTGCGCCGATTGTCCGCAGGAGCGCACCTTTTGTGCCGATGACAATTCCCTTCTGCGACTCACGTTCGACATAGATCACAGCACGGATGTAGACATCGCCCTTCGGTCGTGTCGTCATCTCCTCGATGTCGACGGCGACGGCGTGCGGGATCTCGTCCCGCGTCAGTGTGAGCACCTTCTCGCGCACGAGCTCGGCGACGATGAGGCGCTCCGGCTGATCCGTCACCATGTCGGCGGGATAGTACTGCGGCCCCTCAGGCAGATGTGCTTTGATCTCCGCAAGGAGCCCGTCCAGATTCTCCCCCTCGCGTGCGGAGATCGGTACAATGCCTGCAAAGTTGTACGCCTTCGCGTAGTTTGCAATGATCGGCAGTGTCTGCGCACGCGGGATACAGTCCACCTTGTTCACCGCGAGCAGGACGGGCACGCGGACATTTGCGAGCTGTTTCAGAATGTACTGCTCGCCCGCCCCCATCTTCTCGGTTGCGTCCACGACAAAGACGACGACATCGACACCGTGGAGTGCTCCCTCCGTCGCCTTCGCCATGTAGTCGCCGAGCTTGTGCTTCGGTTTGTGCACGCCCGGCGTATCGAGGAAGATGATCTGTGCATCCTCCTCCGTTAGAATGCAGAGAATGCGGCTGCGCGTCGTCTGCGGCTTGTCGCTCATAATGGCGATCTTCTGGCCGATGAGCGCGTTGATCAGGGTGGACTTGCCGACATTCGGCCGCCCGATCACGGCGGCAAACCCGGATTTATGCGTACTCATCGTGCGATCCCCAACTCCTCCATCACGCGCCGCTGTTCCTCTTCCATCTCCAATCGCTCCTCCTCCTCCATGTGGTCATATCCGAGGAGGTGCAGCATGCCGTGCACCGTGAGAAAGGAGAGTTCCCGCAGTTCTGTGTGTCCGTACTCCTCCGCCTGCGCCTGTGCACGCTCGAGCGAGATCACAAGATCGCCCAAGACCTCATGATCCTCCCCGCCGACAATCTCCGGTTCCTCACTCTCTGTGAGGGCAAAGGAAAGGACGTCTGTCGGGCGGTCAATGCCGCGGTATTCACGGTTGAGCGCATGGATATGCGCATCGTCCGTCAGCGTCACGCTGACCTCGGCATCCTCCGCCCCGTAGAGCCGCCCGACCGTAAGAACGGAACGGCGTACGGCCTCCGTCTGTTCTGCCGTCACAGGAAGCACCTCCGGCTCCCTCCGTATCTCAATCTCCATGCGCGTGCCCCCGCTTTTTCTCCCATGCTCCATATGCCTCGACAATGCGCGTCACAACTTCGTGACGGATGATGTCCACAGGTTCGAGCCGTACGATGCCGACGCCCCTCACCCCTTTTAGGATCTGACACGCCTGCTTCAGCCCCGACACCGTACCGTGCGGCAGATCGACCTGCTCGAGGTCGCCCGTCACGACCATGCGGGAGCCGAATCCGAGGCGCGTGAGAAACATCTTCATCTGCGCGCCCGTCGTGTTCTGTGCCTCGTCGAGAATGATGAACGCATCTTCGAGCGTACGCCCGCGGATGTAGGCGAGCGGGGCCACCTCGATCAGCTGTCGGCTCATCATCTTCTGATAGGCTTCAGCGCCGAGGATATCCTGCAGGGCATCATAGAGCGGACGCAGATAGGGGTTGATCTTCTCCGTGAGGTCGCCCGGGAGAAAGCCCAGATGCTCCCCTGCCTCCACGGCGGGCCGCGTGAGGATGATACGGCTCACCTCGCGGTTGCGGAGTGCTGCGACCGCCATCACAACAGCGAGATAGGTCTTGCCCGTACCTGCAGGGCCGACGCCCAGCGTCACGGCATTCCTGCGGATCTTCGCGAGGTAGTCGCGCTGACCAAGCGTCTTTGCGCGCACCTCCTTGCCCTTCGCCGTCACGAGCAGCACCTCGGCAAAGAGTGCGTGCAGTTCCTCGGCGCGTCCTGCGCGCACGAGCTGTGCGCCGTAGCGCACCTCGTGCGTCGTCAGCTTCGCGCCCTGCCGCTGATAGAAGAGAAGTTCCTGCACGAGCACGCGCACGGCGGCAATCTCCTCCGCCGCCCCTGTGACTGCAAGCGTCGTACCGCGGCTCACCATGCGGCAGGAAAAGACCTCCTGCATACATTGGAGCAGCGTGTCGCGCTCCCCAAGAATCGCATACGCCTCCTGCTGATCGCGAAATTCAATTGTGTCCGTCGTCTCCTGCAAGAACAAACCTCCCGTCAAATAAAATATTCAATCGTATCGTCCGCCGTCTTTCGCGTCCGCTCATCAAAGAGCAGTACCGCCTCGCGGCTGTCCACCGCACCAAACGCATAGAGTTCCTGCGCAGTGCGGTTGAAGCAGTCAAACGGCACAATGCGGTTGTAGCGGTGCGGGTGCGCACACGTCACCTCTACCCCCGCGCGGACGAATTCCGGTTCTGCCTCTGCGAGATAGTAGGGATCAAAAAGATAGATACGGTCTTTCGATGCCCCCGTCAGGAGCGCATAGTGCTCGACCTCGTAGAAGAGCCGCACGACTGCGACACCGCCGCGCACGAGTGCGTCATTGATGTAGCTGTGCGCGCCGATGTGCACTGCGTGCCCCGAGATATACTGACAGACGAGCGGAAACTTGGTCGCGCGCGAAAAGCCCTCGAGCCAGTTTGCAAGATACATCATCGCCATCCGCGAGGTTCCCGCCTTACACGCCGTCCCGTCCATACCGTAACAGTCAAGTGTGTAGAGCATGACGCTGCGGATGATCTCGGGCGGCACCTCTCTGCGCGGGAAGAGATAGCTCACCGCGTTCAGCAGCGCCGTCGGTCCGCAGTCGTACTCCGACATCTGGTAGCGCAGCGGTATCTTCATGTCCGTCCCCATTTCCGCAGCAGATTTGGTATCAGAATCGCCATAATGACAAGCACAACTCCTACAATCTGCATTATGACAAAATGCGCATCAAAAATCAGCCATGCAAAGAGCACGCTTGCCACCGGCTCGATTGTTGCCGTGATCGCCGTCTCCTCGGGACTCAGCCAGCGCAGTCCCGCATTAAATGCAAAAAAAGCAAGCACCGTCCCGAGCACAATGATAACGAAGAGGTCGAACCACGTCGTCGCGGTGAAGAACGTTCCAGCCGCAAAAATCCCCTGCGTCAGGGGCAGGAGAGAAATCCCGCCGATCAGCATGCAGACGGCGAGAAGAAAGAAACGGTCAAAGAGCCGCAGAAGATGCACGGGATAGACCATCGCAAAGGCAAAAGTCATTGCCGAGATGAGACTCCACACGATGCACGCGACCGGCACGGAAAGCCGCTCAATGCTGCCGCCCGTCACGAGGAGGAAGATCCCCGCCACAGCGGCAATCACCGTCCCTGCCTCCACCAGCGTCGGCAGGCGGCGATGGCGCAGCGCCAGATAGAGGATCAGGAGGACGGGGCTCGTATAGGTGATAACCGTCGTCGCCGCTGCATCCCCCGCCGCAATCCCCATGAAATAGGAGAACTGAACGAACATGATGCCGAGTACGCCGAAGATGGCGAGCGGTACAAGGAGGCGCGGCGAACGCCGCACGAGGCGGACACCGCGCCTGAGCCCTCCGCTCCACCACGCAAGCAGGAAAAAGAGACCGCTCGAGAGGAAGAGCCGTACCTGCGTCAGTTCGAGCGGCGTATGCGCAGACTGCGTGTAGAAATGCTGCGCCGCGATGCCGCTCGCCGCCCATGCAATGCCCGCGACAAGGACGAGCAGGATCGCCGAAAGGTGCGGCATTACGCCTCTCCCTGTTCCCGCTTCACGACCGCGACAATCGCGCCGCAAACGTCCTCCAGCTGCGCATGGTCACTGCCCTCCGCCATCACGCGGATCAGCGGCTCCGTCCCCGAGGGGCGCACGAGCACGCGGCCGTCACTGCCGAGGATCCGCTCGCCCTCCGCGATCGCGTCGCGGATCGCCGCGTTCTCCTCCCAGCCCTCTTTGCTCTTCACGCGCACATTGACAAGCAGCTGCGGGTAGGTCGTCATCATCGCGTTCAGCTCCGATGCCTTCTTGCCGCTGCGCGCAAGCGCCGCGAGCACCTGCAGTGCCGTGATGAGCCCGTCGCCCGTTGTCGCGTGTTCGGCGAAGATGATATGTCCCGACTGCTCGCCGCCAATGGCATAGCCGCTGCGCCGCATCGCTTCGAGCACGTAGCGGTCGCCGACCGCCGTCACCTCAACGCGCCCGCCAAGCTCTGCAATCGCCTTGTGGAAGCCGATGTTCGCCATCACCGTCGTCACAACGGTCTTGTGGGGCAGACGACCCGTGCGGATCATTTCGGCGACACACGCCACAAGAATGTGATCGCCGTCAATCAATTCTCCCTTTTCGTCCAGACAGAGACAGCGATCCGCATCCCCGTCGTGCGCGATGCCGATGTCCGCGCCGCACTCGAGCACCGTACGGCGCAGGGATTCCAGATGCGTCGACCCGCAGCCGTCGTTGATGTTCACCCCGTTCGGCAGTGCGTGGATCACCTTGACCTCGGCGCCGAGGCGGCGCAGCACTTTCGGCATCGCCTCGTAGGCGGCACCGTTCGCACAGTCGAGCACAATCTTCATGCCGTCGAACCGCACACTGCAGGTGCCTGCAACATAGTCAATATACTGATTCAGGAGATCGTCGCGGTATTCAACAACTCCTACATTCTTCCCCGTCGGACGCGCCGCATCGTCGTTGGTCTGGAGACGGCGTACAAGCGCCTCGAGTTCATCCTCCACTGCATCCGGCAGCTTGTAGCCGTCGCCGCCGAAGAACTTGATCCCGTTGTCGGGGAACGGATTATGCGAGGCGGAGATCACAATGCCCGCCTGCATCCTGTGCTCACGCGCGAGATAGGCGATCGCCGGCGTCGGCACAACACCTGCGAGGAGTGCGACGCCGCCCGCCGAGCAGATTCCCGCCGTCAGAGCTGCCTCGAACATCTCGCCCGAGATGCGCGTGTCGCGTCCGATCAGAATGCGCGGTCGCACCTCTGACTGCTCGCCGAAATAGAGTGTTGCCGCACGTCCAAGATGATATGCCAGCTCCGGTGTCAGTTCTGTATTGGCCTCGCCGCGCACGCCATCCGTACCAAAAAGTCTCACCATGAACAGCCCCCTGTTAATTCGTATCTTTTTCTCATCATAATCTACTGTATCTTGCCTAAAAAAGCAAGCGCGGCTTTCAGTCCGTCGAGCGCAGCGCTCATGATTCCGCCCGCATAGCCCGCTCCCTCGCCGATTGGATAGAGCCCCTCTGCCGAGACCGATTCCATTGTCGCTGCGTCGCGCACAATGCGGCAGGGTGCAGACGAACGCGACTCAACTCCCGTCATCGGGACATCTGCCGCACCGAATCCAGGCACACGCTCCTCCCAAAACGCGAGTGCACGCGCAAGAGATGCCGCACATTCTGCGGGGAGTATGCCGTGCAGGTCAGCAGGCCGTACGCCCGGCGCATAGGTCGGCGTGACAGCGAAATCCCGCGTACCCGTTTTTCCCGCGCGAAAGTCTCCGACCGACTGGACGGGCGCAAAATAATCGCCGCCGCCGCACCGATAGGCACGTTCCTCGAGTTCTCTCTGAAAGGCGATGCCGCCCAGCACCGCCCCGCCCCAGTCCTGCGGATTCACCTGCACAAGCAGCGCACTGTTCGCGGTGTCCGAGTCACGGCGGTAGTTGCTCATCCCGTTCGTCACGAGACGTCCCGTCTCCGAGGCCGCCGCAACCACCATGCCGCCGGGGCACATACAGAACGAATACACGCCGCGCCCGCCCGCCGTATCGCGGTATGTCATGGCATAGTCCGCTGTGGGGAGCTGGGCGCTGCCTGCGGCTGCGCCGTACTGCATACGGTCAACAAATTCCTGTGCATGCTCGATGCGCACGCCGACGGCAAATGCCTTTGTCTCCATGCGGAGGCCCGCTGCGTGCAGCATGGCGTAGGTATCGCGCGCCGAATGCCCGATGCCGAAAAAGACGGCATCGGCGGGAACCCGCTCCGCATCCCCCACCACGACCGCCTCGATCCGCCCCGCACGCACCTCTACATCCGTCACCTGCGCACCGAAGCGCACCTCTCCGCCCATGCGGAGGATCTCCGCGCGCAGGTTTTTCACCACGCGCCGCAGCACATCCGTTCCGATGTGCGGCTTCTGCAAATAGCGGATTTCTTCGGGCGCACCCGCCGCGATAAACGCCTCGATAATCTCCCGCATGCGCGGGTCTGTGCTGCGCGCCGTCAGTTTTCCGTCCGAGAACGTCCCCGCACCGCCCTCGCCGAACTGCACATTCGATGCAGGATCGAGCACACCCGTCTGCCAGAAGCGCGCCACATCCGCTGTGCGCCGATCCACGTCCTGCCCGCGCTCCAAGACATACGGTGCGCATCCTGCACGCGCAAGTGCCCATGCGGCAAAGATCCCCGCAGGGCCGAATCCAACGACAACAGGCCGCCGCACGCCCACGCCTGCGCACGGAATCGACAAGGGTTCCTCGGTCGGCGTGCTGCCGACCTCCTTGTCCCTGCGCAGATGTGCGAGCACCGAGCGCTCGCCGTCAACCGCGACATCGAGTACATAGACCCATGCAATCGGCGCACCGCGTCTGCGCCGCGCATCCAATGCCTTATGAACAACAATCACCCCGTGCACGGCACAGGGTGATATACGCAGGCGTTCCGCCGCGATCTCTGCGAGCGGGTGCATAGACTCGTAGGGAACGCGCAGATTTTTCACGCGGATCATTGCATTGCTCCCACCTTGATCTCCACCGTCACATTCGAGTCTGCCGCCGTCACACCGGCGGGCAGCACGAGCTTTACCTGACGTTTCTCCGTCTCCCGCACCTGCGCAAGGGAGAACTCCTCCGTCCCGATGCTCGTGATCTTGCTGACAACATCCTCCGTCCCTGCGATCTCGATGCGTGCTGGCTCCACTGTGACCCCCTCCAGTTTCAGATTGGGTGCGAGATCGCTCTGCGGATGTGCCTGCACCTCAACCACCTTGCGCGTGAGCCCGCGCACAAGCTTGACAGAGATCTCCGTCGCAGACGGTGTGAGCGTGATCCCCGCCACCTCACGGCCGTCACTGTTCAATGCAAAGAGGGGCACCGTCGCAGTATAGTCGCTCGACTGCCCGCTCAGATTAATGTGTCCCGCGATGTGCGCCACCTGATTCACGAGGCTGCGCGGTCCCTCCACCGTCACCGCCTCATTCTCCTGTGTGACCTTATCCACGGTAAATCCTGATGCCGGCGAGCCGCCAACCGTCAGCGCCGCCTTAAACGTCTTTTGCACCATGCGGTCAAGGTTTACGTCAATCTTATCCGGCGACACGCTCACAAGCTCAAAGCCGTATGGAATCACAGTCTCCACTGCATAAAGCTTATCCCCCTCGATGAAGTCGCTGAGGTTCACGCGCGCATGAAAATCGGAAGCATCTGCCGAGACAAAGAGCGACCGAGACCCGCGCACACGAATCGTCACCGTGTCGTCGGCGGCATTCATCAAATAGCCGTTCGGCGCATTTTCGATCGTCACCGGTACTGTATAGCTGCCGTCAATCGCGGGATTTTGATCGTTCATCACGTAGAGCCAGAGCACAACCGCCACAATGAGGGCGGCAATCTTCGCGGGCAGATTGTGCTGCACAATACTCCGAAGCCTTGTCATCATTTCTTCCTCCAGCTCCGAACGAGATCCCAAATGGGCGAACCTGAACTGTACGCAAACGCGGGTGTCAGGATGTGTGTCAGCTGATCCCCGTCCAGATGACGGTGGATGCGCCCGTTCTCCGCGATTGAGATCGTCCCTGTCTCCTCACTCACCACCACGACGAGTGCGTCGCACTGCTCCGAGAGGCCGATCGCCGCGCGATGACGCGTACCGAGCTCCGTGGAGAGGCTGCGGTTCTCCGTCAGCGGCAGGAGACACCCCGCCGCGATCAGGCGCTTGCCGCGAATCACCGCCGCTCCGTCGTGCAGCGGTGTATTGGGAATGAACACATTCATGAGAAAGTCCGACGTAATGAGTCCGTCAATCTGTATGCCTGTGGCACTGATGTCGTTCAGCCCCATATTGCGCTCGATGACGAGCAGCGCGCCAATCTTGTTCGCCGAGAGGATCTTCACCGCACTGCGAATCTCGCGGATGGTGCTCTGTGCCTCCTCATCGTCCATCAGACTGCCCGCACGAAAAAACCGCCCCTGCCCGAGATGCTCGAGCGCACGCCGCAGTTCCGGCTGGAACACGATCGGCAGCGCAACAAAGAGCAGTGTCACAGACTTCTGCAGGAGCCACGAGATCACATGCAGTTCAAAGTAGCTCGCCACCACCGTCACGCCGAGAAGCACGAGGATGCCCTTTGCGAGCGTAATCGCACGCGTGTCCTCGAGCATGACATAGACGCGGTAGAGAATGAATGCTACAATCAGAATGTCGAGAACATCCAGCGGCGTGATGGTCGACAAGATGCCGCGGAACTGCGTCGGCATCGTAAAATCAAGCGGCATAAGGAACCCCCAGGGCAAAATCCCTCTCGTCGTATTTCCCAAATACATCCCCGACAGCAGGAATGCACACGCATCACCTGCCAACTATTTTACAATTTCTCTCTCAGCAGCGAAAATCCTTGTGACCTGTCCGCTTCACAAAAAAAAATTTCGTTCTCCGACGAAAGGATTCCGAATACATTCGAATCCTTTCGTAACGAGAACGAAATTGCATCAGCAAATCTTGCGGATCCATCCCTCGGGAGCATCGATCGTCCCGAGCTGAATGCCGCGCAGGGTATCGTACAGTTTCTGCAGAACCGGTCCCATATGCTCCATGCCGCTCGGGAACGCGATCACCTTGTCCCCGTGTGTCACCGAGCCGATCGGCGAGATCACCGCCGCAGTGCCGCAAAGACCACCCTCGGCGAATTCCGCAAGCTCCGCAGCGGGTACGGGGCGCTCCTCCACCTTCATGCCGAGTATGTGCTCTGCGATGTGGACGAGTGAGCGCCGCGTGATCGACGGCAGGATCGAATCCGACTTCGGTGTGACAATCGTGCCGTCCTTCTTCACAAACAGGAAATTCGCACCGCCCGTCTCCTCGACATGAGTGCGCGTCGCTGCGTCCAGGAACATATTCTCATCGAAGCCCGCCTCATGTGCTGTCATGTATGCGTGCAGACTCATCGCATAGTTCAGTCCCGCCTTGATGTGCCCCGTGCCGTGCGGTGCCGCACGGTCGAACGCGCTCACGCAGAGGCGCACGGGCTTTGCGCCGCCCTTGAAGTAGGGGCCGACCGGCGTAGCAAAGAGACGGAACTGGTAGGCATCCGCAGGCTTTACCCCGATGACCCTGCCCGTGGCAAAAATCAGCGGACGCAGGTAGAGCGAGGCATCCGAGCCGTACGGCGGCACATAGTCACGGTTCGCCGCAACCACCGCATCCACCGCCTCGAGGAAGCGCTCCTGCGGGAACGAGGGCATCTCGAGATACGCTGCCGAATGATACATGCGCTCTGCATTGAGATCCGGACGGAACGTTACGATATCGCCGTGCACCGTCTCATACGCCTTCAGCCCCTCAAAGACCTCCTGGCAGTAGTGCAGAATGCCGGCGCACTCGCTGACCGTCACCGTCGCCTCTGACGTGAGCCCGCCCGCGCTCCATGCACCATCCGCATAGTTTGCCACGTAGCGTTTGGGCAGCTCGCGGTAGGCAAACCCCAAATTTCCCCAGTCAATATCTGCTCTTGCCATAATTAAGCCCTCTTTCCTGCAAAATGTAGTCCTATCATAGTACCGCAAGCCGATCTTGTCAACCGAGTTCCTTCAGCGCGACAGGCAGGAGTTCCAGAACATCGCCCGCCACGAGCCCGTTTCCGCAGTGTTCATACGCGATATCCCCTGCACGCCCATGCACATACACGCCTACAAGCGGCGTCATCCCACTCTCCATCTGCTGCATCAGCCCCGCAATCGCCCCCGCGAGCACGTCTCCCATCCCAGCCGTCGCCATGCCTGCATTGCCGCACGTTGTAAAGAACGCATCCCCGTCCGGATAGACCACTATCGTGCACGCACTCTTAATGACGAAGACCGCCTGATGCATACGCGCCGCCTCGCGTGCCACACCGAGGAGATCGTTCTCCACCTCCGCCGTATCCTTTCCCAAAAGAAGCGAAAACTCGCCGAGATGCGGCGTGAGAATCGGCACCTGCGGCAGTTCGCGCAGCGCGTCGAGATGTCCGCGGAACGCATCAATCGCATCGGCATCCATCACAAGCGGAACCTTTACATCAGCGGCAAAGAGACGCACAAACTCGCCCGTCTCCGCCTTGCGCCCAAGCCCAGGCCCGATGAGTACGGCATCCGCATGTGCCGCGCAGGCAAGCGCCGCCTCGAGCGCCTTGCCCCCCCCGAAACAGCCCGTCCCCTCATCCGGAATGGGAACAACCATCACCTCTGTCAGCTTTGCCGCAAGCACAGGATAGAGCCGCTCGGGCACTGCAAGCGTCACAAGACCTGCGCCGACGCGCAGCGCCGCCTCTGCCGCAAGTGCCGCAGCGCCCGTCATGCCGAGCGATCCTGCGAGCACAAGAATCCGTCCGCACGTCCCCTTGTGCACATCGCGTGCGCGCACGGGCAGCAGCTTTGCCGCCGTCTCACGCGTGATAAGCGACTGCCGCAGCGTCTCGCCTGCGAGCAGTGCATGCGGAATCCCAATATCATCGACGAGCAGCTGCCCCGCTGCATTTGCCCCCGCTCCGAGGAGATGTCCGACCTTGGGCAGCCCAAGTGCAAGCGTGCGGTTCGCACGCACGGCGATCGAGGAGATCCGCCCCGTATTCGCCTCCACCCCGCTCGGAACATCAATCGCCAGCACGGGCTTTCCCGCCGTATTGATCTCCTCGATGAGACGAACGACAGGCGTACGCAGCTCCCCCTTGACTCCTGTCCCGAGAATTCCATCCACCACGGCATCCGAAAAGCGCAGCGACACGCGCAGGCGATCCCAGTCCCGATCGCTCACGAGCGGGCGGATCTCCACGCCCATCGCACGCACCGCATCGTGCATTGCACGCGCCGCCGTGCCGAGCCGATCTTCCTCGCCGCTGAAGAACAGCTTTACACGTGCGCCCATATTCATGAGATGGCGTGCGGCGGCAAAGGCATCCCCGCCATTGTTGCCGCCGCCGGCAAAGACAGCAAACACCTTGTCCGCCGCACCGCCGATCATCGCGGCAGCTTCCTCCGCCGTCCGCCGTCCCGCATTCTCCATCAGGACAGCGGCGGGCAGACCATAGTCATTGACCACACTCTCATCAATCCGGCGCATATCCTCTGCAAACGATACATTCATCGCTGACCCTCCAAAACACAATATGCCATCGCGTAGTCGCGCTCATGACTGAGCGTGATCCACACATGCTGTACCCCCATCTCCGCCGCACGCTGTGCGAAATATCCGCTGAGATATACCTGCGGCGCACCGAGCGCATCCGGCAGGATCGCCACATCGTGGAGCGTCCCTGTGCGCAGTCCCGTGCCAAATGCTTTGAGTACGGCTTCCTTGCCCGCAAAGCGCGCGGCAAGACTCGCCGCACGCCCCTTGCCCTGTGTCTCTGCGTAGGAGCGCTCTTCAGCTGTGTAAACACGGTTCAGAAAGCGCGGCTGCTCGATCGCGCGTGCCACACGCGGAATATGGATGATATCGCTGCCGATTCCCAGAATCATACGACCTCCGCAATGACAGAAAAAAGAGCCATTGCACCCGCAATAGCCCCTTTCAATTTCTTTTCTCTTACACTCAGCGCTGCAACGGTGCCGGCACAACCCCCGGTGAGTTCGGTGTCGGATGCGTCGCTGCGCCCATGATCTCACCGCCGCCCTGCGGCTCCGTGGCTGCTGCCTTCGGCATCGCATTCGACGGCGCGCCCTCGCTCGCCATCACCTGCCCGTCGGAGGCACTGATCGAGTCCCCCTGACTGAACCGCATACTGCGCGCGATAAACACCTCGACGCGGCGGTTCTGCGCACGTCCCTCCTCCGTGTCATTCGACGCAATCGGGCGATACTCACTGTAGCCGAGTCCACTGAACCGTGCCGGATTCAGTGCGGGCTGAGCCCCCATCAGACCGCGCATGAGGCTCACCGCACGCGCAGAACTGAGCTCCCAGTTCGACGGGAACTGTGCCGTTGAGATCGGTACATTATCCGTGTGTCCGGAGATCGTCACGCGCTCCGGCAGCGAGGAGAGCAGTGCCGCTATCACAGGCACAATCTGTTCCGCCTGTCCCTGCAGAGCCGCAGAGCCGGACGCAAAGAGCGCCTTTTCCTTCAGGCGGATCATGAGCCCCTCCTCGGAGAGTTCCGTGCTCACCTGATCCTGCAGATTATTTTCCTTGATGTACTGCTCAATTTTTTCCTGTGCCTCACGCAGGTTTTCATTTTCCTGCATATAGGCAGCATTCGTACTGTCTGATGCCGTCGTCGGCGTATTCGGCATTGCCGTGGAGGGTCCCATCCCCGAGAAGAAGGACGGGCCTCCCATATTGAACGCCGCGGTAAACGCCTGCGCGAGCGCCTGCATCTTCGACGAGTCCGTCTGTGACATTGCGAAGAGTGCGATAAAGAGCGCCAAGAGCAGCGTCATCAGATCGGAATAGGGCAGGAGCCAAGCCTCGTTGAGTTCCTCTTCATGGGGCTTTCCGCGCTTCTTTCTCGCCATATCAGCCCTCTCCCTTCAGCGCCTCACGCTCCGTCTGCGGGATGAAGACCATAAGCTTCGCTTCGATTGCCGTCGGAGAATCACCCGCCTGCAGGGACAGAATCCCCTCAATGATCATGCGCTTCTGGCTGACCTCGTGCTCCGATATAATCTTGAGTTTGTTCGCAAACGGATGCCAAAGGACATATCCCGTGAAGATACCAAGAATTGTCGCAACGAATGCGGCCGCGATCGAGTGGCCGAGCTTGTCAATATCGTTCAGGTTGCCGAGTGCCGCGATCAGACCGACAACGGCGCCCAGAACGCCCAGCGTCGGTGCGTAGGTACCCGCCTGCGTGAACATCGAGCGCCCCTCGGCGTGACGCTCCTGCATGATCGCAAGCTCGGCATCCAGAACATCCCCCACGAAGTCCGGATCCATACCGTCAATGACCATGCCAAGACCCGTGCGGAAGAACGGATCCTGAATCTCCTGCGCCTTGCTCTCAAGCGCAAGGATACCCTCGCGGCGTGCAATCTGCGACAGTTCGATGAACTGCTGCACGAGCTGTCCCTTTTCCTGCAGTTTAGGAACTTGGCATGTCTTCTTGATGAGGTTGAAAAAGTTTCCCAACTGCTCCATGCGAAATCCAATGAACAGGCACGAGAACGTACCGCCAATGATGATGAGGAACGCCGCCGGGTTATTGAGCGCCGTCAGCGGTGCCCCCTTCAAGATCATACCAACAAAGACCGAGATGAGCCCCATGATAATCCCGATGACCGTTGATTTTTCCAAAGCAAAAGCCCCCATTCCATTTCTCTCGACCGGCAGACGCACAGATATCTGCTCCATCAGATACACGTCCACATCTTCCTATAGTATTCCATAAATCGCTGAAAAATCCTACCTGCTTTTTAAAAAAAATCAAAAAAACTTTAAGAAATTTTTTCAATAAATTTGTATTATCCTATCATACATTCACCGAAAATATGATATAATAGAGCGTGCATAAAAAAAGCTTATTAGGAGGATGGTCTCATGGAACTACGGCAGTTGGAATATTTCCAGATGGCGAGCCGCCTGAAAAACATCACGCGCGCCGCCGAACGCCTCCGTGTCTCTCAGCCGAACATCACCGTCGCGATCAAGAAGCTCGAAGGAGAACTCGGCATACAGCTCTTCGACCGCAGTCAAAAGCAGCTCTCGCTCACCCCCGAGGGAGCCGTATTCCTCGGCCGCGTCGAGGTAGCACTGCGCAACATACAGGATGCTGTGCTCGAGGTCAACGACTACAAGCAGCTGCAGAAGGGCACGATCAAGATCGGCATCCCGCCGATGATGGGCGCCTATCTCTTTCCGAAGATCTTCTCGAGCTTTCAGCGCCGTTACTCGCACCTTGACGTTTATCTCCACGAGGAGGGCTCCGTCGCCATCCGCGAGCAGCTGGAACGCGACGAGCTGGACTTCGGCATCATCATCATCCCTGAGGGCTCGCCGAATCTGCAGCTTCTCCCGATGGCGCGCAGCCAGATTGTCTGCTGCGTGCCCGCCGGCAGCGACCTCGCCGCACGCAAGGCAGTCACCCTGCAGGACATCGAGGACCGCAATCTGATCATGCTGAAGGAGGGCTCGTTCCTCCGGCAGACCATGCTGGAAAAAATGAAGACGGCGGGCGTCACGCCGAACATTGTGCTCGAGTCCAATCAGGTCGTCACCATCATGGGACTTGTTGCGAGCGGCGTCGGCAACGCATTCCTGCTCGATATGATCGTCCACGACACGCCCGGCATCAAAGCCGTACCGCTTGCGACCCCCGTATTTGTCGATGTGGGTCTGGCGTGGAAGCGTGACCGCTATATCTCACGTGCGGCGCAGTCCTTCATTGAGTTCAGCAAGGACATCCTCAGCCATGAGACGAACCACACGATTCTATAATTAAGATGACAAAGCCGTTTGCGGGCACAGTGCCCGCAAACGGCTTTTTGAATGGCCTTCTCAGAAAATCAAATGTGCAACCACATAGCCGACGCAGCAGCCGGAGCTGACACCGATCAGTCCCGGAATCATGAACGAGTGGTTCAGGATGTACTTGCCGATGCGCGTCGTGCCCGAGCGGTCGAAACCGATGCACGCGAGATCGGACGGATAGGTCGGCAGGAAGAAGTAACCGTAGCACGCCGAGATGAACGAGAGGACAAGGATCGGATCCATGCCCACGTTCAGCGCCATCGGAACGACAATCGCGATCGCTGCCCCCTGCGAGTTCACGAGCTTCGACGTGAGGAACGCGAGAACAGCATACGCCCACGGATAGTTCTGCACGGCAGAGCCGAGGAACTCCTTCAGGAAACCCATGTGGTTCATGAAGTAGGTATCCGCCATCCATGCAACGCCGTAGACCGAGACGAGTGCAACCACGCCTGAGCGGAACACCTGCGAGTTGCCGACATCCTTCGCCTTGACCTTGCAGGCAAGGAGAATCGTTGCACCGACAAGCAGCATAACCATCTGGATCACGATGACCATCGAGATCGCCTTCGGCGCAGCGTCCGGCTTCGGCGGGAACTTCGGCAACAGCTCCGGGAAGTTGCCGAGCACGGCAATCGCGATAATGCCCGCGAAGAAGATAAACATTGCGCGGTAGTACTCCGTCGGGAGCTCCTTGTCCATCAGACTCTCAGTATCGCCGTAGACATACTGCTTGTTCTCAGGATCGCGGATGAACTCCTGGAACCGCTCATCCTGCTCGAGATCCTTGCCGCGGCGATAGCTCCAGAGAGCCGCAAAGAGCACGCCGAGTCCCGTTGCGGGAATCGAGACGGAAAGAACTTGGAACACCGAGAACTCATGTCCCGAGACCGAGAGGAACGCCACCATCGAGACGACCGCGACCGACACGGGCGAGGCACAGATGCCCATCTGTGAGGCAACGGACGAGACCGCCATCGGACGCTCGGGACGAATGCCCTGCTTGATCGCGATATCGTAGATGATCGGGAACATCGTGTAGACGACATGTCCCGTGCCGCAGAGCACCGTGAGAAACCACGTCGTCAGCGGTGCGAGGATCGTGACGTGCTTCGGGTTGTTGCGCAGGAACTTCTCTGCGTACTTGAGCATGACCGTAAGTCCGCCCGAGGTCTGCAGGAAGCCCGCACAGGTCACCACCGCGAGGATGATGAGCATGACGTCAATCGGCGGCTTGCCCGGCTGATAGCCGAACACAAATGTGTAGATCACAAGGCCGAAGCCGCTGATCACCGCCAGTCCAAGTCCGCCGTGCCGCACACCGACAATCAGACAGACCAGGAGGACAATAAAGCCTAAAAGCATTTCCATAAATAAAATTCCCCCATTCTACGCAGAGCCCCACCCTGCACAGCTATAATACAACATAAACCATTATACATCATGTTTTCATCATTAGTAAAGCCTAGAATACATAAATAAAGGCTATATCATGGCTGTCCAAAACAAAAGAGCCGCCCACGCGGGGCGGCTCTTTCGAGAGACGTATGCGTTTGGTGCCTGCGCTTACCGCTTCATATTGATCAGCGTCTCAAGCATCTCATCCGAGACAGTGATGATCTTCGAGTTCGACTGGAAGCCGCGCTGCGTGATGATCATATCGGAGAACTGATCGGCGATGTCGACGTTCGACATCTCGAGCGCCGAGGTCGTCAGCTCCGTGCCGATATCAGCGGCACCGCTGATCGTACGCGTACCGGAGTTGTTCGACTCCTGATAGAGGTTGCCGCCCATCTTCGTGAGACCCGACGGGTTGTTGAACTGCGCCATCGCGATCTGGGCTTCCTTCTGGCGGACGCCGTTCGTGTACGTGCCCGTGATGACACCCGAGCTGTCGATATCAACGCTTGCAAGCGTACCCGCTGCGTTGCCGTCGGAGGTCGCTGCGATCGTTGTCGTGCCGGAGAACTGCGTGATCGCCGCGAGGTTCATCGCCACCTGCTGCGGCGCTGCACCGTTCGTGTAGGTGAGGTTGATCGATGCCGAGCCGCTGACATACGCGCCCGCGCTGTCGAAGTTGAGATCGGTCTTCGTGAGCGCAACGGTCGTCACCGTGCCGTCCGCCTCGGTGATGTTGAACGTATCGCCGCCGCTGCCGAGCGAGAGCTGCCACTTATTGTTCGCTGTCTTTGTATAGACGACGGGGACGGAGTGCTTCGCGCCGAGCGAGTCGTAGACCGTGATCGTCGTCGTCACCGAGGGGTAGAACGTATCGCCCCGTGTATAGCTCTTGCCGACCAATCCGTCGATGGAGCTGCCGCTCTTTGTGTTCAGCACAACACTGGACACCTTCTTGCCGCTGAACTGATAGGTGGACTCTCGCGTGATCGACTTGATCGTTCCATCGGCAGCACTGCCCGTATGTGTATACGTCGCGGACGTGCTTGTGATGGTGGAAAGCGCGGCTGACAGCGTGGCACTGTTGCCGTCCGCCGTTGTCACCGTTGCACCCGCCTGCGGCGTAAGGCTCTTGATCTTGAGCTGTCCCGTGTAGGTATCGCCGACTGCGTAGGTGAAGCTCGTCGGATTCGGAACCTTGATGGTAACGGGCGTACCCGGCGTAATCGTATTGTTCGCATCCAGTGTAAGCGTAACGTCGGATGGCGGCGAGCTGACAACGTTCGTAATCTTGCCGCTGATGTTGAACACATCTCCGAAGGCATAGGTTCCGCTCGTCAGAGACGTACCGCCCGTACGGTTGATGACCGTCGTCGTCGAGCCGTTGATCTCCTTCGGACTGGAAGGATTGTGGCTGTCCATCTCAAGCTCTGCATCCACATGTCCCGTTGCACTTGCGGTAACATTGGAGATTGTGGAGCTGTAGAGTGCTCCTGTCGGAGCACTGCCGACCGTCTGTGCGGGGGCCGTGGAGCTGAGGTAGATCTTCCTGCCGTTGTCCATTGTCAGGACGAGCTTGCCGACCTCGTTCGCCGTATAGGAGTTGGTTGTCTCCGATGTGCCGTCCGCATAGCGTACGAGAACGTTCGCCACCTCATAGCCCGGCGTCGTCGCATTGAGGTTCTTCGTATAGGACGCCGTTGCGGTCGTCGTTGCCTCCATCGACTTGCCTGCGGGGATCTGGATCTTCGTCGTGTTGTCGCCCGCGACATTGAGAACGCCGTTGTTTGCCATGTAGCCCTGCACGTAGAGACCTGTGCTCGGAATCGTGAGGTTGCCCTCCGCGTCAAATCCGAACGCGCCGTTGCGCGTATAGAACTGCTGCTCGCCGCGTTTCACAACGAAGAGCCCGTCGCCGCGCGAGATCGCGATGTCCGTATTCTTGCCCGTCTGCTGCACGGAGCCGTTCGTGTAGATCAGATCGGTGCTCGCGACACTCATGCCGAGACCGACCTGCTTCGGGTTCACGCCGCCGATCGTGCCCGTCGGCGAGGATGCACCCGAGAGGTTCTGCGAGATCATGTCTGCAAACGTAACGCGGCTCGATTTAAAGCCTGTCGTGTTGACGTTCGCAATGTTGTTGCCGATAACATCCATGCGGGTCTGATGGCCTTTGAGGCCCGAGACACCCGAGAACATGGAACGCATCATAATGAATCTCTCCTTTGCCGTTGCTGACAGTGCAAAGGAAAGCCATCTCTATGCGGCACGCAAATCCGCCGTGGGTCTGCACCGCCGCGCTGCACGAAGACAGTCTCTGTCTCCATGCTGACCGCACCAGTCGCGTGCGGTCAAAAGCCTCCCGTAGGTCCGGCTTCGTCAGATGATGGCTGCACTGTCAATGTTCGTAAAAATACTGTCTGCCGCGGTCACGTCATCGAGTGCCGTGATCACGGTGCGGTTCGTCACAGAGACGACCATCGCCGTACTGTCCTTCATGTAGATCAGGGCTTCCCTTGCACCCTTCTCCCGCATACGGTCGATGGTGGAGCCCAGTTTTTCAAGCTCCGTGTTCGTGAGCATGACACCGCGCCGCTGCAGCCGCTCCTCTGCGTGCTGCGAGAAACGAACGCGCTCCCGTGCTCCCTCCAGTACCTGTGCAAACGACGCTCCGCTGCTGTCCATTACTTTTCGTCCGTGGTCGGCCCCCCTGCGTCCCTGCCCGACCAGCGCGATCGAATCGTCTGCAATCCTCATCGCATCACCTCCTTATTTTATTTTAGAATAAAACATTCCACCGTGTATATCGGTGGAATGTGAGATAAACTTAAATGGAAATAAAGATTTTTAGAGTTTCATCACACCATATGCAATGCGGCTGTACTTGCCGCCCATGATGGTATCGAAGCCGAGACGGTCAAATTCCGCACTCCCGCGGCGTTCCTTCATGACGACGCGGCAGCGGGCGACACGCCGCGCCTCGGCAATCGTCTCCTCCGTCAGCGCCCGCATATCCGCGAGCGCGCGGAGCGCATTCATCCCCGCACTCTCATGCAGGGGGCGGCGAAACATCGGGTCAAAGTAAATGACATCGCAGCTGTCCGTCTCCGCTGTACGCAGGAAGGTGAGCGCGTCCGCATGATGCACCACAATGCGGCGCATCGCCGCATGCATCTCGTAGTTATCGCCCGTCGCGTGTGCGAGCCCGTCCGCGATCACCGCCGCAATCAGAGGATTCGATTCGAGTGCCGTAACTGCCCCCTGCTCCCCGACGGCAAAGCTCTCGACAATCGCATCCGCGCCCGTTCCGAGGGTGCAGTCGAGGACGTTCATCCCCTCCACAAGCCCAAGTGCACTGACGAGGTGGTCGCCGTGCCCCAGCAGGAGGTTCTTCATGCGCAGATGTGCCATACCCGGGTGAAAGAACAGCTCTCCCTCCGCCGTCACGAGGGTGAGGACCCCGCGCCGCGCGACGAGCACGGCATCTGCGCCGTACGCCGCACGCAGTTCTTCGAGTGAGTCATTCCCGCGCGGGACGTTCGGAATGTCGAGCTGCTTTGCCGTGCGTGCCGCAAGTGCACGATTCGCCTCGGTATAGCGCTGTCCGCGCCGCACGGTCGTAGCAATTGCACGGATCCCCTCCTTGCCCGTCCTCATAGATTGAACCCCGTGCGCTTGAACATCTTCGCCAGATCATGCGTGTCGAATTTAAGAATCGTCGGCCGTCCGTGGGGACACGTAAACGGAAACGGCGTGCGCCGCAGCTCATCGAGCAGGATCTCCATCTGCCGCACATTCAGCTCCTCGCCCGCCTTGATCGCCGCACGGCACGCCATCGTGGCAATCCCTGCCTGACGCAGGTTCGCCGGCGTCGCAGCGTGCAGATCGCCGAGGGACATAAGGATCTCGCGAATGGTGCCCTCTGCCTCATCGAGTGGAATGTCGGCAGGCGCCTCGGTCAGACGATATTCGCGCTCCCCCGCAGGTTCGAGGTGGAATCCGAGACGATCGAACAGCTCCGCATTCTCCTCGATGTACTGCGCCTCACGCGCATCGAAGGAGAGAATCGCGTGCACAAGCATCTGCTGGGACGGGATTCCGTCTGCCTGTGCGGAGAAGCGGTCAAAGAGGATGCGCTCGTGCGCCGCGTGCTGATCGACGATGTAGAGACTCTGCGCACTCTGGGCGATGATGTAGGTGAGGTCAACCTGTCCGATGGGGAGGAGATTCCCCTCGATTTCCGTGCTCTCCGTCGGCAGCGCTGCCGTCTGTGCCGCCGCAAATATATCTCTCTCGGCGCTGCGCTCTATCCCCATGCGATCCTGTGCCGCACGCAGATCAACACTCTGGCCGCGCCACTGCACCGCCTCGTGCACGGTCTGCGGACGCACGGGCGGCAGGGCATAGTTGTTTGTGGGTGTATTTGCAGGGGCAGATGTGTGTGCTGTGTATGGAGCACCGCCTGCGGGTGCACCGACGTTCAGCGGCACGGCTTCGCAGCGGAATTTCGGCTTCTCAACCGATGCCGCGATTGCCGCCGTCTCTCCCGCCGCTCCGCGAATCGCGTCGAGCACTGACTTGTAGACCGCCTTAAAGATGCGCCCCTCGTCCTCGAATTTCATCTCCGTTTTTTGCGGGTGGACGTTCACATCAATTGTCCGCTGCGGCACCTCGATGCAGAGAACCGCGAGGGGGAATCCCATCTTCGGCACGAGCGCACGATACACGTTGTCAATCGCCTTTGCAATCGCGCGATTCTGGATCGTGCGTCCGTTGACGATGTACGTCTGCCACGCACGGCTGCTGCGGATCAGCGACGGCTTCGAGATGTAGCCCGTGATGCGGATCTCCGCCTCTGCGTCGTGGAAGTCCAGCGGGATAAGTGCGCCTGCCGCGTCGCCGCCGTAGATGCTCTCAATCGCATGGCGCAGGCTGTCATCGCCCGCCGTCATAATCGTCAGGCGGTTGTTGTTGATGAAGCGAAATGCGATGTCGGGGCGCGAGAGCGCAAGCCGGATCACATAGTCGCTGATCTTGCCCGCCTCGGTGGCATTCGTCTTTAGAAATTTCTTGCGTGCAGGCGTATTGAAAAAAAGCTCCTCGACGCGCACACTCGTCCCGATCTCGCAGCCTGCATCCTCAATCTCGGGGGGCTTGCCGCCGAAGATGTCGACGCGCGTGCCGAGATCGTCCGTCCCCCTTCGCGTGAGGAGCGAGAAGCGCGAGACGGATGCAATCGTCGGCAGAGCCTCGCCGCGAAAGCCAAGCGTCGCGACGGTCTGCAAATCCGAGACGGAGGAAATCTTGCTCGTTGCATGGCGCAGGATCGCAGTCTCCGCATCCTCACGCGTCATGCCGTGCCCATTGTCCGTCACACGGATGAAGCTGACCCCGCCGCCCATGATTTCGATCTCAATCGCAGTCGCGCCTGCATCCATCGCGTTCTCGACAAGTTCCTTCACGACGGAGGCGGGACGCTCCACGACCTCGCCTGCTGCAATCTTGTTGATCGTCGTATCATCCAGTACGTGAATCTGCATCATGCCTCTCCTGCCTCCTTCCGCGCCTGTTCCTGCAGACGATAGAGTGTGTTCATCGCCTCGAGCGGCGTCATGGTCATAATATCGAGCGTCCGCAGCTCCGCGAGCGTTCCGTCCGCAAAGAGCGACGTCATTCCATCGGCAGGGCTTTGCACGGGAGCGGCTTTCTGCTGTGCGGCAGCAGTGTCCCCTGCACCGCTCTCAGCGGCCTTCTGTTCGAGCGCGTGCAGGATCTCCTCTGCGCGCGCCGTTACCTTCGGCGGCAGTCCCGCAAGGCGTGCAACGTGGATGCCATAGGACTTATCGGCTGCGCCCGCAACGATGCGGCGCAAGAACGCGACGTTTTTCCCCTTTTCGCGCACTGCGATGCAGTAGTTGCGGATGCGCGCGTTCTCCATCTCCGTGAGTTCGTGGTAATGCGTTGCAAAGAGTGTCTTGGCATGAATATGTTTGTCGATATGCTCCACAACGGCGCGTGCGATGCTCATGCCGTCGAACGTGCTCGTGCCGCGCCCAATCTCATCGAGAATGACGAGACTGTCACGCGTCGCCTCGCGCAGGATTTGCGCAACCTCGTTCATCTCCACCATAAAGGTGCTCTGTCCGCTCACGAGGTCGTCGCTCGCGCCGATGCGTGTAAAGATGCGGTCGACGGGCGCAATCTCTGCCGTGCGTGCGGGGACGAAGCTGCCGACCTGCGCCATGAGAGTAAGGAGTGCAACCTGCCGCATATAGGTGGACTTGCCCGCCATGTTTGGCCCTGTGATGAGCATTGTCTCCGTCCCGCCATGACTCAGATCGGTGTCATTTGGGACGAAAATCTCTCGATCCAAGATACGCTCCACGAGCGGGTGACGTCCGTCCCGTATGCGGATCGCGCCGTCTGCCGTCACTGCAGGCCGCACGTAGCGGTAGCTTGCCGCCGCCTCGGCGAGGCTCTGCAGCACATCGACGCGCGCAATCCTTCGTGCAACGTTCTGGATGGGGACAAGCTCTGCCTTGACCCGCTCCCGAAGCTGCGTGAAGATATGATATTCGAGCGCCGTGATCTTCTCCTCGGCACCGAGAATCTTCGCCTCGAAGTCCTTCAGCTCCTCGGTGATAAAGCGCTCCGTGTTTGCGAGGGTCTGCTTGCGGATATAGTCGGCAGGAACCTGATCTCTGCCGCTGTGGCGCACCTCGATGTAGTAGCCGAACACCTTGTTGTAGCCGATCTTGAGTGTCTTGATCCCCGTGCGTGCACGCTCACGCTCCTCCATCTCCTGCAGGAGAGACTTGCTGTCATGGGAGAAAGCACGCAGTTCGTCAAGCGCACCATCGTAGCCCGCACGGATGATACCGCCCTCGCGCACCGATAGTCCAGGCTCGTCCACAATCGCGCGTGCGAGTGTGTCACGCAGCTCGTCAAATGTCTGAAGGGAGGCGTGCACGCGCATAAGAAGACCGCTCACCGCCGTGTCAAGAGCTTCGCGTACGGCAGGAAGTGCGGCGAGGGATACGCGCAGTGCGACCAGATCGCGCGCGTTCGCCGTCTGTGTTTCAATGCGCGTCAAAAGGCGCTCAAAGTCATAGACCGAGCGCAGATGTTCGCGCAGAGCACCGCGCAGCATCGCTTTCTCCGCCAATTCCGCCACGGCATCCAGACGTGCGTCAATACGGTGCGGTACGAGCAGCGGATGCTCAAGCCACGCTTTGAGGAGGCGCGTGCCCATCGGCGTGCGTGTGAAGTCGAGCACGTCGAAAAGGGTGTTCTTCTTGCCGCCGTCGCGCAGGCTGCGCGTGATCTCAAGGTTGCGCAGCGTGTAGGTGTCGAGCTGCATCGTCTCGCGTGTGTCGAGGAAGGCCAATCGGTTGATTTGCGAGAGATCTGCCATCACCGTATCGTGGAGGTAGCCAAGAAGGGCTGCAACCGCCGTCCGTGCGCCCGCATCCGTCGGAATCTCGGCGGCAGGAAAATGCTGTGAGAGAAGTTCGTCCTTTGCCGCCGTTGGAATCATCGTGACAGCACAGTGCGGAAGACGCTGTGCACGGAATGCACGCACGGTGTCTGCAAGAGAGAAGCCGTCCGTCATCAGGAGCTCTGCCGTCATGCGGCGGTAGAGCTCGTCGAGGATCTGCTGTGCCGCTGTCTCCCCCCTGTAGAGTGCGTAGAATGTCTCGCCCGTCGAGATGTCCGCGCCCGCAAGCACAAATGTGCCGTCTGTACTCTCGTGCAGGAGCGCAATGTAGATATTTGCCGCGTCGCGCAGTACCTCATCCGAGAGCGCCGTGCCGGGGGTCACAACCTTGACCACCTCGCGGTGCGTCAGCCCCTTTGCCTTTGGATCGCCGATCTGCTCGGCAATCGCGACCTTGAACCCCTTTGCGACAAGGCGTGCGATGTAGCTGTCCGCTGCATGGTAGGGAACGCCGCACATGGGGCTTTTGTCGAGATCGCCGCTGCGGCTCGTAAGCGTCAGGCCAAGCTCCTTTGCCGCCACCTTTGCATCGTCAAAGAACATCTCGTAGAAGTCGCCGAGGCGAAAGAAGAGCAGTTCGTTCGGGTGCGCCGCCTTCGCGGAGAGATATTGCTGCATCATCGGCGTGACGTTCTGCGCGTCCATAACGAACCTCCTAAGTAAAATACCATAACGGCGTGACCCTCACGCGACGCCTCGTTACGCGAGCACTTCCCCTTTGAGCACCCATGTCTGGGGCTGCGTGATGCGCACCTGCACAAAATCGCCCTCCTGTTCTGTCCCATGCGGGAAGAGCACAATCTTGTTTGTGCGCGTGCGCCCGCTCCAAACAGTCGGGTCGTTCTTGCTCGCGCCCTCGACCATGACCTCAAGCTGTGCGCCGAGGAGACGATCGTTAATCGCTCGGCTGATCGCATTTTGCTCCTCCATCAGGGCATTCAGCCGTGCGTGCTTCACATCATCCGGGACTTGATGCTCCATCGTCGCTGCAGGCGTACCCGAGCGCTTTGAGTAGAGGAACGTGTACGCCGAGTCATACCGCATCTCACGCAGAAACGCAAGCATCTCGGCGAAGTCCTCCTCCGTCTCCCCCGGAAACCCGACGATGAGATCGGTTGTGAGGCTTGCACTCGGCAGTGCCTCACGCACGCGCTGTGCACGCTCGCGATACTGCTCCACCGTATAGACACGGTTCATCGCCTTTAGGATGCGGTTGCACCCATACTGCACGGGCAGATGGATGTGCTCGCAGATATGCGTGCCGTTTTTGATCGTGTTGATGAGCTTGTCGCTGATGTCCTTCGGATGCGAAGTCATAAAGCGTACGCGGCGGATGCCCTCCACCTCGTCCACCATGTGCAGGAGATCGGCAAAATCCGCCTGTTTGTGGTCTTTGCCGTACGAGTTCACATTCTGCCCGAGCAGCGTCACCTCGGTATAGCCCTCCGCGACCGCACGGCGCACCTCTGCCACGATCTCCTCGGGCGCACGGCTGCGCTCGCGTCCGCGCACATAGGGTACGATGCAGTAGGTACAGTAGTTGTTGCAGCCATACATGATGGGCACCCACGCGGAGAACTTGCCGCCGCGTGCAACGGGCAGATTCTCCGCAATCGTCTTGTCCGCGAGCGCGACATCGACCACGGGCGAATGCTCCGCCGCAATCTCCGCGACGATGCGGGCAAGCTCCTGCACCTTCCCCGTCCCGAGCACGAAGTCGATGTGCGGTGCGCGGCGCATGAGGTTGTCCCCCTCCTTCTGCGCCATGCAGCCCGCGATTCCAAAGATCAGCTTCGGATTTTTTTCCTTGATCTTCTTGATCTCGCCGATCTTCCCATAGACCTTGTCCTCTGCCGTCTCGCGCACGCAGCAGGTGTTGATGAGGATCACATCCGCCGTCTCCATCTCCTCCGTGCGCTCATAGCCCGCCCCCTGCAGCTGCCCCTCCATGCGCTCCGCATCGGCAATGTTCATCTGACAACCATAGACAAGTATCTTATAACGTCCCTGCATTCGTTTCCTCTCATTTTACACAGACACATAGTAAAAAAGTCTGGAAGAAATCCTTCCAGACCGCATTTCATATTGGAGGCGACACCCAGAATCGAACTGGGGATAAAGGTTTTGCAGACCTCGGCCTTACCACTTGGCTATGTCGCCGAAAGATGGAGCGGAAAACGAGGCTCGAACTCGCGACCCCCACCTTGGCAAGGTGGTGCTCTACCACTGAGCTACTTCCGCATAATATCTTCCTGCGCCGCAAGAGCGACACTCAAACATTATATCTGTGCGCAGGGTTTCTGTCAAGAAGAAAATTTCCCCCGCAATTTACGACCGGCGAAGTTGTGAAATCAGGATTTTTGGCGCAATTCGCCCGAAACGTTTGACAGTCACGCTGTATTCTGTAATAATGAAGGATAATATTTTGAATCGTTATTTCTGTGTAATATCTTTGGAGGGAATCGCCATCAACGCACTCAAAAAGAAAGACCTCTTGACGCTTGGTTTTATGATGTTTTCCATCTACTTCGGCGCAGGAAATCTTATTTTCCCGCCCGCGCTCGGTCAGGCGGCGGGCGATCATACACTGCTCGCAATGCTCGGCTTCATGACGACGGGCATCGGGCTGCCGCTGCTCGGCATCACCGCGATCGCGCTCGCGGGCGGTGAATACGTGCCGCTCCTGCGCACAAAGACATGGCCGATGTTCGCAACGGTGCTGCTCATCATCCTGTACCTCATCATCGGACCGCTGTTTGCAATGCCGCGCACGGGTGCCGTCTCATTCGAGATCGGCATACGCCCCTTCCTCGCCGAGGAAAATCTCACACAAGGGCAGTTTATCTACACGGCACTCTTCTTTGCCGCGTCCTATTATCTCGCGCTGAATCCGAACAAGATCATCGATCGCGTGGGCAAGATGCTGACGCCGGCACTCCTGCTCGTCCTGCTCATCCTCTTTGTGCAGGCGTTTCATGCGCCGCTCGGAGGTGTACTTGAACCGACTGGGAACTACATCGACGCACCATTTGCACAGGGATTCCAAGACGGCTATCAGACGATGGATCTGCTCGCCTCGATCGCCATCGGTGCACTTGTAGCAAACGCCGTACGTCTGCGCGGGATCACGGACAGCCGCGCCATCGGTGCCGCGTGTCTCGTCTCCGGTCTCATCACCGTTACCCTCATGGCAATTGTCTACGGCTCGCTTGCCTACATCGGCGCGACGAGTGCCTCGGTGCTCGGCCACTCGGAAAACGGCGGTCAGATTCTCTCGGGCGCAGTCGGCATCTTCTTCGGCTCTGCAGGCAATCTTCTGCTCGCCGTCATCATCGCGCTTGCGTGCCTGACGACCTGCTGCGGCATCACCTCGAGCGCGGCGATGTTCTTCAACAAGCTGCTGAAGGGTCGCATCTCATACGAGCGTCTGCTGCTCCTCTCGATTCTGTTCAGTTTTGCAGCATCGAATGTTGGTCTGACGCAGATCATCGCACTCGCCATTCCATTCCTCGTCGTGATCTATCCACTCGTCATCGTGTTCGTCATTCTCTCGCTCTTTGACCGTTTCATCGGCTGGCGCAGAAGCATCTATCAGGGCGCGATGGCATTGACGCTCGTATTCTCGCTGATCGACGGTTTGCATGCAGCGGGTCTGAGCAGCACTCCGGTACACGCGCTGCTTGTAGAGTATATCCCGTTCTATGCGATTATGATGGGTTGGGTCTGCCCCGCTGTTGTCGGTGCAGTTCTCGGCTTTGCCGTCTCACTGTTTCAGACTGCGCCTGTGCCCGCAGAGGAGGCACATATATAAACATATAAAAACGGGTTACCGCACGAACTTCGTGCAGTAACCCATTTTTAGTGCAGGTGACGTTTCTTTTTCTTCTTCCATTTAAGATAGAAATAGATCATGGCGACGACGGCGCAGAGGACGAAGATGATACTCGCCTCATGCCCATACTCCATGAGATCCGTCCAGTTCTCACCGAGCATCATTCCCGCGCAGAGGATCGCCGCCGTCCATGGAAGTGAGCCCGCGATGGTGTAGATAAAGAACCGCTTTGGATCAACGCGTGCAAAGCCCGCCGGCAGGGAGATGAATGTACGGATGACGGGCAGCATGCGGCTGAAGAATACCGCCTTCAGACCATAGCGGTCGAACCAGTCCTGCGCCGTATTGACATGGGATTTCTTGATGAAGAAGTATTTCCCATATTGATCCACAAACGGGCGACCGCCACGTGCGCCGACCTCGTATGCAAAAACGGAGCCGAGAAGTCCGCCGACCATCCCCGCGAGCAGTGCCCCCTCAAACGACATATGTCCCGCAAAGACGAGATAGCCTGCAAAGCCGAGGATGAGCTCGCTGGGGATCGGGATACACGCATTCTCTGCCGCCATGAGGACAGCAACGGCAACGTACCCCCATGAGGCGATGAACGAGAGGAAAATCTGAGAGAAGTAATCCACGGCATAGGCTCCTTTGCATATGTGCAATAACTCTACAAAAAAATCTCCAGTGCACTGCTGTACTGGAGATTCAAGTCCAAGGTGGTGCCTCAGAGCGGAATCGAACCACTGACACGGGGATTTTCAGTCCCCTGCTCTACCAACTGAGCTACCGAGGCGAAAGGAAAAATGGCGACCCGGATGGGACTTGAACCCACGACCTCCGCCGTGACAGGGCGGCATTCTAACCAACTAAACTACCGGGCCGTACTTTGGTGACGCGTACGGGATTCGAACCCGTGAAGCCGCCGTGAAAGGGCGGTGTCTTAACCACTTGACCAACGCGCCAAAATCATGAATTGCGGCGGACTACCCGCGGGGGTATCCGCCGCATATTCACGAAGGCAATTATATGGGATTTTTGACCGCTTGTCAACATCTTTTATTTACGCTATAATATGAGCGTTTTGTCAAAGATTGACACCGCTGCCAAGATTTGCCCACTGAACATCCGAGGCATATTCCTCGAGTTCGGGCAGCTTCTCCATGAGGTAGGAATTCGTGACACGCACGAACGTCCCCTTCATGCCGAGCGACTTCGACTCGATGACGCCCGCAGATTCGAACTTGCGAAGCGCATTGACGATCACCGAGCGCGTGATCTTCGCCTCATCAGCGATGCGCGATGCGATCAGTCGGCCCTCGAACTTCCCTTGGCTCGCGAGCTCCTGCAAAATCGCATGCGCCGCCTTGCGCTCGGAGTACGAAAGCGTTTCCACTGCGATCCGTACTGCCTCGCGCTGACGCGCCTCGATTTCATTGCGCTGTGCCGCATCACGCAGCATCTCCATACCGACCACGGTTGCACCGTACTCACAGAGCAGGAGGTCAGGATCCCCAAACTCTTTCTTTCCGCTTGCCACGACGAGTGTCCCCAGTCTGCGCCGTGGGCCGTAGATCGGTGTGATGACGATGTTCTGCCCGCGAAAGAGCTCCGCCATCTCTTTCTCATACGACGCGCCATCTGCATCCACACGGACGTTGGCATGCGTCTCCTCCAACCGATTGAGCCAATCGACATACTTCCGTGGGAACTGCCCCAGCTCAATCACCTCGTTCACCATGAGGTCGTCATCATCGTCGAACAGGGCATATCCGCAAATTTTTCCGCCCTCATCGGTAATGTAGACGTTCGCCTCAAGGACATTGCTCAACACTCGCGAAATCCCATCGTACTCAACGCTTTCCGAACGCTGAAGCAGGCGATTGATTTGTCGTGTTTTTCCCAGCAATGTAATCATCTGAACCCCCCTCTTTCTCGAACTGTCCGCACAGTCCGAAACAAATAACCACACCCCGTAAAAGACATTTTTCCTTCTATAGATATAATACTACATTTTTTCCAAATATCAAGAAAAACTTGAATGTTTTTCATCTTCTATTGATAGATTCCTACTATCCTTTCATTATAGAACTCGATACTCGATGAAAAAATTTTTTCAGTGTCTTGCCTAATGGAGGGAATCATAGTATAATAGCACGGTATTGCGCGCAGCTTGAGTGAAGTGCGCGTCGAGGAGGTGTAGCAATGGCAAGTGTATGCGAGGTCTGCGGCAAGGGGCCGATGAGCGGCAACAATGTGAGCCACTCCCATGTAAAGACGAAACGCAAGTGGAAGCCGAATATTCAGCGTGTCCGCGCCCTTGTGAAGGGTGAGGTCAAACACGTCAATGTGTGCACGCGCTGCCTGCGTTCCGGCAACGTTGATCGTGCCGTTTGAGCATCAGTGCATAGAGGAAGCCGTCCGCAGGTTCGGGCGGTTTTTTCTATAGGAAAGGGAGATTTAATGGACAGGAATGTAAAAGAGATTCACGCAGCAAATGCGCGTTATGTCGAGGAGTTCGGTGACAAGGGGAGTCTATCACACCATCCGGCGCGCAGCATTGCCATTGTCACCTGCATGGACTGCCGCCTTGATCCTGCGAAATTTGCGGGACTGGCAAAGGGAGATGCGCATGTGATCCGCAATGCGGGCGGACGTGTCACGGACGATGTGATCCGCTCCCTCCTGATCTCCTACAAGATGCTTGGAACGAAGGAATGGTTCGTCATCCAGCATACACACTGCGGAATGATGGGCTTTACCAATGAGGAGGCACGGGATCTCTTCGCGTCAGATGCCCATGTGCATGGGATCGACCCAACGGAGGCGCACTACATCGACTTCATGCCGATCAGCGGTACGATCGAAGAGAATCTGGTACGCGACGTGCGCCGTCTGCGGACGCATCCGCTCGTCCCCGCTGCCATCGTGATTCACGGCTATGTCTACGACGTACATACGGGGCGGCTCATTGTTGTCGAGGAGGCCGAGAAGGTCGGTGCGGCAAAGCAGTCCTCATAACAAAAAAAGAACGCTTCACACGGAGCGTTCTTTTTTTGTTGTCAAAGGTCTGCACGTGCCCATGCATTCAGCTCCCGCCGCACGTTCTGCCAGTTGGGGAAATACCGATCCATGCGTCCGTAGAAGCGGGCATCGTGCCCGCGCACCCAGAGGTGGGTGAGCTCGTGCGTGATGACGTAGCGGAGAGCATGCACGTCATACTGCACGAGCTGAAGGTTCAGCGTGATCGCCGCCGTGCGGACGTTGCAGCTGCCCCAGCGCGTCTTCATCGCGCGGATACGCCAGCGTGCGGCGTGCTTTCCGACAAGAGTCTCACACGCGGGAGCTTCGCGCTCGATTGCCGCCGCGAGCTCCGTACGGTAGAGTGCCTCGATTGCCGCACGGCGCACATTGACATCTGCCGTCTGCGGAGCATGGAGTACAATCGTCCCATTAGCATACTCAGCGTAAGATTTTCCACGTATAAGCGGCACACATACAATCGGATATTCCTGCCCCCAGAGCCGTATTCGCTCACCCTCCGCATACGTGCACACAGGTCGTTCCGCACGCACGCGCAAAAGCCGCAGGCGCTCGTCAATCCAGGCGCGTCTGCGGCGGACGAAATTTTCCATATCCCTCTGCGCCGTCCGCTGCGGCACACTCAGCTCGATGTGTCCGCCCTCGGCGGCGACGCGAAGGTAGAGATTCTTGATGTTCTTGTAGCGAATCACCGCCCGCAAACCATCCACCGTAATCTCCTGCTCCCGCAGAAGGCGTACCTTCCGCCTCATTTGCCCGCGCGCATCGCACGCATCTTCTGCGCGACGTTGTAGATGACGCTCAGATCCTCGCGGTCAAAGGTATATGCCTCGCTGCAGAAGTGGCATTTCACCTCTGCCGTTCCGTCGTCGCGCAGCGCACGCAAGTCCTCCTCGCCGAGCGTCAGCAGACGGTCGGTGATGTAGTTCTTCGAGCAGTTGCAGCGAAACGCAAGGTCGGTGGTCGAAAGAATCTTCACATCGTCGAAGCCGCCTAGGATTCTTTCGGCGATGCCCGCAGCATCCAGTCCCTCCAGAGCCATGTGCGAAACAGAGGAAATCCCCTTCAGGTTCTCCTCAAGACGGTCAATCGTCTCGTCCGACGCGCCCGGCAGGGGTTGGAGGAAGAAACCGCCCGCACCGAGACATTTCAAGTCGGGGCTGACGAGCACGCCGAGCCCGATGGAGGACGGTGTCTGCTCGGAGGTATAGAGATAGTTGATGAGATCCTCCGCCACCTCGCCGTTTGTGATGTCGACACTGCCCGTCACGGGTTCTTTCAGTCCAGTGAAGCGTGTGACCGAGAGAATTCCCGCGCCAATGCCGCCGCCCACATCGATCTTGCCGAGCGCATTCAGCGGCAGATTGACGTGCGGATGGTCGATATAGCCGCGCACAGAGCCCTCCGCTGTCGCATCTGCCGTTACCGTACCAAGAGGACCGTCGCCCTTGAATTTGATCGTAACAGATTCCTTGTTCTTGAGATTCGCAGCGAGGAGGAGTGCCCCCGTCATCGTACGCCCGAGTGCCGCCGCCGCAACGGGCCAGCAGTCGTGCCGCCGCATCGCCTCGGCGACGACCTCCGTCGTCACCGCCGCAAATGCGCGTACCTCTCCATTTGCCGCCGTCGCCTTAACCAGTTGATCCATATGTATCCTTACCAATCGAGTGCGAGTTCATGCAGAACGTCACCCGTATCTATGTCAAAAATCCGTATCGTACCATCCTCAAGCACCGCGACGGTGTTGCGCCCGTCGGGGCGCTTCGAGAGTGCGGCAGAGCCGGGATTGAGGAATACCGTATTGCCGCGCTTTTCGAGCACGTTGACATGGACATGACCGCTGATAAAGAGGTCGGCTTTCAGATGCTTTGCTGCCTGATCCTTTTCCGCATCGGTCATGACGGCATCACCGTGCGTGACGATGATCCGCCTCCCCTCCCACACAACGTAGGCATAGGGGGACATAAGAGGGACTTCGAGGCAGCTTGCATCCACGTCGGAGTCGCAGTTTCCCTTGGCGATGATGACGGGGATCTCCGATGTGTTGATGCGCTCGATCAGCTCCATCGGATTGTAGTCCGCCTTCATCGGGTTGCGCGGTCCGTGATAGGCGACATCGCCCGCATGGAGAATCAGGTCGGCGCCCGTGAAGAATTTTTCACACGCGCGTATCCATGCACCCTCATGCCCGTGCGTATCGCTGAGTATACCGATCTTCATCTGCTCACAGCTTTCCAAGGAGACTTGCCATCTCCATCGCCGCCATCGCCGCGTCCGCGCCCTTATTGCCCGCCTTCGTGCCCGCGCGCTCGATCGCCTGCTCGATGTTCTCCGTCGTCACCACACCGAAGATCGTCGGTATGCCCGTCTGGAGTCCGACCTGCGCCACACCTTTTGAGACCTCATTGCATACATAATCATAGTGCGTCGTCGAGCCCCGAATGACCGCGCCGAGACAGAGCACTGCATCATATTTTCCGCTCTCTGCCATCTTCTTTGCCGCAAGCGGGATCTCGAACGCACCCGGCACCCACGCCACATCGATGTCACTGTCTGCCGTCTCGTGACGGTGCAGCGTATCGAGTGCACCGCCGACAAGCTTGCTCACGATGAACTCATTGAACCGTGCCGCAATGATGCCGAATTTCAGGCCCTTGCCGCTGATATATCCTTCGATGATGTTTGCCATATTATTTTCTCCTTACTCCTCCATCATCTTCACAAAACGGTTGTGCGACGATGTATTATAATATCCCAGCTTATGCAGGACATACCAATCCTCAACCATAGCTTCCTCAGCAACATGAAGCGCAGTCAAAACTTCTCGGGCAAATTCCAAAGGTGCAGAGCCGTTTGCCGTAATGATGTTCCGGTCGAAAACCGCCTGCCTCGCCTGATAGTTCTCTGCGCCCTTATATTTTGTCCCCTTCCACTCCTGCAGTGCAGACAAGCGGTTTCCTGTATGCTTGACCGAATCGAGCACACCGATGGATGCCAAAAATGCTGCCGCATCGCAAATGCCGCCAAGGACTTTGCCGCTGTTCACACAATGCTCGACCAATGGGATCATCTGCTGTGCACGCTCTTCGCGCCAACACAGTCCACCGATGAGCAGCAGAGCATCGTAATCCTTCGATGCAGATCCCACTGTATAATCCGGTACTGCACGAATGCCGCCAATGGAGGTTACAGGTTCTTTCGAGAGGGAGACTGTCTTGACCACGAATTTTCCCTGCCCAAGCATGTGAACTGCCGTCGACACGTACGCAGCTTCCCAGTCTGCATACTGTTCAAGAAGCGCCAGTAAAACCGTCTTCATCCCTCACGCCCTCTCACTCATTTCCCCAACTCCTCATCGCTGAGGATATGCCCCATCTTTTCCTTTTTGACCGTCATGTACTTGCGGTCAAAGTCATGTGTGCTCATGACAATCGGTACGCGCTCGACAATCTTCAGCCCATATCCCTCGAGCCCCGCGCGCTTCGCAGGGTTGTTCGTCATGAGACGGATCGTCGTGAGCCCAAGATCGGCGAGAATCTGTGCACCGAGTCCGTAGTCACGCAGGTCGGGTGCAAAGCCGAGTTCGACGTTCGCCTCGACTGTGTCGCGCCCCTGATCCTGCAGTGCGTACGCGCGCATCTTGTTCGCAAGCCCGATGCCGCGCCCCTCCTGCCGCACGTAGAGGACCACGCCCTCGCCCTCCGCCTCAATCTGCTTGAGCGCCGCCGCAAGCTGATCGCCGCAGTCACAGCGCATCGAACCGAGTGCGTCGCCCGTCAGGCACTCCGAGTGTACACGTACGAGCACGTTCTCCTTGCCGCGCACGTCGCCCTTCACAACGGCGAGATCACAGCGCTTGTTGAGTGTGTTCTCGTACGCAAGCAGACGGAAATGTCCGTATTTGCTTGGGAAATCTACATCCGAAATGCGATGGACAAATGTCTCTGTATGCTTGCGATACTCGATGAGGTCTTTGATGGTAATAATATTCAGCCCGTGCTTTTTTGCAAACTCCTTGAGCTCGGGCGTGCGCATCATATGCCCGTCGTCCGCCATGATCTCACAGCACATCCCCGCAGGATACAGTCCCGCCAGACGCGCAAGATCCACGGTCGCCTCCGTGTGCCCCGCACGGCGCAGGACACCGCCCTCTACCGTCCGCAGTGGGAAGATATGCCCTGGACGACGGAAGTGCGCTGGTTTTGCCGCAGGGTCAATCAGCATCTTCACTGTATGGCAGCGCTCGAACGCCGAGATGCCCGTTGTTGTATCGTACGCATCGACGCTGACCGTGAACGCCGTCTCGTGGTTGTCTGTGTTGTTCTCCACCATCTGCCCAATCGCAAGTTCGTCCAGACGGCTGCCGATAATCGGCGTACAAATCAGCCCGCGTGCGTGCGTCGCCATGAAATTCATATGCTCAGGCGTAAGCGTCTCGGCGGCGACGATGATATCGCCCTCGTTTTCACGATCCTCATCATCGACAACAACGAGCATCCTGCCGTTCTTAATATCCTCAATTGCCTGTGCAATCGTTGCAAAATCTGACATGCTATCTCTCCTAAAATCCATGCTGCAAAAGAAATTCCCGCGTCAGCCCTGCGCTCAGCTCAGCAGAATTTTCGCCGTCGAGCAGTTTCAGCGCATATTTCCCGAGAATATCCGTCTCGATGTTGAGCGGACTGCCGACGTGCTTCGCACCGAGATTTGTCACCGTGCGCGTATGCGGGATGAGGCTGACAGTAAAATCTAACGTGCCCACGCGTGCGACCGTAAGGCTGATGCCGTCAAGTGCAACCGAACCCTTTTCGACAATGCCGCGCAGGATCTCATTCCCCGCGGCAACCGTCATCAAGATCGCATTGCCCTCCTCGTGCATCTCCGTGATCTTGCCCACACCGTCAATATGTCCGCTGACAAAGTGTCCGCCAAGCCGCGTCGTCGGGAGCAGGGCGCGTTCGAGGTTGAGCGGTGCACCTGCGTTAAGTCCCGCAAGTGATGTGCGTCGAATCGTTTCCGGCATGATCGCCGCGCGAAATCCGTGTGTGTCAAACTGTGTCACCGTGAGACAAATGCCGTTCACGGCAATGCTGTCACCGATATGCGCATCCGACTGAACGAGCTTTGCCCCAATCGTGATATTGCCGCCCGAAAGTCCGCCAAAGGTGCCGACCTCCTCAATAATTCCTGTAAACATGACGCCTCCTCACTGCGCCGACGCGCGCGGATATCCCGTGACGAGGATGTCTGCACCGATCTGCTCCACCGTCACATCCGCAAGGTGCAGCGCCGCCTGCGGACTGTCAAAGCCCGTGCCGCCGATCGGCGTTTTCGCCGTCTCCCCGCCCATCAGCATCGGCGCGATGAAGGCGTGAACCTTGTCCACATAGCCGCCCGCAAGGAACGACCAGTTCACCGCAGCTCCACCCTCAACGAAGAGGGATGTGATCTCTCTCTCGCCGAGGCAGTCGAGCAGAGCGGCGATGTCCACGCGCTCCGCACCGAGTGTCACGACCTCTGCGCCGCAGGCGCGGAGGAGCTTTACACGACGCTGGTCGGCACGCTCACTCACGGCGATCAGCGTCGGTGCCGCGCCGTCCGTCACAAGCTTTGCATCCATCGGCGTATGCGCCTCGGAGTCGAGTACAACGCGCAGAGGATTGTGTCCCGCGCGGTCAGGCAGACGCGTCGTAAGGCTCGGATCATCCGCGAGCACCGTTCCAATCCCGACCAGAATCGCGTCATTCACATCGCGGTACATATGCACGCGTGTGCGTGCCTCCGCTCCCGTGATCCACTGTGATGCGCCCGTGTGGCTTGCGATCTTGCCGTCGAGCGTCAGTGCCGTCTTGAGCGTGACGAAGGGCCTCTTCTGCGTGATCCATTTGAGGAACACCTCATTCTGCAGCCGCGCCTCCGCCTCGCATACCCCCGTTGCAGTTTCGATGCCCGCCTCCTTTAGGAGTGCAAGCCCTCGTCCCGCAACGAGCGGATTCGGATCACAGAGCGCAATGACCACGCGCGCAATTCCCGCCGCGATCACCGCCTCGGCGCAGGGTCCCGTGCGTCCGTGGTGTGCACACGGTTCGAGCGTCACGTAGAGCGCCGCACCGCGTGCGAGTTCCCCTGCCATCCGCAGTGCGTGAATCTCCGCGTGCGGCTGACCCGCCGCACGATGCCAGCCGCTTGCAATGATCGTACCGTCCCGTACGATGACCGCGCCGACGAGCGGGTTCGGCGCAGTGCGCCCGCGCGCGTACTCTGCAATCCGCAGAGCCTCGCGCATATAGGATTCGTCAATGTCGTTCATAGCAATCCCATTCTGTTCTATGCCGTCTTGGCAGGTTGATGTTGTGCTCCCCGCTCCCTAATGAGAGTACAACAGAATTTGCAAAAATAAAAATGCCGCCGGAAGAATCCTCCTCCGGCGGCACATAAATCGTCCCAAGAATTCACTGATCACGTGATATCAGTGCTTCCTTCCATAGACGCGCCTTTTCTCATCCAGACTGCGAAAGCTGCTGCTTCCTTCACTGTCGGCTTCGGAATTGCACCGAATCGTGCCCCACATTGGGGCTTGCGGGCTGTACCGCCGGTGGGGATTTGCACCCCGCCTCAAAGAGCATCGTTCGTATGCTATTGTAACATCATAGATTCGCTCTGTCAATCGCCAATCTTGACCGCGCCGCGCGTCTCCTCCGCGCGGCACGCGACTTCGTCGAGACTGCCTCCGCAGACCGCCGTAATCGCAGCCACGACGCTCCCCTCAACAAGGGGACAGTCGACCATGCGCAGACGACGTGCAGACATTTCCTCCACAATCGTCTCCACGGTCAGAATCGAACTGCCCGCATCCATGAGGAGCACGACGCCGTCCGCGCCGTACACCGTGTCGATTGCCTCGACAATCCGTGCATAGCTCGTCCCGAAACCGCCGTCCTCCAAGCCGCCCGCAGTTGCAATCCGCGCGTCCTTTGCCATCATGCGGCAAGTCTCCGCGACACCATGCGCAAGTGCGGCGCTGTGCGTTACAATCACAAGTCCGACCATATCATTTTCTCCGCTGCAAATAGCCGCCGATGCCGCACACCGCACCCGCGAGTGCTGCAGGCAGGAGATATGCCGCCTGTGGTGCAGCCTCCAGGAGCATGACACCAATCGTGCGGTCATGCACGATCATCGTACCGCCCGTCCAACCGAGGATGGCAGTGCCGAGCACGACGAGTACGGGATATTTGTCCATCAGCGTGCCGATCAGCTGACTGCCGCCGACAACAATGGGGATGCTGATGATGAGACCAAGCACAACGAGCAGAAAGTCGCCGTGCGACGCGCCCGCAATCGCAATTACATTGTCGATCCCCATTGCCGCATCGGCGATGATGATCGTCTTGACCGCTCCTGCAAACGTCTCTGCTGCCTCGATATGCTCCTCCCCGCCGGACGGCTTCATCAGCTTCACCGCAATCGGCAGCAGCACCAGTCCCCCGAGTGCCTGCAAGTAGGGCACGGAGAGCAGCTGCACGGCGAAGTACGTCATGATCAGGCGGATGATAATCGCACCCGCCGTACCGACGTAGATCGCACGCTTTCGGAGGTGCACGGGCAGTCGGTTTGATGCCATTGCAATGACAACGGCATTATCCCCCGCAAGCACGAGGTCGAGCACGATAATCGAAAAGAGTGCCACAAAGAACTGCGATGAAAAGAGTTCGACTTCCACAGCTTCTCCTTATTTTGCCATCATCTTTGCGAGTTTCTGCGCAAAGGCGACAGGATTTTCCGGCAGAATGCCCTCGATCAGCAGTGCCTGCGTATAGAGCAGGTCGCAGTAGTCCTTGAACTCCTCGCTGTCCTTGCCCGCCGCGTGCACCTCTTTCAGCTTCGCAAAGAGATCGTGATGCGGGTTGATCTCGAGAATACGCCGTGCCTTGAACATCGGATTGTTCATCTCGGCAAAGGTCTGCTCCATCGACAGCGACGGCCCCGCCTCATCCGCGACCAGACAGACCGCGCTCGAGCGCAGTCGCTGCGAGATCTTGACCTCGGCAATCTTATCGCCGATGGCATCCTTCACGTCCTTGATGAGATCGTCGTTCGCCTTGGCGATATCCTCGGTCTCCTTCTTCGCCGCCTCGCTCTCCGCATCGTCGAGGCCTAAGTCACCGCGGCTGATCGAGTGGAAGTTTTTCCCCTCGTACTCATGCACCGTCTCAATCGCGAACTCATCCACGGGGTCGAGCAGGAACAGCACCTCAAGCCCGCGCTCGCGCAGCTGCTCCATCTGCGGCAGCTGTTCAATCGTCGCCTGATCCTTCGCCGTCGCATAGTAGATGCTCTTCTGGCTCTCGGGCATACGCGCAACATACTCCTTGAGGGAGACGAGCGCCCCCTCCTTCGAGCTGTGGAAGAGCAGGAGATCCTTCAGCTTGTCCACAGTATCGCGTCCGGAGTACATACTGTTGTAAATGCCGATCTTCAGCATCCGCCCGTATTCGTTCCAGAACTTCTCGTAGTCCTCACGGTTTTTCTCGAGCTTCTTGCCGAGCGTCTTGAGCACATTTTTCTCAAGCGCACGACCGATGGTCTTGAGCTCGCGGCTCTGCTGCAGGAGTTCACGCGAGATGTTGAGCGAGAGGTCGGGAGAGTCCACGAGCCCCTTGACGAAACGCAGATAGTCCGGCAGGAGATCCTTGCACTTGTCCATGATGAACACATGGCGCGAGTAGAGCTGAATCCCCGGCTCATAGTCTGCCTGATAGAGGTTGAACGGCGCACGCGCAGGAATCTCAAGGAGTGCCGTGTACTCGACTGTGCCCTCCGCCTTCGTGTGGAACACCTCCATCGGTGCTTCCCACTCGTGGAACTGGTCACGGAAGAAGTCGTTGTACTCCTCCGGCTTGATCTCGGACTTGGCACGCGTCCAGAGCGGCTGCATCGAGTTCAGCGTGCGCAGCTCCGTCTTCTTGATCTTCTCCGCACCCTCGATGACCTTGCCCTCATCGTCGCGCGGCATCTCCTCCGTCGTGACATTCATGCGAATCGGATAGCGTACATAGTCCGAATACTTCTTCACGAGACTCTCAAGCTCGAACGTGTCCGTGTAGTCCGTTTCGCCCTCCGTGAACTCCTTCGCGAGGTGGATCGTGACCGTCGTGCCGCGCGTCTCCTTCTCCGTGTCCTCGATCGTGTAGCTGCCGTCGCCCGTCGACTCCCAGCGTGTTGCCTGCTGCTCGCCCGCACGACGCGTTACGATCGTCACCTTCTCCGCGACCATAAACGCCGAGTAGAAGCCCACACCGAACTGCCCGATCAGCTCCTTGTCGGGCGTGCCGCCGTTCTCCTCCTTCGCCTTTGCGAGCTGCTCCATGAACGCCTTCGTGCCTGACTTCGCGATCGTGCCGATGTTCTCCACGACCTCCGCACGCGACATGCCGATGCCGCTGTCCGAGATCGTCAGCGTCTTGCTCTCCTTGTCGGGCACGAGGAAAATCTCATAGTTCTCATTGCCCTCAAGCATATCGCGGTTCATCAGGCTCTCGAAATGGAGCTTGTCCATCGCGTCCGACGCATTCGAGATCAACTCGCGCAGGAAAATCTCGCGGTTCGTATAGATCGAGTGGATCATCAGATCGAGCAGCTGCTTTGTCTCTGCTTGAAACTCAAACGTTTCCTTTGCCATGTTATCGTTCTCCCTTTGTCGTCAAGTATTTTGCATATGTTTCTGCGTATGCAAGTGTAAACTATGTAGTATAGTACACGAAAAATGACAAAAAGTCAAATACAAGACTGTTGTCGCCCTCCGTATCTCAGGCCTCAATCTTGTTTCCTTATGGTATACCGTCTATTTTAGCAAATTCGTCCTGCAAGCGCAAACGCCGCAGACGTTTTTCAGAATACAGGACACTGCTCCTATTTGCAATTCATATGGTTTTCGATTATACTTTTACAGGTAATTGTTTTCATTTTATGTTTTATGGGATAAGGGAGATGTTATTATGGATCAGGAGCAGAACACGCCGCAGAAACCGCAGACAATCATTGTAAAGTCACCGAAGAATGTCGGGCTTGCCGCTGGTCTCGGATTCTTCTTCGGGCCGCTCGGCATGTGCTATTCGACGCTCAAAGGCGCACTCATTATGTTTCTCGTCAACATTGTAATCGGGATCTTCACACTCGGATTTGGTGTATTCCTTACATGGCCGATCTGCGCGATCTGGGCATATGTGGCGGCAAAGAAGTACAACGAGCAGCTGTACGCCGAGCTCGGCTAATGCCGTTTTCATTCATCTTCTGCGGCAGTATGCTATAATAAATGCAGTTTTAGCGTCTGCAATCAGAAGAATGGAGGACTATGATGAACCGCTTTTCATTTGGCACGTTCGTATGTGCGGCAGTATTTGCACTTGCGCTGATGATTCCGACAGGCACGGCATCCGCCGAGGAGGCTGTGCCGACGCTGACGGTGAACGGTGTCGGCTCAGCTCAGATTGCCCCTGATACGGCAGAGATTACGCTCGGCGTTGTGACGGAGGCAAAGGATGCGGCACGGGCACATGCCGACAATGCAGCACAGGCGGCACGCATACAGAATGCGGTAAAGGCCCTCGGTATCGCAGAGCGCGACATTCAAACCACGCGCTATGATTTTTCTCCGATCTACGATGTGAAGGACAACGGGCGCAGCGTTGTTACCGGCTACACCGTGACGAACGCGGTCGTCATTAAGGTGCGCAGCCTCGCAAATGTGGGCAAGGTGATCGACACAGCGCTCGCAAACGGCGCGAATCGCGTGGACTCCCTCGAATTCTCTGCGAGCGACCCGAGTGCCGCA
The DNA here is from genome assembly GCF_001717585.1 of Selenomonas sp. oral taxon 920. Classification (NCBI taxonomy): domain Bacteria; kingdom Bacillati; phylum Bacillota; class Negativicutes; order Selenomonadales; family Selenomonadaceae; genus Selenomonas; species Selenomonas sp. oral taxon 920. The sequence continues at coordinate 1,837,728 of NZ_CP017042.1, forward strand.
AAGAACGCTGCGCTTGCCGATGCCGCGCGTGACGCACGCAGCAAGGCGGATGCCGTGGCACGCGCGCTCGGCGTACGCATCGTCCGCATTCTGAACGTCTATTCGGACGCACAGTCACACACCCCGCGCAATTTTATGCCGATGATGATGGCAAAGGAGGCGTACGATGCCGCAACGCCGATCTCGGCAGGTGAGCTTTCGTTTGAAGCCTCGGTGAACATTGCCTATGTCATCGAGTAAACATGGGCGAGTCTCCGCCGTCGAGGCGATCCGCGGCATCTCCATGATGGGCGTGATCGGCATTCACATCGGCGCGGAGTACCTCGCAAATCCATCGCCCAACATTCACCTTGTGGCGCTTTTTGACATCGGTACGCGCTTTGCCGTACCGATTTTTTTCTTTATCTCGGCGTTCGGCCTCTTCTACGGGCAGTCGCCGTCCGCGCCGTTCTCCTATCGGGATTTCCTCGTGCGGCGCGGCCGTGCAGTCATGATTCCCTATCTTGTGTGGTCGCTCTTCTACCTGATTCATGACGCATACGTATACGGGGTGGGTTTCCCGCCGCTGACCGCACTGCCGGGGATTCTCTTCTTCGGCAACGCAAAGTATCAGCTCTACTTCATGGTGATCCTGATCTGGTTCTACCTGCTGATGCCGCTCTGGCGCGTGCTGCTTGCACGTATGACCCTGCCGCTGCTCACGGGGATTCTCGCCCTGCAGATCGCATTTGACTACTGGTCGAGCTTCAATACGGCGTTCAATCTCTATGTCTATGGTCTTCCCGAGGGAACGCTCCTGCGTGCACTGCTCTTCTATCGTCTGAACTACTGGGTTATACACTACGTCTTTATCTTCCTGCTCGGCGGCTATATTGCCCTTCATTTTGATGCTTTTCGTGCATGGATGGAGCGGAACACAATGCGGCTCTATGCGCTCGGCATCGTCAGCCTTGCCGCACTCCTCGCGTGGTACTACAAGCTGCTGCTTGCGGACGGATATACACCGCTTGAGGGCATCTACACGGCACATCAGCTCTCGCCGCTCGGCATCTTCTACACCATCGGCGCAACGCTCGCGCTCTTTGCGTTCTTTACCCGTCTCGGGACGGAGAACATCCTTGGGCGTGCATTCCAACTCCTCGGAAAGCACTCATATTTTATCTATCTCGGACATCCGATTGCGATCACCTATCTGCTGATGGCGATTCATGGAAGCGGTCATGTCCTCACTGCGCCGCTTGCGCTCGCGATGTATGCGGCGACGCTTCTGCTGACGCTCCTAGGAGCGATTGTTGTGCGGAGAATTGGCGAGAAGGTGCCGATTTTGAATGCGCTGACAATCGGGCTGAAACCGAAAAAGTAATATGACAGCACAAAAGGCTGCCGCCGAAGACAACAACCTTCGTGCGGCAGCCTTTTATATGCTCTGATGTCGTTTACAGACCCGCTTCCTTCTTCAGCAGCTCCGCCTTGTCCGTCTTCTCCCACGGCAGATCGACGTCCGTGCGGCCGAAGTGTCCGTATGCCGCCGTCTGTCGATAAATGGGACGACGCAGGTCAAGCATCTTAATGATGCCCGCCGGACGCAGGTCGAACGTCTTCTGCACGAGAGCGACAATCTTCTCCTCGTCGATCTTGCCCGTACCGAACGTATCCACCATGATGGAGACAGGGTGCGCGACACCGATCGCGTAGGCAAGCTGAATCTCGACGCGATCCGCGAGCCCTGCCGCGACAATGTTCTTCGCAACGTAACGCGCTGCATACGCAGCGCTGCGGTCAACCTTCGTGGGATCCTTGCCCGAGAACGCGCCGCCGCCGTGACGTGCCCAGCCGCCATACGTGTCGACGATGATCTTGCGGCCCGTGAGCCCGGAGTCGCCGTGCGGACCGCCAATAACGAACTTGCCCGTCGGGTTGACGAAGTACTTCGTCTCCGCGCGCAGCAGCTCTGCCGGAACGATCTCCTTGATCACCTTCTCGATCATATCCTTGCGGATTGTCGCGAGGTCAACCGCCTCATCGTGCTGCGTGGAGATAACGATGGTGTCCACGCAGACCGGCTTGCCGTCCTCATAGACCACAGTGACCTGCGTCTTGCCGTCGGGACGCAGATATTTGAGCGTACCGTTCTTGCGTACGTCCGTGAGACGGCGCGCGAGCTTATGTGCGAGCACCGTTGTGAGCGGCATATACTCGGGCGTCTCGTTCGTCGCATAGCCGAACATCATGCCCTGATCGCCCGCGCCGATTGCCTCTGCCGCATCCATGTCGCCCTCGCGCGACTCAATCGCCTGATTGACGCCCTGCGCGATATCCGGTGACTGCTCATCGAGCGAGACGAGGATTCCGCAGGTATCGGCGTCAAAGCCGTAGCTGGCATTCGTGTAGCCGACCTCGCGCACCGTCTGGCGGATGATCTTCGGAATATCCGCATAGCACGTCGTCGAAATTTCACCGACGACGTGTGCCTGTCCCGTCGTGACAAGGGTCTCGCACGCGACGCGCCCCATCGGATCCTCTGCAAGAATCGCGTCGAGGATGCTGTCGGAGATCTGGTCGGCGAGTTTGTCCGGATGTCCCTCAGTGACGGACTCAGACGTAAAGAGCATTTTTTTCATTCAAAAACCTCCCTCAGTTTTGAACAATCCTTGAAAAAGAAATCCTCATGCCCACAAGAAAAGCCTCCCTGAGATAAGGGAGGCTGCAACTGCCGCTCTCATCTCATAGGCGCTCTGCCTAAAGGAATTGGCACCGTTGGCTCATACGCCATGGTTGCCGCAGCTTCATCGGGCCATTCCCTCCGCTGCTCTGGATGAGGTGTATTCTCTTCTATACGTCGCATTGTAACGAATGTGCGGCGCGTTGTCAAGGACTATTTTCATAGAAATTCTTAATGGATTTAGGAATCACTGATAAAACAAAGTCGCTAATCACGTCTGCCCCGCGCAACTGGGAAAACTTATCCTCGCTTCTGAAAGGCTTCCTCAAGGCGATCGAGAATTACGCCCGCAAGCTCCGCCTTCGGCATGAGCGGATGATCCTCCGCGCGGCCGTCCGCATAGAAGATCTGCACATGATTTGTCGGAACGCCGAAGCCCGCATCCTTCTCTGCGACGTTGTTCGCAACGATAAAGTCGAGATTCTTCTTCGCGAGCTTTCCCCGCGCATAGTCTGCGACATTCTGCGTCTCTGCCGCGAATCCGACGAGAATCTGATGCTTCTTTTTTTGTCCGAGCTCATAGAGGATGTCGGGGTTGCGCGTAAGCGCGAGCGTCAGCTCGCCATCCGATTTCTTGATCTTGTGTGCGGCAATCTCCGCGGGCCGATAGTCTGCGACCGCCGCTGCCTTGATAACCGCATCCACAGCGTCATATTCCGCGAGTACTGCCGCGTGCATATCGCGCGCGCTCCGCACGTCCACACGCCGCACACGCGCAGGTGTTGCGAGCGGGGTCGGCCCTGCGACGAGGATCACCTCCGCGCCGCGCCGCGCAGCCTCGGCGGCGACTGCAAAGCCCATGCGCCCCGTCGAGCGGTTGCCGAGGAAGCGCACGGGATCGAGTGCCTCCTCCGTGCCCGCCGCCGTCACGAGGATGCGTCGACCCGCAAGGCTCTGCGTGCACGCAAAATGCTCCTCAACGATGCGCACGATCTCTACGGGTTCGGGCAATCGTCCCGCCCCCGTTGTTCCACAGGCGAGCTGTCCCACAGCAGGCGGGATAACCGTCGTGCCGCGTGCCGTCAGACGAGCGACATTCTCCTGTGTGACGGGATTCTCCCACATCCCCGTGTTCATCGCAGGCGCAATAAAGAGCGGCGCACGCGTCGCAAGCACGCTTGTCGTCAGCATATCGTCAGCAAGCCCCGCAGCCGCCTTCGCGATGAAGTTCGCCGTGGCGGGTGCGACAATCACGAGCTCTGCGAACTCTGCGAGCGCAATGTGCTCGACGTGATGATGCGGCTCGCCCCACATCGTCTCCGCAACGGGTTGTCCCGTGATCTCGCGGAACGTAAGCGGCGTGACAAAGGAGGCCGCCGCCCGCGTCATGATGACGCGCACATCCGCGCCTGCCTTTTTCAGTCGGCTCGCAATCTCCACTGCCTTATAGGCGGCAATGCCCCCCGTCACACCGAGGACGATACGCCGCCCCGCAAGTGCACTCACGTCAGACACTCTCTGTGCAGAGGTCATAGCTGATCTTGCCCTCGGCGATCTCCTCAAACGCATTTGTCACGTTCTTTGTCGAACGCGCACGCTCGGACTTCACGGGATCGCCCTCCAGCAGTTGGCGCGCACGCTTCGCCGCAAGAACGACCACACCGTAGCGGCTGTCTACCTTTGTCAGCAGCTCGTCCGTCGACGGATTGACCATGCCGATTTCCACATTCGTCTTCATTGTTGTACCTCTGTCTTTCAAATATCAAACTGCGCGGGATTCATATCCGTACGCAGACGCTCAGCTGTGAGGATCGTCCGAATACGCTCCGTCGCCGCCTCCACTGTATCGTTCAGAACGGCATAGCGGTAACGCTTTCCGAGCAGGATCTCATCCCGCGCTGCCGAAAGCCTGCGCGCAAGGCTTTCCTCTGACTCCGTCCCACGCCCCGTAATGCGGCGCTGCAACTCTTCAAGCGAAGGCGGCAGGAGAAAGATGAACGTCCCGTCGGGGCAGCGCTCCATTACGTTCAGTGCCCCCTGCGTGTCGATCTCCAAGAGGATGTCCTCGCCCGCCGCACGGCGCTCCTCGATCGGTGCGAGCGGCGTGCCGTAGTAGTTGCCGTACACATCCGCATATTCAAGAAATGCGCCCTCCTCGATCATCGCCTCGAACTCCGCACGCGTGCGGAAATAGTACTCACGTCCGTCCTGCTCCCCCTCACGCGGTGCACGGGAGGTTGCGGAGACAGAGTAGGCAATCCCCTGTTCGCGCGCGAGCAGTTCCTTGCAGACCGTCCCCTTGCCCGTACCGGATGCACCTGAGATCACAATGAGAAGTCCTTTTTTCACTCTGCCGCCTCCTTTGCATTCGTCATGCGTCCCGCAATTGTCTCCGGCTGGAGTGCCGAGAGCACAACGTGACCGCTGTCCAGGATGATGACTGCACGCGTCCGCCGCTTGTAAGTCGCATCAATCAGCCGCCCCGCCTCGCGTGCATCCTGTACCATGCGCTTCACGGACATGGAGGTCGGCGCGACGATGGCGATCATGCGCCCCGCAAGCACAATGTCGCCGAATCCAATATTGACCGTCTCCATGCATCACTCCAAATTCTGTACCTGCTCGCGCAGTTTCTCGATCTCGTTCTTCATCGCGACGACAATCTGCTGTGCAGCGGCGTTGTTTGCCTTAGAGCCGATCGTGTTCGTCTCGCGGTTGATCTCCTGCAGGAGGAAGTCAAGCCGCCGTCCGACCGGCTCCTCCTCCGCGAGGATCGCACGGAACTGTGCGAAATGACTCGCAAGGCGCACCAGCTCCTCCGTGATGTTCACGCGATCGGCATACAGTGCTGCCTCCTGGACGATACGCGTCTCGTCGGGCGTGACTTCCTTGAACTCCGCGAGCACCTCCGCGAGATGAGCACGATAGTCCGCAACGATCTGCGGTGCGATCTCCTTCACCTGTATGCGCTGCTCCTCGAGTCGTGTGAGGCGTTTCTCGAAGTCACGCGCGATGTGTGCACCCTCGGCAAGACGCATCGCATCGAGTGCCGTGAGTGCCTGCGCGACCGCATTCAGAAAGACCGTGCGTGCACCCATGATATCCGTCTGCTCGCTCACGGAGATCACGCCCTCGTACGCCGCTGCCATCTGAACCCCGCCCGTAAGCGGCGCATCCACCGCGCGGGCGACCTTTCCAAGTGCCGCATAGTATGCACGCGCCAGTCCTTCGTTGACGTGAACCTCGTACTGCTTTTCGCTGCGATCCTCGAAGTTTACATAAACATCGAGCTTGCCGCGCGCAGCGTGCTTGCGGATTGCCTCGCGCAGATCGTTCTCCCACGCACCAAATGCACGAGGCATATGTGGTGCAATCTCCAAGAAGCGCTGATTGACCGCCTTGATCTCAACCGTCACACGATAGTCTGCTGTCTCTGCCGTGCCCGCGCCGTAGCCCGTCATGCTCCTGCGCTGCGCACTCATAGCGAGCCCTGCCATATGCCCGTGAAGACAGGCTCTGCGGGACCCGTCATGAAGATGTGCCCGTCCGCACGCCACTCCACATGAATTACGCCGCCGTCGACCTCAATGTCCGCCGCACGGTCAAGCACATCGTTCAGCACGCCCGCCGTCAGCGTCGCGCACGTTCCTGTCCCACATGCGAGCGTGATGCCCGCGCCGCGTTCCCAGACACGCATACGCGCGTGGCTGCGGTCACGCACATGAACGAACTCCGTATTGATCTTGCGCGGAAATGCGGGATGGTTCTCGAACTGTGCGCCCAGTTCTGCGAGCGGAAAATGCTCTGCATCATCCACAAAAATGACCGCATGTGGATTGCCCATCGAGACACAAGTCATCTTGTACTCCGTACTGTCCACTGTGAGCGGCTGCGCAACAACACGCTCCGCGCCGAACCCCGCCACGGGGATTTTATCTCCATCAAGAACAGGCACACCCATATTCACCTCGACCGCCGTCACTGCGCCGTTCTGCGTAATGATGCGCGGCACCATCGTCCCCGCCAGCGTCTCAATCGTGAACTGTTCCTTTGCTACACGCCCGTAGTCATAGAGATACCGTGCAAAACAGCGAATGCCGTTCCCGCACATCTCCGGCTCCGACCCGTCCGGATTGAACTCGCGCATCCGCACGTCCGCCGTCTCCGACGGACAGGCAACCATCAGCCCATCCGCGCCGATGCCAAAATGACGGTCGCACATCTTGACCGCGAGCGCCGCAAAGTCAATCGGCTCTTTATCCAGGAAGTCCACGACCACGAAATCGTTGCCGCAGCCTTGCCACTTTGTAAACTCCATCTATTACACCGCCTTGCTGCACGTATTGTACTATGAAACGTCCCCATGTGCAAGGCGCAACGCTTGCCTATTGTATGATTGACGTGTATAATTTTCTGTAGAGTATAAAAGAATACGGAATGCCAAAGCGAACCCTAGTGAAGCAAGTGAGTAAAGCTGCTGACCTGTCCAAGAAGCAAGTCCGTAGGACGAAGCTGATTGAGAAACAGGTCGTATGGGAAAACGTCCCAAGAACACAAGCGCAAGCGATGTGTGATTGGTTGACGTTGACCGCTCACGGTGCGCCCCGTCGGAGTTCTTTCGTTCAAGCGAAGCGCGTTTAAGAACTCCGACGGTATTTAAGCGCACAAGAGCGAGATCACTTGCGCAACGAGGCGTTCGCGTGGCATCCGTATGACGTTTAGAATATAAAGAGGTAATACTATGAGCCTTGACGGCTTCTCTATGTCCGCCCTCGTGAGAGAACTCGCAGACGCACTCATGGGCGGGCGCATCGATAAAATCAACCAGCCGAATAAGCAGTCCATCGTCCTCTCCGTACGCCAGCCGGGGAAAAATCTGCTTCTCTATATCAACACCAACGCAGCCAACCCATCTGCACATCTCATCGAAAATGCACCCGAGAATCCCGCCGAGCCGCCAACCTTCGTCATGCTCCTGCGCAAACAGCTCGAAACGGGACGCATCGCCGCCGTGCGGCAGGAGGGACGCGACCGCATCATCCATCTCGACATCGACGTCATTGCGGGCGGCGGGCGCATCACAACGCGCACCCTCACCCTCGAACTCATCGGCAAATACAGCAACATCATCCTCCACGAGGACGGCATCATCACCGAGGCACTGCGCCGCATCGGCGAGAATACAAGCCGCGTGCGCACCGTCTTCAAGGGCATCCCATATACTCTCCCGCCCGTGCAGGACAAATATGATCTCTTTACGGCAGACATCACGGACATCATCACACGCATACAGTCGGACAGCGACGCAAAATTCTTTCAGGCACTTATCAACGCAATTCTTGGTTTCGGTCCCATCTCGGCCAAGGAAGTCGCATTCCTTGCGGGACTTGCACCGAATATCCCTATTTCTGCGCTGGATTCAGCAGACTTCAAAGAAATCTCCCGCGCACTCACAGAACTTCGCACATGGATGGAGCGCCCTGCACCGTCTCTGCGCCTTGACACAAACGGCAAAGTCACGGCGATGGCGGCATTCCCCCTTAGTGAGCTCCCCGAGACGACACGCCTCTCCTATCCCTCACTCAGTGCACTGATGATCGACGCAGACAAGCGCCTCGGCAGCTACGTCATCCCCGACCGTGAACGCTTTCGCCGTCTCGTACGCACCGAGCTTTCGCGTGCATGTGAGAAATATGACAAGCTCGGCGAGGAGATCGCAGCAGCTGAGAATGCCGAGGAACAGAAAATCTATGCCGATAACTTGATGACCTATCAGTATCAGTACAGTGACCACGCCGACGATGAAATCACCGTCCCGAACATCTACAGTGAGACGGGCGAAACGATTACAATTCCGCTTGACCGCCGCATCGGCATTATCGCGAACATGCAGGCATACTACAAGAAATACGACAAGCTGAAGCGTGCCCAACAGCTGCTTGCCGTCCAACAGGAGCACTGCATGGCGAACATCCGCCATCTCGAGAGCATCGAAGCATCACTCGACTCCTCCACGCGTCTCGCCGAGATCGCAGAGATACAGGACGAGCTGATTACCTCGGGCTACCTCCACGAAAAACTGCCGAAGCGCAGCAAGGATCGCCGTGCGCGTCCGTTCTCCTTCACCGCACCCGACGGCTCATCGATCTTGGTGGGCAAGAATAACGCACAGAATGATACTCTCACCTTTAAGACCGCCGCCCCCACGGACATCTGGCTGCACGTCCGCGATATCCCCGGCTCGCACGTCATTCTTCGCACAAATGGAGAGGAGCCGAATGAATCCTCCCTCCACCTTGCCGCACAAATCGCCGCACATTTCAGCAAGGCACGCGGCTCCTCGAACGTACCCGTCGACTACACCGCCGTCCGCTTCGTCAAGAAGCCCTCGGGTTCCGTCCCTGGCTTCGTCCGCTTCGTGAATGAAAAAACTCTGTTCGTCACCGAGGACGAGGAGGAACTTGCACATATTCTTACCCAAGATCCGACAACAAGCACATAACGTAAAATCCCCCGCAGATTTACATCTGCGGGGGATTCTGCACGATCAAGACTATTATTTTTTCTATACAACAACATCATGCGGCCAGTGATGATGAAATGTACCCGGACGGTCATTCCTCTGGTACGTATGCGCTCCAAAATAATCTCGCTGCGCCTGAATGAGATTCGCACCGACCTGCGGCGCACGCAGCATAGCAACATAGCTCACTGCACTGAGCAATGCCGGCGCAGAAACACTGTGTTCAACTGCCTTCACCGCAACAGCGTGAAGATCTGCGACATATTCCCTCATCTTTGCGAGGAAGAAGTCATCGAGCAGAATCAGCGGCAGCCTCGGGTCCTTTCGATAGGCATCCATAATATGGATAAGAAGATCTGCCTGTATAATACAGCCGGCGCGGAAAATTCCGGCAATCCCAGCATAATCAAAATCCCATCCGTATGCATCTGCGGCTGCCCGATAGAGGGAAAACCCCTGCGTGTAAGCGATCAGCTTCCCTATATAGAGACTGCGCCGCACCATCTCGATAAAGCACTCCGAACTGTCGTACGGTATTTGCTCCACGGGGAGCGCTCCGTTCAGTGCCTTGCGTTCTGCTGTGCAATTCGACAAGACACGTGCATTACAGGCTGCGGTAATCAACGAGAGATCGACGCCCTCACGAAGCGCCTCCATGCTCGTCCATCGCCCCGTCCCCTTCTGTCCTGCACGATCCTCGATCTGATCGACCAAATCGGAGTCGCTCAGATCATCTCTTTCACGCAAAATATCTGCGGTGATGCCGATGAGAAAACTCCGCAGTTCTCCGTCATTCCATTCCGAAAAAATATCGGCCATCTGGGCATTGCTGTATCCGCCGGCATGCTTCAGGAGCAAGTACGCCTCTGCAATCAGCTGCATATCCGCATACTCAATGCCGTTATGCACCATCTTGACATAGTGTCCGGCTCCATCCGCCCCCATATAGGCACAACAGGGAGCTCCATCTTCGGCCTTGGCAGAAATTGCCTCCAACATCGGCGCAATATGTGCGTAGGCATCCTTGTCGCCGCCCGCCATCAGCGAAGGTCCTCGCCGCGCTCCCGTCTCGCCGCCCGATACACCGACGCCAAAGAAATGAATCCCATGCTTCTTCAGCAAATCATGGCGGCGTACGGTATCGGAAAAATATGTGTTTCCCCCGTCAATGAGGATATCACCCGGCTCCAGGAGCGGAATCAGTGCCTTGATCGTCTCATCGACCGGTGCACCCGCCATAATCATCATCATTATCTTCCGCGGTCGCTTAAGCGCATGAACGAATTCCCTCAGCTCATAATATGGCTGTATATTCTCATGCGGATGCTCTTTTACAAAAGCCTCCGTCAAATCCGACGTATAGTTGTAACACGCGGTCCGAATCCCATGATCGGCAAGGTTGAGTGCAAGGTTGCTCCCCATGACAGCCATGCCGATCATGCCAAAATCCATTGCTGCATCCATCATATATCCTCCGCAGCAGCGATCAGAACCCGTTGCCGGCAATCAGATTCAGGACAAACATAACCGGCGTCCAGATGAAAAAATAGTCCGTGTTCGAGAACATCAAACCGGAGCCGTAAATCGGACCGAGCATCGGATAGATATAAGCACAGCCGAGATGTCCGAAGAAGTTGCAAACAAGCCCCGCCATAAAGGCGCCCTTCCAGCCGCCGTATTTATTTCCGAAAACACCGAGCACACCGCCGTCAAAGAACATCATGATGATACTCGGAAAAACGATGACAGGGCTGCTGCCGACAATCATCAACGCAAGTGCAAAGAATGCACCAAAGAGACTGCCGATGAATCCGATCATAGCCCCCGTCGGGGAGTAGGGGAATACCGCAGGCGCATCGAGTGCAGGTACGGCCCCCGGAATGAGCTTGTTGGAAATCCCCTTGAACGCCGCAACGATATTGGAGATAAAGAGGCGCACCCCGGAGAGCAGGATAACAATACCTGCAGCAAAGGTTAAGCCCTGAATCACAAGATAGATAAACCAGTTCTGTCCTCCGCTGAGGCCCTCAATAGTCTCTCCTCCAACCACAAGACCGATTCCAATGAACATGATCGGCATAAGTACAGACATCGAAATCGTTGTATCACGGAACATCGCAAGATACTTCGGCAACTCCAGATTCTCTGCATCGTCCTTTGGATCACCGACGACCTTTGCAATGCGCGTCGCAAAAAACGCAGCAACCTGAGATGCAAATCCGAGCGTCAGGTCATCCTCCAAGAAATCCTTTCCAAGTTTACGTGCAATTGCCGGCGTCAGCGTCCAATAGAGAGCGCACATAAATCCTGCCGTCAGGATGAGCGTCGTCCCCGAAAGATGAAAGATATGCTCGAGCGTTACGTCGGCAAAGCAGGCAAGGAACAACATCATATGTGCAGTCAGATAAACATTCTTGAAAATCTTCCATGGAATCAGCCAGACCATAGCAAGATGTATGAAAAAACCTACAAGGAAGGTCAATGTAATGGTATTGGACATGGTCTTCATAGCAACCGCCCATGCCGCTTCATTGACCGGCAGAACCCCCTTGACCTGAATTGTGTCATTGAGCGTTCCCATAATTCCCCCCATTGTACCCATGAGGATACCCGCGCCGAGGGAGATAATCAAGAGTCCGACAACGGTCTTAATCGTTCCTTCGAGAACGACGCTTGCCTTCTTCTTCTGAAGGATCAATCCAATTGCTGCGATAAGACCGATAAATACAGGTCCCTGATCCAGGATCTGAAAGATGATAAAATTAATTACGTTTTCCACGAATCACACCACACCTTCTGATCATTACACAATGCAGACTTGCTCACCGATGCTCCTCAAGCCATGGAATGAGTTCCGCTGCGATTTCCTTTTTCTTTACGAAATTGGTAATGCAAAGCGTTTTTTCACGCAGTTTATCTGGAAAATCCTCGAAAAGCTCACGCGTCGTCACGTAGAGATCCGCATTGGTCCCCGCAATGCTGCCGAGATCACAGGTATCGACATCTGCCTCGACACCCTGATCCGAGCAAATTTCTTCCACATTGACTTTCGCGATCATGCTCGACCCGAGGCCAAAACCGCATACACATAAAATCTTCATGGTAAGCACACCTTTCATAAAATCCGATTCAGAAAAAATTCTCACACGGCCAATCCGTCTCTGCTGCAAACAGATCCGGAAATCCGCGCTCATAATTAAACGCTCGTTTCTCTCGATCCATGGGGTAACGATACGCACCGCCTACCTGCCAGAGGAACGGACGGAACGACCAGCCCAACCGCTCATGCTGAATCTCATAGAGCGCGGTCAGTGCTCGAAGATCCGTCTGAAAGTTGCTCCACGTTTCATAGTGGAGCGGGATAAGCACCTCGGGGCGAAGGGCCTCGCCCATGCGCAGGAAATCCGACGTGGACATCTTATCGGTAAGACCCACCGGATTCTGCCCATACGCACCCACTGCGACATCGATCTTGTACGTGTTTCCATGACGGGCAAATCCATTCGAGTAATGGGAATCTCCGGCATGATAGAGCGATCCTCCGCTCGTTTCAATCAGGTAGTTCACCGATTTATCTGCCATCGTCGGCGTAAAATCAGTCGGAACAGGGTACTCCGTCAGCTGAATCGTACGATCGAAGGAGTCCAGCACCTGTATCTTCACATCTTTTACCGTGATTGTATCACCCGGTCGAACCAGCACAAGGCGCTCCTCGGGAACGTTCCATGAACGCCAAAGATCAATGCAGGCACGCGGCCCGATAAAGGATACGCTCGGACAATTCTTTAGGACAGCAGCGGTGACAAAAGGATCAATATGATCACTGTGAAAATGTGTACAGAGAAACGCATCAATCTCCGCCACCGCAAACGGATTGATCACAACGGGAATGGCACGTAGATTGGGCTGAATAGCGCGGCATCCGCTCATCTTTGTAAACTGATGCGCAGCCGGCATGAATTTCTTCGAATGTGTACGTTTTCCGGTGCCGCACCATAGATCAATGGTAAGATTCGTTCCCACGTCGGTCTTAATCCATAGACCCACACAACCGAGCCACCACATACTGAAGCTGTCTTTTTCCGGCTGCTCTTCTGCAATCTCCTCATTCAGCCATGTTCCCCATTCGGGGAAGGTCGCCTTCAGCCAATCCTCGAAGGTAATTTCATTGACATTCATAGTCTCCTCCTTCAGTTCAGCAATGTCCAGATTTCATCCGGTGACTTTGCCTTACGCACCTGTTCCAGTTTTTCGTCATCGTCAAGGAATGCGGACAAACTTCGCAATGCTTCGACGTGATGTTCATTCGATGCGGCACAAAGACAGATGACAATATCAACGGGATCATTCGCTTCGTTGCCGAACTCGACAGGATTACGCAGGACACCGAGACTAAACCCCGTCTTAAGAGCTCCAGACTCCGGACGCGCGTGGGGCATCGCAACACCCGGCATCAATACAATGTAGGGACCAAGTGTATGGACAGCCTCAACCATTGCTTCAATGAATGAATCCTTCGCCATACCGCATTCGACCAATTTACTCCCGGTCAAACGAACGGCATCCTGCCAATTCTTCGCATCCAGATCAATCTGAATTGCTTCTTTCGGCAGCATATCCTTCAACATACGCTCCACCCCTCCAATTATAATTGCCCCAAGAGTAACCGCTTAAACCAACTGCAATGATAGTTTTCATTCAAATAATATCACTTTATTTGTTGTATATCAAGCATTTTTTTATTTTTTTGCTTCCATATGATTTGAGTACACAAAAAAAGACCGCCCGCAGGCGGTCTTTTTATTCGTTGGGTCAGACAAGCTCGATGATTGCCATCGGGGCAGCATCGCCGCGACGAGGACCGAGCTTCAAGATGCGGGTATAACCGCTCTTGCGATCCGTATACTTCTCTGCGATTTCACCGAAGAGCTTACGCACAACATCCTCTTCCGCCAGAGCTGCGATAGCCTGACGACGTGCACTGAGGTCGCCACGCTTGGCGAGCGTGATGAGGCCGTCGGCGAGGGAGCGAAGCTCCTTTGCCTTTGCCTCGGTCGTCTCAATGCGTCCGTACTTGAAGAAGGATGTGAGGATGCTCCTGAGGAGAGCCTTGCGGGCCGCGGAATTGCGTCCGAGCTTTCTCATGTGTTTCCCACTCCTATCGTTATTCGTTTTCCTGTCTCAAGGAGAGTCCAAGCTCCTCAAGTTTTTTCTTCACTTCATCCAGAGACTTGCGTCCGAGATTGCGTACCTTCATCATATCGTCCTCGGTCTTTTGTGCGAGATCGGCAACGGTGTTGATGCCGGCGCGCTTGAGACAGTTGAAGGAACGAACAGAAAGATCCAGATCGTCGATGGTCATCTCCAGCACCCTCGCGCTGTCGTCGACCTCCTCGGGCGGGAAGTTCGGAACTTCCTCCTCCTCCTCGATGACCGTGCCGTCCATGTTCTGGAACAGGCGCAGATGCATGACGAGGATGGCTGCTGCCTTGCTCACAGCTTCCTCCGGGCGAATGGATCCGTTCGTCCACACGTCGAGGATGAGGCGGTCGTAGTCGGTGACGTTGCCGACGCGCGTGTCCTCGACCGTGTAGTTGACGCGCTGCACGGGGGAGAAGATGGAGTCAATGGGAATGACCCCAATGGAGTCATCCGACTTCTTGTTCTTGTCCGCCGGTACATAGCCGCGCCCACGCTCGACGGTCATCTCGATTTTGAGCTTGCCCGTCGCGTTCAGCGTGGCGATATGAAGATCGGGGTTCAGGATCTCGATGTCGCTGCCGCATTCGATGTCGGCTGCGGTGACCTCGCGCTCCCCAGCCGCCTCAATGCGGATGGTATGCGGCTCCGTGCCCTGCATACGGATGCAGAGCTGCTTGAGTGCAAGCACGATGCTCGTCACATCATCCCGTACGCCGGGAATTGTAGAGAATTCATGCAGCACGCCGTCGATTTGGATGGAGGTAACCGCCGCTCCATCCAGTGAGGAGAGCAGCATACGCCGCAGACTGTTGCCAAACGTCGTGCCGTAGCCCGGTTCGAGTGGCTCGCAGACGAAACGCCCGTAGCGTCCGTCCTCGCTGATCTCTGCGATCTCGATTTTCGGTTTCTCGATGTCTGTCATCTATGTGCCTCCTCCATAATAAACGCGTAATGTTGACACATTCACATTCATTATTTGGAGTAGAGTTCGACGATGGCCTGTTCATTGACCGGTACGTCGATTTCCTCACGATGGGGGAAACGCGTGACCGTACCCGTCAAATTTGCCTGATCGGCGGTCAGCCATGCGGGAGCAGAAAGCGCGTTGCTGCTCTCCTTGAGCTCCTTGAAGAACGCGCTCGCGCGGCTCTTCTCGGCGACCTCGATCACGTCGCCCTCACGAACGAGTGCGGAGGGGATGTCAACGCGCTTGCCGTTCACGGTGAAATGACCGTGGCGAACGAGCTGACGTGCCTGACGGCGCGTGTTGGCAAGCCCGAGGCGGAAGACGACGTTGTCGAGACGACGCTCGAGAAGGCTCAGCAGGTTCTCACCCGTGACGCCCGACATCTTCTTCGCCTTATCATAGTAGCCGCGGAACTGACGCTCGAGGACACCGTAGATGAACTTTGCCTTCTGCTTTTCCTTGAGCTGGAGTCCGTACTCGGACACCTTGCGGTTCGTACGGCGCAGCTGGCGCGTCGACTGGCGCGAGCGGCCGAGTGTAGCCGGCTCGAGACCGAGGGCACGGCAGCGCTTGAGAACTGGTACTCTATCAATTGCCATGTTGTTTCATGCACCTCCTGTTAGACGCGGCGACGCTTCGGCGGACGGCATCCGTTGTGCGGGATCGGGGTCACGTCTTTGATCATGTTGACTTCAAGACCGGTTGCCTGCAGCGAGCGGATTGCCGCCTCACGACCTGCACCCGGGCCCTTGACATAGACTTCGACGGACTTCAGACCGTGCTCCATCGCAGCCTTTGCCGCCGTCTCCGCAGCCATCTGTGCTGCGAACGGCGTGCTCTTGCGGGAGCCGCGGAAGCCGAGACCGCCGGCGCTCGCCCACGAGAGGGCATTGCCGCTCTTATCGGTGAGCGTGACGATCGTGTTGTTGAATGTCGAGCTGATGTGTGCAACGCCCGACTCTATGTTCTTGCGAACTTTTTTCTTGGAACGTGTTGTTTTCTTAACAGCCACCTCTACGAGCCTCCTTTACTTTTTCTTGCCTGCAACGGCCTTCTTCGGGCCCTTGCGCGTGCGCGCGTTGTTCTTCGTGTTCTGTCCGCGAACAGGCAGGCCGAGACGGTGGCGGCGGCCACGGTAGCAGCCGATATCAACGAGACGCTTGATGTTCATCTGAATTTCGCGGCGAAGGTCGCCCTCCACCACGGCGTTCTTGTCGATGGCATCACGAAGTCGAACGACTTCATCCTCCGTGAGGTCGCGCGTACGGGTATCGGGGTTCACGTTCGCGATCGCGAGCAGTTTCTTCGCGGTCGTCAGGCCAATCCCGTAGATGTACGTCAGGGAAATCTCAATTCTCTTGTCACGGGGCAAATCTACACCGGCAATACGTGCCATAAGTGCACCTCCTTTTATCCTTGTCTTTGTTTATGCTTCGGATTCTCGCAAATGACCATGACACGGCCTTTGCGCTTAATGATCTTGCATTTCTCGCAGATTTTCTTGACAGACGGTCTTACCTTCACTGCGCTTGCCTCCTTCCGTCTCCTTACATTCAAGGTTCAAGTCGATCTTTTCTATTCTAGCACAAAACTTGCGGTTCGGCTAGTATTTTCAGGACTATTTGAAGCGATATGTAATACGTCCACGCGTCAGATCGTACGGGGTGAGTTCGATGGTTACCTTGTCGCCCGGCAGAATACGGATGAAGTTCATGCGTATCTTTCCGGAAACATGAGCCAGGACGACGTGTCCGTTCTCAAGTTCGACCTGGAACATCGCATTGGGAAGCTTCTCGACGACTCTTCCCTCTACCTCGATGACATCCTGTTTTGACATACTTCCCTTTCGCTCCTTTTACGCCTCAAGGACGGCGGCGAGATCCGCCTCGACCTTCGCGATGTCCTGTCTGCCGTCGATCTCCTTGTAGACGCCCGCCTTCGTGTAGTAGTCGATGAGGGGACGCGTGGAGGATTCATAGACGGAAAGACGGCTCTTCATGGTCTCTTCACTGTCATCGGCACGCTGATAGGTCGTACCGCCGCAGTCATCGCAGACACCCTCAACCTTCGTCGGGTTGAACTTCACGTGGAAGGAATGTCCGCAGTTCTTGCAGATGCGGCGGCCGACAGCACGCTCGATCAGATCGGCGGCGGGAACACTGATGTTCAATACTCCTGTCAGCTTGATGCCGTTATCCGCAAGGATCTCGGTGAGTGCATCTGCCTGCTCGACCGTGCGCGGAAAACCGTCCAGGATAAAGCCCTTCTTGCAGTCCGGCTTGCTGAGACGCTCGCGCACAATTCCGATTGTCACCTCGTCGGGGACGAGCTTGCCCGCGTCCATATAGGACTTCGCCTCTTTGCCGAGCGGAGTGCCCTCCTTCACGGCTTCACGAAACATATCGCCCGTGGAGATATGCAGAATACCGTAACGCTTTACGAGGTTTGCCGCCTGCGTGCCCTTGCCGGCACCCGGGGGGCCCATCAAAATGATGTGCATTGCTCTCTATCTCCTTACGTTATTTCATAAAGCCTTCGTAGTGACGCATAACAACCATCGACTCGATCTGCTTCATCGTCTGGAGGGCAACGCCCACGACGATGAGGAGAGCTGTGCCGCCGAAGTACACGCCCTGAATATTCGTCGCGCCCGCCACCATATTGGGGAGAACTGCGATGAATGCGAGGAAGAATGCCCCCGCGAGCGTGATGCGCGTCAGCACGTAGTCAAGATAGTCGGCCGTCGCCTGTCCGGGGCGAAGCCCCGGCACAAAGCCGCCGTATTTCTTGAGATTGTCTGCCATATCCGGAATCTTCACTGTCACCGACGTATAGAAGTAGGTGAAGAAGATGATCATGAGCACATAAAGCGTTGTCTGGAGTGGTTTCCCCCACTCGAGATACGCCGCTGCGGTCTTAACCCACGGTACGTCGATGAACTGTGCGACCGTAATCGGGAACATCAGCACCGACGAGGCGAAGATGATCGGGATAACGCCCGCCTGATTCACCTTGAACGGGATGTGGCTCGAATGTCCGCTCGTTCCCACGCGCCCGCCGACAAGCCGTTTTGCATACGTAATCGGCACGCGGCGGAAGCCCGTTTCGATGTGGATGACAAAGACGATCATCGCAAGCGCAATGACGGCAAATGCGAAGACGCTGAAGTAGCTGATCGTACCCGCCTTGACGTAGGCGTAGATCGTGCCGATGTTCTTCGGCAGTGCGGCAACGATACCGGCAAAGATAATCAGAGAGATTCCATTGCCGACACCGTTCGCCGTGATCTGCTCGCCCAGCCACATGAGAAAGACTGTGCCTGCAGTGAGCGTGATCGCGATGATGAGGATGTTCACGGGATTGGGGTTGAGGATCGCACTCTTCAGACCGATCGACATGCCGATTGCCTGAAAGAACGCGAGTGCAACCGTAAGATACCGCGTGACCTTCGTCGTCTTCTTCTGCCCCTCTGCACCCTCCTTCGACCACTGCTCGAGCGTCGGAACGACGACATTGAGCAGCTGAATGATGATGGCTGCGTTGATGTAGGGCGTAATACTCATCGCAAAGACGGAGAATTTACTGAACGCTCCGCCCGAGAAAAGGTCGAGCAGTCCGAACAGGGTTCCCTGTGCGAAGAGCTGCTCGATCGCCGTCGGATCGACGCCGGGCACGGGGATGTGCGTCCCCATGCGGAACACGGCAAACATGATGAGTGTAAATACAATCTTCTGCCGCAGTTCCGGGATCTGAAAGATGTTTCCAAGGGCTTGGAGCACCTTAGATCACCTCGACTTTGCCGCCTGCCGCTGCAATTTTCTCCGCCGCGCCCTGCGTAAAGCCCTGAGCGCGTACGGTGAGATTCTTTGCCGTGAGCTCGCCATCGCCGAGAATGCGGATGCCGTCACGGACGTTCTTCAGGATGCCCACCTCGATGAGTGCAACGGGGTCAACCGTCGCACCGTCCTCGAAGCAGTTCAGGCTTCCAACGTTCACCTCAGCAAAGGTCTTTGCCCAGATGTTCTTGAAGCCGCGCTTCGGGAGACGACGGTAGAGAGGCATCTGACCGCCCTCAAAACCGCTGCGGACACCGCCGCCGGCACGGGATTTCTGTCCCTTCATGCCGCGCGTCGAGGTCTTGCCCATGCCGGAGCCGATGCCGCGTCCGACGCGCTTGGACGTCTTACGCGAGCCCTCAGCCGGCTGTAATTCATGCAGTTTCATAGATGTTTGCCTCCC
Organism: Selenomonas sp. oral taxon 920; assembly: GCF_001717585.1. Taxonomy (NCBI): domain Bacteria; kingdom Bacillati; phylum Bacillota; class Negativicutes; order Selenomonadales; family Selenomonadaceae; genus Selenomonas; species Selenomonas sp. oral taxon 920. The sequence continues at coordinate 1,857,321 of NZ_CP017042.1, forward strand.
CTCTTCAGTCTGCAATCTCTTCCACCGTGATGAGGTGGGAGACCTTGTGAAGCTGCCCACGCACGGCGGGCGTGTCGGGAAGCTCGGTAACGGAGTTGCGCTTGCGCAGTCCGAGCGATTTCACAGTCTTGCGCTGCGTCTCAGGACGACCGATCAAGCTGCGTGTCAGCGTTACTCTGACTTTTGCCATGTTCGTTCCTCCTTATCAGCCAAAAATCTCGCGCACGGTCTTGCCGCGGAGTGCTGCCACATCGGCGGGGTTCTTGAGGCCGATGAGACCTTCCATCGTCGCGCGAACCATGTTGTTCGGGTTGGACGTGCCGAGCGACTTCGTGAGGATATCACGCACGCCCGCGAGCTCGAGCACCGCACGCGCAGGGCCGCCGGCGATGACGCCGGTACCTTTGGCAGCGGGCTTCAGGAGCACGCGGCCGGCACCGAAGATGCCCGTGATCTCATGCGGGATCGTGCGCTCGTCGCGCAGCGGAACCTCGATCAGGCTCTTCTTTGCATCCTCGACGCCCTTGCGGATTGCCTCGGGTACCTCAGCAGCCTTACCCATGCCGAAGCCGACCTTGCCCTTCTTGTTGCCGACGACAACAAGTGCGCTGAAGGAGGAGCGTCGGCCGCCCTTGACAACCTTCGATACGCGGTTGATGAACACGACACGCTCCTCGAACTCCGGCGTCTCGTTTTCGTTATGTCTAGCCATGCTTTCCCTCCTTTAGAATTTCAGGCCCGCTTCGCGTGCCGCCTCAGCAAGAGCAGCGACGCGGCCATGATAGATGTAGCCGCCGCGGTCGAAGACGACCTCGGTGATGCCCTTTTCAAGAGCCTTCTTCGCAACAGCAGTGCCGATCGCCTTTGCTGCCTCGACATTTCCGCCGTACTGGGAGAAGTCCTTGTCCTTGGAGCTCGCGGAGACGAGCGTCACGCCCTTTTCATCATCGATGATCTGTGCGTAGATGTTCTTCAGGCTGCGGAATACATTGAGGCGCGGTCGAGCCGCAGTGCCCGCAATGTGATTGCGCACGCGCAGATGGCGCTTCTGGCGCGCCTTATTCTTATCCTGCTTGATAAGCACAGTGTGTCACTCCTCTCCTTCTTATTTCTTGCCCTTCGCGCCGGCTTTGCCTTCCTTGCGGCGGATATGCTCTCCGGCGTACTTGATGCCCTTGCCCTTGTACGGCTCCGGCTCACGATGTGCACGGATCTCAGCTGCAGTCTGACCGACGACTTCCTTGTTGATGCCGGAGATCGTGATGACCGTAGCAGAGGGGCACTCAAACGTGATGCCCTCGGGCGGCTCAACGACAACGGGATGCGAGAAGCCAAGCGAGAGATTGAGGTTCTTGCCCTGCTTTGCCGCACGATAGCCGACGCCGCTGATCTCAAGGGTCTTCGTGAAGCCTTCCGACACGCCGACCACCATGTTGTTGATGAGCGTACGGGAAAGGCCGTGGAGCGACCTGTGCATTTTATCGTCCGAAGGACGGGTGACGGTTACGACACCTTCCTCGACGGTTATTTTCATATCCGGATGGATCTCGCGCGAAAGCTCGCCCTTCGGGCCCTTCACTTTCACGAGATTATCCGCACCGACCGTGACGGTAACGCCAGACGGAATGTGAATCGGTGCTCTTCCAATTCTTGACATTGTTACACCTCCTGCCTGTGCATTACCATACGAATGCGAGAACTTCGCCGCCGAGCCCCGCCTTGCGTGCGTCCTTGTCGCTCATGATCCCCTTCGACGTGGAGATCACAGAGATACCGAGGCCGCCGTAGACACGCGGGAGCGCATCGTGCTTTGCATACTGACGAAGTCCGGGCTTGGAAACGCGCTTCAGACCGGAGATAACATGCTCACGCTTAGCTCCATACTTCAGCGTGACGGTGAGAACGCCCTGCTTGCCGTCCTCCTGGAAGGAGTAGTCCTTGATGAAGCCTTCCTTTTTCAAGACCTCGGCGATTGCCGTCTTGACCTTCGACCCAGGGATCGCGACGCTCTCGTGGTAGACCGAGTTCGCGTTGCGGATGCGGGTCAGCATATCTGCAATAGGATCAGTCATTGCCATGAATCGATATCCTCCTTTTTGCTATCTTTATTACCAGCTTGCCTTCGTTACACCAGGGATGGCGCCCTTGTAACTCTGCTCACGGAAGCAGATACGGCACATATCGAACTTGCGGATGTAGCCGTGCGGACGTCCGCAAATCTTGCAGCGGTTGTACTTGCGTGTCGAGAACTTGGGCTCTTTGCTCCACTTCTCAATCATTGCCTTCTTTGCCACAGTTGTTCCTCCTTGTTCGTTACGCGCGGAACGGCATACCCATGAGACGCAGGAGCTCTTTTGCCTCTTCGTCCGTATGCGCACTCGTAACGATGACGATGTTCATGCCGCGAATCTTGTCGATCTTGTCGTAGTCAATTTCAGGGAAAATGAGCTGCTCGCGCAGACCCACAGCGTAGTTGCCGCGGCCGTCGAACGCCTTCTCGCTGACACCGCGAAAATCGCGGACGCGCGGAAGTGCGACATTCATGAACTTGTCGAGGAACTGATACATACGCGTGCCGCGCAGCGTAACCTTGCAGCCAATCGGCATGCCCTCGCGGAGCTTCCACGCAGCAAGCGACTTCTTCGCACGCGTGAGCTGGGGCTTCTGCCCTGCGATGGCGGTGAGATCCGTCACTGCAGCATCGAGTGCCTTCGGATTGCCGACCGCTTCGCCGACGCCCATGTTGATGATGACCTTCTCGACCTTCGGGAGCTGCATGACATTCTTATAGCCGAACTTTTCCGTCAGCGCCGGCGCAACTTCCTTCTGATACTTTTCCTTGAGTCTTTCCACTTTGCGTATTCCTCCTTTCCGCTAATCTTACTGCTCGATCGGCTCGCCGCACTTCTTGCAGGCGCGCACCTTGCGCTCGCCGACGATGCGGTGTGCAACGCGCGTCGCCTTGCCGCACGCAGGGCAGACGAGCTGCACCTTCGATGCGAACAGCGGTGCTTCCTTCGTGATGATCCCGCCCTGGGGCGCGCTCTGGCTCGGCTTCGTGTGACGCTTTACCTTGTTGACGCCCTCAACGACGACCTTGCCCTTCTTTGGCTGAGCCTCAATGACCTTGCCCTGCTTTCCCTTATCCTTGCCGGAAAGAACGACGACCGTATCGCCCTTCTTGACGTTCAGTTTTGCCAGCGACAAAATAACACCTCCTCCTTAAAGAACTTCGGGAGCGAGCGAGACGATCTTCATGAAATCCTTCTCGCGCAGCTCGCGTGCGACAGGTCCAAAAATACGCGTTCCGCGCGGCGTGTGGTCGTCCTTGATGATGACGGCCGCGTTCTCGTCGAAGCGGATGTAGGAACCGTCCGGACGGCGCAGGCCCTTGACGCTGCGAACGACAACCGCCTTGACGACATCGCCCTTTTTCACCGTGCCGCCCGGCGCTGCCGCCTTGACGGAGGCGACAATAACATCGCCGATGTTGGCATACTTGCGGTACGAACCGCCCAGTACGCGAATGCAGAGGATTTCCTTCGCTCCTGTGTTATCGCCGACATTCAGGATTGTTTCCTGCTGTATCATTGATCCTCTTCCTCCTTACTTCGCGCGCTCGACGACTTCGACCACGCGCCAGCGCTTCGTCTTCGAGAGCGGGCGCGTCTCCATGATGGATACACGGTCGCCGACGTGCGCGTCATTCTTCTCGTCATGCGCGTGGAACTTCACCGTCTTCTTAACCGGCTTCTTATACATCTTGTGCTGTTCGAGCTCCTCGACAGCAACGACAACAGTCTTGTCCATCTTGTCGGACACGACCTTGCCGATTCTCACTTTGCGTACGTTTCTATCGCTCATGTGTATATGAGCCTCCTTCCTGCGTATCAATAAAATGTCCGCAACTTAGATTTAGGCGTTTGCCTGCTCACGCTGAATGGTCTTGATGCGGGCAATCGTCTTCTTTACGTCCTTGATACGCATCGGGTTATCGAGCTGTCCGGTGGCGTGCTGGAAACGGAGGCCAAAGAGCTCTTCCTTGAGCGACGCGAGTTTTTCCTTGAGCTCGTCGGCACTCATGCCGCGGATCTCATCAACCTTCATTCACTTCACCGCCCTCTACTTCTTCGCGTACGACGAACTTCGTCTTGATCGGGAGCTTGTGTCCTGCGAGGCGCATTGCCTCTGCCGCAACGTCGCGTGCCACGCCGTCCATCTCAAAGAGGACGCGGCCGGGCTTGACGACGGCGACCCAGTACTCGGGCGAGCCCTTGCCGGAACCCATGCGGGTCTCCGCCGGCTTTGCCGTGACCGGCTTGTCCGGGAAAATCTTGATCCAGACCTTGCCGCCGCGCTTGATGTAACGCGTCATTGCGATACGTGCAGCCTCGATCTGGCGGTTCGTAATCCATGCCGGCTCCAGAGCGACGAGACCGTACTGGCCATGGCTGACCGTGTTGCCGCGCTGTGCCTTGCCCTTCATGCGTCCGCGGAACTGCTTGCGGTACTTAACGCGCTTTGGGAGTAACATTACGCCTCGCTCCTTTCCTTACCGTTTTTCGGCTGATTCTTCTTGTCGGGGAGAACTTCGCCCTTGAAGATCCAGACCTTGATGCCGATGCGGCCGTAGGTCGTGTGTGCTTCGGCCGTTCCATAGTCGATGTCTGCACGCAGCGTGTGCAGGGGGATGCTGCCCTCGCGATAGGACTCGCGGCGTGCAATTTCTGCACCGCCGAGACGACCGCTGACTGCGATCTTGATGCCCTTCGCACCGAGGCGCATCGTGCGCCCGACCGCCTGTTTCATCGCACGGCGGAAGGCAATGCGGCGCTCAAGCTGGGCTGCAATGTTCTCTGCGACGAGCGTCGCGTCGAGATCCGGCTGCTTGATCTCTGCAATATTGATGTCAACGCGCTTATCCGTGAGGGACTTGAGCCCCTCTTTGATCTGCTCGATGCCCGAGCCGCCGCGTCCAATGACCATACCCGGCTTTGCCGTATGGATCGTGAGCTTCAGGCGGTTCTTGCTGCGCTCCGTCTCCACGCGGGGAACACCTGCGGTCTGGAGGCTCTTCTTGAGGTAATCACGAATTTTGATATCCTCGTGCAGATTCTGCGCGAAATCCTTGTCTGCATACCAGCGGGCATCCCAATCCTTGACGATGCCAAGGCGAATGCCATGGGGATTTACTTTCTGACCCAAACTGTTTCCCTCCCTATTACTTTTCGTTTACGGCAACCGTGATGTGGGACGTGTGCTTCAAAATCTTGAATGCCTGCCCGCGCGAGCGCGGGTGAATGCGCTTGAGCGTCGGTCCCTGGTCAACGAAAGCTGAGGAAATGAACAGTCGATCCACATCCATGTCAAAGTTGTTCTCCGCGTTTGCAACAGCAGAGCGGAGCACCTTCTCCACGGCGTCCGCGCCGACCTTCGGCGTGAACTTCAGGATCGCGAGAGCGTCAGCAACGCTCTTGCCGCGCACGAGGTTCATCACAATGCGAACCTTGCGCGGTGCGATACGGATGTATTTGGCGGTAGCCTTTACTTCCTGTGCCACGAATCGTCCTCCTCTCTATCAGCGCAGCGAGGTCTTGCGCTCTTCGCCCGCGTGACCCTTGAATGTACGTGTCGGCGCAAACTCGCCGAGCTTATGTCCGACCATATCCTCCGTGACGTAGACGGGGACATGCTTGCGTCCGTCGTGGACAGCGATCGTGTGGCCGACGAAATCTGGGAAGATCGTCGAGCTGCGCGACCATGTGCGCACAACCTTCTTCTCGTTCTTTTCGTTGAGCGCATCGATCTTCTTCATCAGGCTCTCTGCGACGAAAGGCCCTTTCTTAATCGATCTTGACAAAGTTTTTCCTCCTTTCGCCGAACGCGATGCGGTTCGGCGATGGTTCTATCTGCAAGTTGCGGTGCTAATGCGGTTTCCTAGGGGACGCCCCCAAAGGGGCTATCCACAAAGCCGATTACTTACGGCGATGTACAATCAAGCGGTTCGACGCCTTCTTCTTGCGGCGCGTCTTCTTGCCCATCGCAATCTTGCCCCACTTCGTCATCGGGCTCTTGCGTCCGACCGGCGAACGGCCCTCGCCGCCGCCGTGCGGATGGTCGTTCGGGTTCATCGCAATACCGCGCGTCTCCGGACGACGTCCGAGCCAGCGGCTGCGGCCTGCCTTGCCGATGGTGATGTTCTCATGCTCGAGGTTGCCGACCTGCCCGATCGTCGCACGGCAGTTGATATGCACGCGGCGAATCTCGCCGGACGGCATACGAAGGAGTGCGTAGTCGCCTTCCTTTGCCATGAGCTGTGCAGACGTGCCCGCACTGCGGACGAGCTGTGCGCCCTTGCCGATCTTCATCTCGACGGCATGGATAACCGTACCGAGCGGGATATTCTTAAGCGGAAGCGCGTTGCCCGGCTTGATGTCAGCCTCGGCACCCGATTCCACAACGTCGCCGACCTTCAGGCCGTTCGGCGCGAGGATGTAGCGCTTCTCGCCGTCTGCGTAGTTCAGGAGCGCAATGCGCGCGCTGCGGTTCGGATCGTATTCAATCGTCGCAACGCGGGCGGGGATGCCGTCCTTCGTACGCTTGAAGTCGATGATGCGATAGAGCCGCTTGTGACCGCCGCCGCGATGACGTACGGTCAGTTTGCCCTGCTGGTTGCGCCCGCCCGTCTTTGTCAGGCGGACGGTGAGGGACTTCTCCGGCTTGTCCGTTGTGATCTCATCGAAGGAAGAGACCGTCATGAAGCGTCTGCCGGCAGAATACGGCTTAAAACTTTTTACTGCCACGTTCGTACCTCCCTTTCGTCTCAGCCTTCAAAGAACTCGATGGTCTCGCCCGGAGCGAGTTTCACGATGGCCTTCTTGTAGTCCGGGCGCTTGCCCTGCGTACGACCCATGCGCTTCTTCTTGCCGAGGACGTTGACCGTGTTGACCTTTGCGACCTTCACCTTGAAGATCTCCGAGACCGCCTTTGCGATCTCGATCTTGTTCGCAGCCTTCGCAACGACGAAGACGTATTTGCCCTCAGCCATGAGCTGCGTCGTCCGCTCCGTGATGAGCGGTCGTACGAGAATATCACGTGCTTCCATTATGCGAATACCTCCTCGATACGGGTGATGGCATCCTTCGTAATGAAGAGCTTGTCGTGATGGAGAATGTCATAGACATTGATTCCATTTGCCGTGATGGCTTTTACACCCGGAATATTGCTCGTCGAGCGCTCCACGTTCACAGCTTCGTCCGCCGTGATGAAGAGGCTCTTTGCATTCACGCCGAAATCGCTCAGGAGCTTCACGGCTGCCTTTGTCTTCGGTGCCTCGAAATCGAGCTGGTCGAGGACAATGAAGTCACCCGTGCGAACCTTGTCCGAGAGCGCGCACTTGAGGGCGAGACGACGCTGCTTGCGCGGCATCGTAAAGCCGTACTTGCGCGGATGCGGTCCAAAGACCGTACCGCCGCCGACCCACAGTGGACTGCGCGTCGAACCTGCACGGGCACGGCCCGTTCCCTTCTGACGCCATGGCTTGCGTCCGCCGCCGCGCACAAAACCGCGCGTCTTCGTGGCATGTGTGCCAAGGCGCTGCGATGCGAGCTGGAGGACGACCGCCTGATGAAGGAGGCCGGCATTCATTTCAACATTAAAGAACTCATCGTTCAGGCTGATCTCGCCAACCTGGTTGTGCGACATATCATATACTGCTACATTCGCCATGCTGCGATTCCCCCTTCCTTATTCTTTCGCTGCCTTTGCGGGCTTTACGGTATCTTTGATTACGACGAATCCCTTCTTCGGGCCCGGAATCGCGCCCTTGATGAGGATGAGATTGCGGTCGGTGTCCACGCGGACAATCGTCAGGCGCTGCACTGTGACACGCTCGCCTCCCATACGGCCGGGGAGCTTCTTGCCCTTGAGGACGCGCCCGCCGGGGCCGGAGATCATCGCACCTGTCGAGCCCGGCTCACGGTGCGACTTCGAGCCGTGCCCCATCGGGCCGCGCGCGAAGTTGTGACGCTTGATGCCGCCCGCGAACCCCTTGCCCTTGGACGTGCCGACCACATCGACAAGGTCGCCCGCAGCGAAGATGTCCACGCCGATCGTATCGCCTACATTATATTCCGAAGGAGCCGTGAGGCGCATCTCACGAATGAAGCGCACCGCCTTGACGCCTGCCTTCTCAAAGTGCCCCTTGAGAGGCTTATTGACGTTCTTTTCCTTCACATCGCCGAACCCGATCTGCACAGCGTTGTAGCCGTCCGCCTCGTCGGTCTTGTTCTGCAGCACAAAGTTGTTGCCGGACTCAACGACCGTCACGGGAACGACGCGGCCTTCCTCTGTGAAGATCTGGGTCATGCCCAGTTTTCTTCCTAAAATAGCCTTAGCCAAGGCTTCCACCTCCTATTAGAGCTTAATCTCGATGTCAACGCCGGCAGGCAGATCGAGGCGCATGAGCGAGTCGACCGTCTTGTTCGTCGGCTGCAGGATGTCGATGAGGCGCTTGTGCGTACGCATCTCAAACTGCTCGCGCGAGTCCTTGTTGACATGCGGAGAACGAAGAATCGTGTAGACATTCTTCTCCGTCGGAAGTGGGATGGGCCCCGAGACCATTGCGCCCGTCTTCTTCGCGGTATCAACAATCTTTGCCGCGCTCTGATCGAGAGCCTTGTGGTCATAGGCCTTCAAACGAATTCTGATTTTCTGCTGTTTCGCCAAAGTAGTTTTCCTCCTTCGTCCAGGGTCTCGCCCCAAACATTTCTCCACGGCAGTTCCCTCTGTCCCGTCAGGGCATAGCCATCTGCCATGTCATCGCATGGAGTACGTCATCTGTCGTATGATTCCAAAAGATGAAAAGAAGTTTTATCATATTCCCCATCGGGAAATTTCAGTCGGACTTTCCGTCAAACCGTCATTTCCCTCGAAAAGGAGCGACGCGAGCGCGCCGCTCCTCTCCCTAGGGAATATCAGTAAGGGTGATTAGCCCTCGATTGCCGTAACACGACCCGCGCCGACCGTGTGGCCGCCCTCGCGGATAGCGAAGCGGAGGCCCTGCTCGATCGCGATCGGCGTGATGAGCTCGACTTCCATCTCGACGTTATCGCCGGGCATAACCATCTCAGTGCCCTCGGGGAGACGGACAACGCCCGTCACGTCCGTGGTACGGAAGTAGAACTGGGGACGATAGTTCGTGAAGAACGGAGTGTGGCGGCCGCCCTCTTCCTTCGTCAGGACGTAGACCTGTGCCTTGAACTTCGTGTGCGGATTGATGGAACCCGGCTTTGCGAGAACCTGACCGCGCTCGATGTCCTTGCGATCCACGCCACGGAGCAGCGCACCGATGTTGTCGCCCGCAACCGCGCTGTCGAGCAGCTTGCGGAACATCTCGATGCCCGTGACAACCGTGCTGCGCGCCTCATCCTGAAGGCCGACGATCTCAACCGTATCGTTCAGCTTCAGCTCGCCGCGCTCCACACGACCCGTGGCAACCGTGCCGCGGCCCGTGATCGTGAACACGTCCTCAACCGGCATGAGGAACGGCTTATCCGTGTCACGCGTCGGCGTCGGGATGTACGAATCAACCGCATCCATGAGCTCGAGGATCTTCGCCTTCATCGCCTCGTCACCCTCAAGCGCCTTGAGTGCGGAGCCTGCAATGACAGGGATGTCGTCGCCGGGGAACTCGTACTGCGAGAGCAGCTCACGAACTTCCATCTCGACGAGCTCGAGGAGCTCGGGATCGTCAACCTGGTCAACCTTGTTGAGGAAGACAACGAGAGCCGGAACGCCGACCTGGCGAGCAAGCAGAATGTGCTCACGCGTCTGGGGCATCGGGCCGTCTGCAGCGGAGACAACGAGAATCGCGCCGTCCATCTGTGCAGCGCCCGTGATCATGTTCTTGACATAGTCCGCGTGGCCCGGGCAGTCAACGTGTGCATAGTGGCGGTTGTCCGTCTCATACTCAACGTGCGCCGTGTTGATCGTAATGCCGCGCTCGCGCTCCTCCGGAGCCTTGTCGATGTCCGCATAGTCCTCGAACTTCGCATAGCCCTTCTCGGAGAGAACCTTCGTGATCGCAGCCGTCAGCGTCGTCTTGCCGTGGTCAACGTGACCGATCGTGCCGATGTTGACATGGGGCTTGCTGCGGTTAAACTTTTCCTTTGCCATTTAAAATTGCCTCCTTATTCGCCTTTGTTCTTGGCGACTACAGCGTCAGCTATATTCTTAGGAACTTCATCGTAGAAGGAAACTTCCATCGAGTAGTTCCCGCGGCCCTGAGTTTTGGAACGGAGATCCGTCGAGTAACCGAACATCTCCGAGAGCGGAACGAACGCGTTGATGACCTGTACGCCGTTGCGCGGTTCCATGCCGTCGATGCGTCCGCGGCGCGAGTTCAGATCGCCGATCACGTCGCCCATGTACTCCTCGGGTACCGTGACCTCAACCTTGACATACGGCTCGAGAAGAACCGGGCTGGCCTTCTCGGCACCCGCCTTGAACGCCATCGAGCCTGCCACCTTAAACGCCGCCTCGGAGGAGTCGACCTCGTGGAACGAGCCGTCGTAGACGATGACCTTGATGTCGACCATCGGATAGCCTGCGACAACGCCGCCCTCCATGGCCTGACGAACACCGGCCTCGATCGGATTGATGAATTCCTTCGGAATCACGCCGCCGACGACCTTGTTCTCGAAGCTGAAGCCCTCGCCCGCATCCTGCGGAATGAGCTCGAGCCAGCAGTGACCGTACTGACCGTGACCGCCGGACTGACGGACGAACTTGCCCTCTGCCTTGACCGACTTGCGGATCGTCTCCCGATACGCAACCTGCGGCTCGCCGACCTTGCAGTCGACCTTGAACTCGCGGAGCATGCGGTCGACGATGATCTGCAAATGCAGCTCGCCCATGCCCGAGATGATGACCTGCCCCGTCTCTGCGTCCGTATGCACGCGGAAGGTCGGATCCTCCTCAGCGAGCTTCTGGAGGGCAATGCCCATCTTCTCCTGGTCGTTCTTCGTCGCAGGCTCAACCGCAACGGAGATAACGGGATCGGGGAACTCCATCGACTCGAGGATGATCGGATTGTTCTCGTCGCAGAGCGTGTCGCCCGTCGTCGTGTTCTTAAGCCCGACCGCCGCCGCGATATCGCCGCTGTAGACCACATCGATCTCCTTGCGGTTGTTCGCGTGCATCTGGAGAATGCGGCCGATGCGTTCCTTGTTGTCCTTCGTCGCATTGAAGACGTAGGAGCCGGAGTTCAGCGTGCCCGAGTAGACACGGAAGAACGCGAGCTTGCCAACGAACGGATCTGTCATAATCTTGAACGCGAGTGCGGAGAACGGCGCCGTATCTGAGGAAGGACGGCTGTCTGCCTCGCCCGTGTCGGGGTTTACACCCGCGATCGGCGGAATGTCCGTCGGCGCCGGCATGTAGTCGACGATCGCATCGAGCAGGGGCTGTACACCCTTGTTGCGGTATGACGTACCGCAGGTGACCGGCGTCATCTCGCAGGCGATCGTCGCCTTGCGGATCGCACGGCGGATCTCTTCCTCCGTGACCTCCTCGCCGCCGAGGTACTTCTCCATCAGCTCATCGTCTGCCTCGGCGCATGCCTCGATCAGCTTCTCGCGGTACTCTTCCGCCTGCTCTTTGTACTCGGCCGGAATCTCGACCTCATCGGTCACCTTGCCGAGATCGTCCTCGTAGACGATCGCATCCATCTTCACGAGGTCGATGATGCCCTTAAACTCATCCTCTGTGCCGATCGGCAGCTGAATTGCCACCGGGTTCGCATTGAGACGCTCGCGCATCATGTTCATGACATTGAAGAAATCGGCGCCCGTGATGTCCATCTTGTTGACATACGCCATGCGCGGCACATTGTACCGCTCTGCCTGGCGCCAGACCGTCTCCGTCTGCGGCTCAACGCCGCCGCGTGCGGTCAGGACGGCGACCGTGCCGTCCAACACGCGCAGCGAGCGCTCTACCTCGACCGTAAAGTCAACGTGACCCGGCGTATCAATGATATTGATGCGATGGTCTTTCCAGTGACAGGTCGTTGCCGCCGACGTAATCGTAATGCCGCGTTCCTGCTCCTGAACCATCCAGTCCATGGTGGCAGCGCCCTCATGAACTTCGCCGATCTTGTGCGTTACGCCCGTGTAGAAGAGGATGCGCTCGGTGGTCGTCGTCTTGCCGGCATCGATGTGAGCCATGATGCCGATATTCCGCGTCTTTTCAAGGGAATATTCTCTTGCCACTGTTTCCTATCGCTCCTTACACTGCTGATATTACGTAGCCTCTGATGTTTCTCATCAACGGCTCTTACCAGCGATAATGTGCGAATGCCTTGTTGGCCTCCGCCATCTTGTGCGTATCTTCCTTTTTCTTGATCGCTGCGCCCGTGTTGTTCGCAGCGTCCATCAGCTCTGCCGAGAGACGTGCATCCATCGTCTTCTCGCCGCGCAGACGCGCATAGCCGACAAGCCAGCGGATGCCAAGCGTCATGCGGCGATCCGCACGAACCTCGACCGGGACCTGATAGTTGGCGCCGCCGACGCGGCGTGCCTTGACCTCGAGCACAGGCATGACGTTGCGCAGTGCCGTCTCGAATACCTCGAGCGGATCCTGACCCGTCTTCTCACGAATCGTCTCGAACGCATCATAGACAACACGCTGTGCGACGCTCTTCTTGCCCGAGAGCATAACCTTGTTGATAAACTTCGTCACCGTCTTGGAATGATATACCGGATCCGGCAGAACATCCCGCTTCGGCACGGGGCCCTTACGTGGCATAGCCCAACCTCCTAACGATATACTGCCTTACTTCTTCTTCGCACGCTTCGCGCCGTACTTCGAACGTCCCTGTGCACGATCCTGCACACCGGCCGTATCGAGTGAGCCGCGAATGATGTGGTAACGCACACCCGGCAGATCCTTCACACGGCCGCCGCGAATGAGGACGACGCTGTGCTCCTGCAGATTGTGCCCAATTCCGGGAATGTATGCGGTCACCTCGATGCTGTTCGTCAAGCGAACACGAGCAACCTTTCTAAGAGCAGAGTTCGGCTTCTTCGGCGTGGACGTATAGACACGCGTGCAGACGCCGCGCTTCTGCGGGCTGTTCTTCAGTGCTGGTGCTTTCGATTTCTCCTCAAGGCTCTTCCGGCTCTTGCGAATGAGCTGATTGATCGTTGGCATACTGCACCTCCTTCCTTTGTCGTCATTTCAATGCTTTTGTATGAAAACGCAGAGGCTGCGTTTTTACCGTAGTTTGGCGACCGCCGCCGCACCCACATCGAGGTGCACCGCCGCGCCGAGTGCCGCTTTTGTCGCCGTGCGGTCAGGTATAATACCTGCGTCCCCACACGCTGCAAAGAGCGGGTCGAGTACACGCCCGTCCACATCGCTCGCAATGAACACCATCTCTGCCGCGCCGTTCTGCACCGCCCTCAGTGCCTGATGAATGCCGGCAACCGTGCGTGCCGCGCGTAATTTTTCCAGAGACATAGTTCACCTCCAAAAAGGGGACTGTCACATAATATCATCCGCAAAAACGCTTGTCAACGCATATTTTACAAAGTTTTCTATTTACACTTTTTCTAGCGTATCTTTCTTGCGTGTTTAGATGAAAAATCAGAAAAAAGAGGTGCATGTGCACCTCTTCATCATCGCACAATATGGATCTTACTGCGCCGCGTCTCAGGTTTCTCTGATTTTTTCTTCACCGCAGGCAGTGTATCCCGACTGCGGTCGGCGATGCCGAGCAGCATCCCCATCCCCGCCATCGTTACGATCAGCGAAGAACCGCCATAGCTGATGAACGGCAGCGGAACACCAACGACGGGCAGCAGGCCGGAGACCATCGCGAGATTTGCGAGCGCCTGTCCGAGCACGAGGAAGATGATGCCGAGCGCAAGCACCTGCCCGAACGTATCCTTCGCACGAGCCGCCACACGCATGCAGGTAACAAGCAGAACGGCGAACAGGAAGAAGATCAGCAGAACACCGAAGAATCCATGCTCCTGACTGAAGATCGCAAACGCAAAGTCCGTGTGTGCCTCGGGCAGATACTCATATTTGCTCACGCCGTCGCCGAAGCCCATGCCGAAGATTCCGCCCGAGCCGATTGTCGAGAGCGACTGTACCATCTGATAACCCGCATCGCGCGCATCCGACCACGGATCGTACCAGACCTCGAGGCGCTTCATGCGATAGGGCTGCAGTGTCCCGATTGAAAAGGCCAAGATGAGTGTAAGCAGACTGATCCACACCCAGCTCCGCGGCGACACGAGCAGCACGAGTGCCATCAAAAGCGGAACGCCAAACACAATGCACGCCGTTCCGAAATCCGGTTCACGGTAGACGAGGAACGCCATCACGAGAATTGCACCAAACGGGATAAAGACGCGTCCGCCGTCGCGGTCTATACGAAAGCGTTCCTTTGACAGCACCGCCGAGATGGAGAATGCACCCATCAACACCGCCATCAATTTCGCAAACTCTGCCGGCTGAAAGCTCAGTGGTCCGAATGCAAGCCAACGCTGTGCGCCGTTCACCGTCGTCCCGACAAAGAGCACGGCAATCAGCAGGAACACCGTGATCCCCATACCGACGAACATCAGCCCGCGCATACGCTGATAGTTCATGCGGCGACAGAGCCAGCACGCGACGATCCCAAGCAGCAGCCATTGAAGATGGCGCTGCAGAAAGTAATACGGATTCTCGAAATCCATCGCCGCAAGCACATAGCTCGAACTAAAGACATTGATCGTCCCCGTCACAAGGAGAATCGCCATGATGATAACAATGGGTTCCGTCTCACTCTTAAAGAGTGTATAACGCGTACGCATCAGACTTGTCCCGTTGGACGGCACGCTACAAGGCGCCCGATCTTCGCACCGCGTGCGCTGAACTTGCGCTCGTACTCCGTCATGATATTGTCAGGCTCTGCGAGCGCGTGGAGGTCATGCGTCACATGCGAGAGCAGCCAGCCCTCCCGCTCCATCGTTTCGAGCGAGTAGGCAAAGAGCCCAGCATTATCCGTCTTGAAATGGATCGCTCCGCCTTCCTTCAGCACAGCGGCATAGCGCGCGAGGAAGACCTCACTCGTCAGCCGCCGCTTCGCATGGCGTGCCTTCGGCCACGGGTCGGAAAAATTTAAATAGATGCGGTCGACCTCACCGAAGGCAAAGAGTTCCGTCAAATGCGCTGCATCAAAGACGAGAAGCCGCACATTCGGCAGCTCCCGTGTCGCCGCCTTGCGCGCGGCAAAGTAGAGGACTCCCTGCTGCGCCTCGAGCCCGACATAGTTCACATTGGGATTGCGTGCCGCAAGTTCCGTCAGGAAGTCGCCCTTGCCTACACCGATCTCTACATGGAGCGGTGCCGTGCGCCCGAACGTCTCCGTCCACGCACCGGCGAACCTCGTCCAATCCCCGCCGAGCGGCGTGACGAAATCCGCATAATCCAGAATCGCCGTATCAATCCACGGCTTTCGCCTGAGTCTCATAGCCCTTCCCGTTCACCCCATTCGGCCATTTATCTTTGCATCCCCATCTGAATGCACTGCGCCCCCGATCACATCGAGGGCGCAGCAAAACAGCAGGATATTACCAGATCTTCCCCGCCATGAACCAAACGCGGTTCCGTGCATTGTTCTTCGGTGCTACCGACGAATCCGAGCCAATCCGTCGTGCGTAGTCCACACGTGCGAACCAGTTGCCCGGATCACTGTACGCCGCACCAATGCCCCAACCGTGCAGCGTTGCATGATTGTCGGTGAGATTGTTCCCCTTGCTCATACGCACCGATCCCGTATCATAGAACGTGCTGAATGTCAGCCCGCGCACCGGTGTATGATAGCGCAGTTCCGCCGTTGCAAGAACGCCCTCGTCCCCCGCGCCCTCGCCCTGCGCGTAGGCACGCACGCCATTCGGTCCGCCGAGATAGAACTCCTCCGAGCTGTCGAGGTTTCGGCTCGCCTTCTGCCCCGAGACCTTGACGAGGAGATCCGTCGCGTGACCAAGCTGCTGCACCGCTGTCACATCTGCTTCGAGCTTTGCGTACGTCCCCTCCTCTGTTTGGTTGAGATCCCCCAGAATGCGGCTGTACTCCGAGTCCAGCCCCAATGTTCCGACGGTCAGATTTGCATTATAGTTCACCGTCATTCCGCCATAGAGGCGCTGCATACCGACCAGCCCCGCATAAATGCTGTGCGTATGCTTTTTGCCCTCAAGCTCGAACGCCGTAATATCATCATCCAAGTCGCGATAGTTATAGCCGTAGCGGAAGAGGAGGCTGCGGTTCGTCAAATGGTAGAGCGGCGTCTGCCCGAAGATCGTGAACGTCAAAGACTGCCCCTCCGCACCGATTGCGGAGAGCGGGCCGCCCACCTTATAGTTCATGCGCGAGAGGCCAACGCCGAGCGTCGTACCGCCATGCCCGACCACCGTCTCATAGTTTGCGTAGAAGTTGCGCAGGCTCCCGTTCGAGATGAGTGCACCCGCACTCACCTTGTCCCCCGTCCCCGACGGGTCGTAGAGTGTTTCCTGCACGCCGTAGCGGTAGCGCCCCGTGCTCGGACTGCCGTAGTTCTCGACATAGAAAACCGTATTCGATGCCTTCGAATCATCAATGCGCACCGTCAGCTTGCTCGTTCCGAATGTCCTGCCCGGACTCAGGACGCCGACTGCACGCGCTCCCGTTGCATCCGACACCGAGTAGAGTGCCGTCTCAAGCTTTGACATAGTGATGATATCATCCGATTTCAGCCCTGCAATAATCCCCTGTGCGACGGCATCCTTCAGACGGCTGTTATTTTCGAGCACGATCTCATCGTAACGGCCCGGCAGCACACGCAGCACCACAATCCCATCCGGACTGTCCTGCGGCGGCAGATATACCGCAGCCGCCGGATAACCATGCGTGCGGCAGTACGAAGTCAGCGCATCCACCGTCCGACGCAGCTGCGCCATCGTCTTCTGCTCACCCATCCCCTCCTCGAGAATGCGCGTCAGCTCCCCCTTGTCAAGGAAGAGATCCGGAGCCTCCATAATGAAGTTTTCAATCGTAAACTGCGCGTCATCACCATCCTGACGGTAGCGCGGTGCCTGATCCTCCAGACCGATCTCAGGTCTTGGCTGCTCCTGTGCAATATCCGCACCCGGACGCGCAAGAGACGGCGCAGCAAATCCCGTCGTCCCCGCAGATGCCAGCCCCGCACAAACACACGCAGCAAGCCCTGCACGGACCGCAGTTTTCTTCATATCATTGATCCCATTGTACACGATCGTATCTCAACCCCTACATTATTATTCATATTTTGTTTCCATTCTAGCATTTTCCCTGTGAAAACACAAGGGAGAAGGTACAGCTCTGCGGTTGCAATTCGTGCTTTTTTGATGTAGACTTGCGAAAACAGCATTGGGATAGGAGAATCTACCATGAAAAAAATTCTATTCGTCTGCCACGGCAACATCTGCCGCTCCCCCATGGCAGAGTTCGTCATGAAACATCTCGTACACGAGGCAGGACTTGCAGACAAAATCAGCGTCACTTCCAAGGCGCTCCACCGCGACGAAATCGGCAGTGACACCCATCGCGGCACACGCGAAATCCTCCGCGCACGCGGCATCCCGTTCAGCAAACGGCAGGCAGCGCTGATGACCGCCGCCGACTACGATGCCTACGACTGCATTATCGGCATGGACACAGAAAACATGGACGACCTCGCACGCCTTACGGGCGGCGATCCACGCGGCAAGGTGCGCCGCCTCCTCTCTTACATTGGCGAGGAACGTGATGTCGCCGACCCGTGGTACACAGGCAACTTCGAGGCAACTTACCGCGATGTGGATGCCGGCTGCCGCGCATTGCTGAGAGATCTGACAAAAAGCGCCTAAACAGCAAAGAGGGACCCCATCGACTATGCAAACAGTCGATGGGGTCCCTCTTTGTTTCTATTGGATTTCTCTTGCTCAGCCGAACACTTCGTTCACGAGGGAGAATACTGTCTCGTCCGTGACGCGAATGCCGTTCTTGCTGATGTCGACACCGTCCTTCACCATATTGACAGAGGGCGGCGTATGGGAAACCTCCGCCTTCGGATCGCGTTTAAAGTGGCTGCGGCGGTCGAGGGAGGCGTTCTCATAGGCGTACTCATCGGGAATCATCTTGCTGACCTGCGTGAGTGCACTGTAGTACTCTGCATCAGGGATATACGGACCGACGTGAAGTGCCGTTGCATTCGCGGGATCCTGCACAAAGCGGTAGTTCCGATAGACCATCTCGCCTGTCGCAGGGCGATAGTATCCGTTGACCGCGTAGTCTCCCATGCGCAGACGCGCATCCGGCGAATCATAGTAGAACTCACCTGCCAGATGCTCGCCGGCAACCCCCGTCGGATATCCCGGTGCCGGATAGGTTCCCTGCGGGGTACCTGTGTAGCTGCTGCGCGGCGGCAGACCTTCGTTGATCCAGATGGTCTTTGGATCTGCCTTCATGCGAATCTCAGCGGGATTGATACGTCCGGTCGCCGTTCTCGCATTGTGATTGAGCGTGGTAGACCCCAAGCCGCCCGACGGTGTGGCAATGGTCGTACCGTGTTCATCGACGAGTTCGTAGTTCGACAGCGGATTGCCCGTGAGACGGAATTGGTAGTCCACATCCTTATTCGCAACATTGTTGCGATCCTGCCACATGGCATTGGGATCGGTGTTCCCGTTCGGCTCCCACGCGACATTCTTGTCAGCGTACTTCGCTGTCGAGGAATGCGTGATGTGCGGCTGATCCTGCGCGATGATTCCATCTTCATCGTCATAGTGACGCGTATCCGAGTCGCTGTAGTGACGGAACCGCACAAGACCGTCGGCGGAATGAATGATGTTGCCGTTTTCATCCTTTGCCACGCCGAGCAGCGTATCCGTCCCGTCATAGGTCTTCGTCGGATGGATGGATTTCGTATCGGCAATGAGCTTGCGGCGGTTGATGACACCCGCGCCGGAGTCCGTGTAGCGTCCGACAGAGTTGTCCGTAAAGGTATAGTTGTCCACGTTAAGCTCGAGTCTGTAATCTACGGGGTTGTTCGTGGAGGCATTTGCCCCATTGCGATATTTGCCCGTCATGCGCTCGACATCGCTCTCCGGCAGCGCATAGGTGTTTCCGTTGAGGGTCACCGTACTGTGCAGCGAGGAATTCTCATCTGTATTCAGCAGCGAACGAATATCGCTCGATCCGTTCCGCCCTATGACGGCATCTGTGCCGTCATAGTCCTTCACCGCATCATAGAATACGAAGTTAAAGTTGCTCCGATTCACCTGTGCCTTATCAATGTTGCCATCGCCGAATGCGACATCCGCAATCTCATAGTTCTGATTTGCACCCGCACTCAGATAGTTGCGCATCGTACGGTTGATGCCCTGATAGCGCACCGCACGCGAACCTGCATTCGCATTCTTGACAAAGGTTTCCGCCGTCCGACCGTCTCCATAGTGGCTCTCAATGTTTCCTCCGTTGAGATCGGTCAGCTTATTGCTGTCGCTGCCCGTGCCGAAGTGGATGCCGTCGCGCGTGAGCACCTTCGTATCATCATCGCTGATCGTTCGTGCCGTCACGGAGGCATTGTCTGATTTCGTATCATAGGTCTTGGCAACATCGTCGAATTTCAGGTTGAGCGTACGTTTCGTAATCTCATTGTCGTTGGTCGAGATCGTTGTCAGTGCATTTCCATCTGCATCCACGAGATTGTAGTTATCCCGATTCGCCAAGTCGATCTGTACGTTGTAATCCACGCGTTTATTCGCACCGACAGACTTGTTGTCATACCGTGCTGTCGTCGCATTCGTCGCGCCGTCGCCCGCAACAAGCCCATTCAGAGTCACGAGGCTGTCCCCGTTTGTGACACGCGTACCCGTGTCCTTGCGGTAGGTCTTGATGCTGGTATCCCCTGCATCGTAGACATCACGCGAGGCATCGTAGGTCTTCGTCAGCGGGCCGTTGACCGTCGCCGTGACATTCTTGCGCGTGATATAGCCCGTGCCGGTCTTTTCTACCCCATCGACGATGAAGTTATTGCCCGTATAGGTCAGCTTATAGGTGACGGTATGTGCCGCGCCGCCCTGTACATTCTTATTGTCGTAGTGTGTGCTCGCCTCATCGGAAGCGATCGTGATATCGTTCGTGATATCGATATCATTTCCGTTCACACGAGCAGTCGCAGTCCGCAGATAGTTCTTGACGGCAGCCTGCGAGTTGATGCCGTTGTGCTTTACAGAACGATTGCCGTCGTAGACCTTCGTCGCGTCGTGGAACGTCGCCGTCACATCGCCTGCACTGATCGAACGCGGGTTGATGCGCCCCTTCGCATCGGCAGCGGTGTAGCTCTTGCTGCCGCCGTCGACGATGTAGTTCTGCGCGGTAGAATTCCGCCCTGCAAGATCGGTCAGTGCATCGTTAAAGCCGGTGTACTTCACCGCCTTGTCTGTCACTGCACGGTTCGCATCACGGCTGACGTTCGCATCGGCATTGCCGTTCGAGTCGAGGTACTGCCCCTGTACTTTAGCCAGTGCCGGAGTATCAAGCGACAGCGTCTCACTGCCAACGAGACCGCTGAACGTGATATCGCCCACACCGAGGTTGTTGACCGCCGCCGTACCGTCATAGTCCTTGACCTTGCGTGCGACATCAACCGTCAGTGCTTTCTTGTAGATATCCGCCTTTCCCGTCACCGTATTCGTCGTCGGATGTCCGCCGATCGTGTAGTTCGCGAGGGTATCCGCATCGCCCGAGAGCGTCAGCGTATAGGTGACATTCCGTTCCGCCGTACCGGGCGTACGTGCCTCTGCCTCCGCCTTGGTATTTGCCGAGGCATTCTTGTTGTCGTACGTTCCCGTGACGGCAAGCTGAATCTTGTTCTTATCCCGCTCAACGACCGTTGTCAGATTCGCCTTTGCCATCGCATTCACATAGTCGCGGTTGTTCTGGTCAAATGTCGTCTGCCCGTCATACTCCTTGACGATATGCTGCGGGAGCAGTGTCGCAAGATCGCGGCGCTCAATCCAATCACCCGTATGATGGATGGTTCGATTGCGCGTACCGTTGAACTCAAAATTCGTCGTGTTGATTGTCACGTCGTAGTCAACACTGTTCGCATGCGCAACGTTCTCATTGTTGTACTGCGCGCGGTTCAGGCTGATGTCGGCAAGGTTGATCTGCACCGTATTCCCGCCGCCAAGATCCAGTGTGCTGTTCTGGAAATACTTCTTGACATGCGCCATATCGGTATAGTTCTGTCCGCCCTCCTGCCACACGACATCCTTCGTACCGTCGTACATTTTCCTGGCATTGCCAATGGTAAAGTTAAAGTCGTTCGCCGTGACCGTGCGCTTGCGGATCGTCCCCTTGCCGTAGGCGGTATCCGCCACAGTATAGTTGCCCGCATAGGACTGATGTCCAAGCGTATTTGCGAGATTCTTGTACTGCACATCCTTGCCGTTTTGAATGACATTTCCGTTCGCATCACTCACGACGTTCGGATCCTGCGTGAATGTCCCGTCGGTATTGCCCGCACCGTAGAAACTCTGAACACCCGCCGTATTGAACGACGCGCTCGTGATGCCGTCCGCCGCAAGCGTTGCCGCACCGCGTCCGTCGCTGTTGCCCGCCGTCACGGAGGTAATGTTCTTCGTATTGTTGACTGCGGTCGTATCATACGCCTTCGACACATTGTCAAAGCCGAGCGTGATCGTGCGCGGGGAGATCGTTCCCGTCGCCGAGAGATCCAGCCCATCCTCGGCATTGACCGTAGTCACGCCGTCCGAGAGCTGATAGTTCTGCCCCGCTGCACCCGCAATCTTCACGTTGTAGCCGATGTTCTTCGTCGTCACATTGCCGCCGCTGTACGCAACATTCTTGTCTGCGTACGATGCCGTCACGGTCATCGCCGCGCCGTCATTGACCGAGGCACCGTTCGACATGCGGACGAGCTTGTTGTCGTTCGTCGTACCCGATGCATAGATGACATTGCCCTTTGCATCATCGTCAACGAACTTGTCATAGTGGCGTGTATTCGTATCCACGAGATTTGCATTCGCGTCGTAGGTCTTGTCAATGCCCGTCTTCTCCGCGAGATCAACCGTGATCTTGCGGCGGTCAATCGTGCCCTGCGCCGTCCGCGTGAAGTTGTTGTCGCCTGAAATATTAATGTTGCTGTTGTTCAGATAGAATTTGTACGTCACGGTATCGGGTGTGCCGTTCGTAGCATTCGGACTGCTGTACTGCGTCCCTGTCATATCCATGACAAGGTCGTTGCGCAGATCAACCCAGTTGCCGTTCAGCTGCACACGTGCGCGCGTGATATAGTTCTTCACATCATTCGATTCACTCGAACCGTTATGTTTCACCGTACGCGTACCGTCATAGGTTTTCGTTGCATTGGATGCGAGGAAATCCACGTCGGAAGCGTTGATATTCGCCTTGTTGATCGTGCCTGTTCCGTAGCCGTCCGCCGCGAACTCATAGTTCGCCGCATCCGTGCCGAGCGTCGTCCCCATCTGCGCACCGAGTCCCTGATATCGGACATCCTTGTTCGTGCCCGCATTCGGATCGGCGGTAAACGTCCCGCCCCTGCGCGTGCCGTACTCACTGTTCAGCGTGCTGAGATTGGTCAGCTCGTTCGATCCATTGACAAGCCCCGTGCTGTCCGTGTTCAGCACCGCCGCATCGGCAGCCGAAACAGACGGTGTGATCGACGTATTCGTCGGCGTTCCGTCATAGGTCTTCGTCACAGGCGCAAAAGTCACATCCACCTTGCGCTTCGTGATTGTATTGTTATTGGTCGAGATCGGCGTCGTAATCGTTGCGCCGTTGTACTTCAGATTGTAGTTGCCCGCATTCGCACTGTCGAGCTTGACATCATAGTTGACGACCTTACCCGTGCCTGCGTTCTTATCCGCATACGCCGCCGTCGACTCGTTCGTCGCACCGTCGCCGGAGACAAGACCCGTCATGCCGATGATGTCATTCGCTGTATTGACAACTGCGTTTGCAGAGTTCTTTGCCGCGCCGAGCACATCCGTCGTCGCGTCATAGACCTTCGAGAGCGGGCTCTTGACCGTGACCGTGACATCCTTCTTTGTGATAACGCCGTCGCCCTGTTTCGCAAATGTCGACGCACCGCCGAGCGAGAAGTTCCCGCTCGTCCCCGTATAGCTCAGGTTGTACGTCACGCGGTTGGCGAATCTGCCGTTATCGACATCCTTCGTATCATACTCGGCAGAAGTTAGCTTCAGGTCATTCAAAACATTGACCGCATTGCCGTTGATGTTCACCGTCGCGCTGGTGATGTACTTCTTCTGATCGCTCAGCGCACTCGAGCCATCCGTCCACTTGACCGTCTTCGTCCCGTCATAGGTCTTCGTTGCTGTACCGATGGCAAGGTCCACCGTGTTCGGATTCAACTCGAACGGCGTGATCTCGCCAAGCCCCTTTGCCGTTGCCCCAAGGCTAAGCGTATAGTTCCCCGCATCTGCGCCCGTGAGCGAGAGGTTGGAGTAGTTGACCCAGTTGTGTTGGCGCGTGCCGTCCGGCGCAGTCCACGTCGTGCCGCTGCCGCGCACATTCTCACTCTCAAACTCCTGCGTATGCCCGCTGGCGAGGCCAACCGCATCACCAGCCACGACCCCATTCGCTCCGATCTCAAATCCGACCTGCGCGGCAGGGACATTCTTCGTACCGTCATAGACCTTCGTGACCTTTTTGAACGCACCCGAAAGATCCCTCGGCGTAATCGTTCCCGTCGCCGAAAGGTTCATGCCATTCTCTGCATTGACCGTGGTCGAACCGTCCGTGAGGTAGTAATTCTTCCCGGCATCCCCTGCGATCTTTACATTATACGTAATGCTCTTCGTCGTAACATTGCCGCCGCTGCGCGCGACATTCTTGTCTGCATAGCTGCCCTGCACTGTCACCTGTGCGCTGTCATCTACCCCGTAGCCGTTCTTCGTGCGCACGAGCTTATTGGCGTTGGTCGTGCCCGCGGCATAGCCGACATTCGCTCTGCCGTCGGCATCCGCAAAGGTCTGATGACGGCGGTTCGCGGTGTCAATGAGGTTGGCATTCCCGTCATAGACCTTGTCAATGCCGCTCGCCTCTGCAAGACCGACATTGATCGTGCGGCGCGTGATCGTGCCCGCACCAGTCGCCGTCGCATTCCCGCTCTCAAGGTTCTGCCCGTTCAGCGTGTAGTTCTTGAGCAGATACTCGTAGCCGTTGTCCGCCGTCGCCTTGACATTGTAGGCAACGCGCGTCGCCTCATAGGCATTCGCCGTTCGCGTCGTATTGTCTGCCTTTGTGAAATGAGCGCCCTTATTGGGATCGATCGCAAAGTTGATCTTGTCCTCGTCCGCCGTAATCACACCTGTGCCGTGCCCCGTGCTCGGACGCAGGTTCCAGCCGGACGGAACCGTGTAGTTGCTGGTGCCGTCATAGACCTTCGTCGCATGGGAGGCGTTCCCGTGTGCATCGACAATATCGAAGTTGTTCGGATCAATCGCCTTGCGGTTGATTGTCCCCTTTCCATAGACGGTCTTGTCCACCGTATAGTTGCCCGCTGCCGTCGTACCGAAGGCATCCTTGAATGCCTCGTCCATCTTCGTATAGCGAACGTCATGCGGTGTGCCGTTGCTCGCATTTGCATCGGCGTGGAAGGCACTGCCCGTACCGTTGCCGTAGCTGCTTGATGCCGTACCGCCCGACCGCATATTGTCCCACGCGGTCTTCAGCGCACCAGTTGTGATGCCGTCCCCTGTGAGAATCGTTCCGATGACAGAGGTCTGCGGTGCATCCGTGATCTCTGTGACACTGCTGTCCGTATTGGTCGACGTGCCGTCGTATGTCTTGGACACGTCGCCCATCTTGATGTTCAGCTTGCGCGGCGTAATCTTGCCCGCGTTCGTCACCGTGCCGGCATTCGCCGTGAGCGTCTTATTTGCACCAGAGCCCGAAACCGTACTGATGACCGTATTTCCTGCGTCGACGATCTGATAGTCGTCCGCATACTGACCCGTGAGCTGTGCCGTATAGGTGACATCCTTGTTGATGATATTGCCGCTGCCGTCACGCGAGACATTCTTATCCGTGTAGCGTGCCGTCGAGGTATTCGTCGGCTGTCCGTCCGTCTCGTCCGTGATCATCGCCGCAAGACTGACGATATCACTCCCGCGTTTGATATTGCGGCTGCCGTCCGTATGCTCTGCCACACCGTCATAGGCCTTCTCGACGGCGTGCGTTGTTGCCCGAATCGAAGCAGGCGTAATCGTCCCATGTGCCGTAACATGAGCGGGGTTGGCATTATTCACAGACTCGAGATTGCGGAGTGTCCCCGCTGTCTCCTCTGCTGCAGAGCCAAAAGTATAGTTCGACAGCGGATTATTCGTCGGATCGCTCGTTCGTGCCACAACGTCATAGGCGACATAGTGCGCCTCAGAGACGTGGGAGGTACGGTTGTTGCCGTCTTCATCGCTGGAGAAATGCCCCGTCGAACCGCTCTTGAGCGCAAAGGTCACCTTCCCGTAGTCCCGCGTGACAATCCCTGTATCCCCCGATGCCGCTGTTCCCGTCAGATATGTACCGGGCGCGAGCGTATGACGGTCGTTCCCGTCATAGACCTTCTTCGCATCTGCAACCGTGTGATCCGCATTGTATACGCGGAAGCCGCCCTTATCGATGCGGCGGCGTGTAATCGTCCCCGTACCATACTGCTTATCCGCAATCTTATAGTTGTGATTCGCTGTTCCAAGCGCATTCGAAAGCCCCGCATACTCAACGGTGCGGTTTCCTGCGTTTACATTTTCTGCAAATGTCCCCTCGGTGTTCCCCGTGCCATACCTGCTGGTGACATTCGTCATGCTGAAATTGCCGGTCGTGATGTTGTCCGCGCCAACAACGGTGCCTGAAAGGCCATCGTCAAGCGATGCAAGAGACTTTTGGCTGTTGGTCGCCGTGCCGTCGTAGACCTTCGTTACACTGTTGAAGGTCATCGTAAGATTACGCGGTGTGATCGTTCCCTTATAGCTGGGATCTGTAAGCGTCTTCGACGATACGATCGGCTTTACGCCCTCTGTGCCGAGGGTGTAGTTCTCTGACTCCGCTCCCGTTCCGGCATCAAAGGACGCCGTATAGGTAACGCCCTGCGTCGTCGGATTTCCGCTCCCATCCACTACGACATTCTTCGACGCATACTTCGCCGTCGAGGTATTCGTGCGTGACTCCGAGCCGACAAACCCCGAAAGAGTGACAAGAGAGTCCCCCTTGATGATATGACGGCTGCCGTCGGTCTGGTCGTCCATCGCGTCGTAGACCTTCGTAATGTTGTTGTTCACGACGGTTGCCGTCAGCGCCTTCGGTGTAATCTTGCCGTCGCCCGTCGCGTGGAATGTATCACTCAGTGCTTTCCTGGTCGTATTGTCCGTATCCAGCACATAGTAGTCGGAGAGGCGATGATTCACAGCATCATCCGTCTGCCCCGTGACCTCATAGGCAAGCTTTGTCGCTTCCTTGACGTTCTTGGTGCGGGTTCCGCTGTTATCGGTGAAATGCCCCTTCCCGCCCGTCAACGCAAACGTAATGTGCCCCTGATCGCGCGAGACAATACCTGTATCGCCGACAGCACCTGCATTCGTCGAGAGATAGACGTTCGATCCAGGACTATATTCGCTGTCCCCGTCATAGACCTTCTGCGCCGTTACCGCTGCATGGGTTGTCTTGTCGTACACCTTGAAGCTGTCGCGTGTGATCTTACGTGGAACGATTGCCCCGTCGAGGTAGACCTTCTCATTCGTGACGGCTGTCTTGGAGCCACCGTCCGGCGTATAGAACAGCTCATAGTTGCCCGCGTCGTTGCCCGTGAGACCGACATTCGTATACTGGAGCTTGTGGTTTCCGGCGTGGATCTGCTCGTTGCCCGCCGCATCCGTATATTTCGGACCGCCTACGTTTGTGAGGTCGACGGAATCCACCGCATCGTTGTCATCCCGCATGATCGCGCCATCTTGAATGGTCTGGCCGAGTCCCATCTGCGCGATCGTCGGAGCAGTCTTTGACTTATCCAGTTTGATGTTCGGCTTGGACTGGAGCATATCCGTATCAATGACGGTAGAGGTGCCGTCATAGATTTTTTCAGCCGCCGTCTTCTTGAAGATGTCAAGGTAGAGCGGCGCCTTGGTGATCGTAATCTTTCCTGTGATATTATTGACGGAGGAGTTGTCAAACTTGTAGTTCGCTGCATCCTCGCCGGTGAATCCAATCGAACCTGAGAATTTGACTGCTTTATCAACCCCAACGTTTTTATCGGGATTTCCTGCTCCATTAACTGCCCATGCTTGGAAATTCCCGCTCGTAAAGTCCAGCTGAACGGAGTTCGCAGCCTTATCCTCCGCGGTAAACCCCGAGGAGGTGATGCCGCCATTCTGCAGTGCCTTCTTAAACGCATCTGTCACGGATGATTTCCCGTTATACATACGGTCGACCTTGAGATTCGCATCGTTCAGCTTTACCTCACGCGGCTTGATGGTCACATTGACCCCGCGCAGGTTCGGGCCGTCCTGGTCCGACCAGAGAATCGCCTTCGTCCCCGCATTGCGGATACCGTTTGTCTTATCGAAATCCTTCGTCGTCTGGTTCTTATAATCGTGCACCTTATTGAGGTCAACACCGCCCTCATAGATGACCTTGTCCGACTTATCGCCGAGTCCCGTGCCGGCCGCATTAACAATCTTGACATACCGACTGTTGTAAGTCAGATCCGTGACATCTGCGCCATTGTTCGACTTAACCGCATTGGAGCTATCCGGATCCAGCGTTCCGTCTGCTTTGAAATAGCGATAGTTGTAGTTCGCCGTCGCCGTTCCGCTCATAAAGGCGGTCAGCATCGGCGCTGTGCGCCCCTCATATATGCGCCACTTCGCGCCGGGATCACCTGTGTTATTGATGGCATTTCCCCATGCGGAATATGTGTCTACTGCATATGCATCTTTTTGATTGGTAGAACCGACAAGATTCGCTTTTCCTGTTACTCTATTAATCTCAAAGGTATTAGTGATATTGCTTGTTAAATTTGACCACGTAAACTGATTTCCATACGAATAGGAATTGTTGATCGTCGTACCATTCGCAGGCTGCATATAGTAAATGAAATAGGTTCCCGTACCTGAAGTGGTCACATCGCTATAGGTATCATTCACGACCGTTCCTGACAGTGAATGTCCGATAATGCCGCCGCCCTCACCAATATGAGCTTTACTATATGCACCGTCAATCGTCGTATTAACTGTACCGCCGGCAATCCCACCATGTCGACCAGCGCTGCCCGTGACTGTTGTATTGGCAACGTATACGTTCTTCAGCTTGGAACCTGTAGCATACCCTACAATACCACCCGTATAATCAGATGAACTGGTACCGCCTGTAATCGTAGCGCCGGTTACGCCGAGGTTCTCAATCCGCGCCGCATTTGTTGCACCAAAAAGGCCGACGCGATTCCCACCCGCAGCGGTAAAATTCTGCACCTTAAAGAAATTGCCCTCTACTTTTCCCGTGAACTGAGATCCATTGTTGCCAAGCGGGGTCAAAGAACCGCCTGCAAAGTCAATATCATTCTCGAGCATATAGTTCTTTGTGAGATCGTTATTGATATCCTGGAACTCTGTTGCATTGGCGACAAGCTGATAATAGTTGTCTGCCGCCGTCGCAGCAGTACCATTGACCGTATAACCGGATGTCGGTGCAGTTCCCCGATAGCCGATATGTGCCGTTCCATCGTTTGCTGTGTCGGTGTACATCACGACATTGGAGCTATGCACATCTGCTGCATTGAGGAATCGAATGTTCTTGCCTACGACCTCAACGTTCGTCGCCGTGATCGAGCCCATGTTGACGACATCGGAGAGTCCGGCGGCACTCGTACTGAGGGGCGACACATTGTTCGCCATATCTGCAGCGGTGTTGACCGTATTGATTGGCTGCGTCGAGACATGGAGACTTCCGACATTCACCGATGCCGTCTTGCCAAAGATCACGCCATTCGGGTTTACAAGGTAGATTTTTCCTCCGCCGGTAATCGTGCCGTTGATGGCAGAGGTGTTTGCACCCGTGACCAGATTAAGATAATTTTTTGTATCATAAGCGACCGTCTCTCCGCTCGCCACGGAGTAATCCTTCCACTTGATAACATTGTTCGCCGCGCTTGCGCCGATACTGGTCGTACTGCCTGAACGACTGACTGCAACGCCCGTCGTCATATCGTGTTCGCCTGTCGGTGCAGCAAAGCCGATCTGCGGAATCAAAAAAGCGCCCGCCATGCCTGCAAGCAGTGCATAACGCACACGCTGCGATAGTTTCGTTCGATTGTTTTTCATTCTCCGCTCTCCCATAGACATATTATTCCTTATGTAGTATATCGAATATTATAGTGCATTTAATAATAGCATATAAAAATAAAAAATCCTCCAATCGTCCTACGGATGATCGGAGGATTTTCCCAAAAGCTTTTTACTGGAGCAGACTCAGCACTGCACTTGAGTTCTGATTTGCCTGCGCAAGCATTGCCTGTGCCGACTGTGTAAGCACGTTATTCTTTGTATATGCGGTCATTTCCTTTGCCATATCTGAGTCGCGGATCGTAGACTCCGATGCCTGTACGTTCTCAGATGCAACAACGAGATTGTTGCTCGTAAAGCTGAGACGATTCTGTGCGGCACCAATAACAATGGCCTGATCCGTTGCACGAATTAAGGCATTTTCAAATACATTAATTGCCGCATTTGCAGCCTCCTGTGTTGTCACCTGAATTTTGGGTCCGGAGCCAACAATTTTACTGCCACCATGAGGCTGGCGATTCCAACCATTGCCGTCTTGGGATTGAAGGCCCAATGCAGCTGAACGCATATCCGTGAAACCGACCTTAATCGCTTGGTTCGCCTTTGTTCCTGTTTGAAGGACAAGAGAATTATCCGGCGACGGGTTCTGCGCACGCACAGTTTCTTTAAACGCATCAAGGACTGCATTGACCTCATTGCGCATATGACCTCTACTATCCGTAACACGGAACGTAACACCCGCAATCTGACCGTTAACACCTTCAGTGTTTGCACGAATTGTAATTGCCGGCTGATTATCCGGCGTTGTTACTTCACGCCCGTACTCATCAACACCAACAACATGATCCTCATGATAAAGTCCGGCATCACTTGCCGTGATAAGACCTATCGCAGCAACCAACCGGGTTCCAGTACCAATTGGTGAAATGGATTTCGAATAGGTAACACCATTACGCGTCCATGATGCTGTGATGGTATCAGAAGAGTGGATACCAACATCATTACCATCTCTGCGTTTCAGGTCTAACAAGTTTGTCAGCCCATCCGTGTCAGTTGCAAGGCTCATGTTCGACAAACTTGTCTTTGTGCCTAGTACTGTTTCACCTCTGACAAATCCATTTTTTGAACCATCAATCAGATACTTCCCGTTATAGGTCGTCAGCGCATTCTCGTCAATCTGATCGATCAGGCGGTCAACTTCCTTCTGAATGAGCGCGCGATCCTCGTCCGTATTCGTATCGTTCGCGGCGTTGATCGCCTTGTCTTTGAGCGTCTTGAGAACCTCGATGGTGGACTGAACTGCTCCCTCTGCCGTCCGCAGCAGAGCAGAGCCGTTATTCGTGTTCATGTCGTCCTGATCGAGTGCACGCACCTGTACGCGCATGCGCTCAGAGATCGCCATCCCCGATGCATCATCGCCGGCGCTGTTGATCTTCATGCCCGAAGAAACCTTCTGCAGGCTCTTCGACAGCTCACTCTGATTCTTGTTGAGCGTATTGAGCGTATTCACCGCTGACATATTATTTTTGACCACCATCGCCATAAAGACTGCCTCCCTGACTGTTATCTATGGTTTCGTTATGAAATAATTACGTAAATAGACGAAGATACACCGTCTTGAAAAATATATCGTCGAAATGAATCTGCAACTTAAATATATTCCAAGAGCTTTTTTATTTTTTGAACAAGTCTCTGTGCGTACCTCTACGCACAAGCACAAGATGTAGTTGCTTGTCTTTTATCTTGCAATAAAATCCAATCGGGTTGAATATGACACGCCCGATAGGCGCGCTCGATTCCAACACTTTTGTCATAGAGCCAGACAAGAAATAATCGTTGATTGAGCCTACGCAAACAACTCCACCTGATTGCTCTCCATCATGCCGTCAAGGCACCCGTGCGCACGCAGGATATCAATGGCAGGCGCGGGCACGTGAGCGCGTGCGGCGAGGTCCTCAACAGAGATAAAACGTCCGTATTGCCGTGCCTCGACGATCGCCTGCGCCGCCTTTTGCCCCATGCCGGGAAGTGCGGTAAACGGCGGGAGGAGCGAGTTTTCGCGGAGGATGAATTTCTCTGCGTCGGACGCGTAGAGATCCACCGGATCGCAGGAGAAGCCGCGCAGGTACATCTCCCACGCGAGCTGCAGTACAATCAGGATGTCCTGCTTCTTGTTGTCGAGCTTGCCGCGATGTTCACGCGCCTCCGCATTCAGCGCATCAATCGCCGCCTTGACTGCCGTCTTCCCCTTCGCAATGATGTTCGCGTCAAATTCGTCGGCGCGAATGGAGAAGTATGCGGCGTAGTACGCGAGCGGATAGTGTACCTTGCAGAATGCGATGCGGTATCCCATCATGACATACGCTGTCGCGTGCGCGCGCGGAAAGAGGTATTTGATCTTCTGACAGGACTCGATGTACCACTCGGGAATCCCACCTGCACGCAGCTTCTCCACGACATCGGCAGCGATCCCCTTCCCCTTGCGCACATTCTCCATCGTCTTAAATGAGAGCAGCGGGTCAACATTGTGCTGCATAAGATAATTCATGATATCATCACGCGCGGAGATGGCATCCTTCAGTGTGCTCGTTCCCGCCTTGATGAGATCCTGCGCGTTGCCGAGCCAGACGTTCGTGCCGTGGGAAAAACCAGAGATGCGAACCAGGTCGGCAAAGCAGTCGGGGTTTGAGTCGTCAATCATCTTCTGCGTGAACGAGGTGCGAAACTCCGGAATGCCGTATGTTCCCATGTTTGCACCGAGTTCCTCGGGGCTGATGCCGAGTGCCTCGGTCGATGTAAAGATCGACATGGTGGCTGGATCATCGAACGGAATTGTCTCGGGATCACGATGCGTCAGCTCCTCGAGCATCTTGATAACGGTCGGGTCATCGTGTCCGAGAATGTCGAGCTTGACGAGGCGCTCGCTGATCGAATGGTAGTCGAAGTGGGTCGTCAGCGTGTCCGACTCCATGTTGTTTGCGGGGCGTTGGATGGGTGTAAAGTAGTGCACGTCCATGTCGCGCGGCACAACCATGATGCCGCCCGCATGCTGCCCTGTGGTCGCCTTGACGCCCATGCAGCCGCGCATCATATGCTCGATGTAGGGACGCCCCTTCGTCACCCCCTGATCCTCGTAGTAGTGCATGGCATAGCCGTACGCGTTCTTGTCCTGCAGACCCGAGATCGTGCCTGCGCGAAAGACGTTCATCTTGCCAAAGAGAACCTCGGTGTACTTATGCGCGACGGGCTGATAGTCGCCCGAGAAGTTGAGATCAATATCCGGAACCTTGTCCCCGTTAAATCCGAGGAAGACGGCGAACGGAATATTGTGCCCGTCCTTCGTAAGCGGCGTACCGCAGACGGGACAGTCCAAAGGCGGCAGATCAAAGCCGCTCCCGACGGAGCCGTCGTCAATGAATTTGTTGTACTGACAGTGACGGCAGCGATAGTGGGGCGGCAGCGGGTTGACCTCAGTGACGCCGATCATGGTCGCGACAAAGGACGATCCGACCGAACCGCGTGAGCCGACCAGGTAACCGTCGTCGTTCGACTTTTTCACAAGGCGCTGTGCGATGATGTAGAGCGCAGCAAATCCATAGCGCAGGATCGGTTTCAGCTCGAGTTCGAGGCGATCGGATACGATCTGCGGCAGATTCTCACCGTAGAGCTTACGTGCGCGCGCGTAGGCCATTTCCTGGATCTCTCGGTCCGCGCCCGGCACCGTCGGCGCATAGAGTTCGTCGGGGATCGGAAGGAAGTGCTCCACCATATCGGCGATCTTCCTTGGATTTGTGACGACGCACTCGTAGGCACGCTCCGCACCGAGATAGTCGAACTCGGCAAGCATTTCGTCCGTCGTGCGCAAATAGAGCGGCGGCTGTCGCTCGGCATCACGGTAGCCGTTCGCTTTTTGCAGCATGGCGCGGTAGACGGCATCCTCTGGATTGAGGAAGTGCACGTCGCAGGTCGCAATCAGCATTTTATCGAGTTTTTTGGCAAGCGCATCGACTTTGCGGTTGATGTCCCGCAGATCTTCATCCGTGTGAATCGGGAAACGATCGTCAATCTTGAGGAAGTCGTTGTTGTGAATCGGTTGGATCTCGAGGAAGTCATAAAACTTTGCGATTTCCTCCAGCTCCTCGTCGGGCCGCCCCGCGACGATACTGCGGATCAGTTCGCCCGCCTCGCACGCAGAGCCGACAATGATCCCCGTACGGTACTGCTGCAGCACGGCGCGGGGAACACATGGACGACCGCGCTTCTTCGTGCCGCGGAAGTAGCGGATATGTGAGAGGGAGACGAGCTTGTAAAGGTTATACAGCCCTGTCTTGTTCTGCGCAAGGAAGATGATATGGTGCGCCCGCGCATCGTTCGGTTTGTCAAGAAGATAGCCCTCCATCCCGTAGATGATCTTGATGTCCGTTCCCTTCTTTTTGAGGGCACGCGCCGTATTCATCGCCTCGGGGAACGCCTGCACAACGCCGTGGTCGGTGATGGCGACGGCAGGCCAGCCCCAGCGCGCCGCCGTCTCGACGAGCACCTTCGGCGGGACAACGGCATCGAGTGCACTCATTTTCGTGTGCGCGTGCAGCTCGACCCGCTTCACCTGTGCCGTGTCCTCACGCTGTGGAACAGAGCGTCGCTCCATACTGTCGATGAAGAGAACGTAATCGCTGATGAATTTATCGTATTCAATCTTGCCCTGTATGCGGACAGAGCATCCCTTGCCGATTGCCTTCAGGATTCGCTCGACCTCCGCGTCAATGTCCTCCTGTGTCGTTTTCCCGCGTGCGGCAAAGAACTTTTTGCACGCGATACCGTTCGTCTTGTCGGCAAATTTGAGCAGGAGGATGTACGCGCCCGATTTGAGCTTGTTCGCCTGCGGAGCAAAGACCTCGCCCTCGAGCACGATATTCTTGACCTCATCCTCGAGTACACCGAGGTCACGCGCCTCACCCGAGACCCCGCGTCCGAGAATGACGTTTGCAGGCAGCTCTTTGACCTTTGCACCCTTTGCGGCACGCGAGGGAGACAAAGCTGCGGGAACCTCCTTGGGGGCGGGAACGGAAAGTACGGGCGGTGTCCATGCAGGTGCATTCAAATCGTCCGCAAGTTCACACTCCATGCAGACGACCCGACAGGTACAGCCAACATGCGTGCGGACGGCCGCCTCAATGCGCTTTGCGACCGCGCTCTGCGCGAACAACTCCGCACCGAAGTGCCCCGGCGCAGAGAGACGGATGACATTGCCGTCGACGGCGTACTCCGTTCGGCGCAGCGTGTGGAAAAGGACGGCATCGTCCCCTGCTGCCTCACACACGACGCGCTCCCAGAGCGGCGCAACGGCACGATCGAGTGCAATGACATTCTGCTGCACGAATGCTCCCGCGAGACTGTAGTTCGTCTCAACCTGCCGTGCAATCGCCGCGAGAAGATCCTCATCGAGAACGACGGGAGTGCCAATCACAAGTTCCCATGTATTTTCCTCTGCCGATACCTCGACATGCCGCAGAGCACACGCACGCAAAAGAGCCCGCTCCTCATCGGAGAGGGCGAGTCCGCGCAGAAGGCGAAGGAGCATATCCTCCGCACTGGGAAGAATCCGATAGGTCTTGTTCATTCGTCGTAGAGCCTCTTGTACTGTTCCCTGTCCTCGAGCACACGACGCACGTAGAGCCGTGTCTCGGGGTAGGGAATCGCCTCGATTTCGTCAAACTGCTCGTTCCAATGAAAGCGCTCCATCCAGTCGCGCACATTGCCGCGCCCCGCGTTATACGCCGCGAGTGCAAGGATGTCGTTGCCGCCGAACTCGCGCTCGAGCTCTGCAAGATACCATACACCGTAGCGGATGTTGAGCGCTGGATCGTAAAGGTAGTCCTCGGTAAACGGCTCGTCAAGCTGGCGCGCAACCCATGCCGCCGTCTGCGGCATCAGCTGCATGAGCCCGAGCGCACCGCCGTCGGACTGCGCACGCGGCTCGAATCCGCTCTCATGCTTGATGACAGCGGCGACGAGGTAGGGATCCGTGCAGCAGACGGCGGCACTCGTCTCGATGTAGCTCTGATATTCATAGGGATAGATATAGGTGCGCTCCACCCAACCCCAGCCGCCGACAATCGCAAAGGCAATAACGGCGATGACAATGAGGCGCAGCCCCCACCAGAATCTGCGCCGCAAACTACGAATTCCCAATGATCCTTTCGCTCCAAACTTTCCCAATGTATTCCCGCGTTTCTTCCTTTGTCCCACTGTTGTCGATCACAATGTCTGCCCGCGCGCATTTCTCTGCGAGCGGCATCTGCGCCCCGATGCGTGCCCGCGCCTCGCTCTCATGCATCGTCTTGTCCCGTGCCAAAAGACGCGCCAGCTGCTCCTCCTCTGGGATCGCAACCACCCACGTCTCATCGGCGAGCACATCCCATCCCGCTTCAAAGAGCAGCGGCACATCGAGTACTGCTGCTCTCTCACCTGCCGTGCGTGCCGCCTGTATCCGCCGCTCCGCCTCAGCGCGGATCAGCGGATGCGTAACAGCATCCATCTCCGCGCGTACGGCGGGGTCAGAAAAGACGCGCTGCGCAACTGCCGCACGGTCAAGCGTTCCGCCCGCCGTCACAACCGCGCGCCCAAAGCGCTCCACATAGACGTTGAAGATCGGCTGCTTTGGCTGCGAGAGTTCA
This sequence comes from Selenomonas sp. oral taxon 920, assembly GCF_001717585.1. Lineage (NCBI taxonomy): Bacteria > Bacillati > Bacillota > Negativicutes > Selenomonadales > Selenomonadaceae > Selenomonas > Selenomonas sp. oral taxon 920. Next base: position 1,893,379 of record NZ_CP017042.1, read on the forward strand.
TGCGCGAGAACATCCGCATCAATGATATACGCGCCAAGTGCGTGCAGCGTTTTGCTGACAGTGGACTTGCCGCAGGCGATGCCGCCCGTAAGGCCGATGATCTTCACGGCTATTTCGCCTCCGCCCAGTTCTTGCCGATGTGCACGTCCACGGCGAGCGGCACAAGAAGTTCCGCCGCGCCGCTCATCGCCGTGCGCAGGATCTCAGTCACCGCTTCCACCTCCGCCTCCACCACTTCAAGCACGAGTTCGTCATGCACCTGCAGCAGGATGCGGCTCTGCACGTTCGCCGCACACAGGGCGTCGTACGCGCGGATCATCGCAATCTTAATGAGATCCGCAGCCGTTCCTTGGATCGGCGTATTCATCGCCATGCGCTCGGCAAAGGAGCGCTGCATAAAGTTGCGGCTGTTGAGCGCGGGCAGGTCACGCCGCCGTCCGTAGAGTGTCGTTACGTAACCGTTCACGTGTGCATCGGCTACGATTTTATCCAAAAACACCCGCACGCCGTGGTACCGCTCAAAGTATCGTTCAATATAACCCGCCGCCTCCTTGCGCCCGATGCCGAGATCCCGCGCAAGTCCGAAGTCACTCAGGCCATAGACGATGCCGAAGTTGACCGCCTTTGCCCGGCGGCGCTGCTCGCCCGTCACCGCATCAAGCGGTACACCGAACACCTCGGCCGCCGTGCGCGCGTGAACATCCTGCCCGCTGCGGAACGCGTCGATGAGCGTCGCATCGCCCGACATATGGGCGAGAATACGCAGCTCGATCTGCGAATAGTCCGCCGAGAGGAGCTCATCATAGCCCTCGCCCGGCTCGAAGAGTGCACGTACGGCACGCCCCTCCTCCGTCCGCACAGGAATGTTCTGGAGGTTCGGATCGGAACTTGAGAGCCGTCCCGTCGCTGTCACGGTCTGGTTGAAGCTCGTATGCACGCGCCCCGTTGCGGGGCGGATGAGGCCGCCGATGCCCTCGAGATAAGTCGAACGCAGCTTCGTCCACATGCGGTAGGTGAGCACCTTGTCGACGATGGGGTGCTGATCGCGCAGCTCTTCAAGGGTCTCGGCGTTCGTCGAGTAGCCCGTCTTGGTCTTCTTGACCTTGCCGCCTGTCGTGAGCCCGAGGCGCTCGAAGAGGATCTCGCCGAGCTGCTTGGGCGAGCTGATGTTGAACTCCGCACCCGCAAGTGTGTGAATCTCCCTAACGAGCGTATCAATGCGCACATTCGCCGCAGCAAGCTCTCGTTCGAGTGCTGCGCGGTTCACATAGATGCCCGTTCGCTCCATCGCCGCGAGTACAGGAACAAGCGGCAGTTCCACGTCCTGACAGAGACGCAAAAGCCCGGCTGCCGCAAGCGCCGTCCGCATGGGCGCAGAGAGACGTGCGGCAAGCAGAGCCTCACGTACGGTGCGCTGTTCGTCGGTGAGGTCAGCGGGCACTTCGGCCGCCTCGGCAAGATGGGCAAATGCCGTGCGTTCAATACTGCGCCTGCTCTCCTCGGGATGGAGTAGGTAGTCCGCAAGTTCCAGATCAAAGATGTTCGTGCCGATGGAAACTCCTGCCTGTGCATAACGCTTTGCATTCCAGAGAACGAGTGAACACTCCGCCATGATATTCCGCACCTCGTCAAAACACGGTACATCCGGACGCAGGATATACCGTTTCTCCCCGCAGACAAGGGCAAGCAGAGCAATCCGAACAAAGGGAGCTGCCCCTTCGAACACTGCACCGATGGAAATTTCCTTCGCCGCGCGCAGGACATCGAGGTCGGCAGCAGTGAGTTCTGCTGCTTCGAGAGACATGGCAGGCTCATCTTCCTCTGCCGCAAAGAGGGACTGTTCCACCGCTGCCGTCGGAGCCGCCGCGCCGAGATACTCCGAGAGTGTGCGCCACACGGTACGCAGCTCATATTCCCTGCAGAACGCCTCAAGTGCGGCACGGTTCGGCTGCATGCGAAAATCCTCCGCACGGTAGCGGAGTTCGGGCACAGAGCATTCAATCGTCGCAAGCTGCTTTGAGAGGAGCGCCTGATCACGATATTCCACGAGCGAGGCGCTGAGCTTCTTCCCGCTGACCTCAGCGGCATGATCGAGCACATTTTCGATCGTACCGTACTCCACAAGCAGTTTCGTTGCGGTCTTCGGCCCCACACCGGGCACCCCCGGAATGTTGTCCGAACTGTCTCCCATCAGCCCTTTCATATCAATGAGGCGGATCGGCGGGAATCCATACTCCTCCTCAAATGTCGCCGCATCGTAGGCACGAGTCTCACTGATTCCCTTTTTCGTCAGCATGACGGTGAGCCCTGTGCGGATCAGCTGCAGTGCGTCACGGTCGCCCGTCACAACGACGGATGGGATCCCCTCTGCCGCCGCCTGCGTTGCGAGTGTGCCGATGATGTCGTCCGCCTCGTAGCCGTCCAGTTCGAGGAAGGGAATGCCGAGCGCTGCCGACAGTTCCTTTAGGAGAGGAATCTGGGAAAGCAGCTCCTCCGGCGTCTTGTCACGCGTCCCCTTGTACGCGGGGTAGAGTGCCGTGCGGAACGTTGTGCGGCTCTTGTCAAACGCGATGACAATGTTCGTCGGTGCGAGTTCCCGCATCAGCTTCACAAGCATCATCGCAAAGCCGTGCACCGCATTCGTGTGGATGCCGCGTGCGTTCGGCGGGAGCTGCAGCGCATAGAATGCGCGAAAGAAGAGGCTGCTCCCGTCGAGTACGGCAAATTGCTCCCTGCTCACAGGCCGGGCTTGTCCGCATCCTCAAGGCGCATGAGGACAAAGATGTAGTCGGACAGGCGGTTCAGATAGCGCAGGTCGACCTCCGCCACAGAGCCGCGGCGTGCAAGCGTCCATGCATGGCGCTCGGCGGTGCGTGCCGTCGTGCGCGCTAGATCAAGCATCGCGCTCGACTTCCGATCGCCGGGGATGATGAACTCCTTCAGCGCAGGCAGGCTCTCCTCGATGCTTGCAATCTCTGCCTCGATTCCCGCGATCATCTCATCCGTGATGCGCGGCGGCTTGTTGCGGCTGGCAAAGTCTGCCATCAGCATGCCAAGCTGCTTCTGCGCGGCGAGGATATCCTCCTTCACGCGCTTGTTCTCAGCGAATGCGCGCGCCATGCCGAGCGTGGAGCCGAGGCTGTCCACAATCCCGTACACCTCGACGCGCAGATCGTCCTTTGCAATCCGCTCGCCCGTAAAGAGGCTCGTCTGTCCCTGATCGCCGGTCTTGGTCGTGACACTCATCGTATGTTCCTCCTCTGCGGATAAATGCGCCCAGTCGTACAACTGGCACGACCGGGCATATTGATGAAATGAACGTTTTTAGAAAATCTCCGTCTCACTGAAGAAGATGTGCACCTCGCGCGCTGCGCTCTCGGGGCTGTCGGACGCGTGCACCGCGTTCTCGCTCCCGTTCTTGGCGAAGCGCTTGCGGATCGTGCCCTCCGCCGCATTTGCCGGATTCGTCGCACCGTGCAGTTCACGCACGCGCGCAATCGCATTCTCACCTGCGAGCACCATCGCCACGAGCGGCGCGGAGGTCATAAACGCAGAGAGCTCGCCGTAGAACGGCTTCGTGAGATGCTCCGCATAGTGAATGCGTGCGATGCGGTCCGTCATCTGCATCATCTTCATCGCACGAATCTGCAGTCCCGCATCCTCGTACGCCTTCGTAATATCTCCGATGTGATGCGCCCCGACGGCGTCCGGCTTAATGAGAACCAGAGTTTGTTCCATTACTTCATCTCCTCAATGATACGTTTGTACTCCGCTCCAAGATCGGCGTAGTTGCCCGCCGCATCTCGAAGCGCCTCGATTTCATCGTCACGCAGTGCGCGTACGATCTGAGCAGGGTTGCCGAACACAAGCGAGTTCGACGGAATCCTCTTGTGCTGGGGAAGGAAGGTGCCCGCGCCGATGACGACGTTCTCGCCGATCTCGGAGTAGCCCATCACGATGGAGCCCATACCGATGAGGGTATTGTCCCCGATGCGGCTGCAATGCACGACGGCATTGTGCCCAACGAGCACATTGTCCCCGATGCGGACAGGTACGTCTCGCATGACGTGAATCGTCGCATTTTCTTGGATATTCGTATTCTGCCCAATGGTAATCGGTTGAAAATCGCCGCGTACAACGGCACCAAACCAAATGCTCGAACCGGCACCGACCGTCACGTCTCCGATGACCGCCGCTGTCGGCGCAATAAATGCCGTTGGATCAATAACGGGCATTTTGCCCCGATAGGGCAGGATGATAGGCTCCATCAAATCCGCCTCCTTCACTTTCTCTGCTCAGATGTATTATACCACGTCAATTACCGCTCCAACAAGAATTTTTTGACGCTTTGCGTTTCTCTGTGCCTCCTCAGAATGCGGATGCGCTCCGTACGCAGCCATGCGCCAATCTCCTCGCCCGAGAGCTCCGGCGGTGCGGAACGCCCCGTAACCGTCCGCATCGCCGCGAGGTAATCCGCGCCGCGCGTGAGATAATCCGGCAGAGAGCCGTGGTCGGCTTGGATGATGACATTGAACTGCGCGATCGAAAGCCCCGACGCACCAATGCCGAGCAGAAGATCGGCAATCTTCCCGGGACGCGTGAGACGCGGTGCGCGCATATGCTCGCGAATGACGAACGCTGCTGCCTTGCGCCAGTCACGCGGCAGCGCCATACGCGCATTCCATGCAGCGAGCGCATCGAGGCCCGTGCACTCGTGTCCGTAATGGTGCGGCAGCAGTTCCCGTGGGGTCAGTCCCTTGCCGAGATCGTGCACGAGTGCGGCAAAACGCGTCTTGATATCCTCCGTCTCACGTGCAACCGCGTCGACCATCGCGAACGTATGCGCAAGGGCATCCCCCTCGGGGTGGAAATCCGTCGGCTGCGTCTGCCCTTCGAGCGCCGCGATCTCCGGAAAGGTAACGGCAAGCAGATCCGCCGCACGCAGCACACGAAAAAAGGCGGAGGGACGCGGTGTCATCAGAGCACGCCGCAGCTCGCCCATCAATCGCTCTGTCGGCTCCGCACGCAGCTCATCTGCACACGCACGCATATAGGAGAGTGTCCCCTCCTCCACCGTGAAGCCAAACGCTGCTGCCTGTCGAGCGGCACGCAGCGCACGCACAGGATCCTCCATGAAGTGCTCCGAGACAGCACGGATTACACCCGCTGCGAGATCATCACGCCCGCCGTAGGGGTCGAACAATTTTTCTGCAGGGAGTTCCAATGCCATCGCATTCATCGTGGTATCGCGTCGATAGAGATCCTCCGCGATCGTCACGGACGGGTCAAACGCAACTGCGAAGCCACGATACCCCGCGCCCGTCTTGCGTTCCCTCCGTGCAAAGGCGACCTCACGGCGTACGCCGTCCACACGCACATGGTAGACGGGAAAGGACTTCCCGATCTTCTCCGCGCCTGGGAAGATCGCACAGAGTGTTTCCTCCGTCATGCCCGTCAGCACATAGTCGACATCCTTTGCCGGCACGCCGCGAAACTGATCGCGCACACAGCCGCCCACGCGAAAGACGCATGCCCCCGCGCGCCGTACGGCATCTACAAAAGCAGCTTCCGTCATTTTCTCACCTCCTCCGCAAAAGAAAAAGCATCACCTGCGTGATGCTCTCGTTTCGATTGGTGGGCCCACTTGGACTTGAACCAAGGACCGACCGGTTATGAGCCGGTTGCTCTAACCAACTGAGCTATAGGCCCCAAACAGTGCAGAGAGCAAGAAAGCTCTCACTTTCAAAAAAACCTGCGCAGTGCGCAGGTCAGGTAAGCGATGGAGCGGAAAACGAGGCTCGAACTCGCGACCCCCACCTTGGCAAGGTGGTGCTCTACCACTGAGCTACTTCCGCATAATGGAGCGGAAAACGAGGCTCGAACTCGCGACCCCCACCTTGGCAAGGTGGTGCTCTACCACTGAGCTACTTCCGCATCCGTCACTGACATCTCTGTCAATCAACAAGAAATATTTTAGCAAGAGAAGGACATTCTGTCAAGGAGGAATTTCAAAACAAAAGGGGGCACGCTTGCGCACGTGCCCCTCCACTAAATTTACACCTTAAACTTATCCGTCTCGCTCTGCAGGTCGGTTGCCATGTCGGCGAGGCTGCGGCTTGAGGAGGCAATCTCCTCCATGCCCGCCGCCTGTTCTTCGGTCGCGGCAGAGACGTTCTGCGACTCGCTTCCGATCCCCTTTGCCGAACTGTCCACAGCGCCCATGCCCTCGATGATCGAGTTCATATTCTCGCGCAGTTCGAGGACGCGCTTGCTGACCGCGAGCGATGCCGTCTTGACATCCTCGACCATGCTCAAAATGAGCGAGAACGTCTCCCCCGTTGCGGTGACGTTCTCCTTGCCCGTCTCCGCCTCGCGCAGGCCCTCGTCCATCGAGGCGACCGCACGGTCCGTCTCCTCCTGAATGCTGCAGATGAGCTCAGAGATCTGCTGGGAGGCATTCTGCGACTCCTCTGCGAGCTTTCGCACTTCCTCGGCGACAACCGCAAAGCCGCGTCCGTGCTCACCTGCGCGCGCGGCCTCGATCGCGGCGTTGAGGGCGAGGAGGTTCGTCTGCCCCGAGATGCTCGAGATGATCTCGACGATGTTGCCGATCTCCTTTGAACGCTCGCCGAGCTTGCTGACAATCTCGCCCGTCTGCTGAACAGTACGTGCAATCGAGTTCATCTGTTCAACCGTCGTCTGCACGAAGGCATTGCCTTCCGCTGCCTTCTCCGCCGTTGCCTGCGTCTGCTCGCGTGCACGGCGCTGGTTCGTGATCGCCTCCTCAAGACCGCGCTGGAACTCCTGCACGGTCATGCGGCTCGTATCGATGATCTGCAGCTGCTTCTCCGCCGCCTCTGCAACCTCGGTGATGGACTGCGCGACGTTCTGCGTTACCTGCGCCGACTGGTTCGCATTCGCCGTCAGCTCCTCGGACGAACCTGCAACATCCGTCGCCGTCGTCTTGATCTTGCGGATCATCTTCTGCATGCTCTCGACCATCGTGTTGAATTGATGCGCGATGTGCGCGAACTCATCGTCACCGTCCAACTGGATCTTCGACCGCAGATCACCGGACGCGATGTGACGTGCACCATCGAGAATTGTATCCACAGAGTTCTTGATGCTTTTGAGCAGCAGGACAAGCGTGATGATCGACAGAATGACAACAACGATCAGGGAGATGATCGTAATCATCTGAACCCCTGAGAACACCTCCTCGCTGTGTGCCATCTCTGCACGCGCGAGACGGACGCTGTCCGCCTTATCCTCCTCGAGGATGTCCGTCATCCGCTTGTAGACATCTGCCTGCTCGTTGAATGCGAGGAGCACAGCCCCCGCCTGATCGCCCGCATTGATGAGATCCGTCGCGCGCTGACGCACCTCGGCATACGCCTTGCGTTCCTGCTTGAGTTTTTCGAGGCGCGCGAGCTTCTGTGTGCGGTCCGGCTCGTTCTGGAACGGTGCTTCCTGAATCGCCTTTTCATACTCCTCGTACGCCTTGTTCAGCTGCGGTGTGAGCTGTGAGATCAGCCCTGCCGCACGTTGACGTTCCTCCTCATTCGGTGCCGAGATGCGCATGAGCTCAAACTCGCGCCCCTCTGCCGTGAGTGACTGCACCTGACCGCCCACGTTGATGACGTGTGCCCAGCTGAACACGCTCACCGTATTGTTGTTGAGCACGCTGCTCGCATGATTCGCATAGAATCCATATGCGCCAAACATGACGACCAGGAATCCGATGCTCAGCACAATTTTCTTTGCTACCGACATTCTAAGTTCCCTCCAAAAACACTCCAATTTCTCAAAAGAAAAAATCTTCCCTTAATCTTTTTTGATTATACCATTCTCTGCTGTGAAAAACCATATGGCAACAAATATTTTTCTATGATATACTTACACTATTACTACAACAAATAAACAAAAGGATGGATATCCATGGCAAAAATGTTAAAAAAGCTGCAACAAAAAGTCACACCCCCGGAAAAGCCGAAACCGGCGCGCCCTCCTGGGAAGGACTATATGCTTCTTATTCTCATGGCATTCACCGTCATGGTCGTACTTGCGGCATGGGAGGATCTGGACAGCCTCACGCTCACGATGTATATCCTGCTGACGGCTTCTCTCGGATTGACCTACACGCGCCGCCAGGCAGTCGAGCGTCTCTCCGAGACACAGATGACAATGGTGACGCGTGCCAGCTTCGTCACCATCGGCATGGCGGGTGCGCTCTTTCTCTTCGATGCGTATCGGCGTTTCTTTGCATAGGAGCCTTTGAACGAAAAAACACCGACATGACTGTCGGTGTTTTTTCGTTCAAAGGCTGAAATTCTCTCCGAGATAGAATTTCCGTGCAATGGGGCTCTCGGCGATGGTCTTGCTGTCACCTTCGAGGAGAAGTTTTCCCTCGCTGAGAAGGTAGACGCGGTCGACAATATGGAGCGTCTCGCGCACATTATGGTCGGTGATGAGGATCCCCATGCCGCGCTGACGCAGGTACTCGATGATCTCCTGAATATCGGCAACCGCGAGAGGGTCGACGCCTGCGAACGGCTCATCGAGCAGGATGAACTGCGGTTCAAGCGCAAGACATCGCGCAATCTCGACGCGGCGGCGCTCACCGCCCGAGAGTTCCGTGCCGCGCCGATCACGGACGTGCCCGATGTGAAATTCCTCAAGCAGTCCGTCGAGCCTATACTTTTGCTCCGCCTTCGAGAGTTTCGTCGTCTCGAGAATCGCGGCGATGTTCTCTGTGACGGTAAGCTTGCGGAAGATGGACGGCTCCTGCGTGAGGTAGCTGATGCCCAGCTCTGCACGCCGATACATGGGGTAGTCCGTGATGCAGATGTCCGAGAGATAGACATCGCCGTGCGTCGGCTTTTCAAGGCCCACGATCATGTAGAACGTCGTCGTCTTGCCCGCACCGTTCGGGCCGAGCAGACCGACGATCTCGCCCTTGTCGATGCGGACAGAGATGCGGTCAACGACGGTGCGGCTGCCAAATTTCTTAACGAGGTTGCGGGATTCGAGATGCAAAGCGGCGCCTCCTCACTTGGCCACAGCACTGCCGTCATCCGCGAGGTAGACGGTCATGTGATTGCTGCGCGCCATATTGTTTCCCTGAAACACCCATGCACTCCCATCGAGCACTACATACGGACGTTCGACCCCGCCGAAATACTCCATGCGGTCGCCGCCCCCCTCAAGATCACGCGGAGGGCTGACAATATGTGCATTGCCCGTGCCGACGAATCGGTTTTCTTTCATCCATCCTTCGAGGCGGTCTGCCGTAAGCGTGCCGTCGGCACTCGTAATTGTACCGCCGCTGCCGGCGAGGATGTAGTCGTTCTGCGAAGGATAGTAGTCGACCTGTGGCCCCGTGAATGTACGCTTCGCCTTCACCATGTGAACGCTGCCCGTTGCCTGCCAATGCTCCTGCGATGCAGCAAAGAGACGATCACAGGAAAGGTTCATATCCTCACGCATGGCACGGACCCCCCCTTCGACCGTCCCCTCCTCGGTCTTGGTATTGTACGTCGCGCGCGCACCCTCGATCCACCCCGTCCCCTGCTCCAGGCGGACGTTCTTCTCCGCAGTGACGAGTCCCGTCGTCGTATCGTAGGTGAGGCTGTCCGCCGTGAGATTCGTCGGCTCATTCCCTTGCTGCGGCGCAGCTGCCGCCGTGCAGACCGCGCCCACTGCGAGCAGTGTTAGAATGCCCCGATAGAGTTTCTTCTTTGTCATTTCGCCTCACCCTTTACTATATGTGCATTTCCAATCACGCTGAACCGCTGAAAATTATCCGTGCTCACAATGCGGTCACCGGTCGCACGGATGTCATCACGCACGAACTCGGCATCGCCCTCGGCGCTGAGCTCCCCCTCTGCCGCCGTCCACTTGACCTCTTTTGCACGCAGATGCGCGCCGTCGCTCGTCGTCGCCTCGATCGTGCCGGTGAGTACGACATCGCGCGTCCTGCTGTCCATACGTCCCTCATCTGCTTTGAGCGTGAGGGTACGCCCATCCTCCGTAAAAAATGCGCCGTCGATCTTCGTCATGCTTGTATCGTTTGTATCAATATCGACGTTCACCTTTTCCGCCGTCATCTTCCAGATTGTGCGTCCGTCACGCTCCTCGCTGAGTGTGTTGTCCGCATAGGACATGATGCGCGGTCCGCTCGGCTCATCTGTTTGCGTGGAAGGCTCCGGCACGGTTGCAGCTGCCCATGCGATGAGTCCGGCGAGGAGAACAGCTCCACCGCCGTAAATCCACTTGCTCTGCGCCATCAATCCCCCTCCTTCGCTGCCACGGACATGTGATGCTTGCCCGTCTTTTGCTGCTCGGGCGCGGTATTCCAACGCTTTTGGAACCAGATCCACTGTGTCGGATTCTCGCGGATGATCTTCTCCACGATCGCAGTCATCTGCACTGTGAACTCATGCAGATCACGATCGCTGTCCCCCGTGTCCGGACAGCGCATGATCTCGCCGACGACGACCTCGTGCCTGCCGCTCGGCTGTCGCAGGATAAATGCCGGCACTACAGGCGATTTGAATTTACGCGAGAAGACGGCAGGTCCGAGCGGAGTCGATGCCGTACGCCCGAGGAATTCGATGAATGCGCCGCCGGGACCGCCGTCCTGATCCGCGAGAAAACCGAGGAGCCGCCCGCGCTTTAAGGCACGTGCCGCCGCGATCAGCTCGCTCGTCCCGCGTGAGAAGATCTCGACGTGAATGGTCGCACGCAGATCATCGAGCACGCGCGTGTACTCGATATTTGGCTGCGGCTTTGCAATCGCACTGACGGGAATCCCGTTCAGCGTGAACGCCGCCGACAGCCACTCCCAGCAGCCGACATGCCCTGTGAGGACGACCACACCATGCCCCTCGGCGAGTGCCTCCTGCATCCGTTCGAGATGGTCGATCTCGATGTACTCACTGAGGTTCTCCTCATTCAGCATGGGCATCGCGAGAATGTCGAGGACGTTGCGCGCCATATTGATAAAAGAGGCGCGCACAAGCTTCTTTGCCTCCGCTTCGTCAATGTCGAGCGCAGGCATCATATGCTCTACAGCGCGGCGGCGCATCTTCGGGATCAGGAGATAGTAGAGATTGCCGAGCACCCAGCCCGCAGCGAGCAGGATGGGACGCGGGGTGCGGCACGCGAGCCAGCTTAGAAACATGAGTGTATTATAGAGCACTGCCGCACCTCCTCTTCCAGTTATTGGGCAACTTCATCAACATTCGTTTGAAATGCCGTAAGAATCTCATCCCACCGCCCCTGCGTCTTTAGGATAATTTCATAGATTTCACGCACGGCACCGTGTCCGCCGCGTTCATTCGCGATGATCTGCGCTGCGTCCTTTACCTCTGGCACAGCATCGCCCACCGCGCAGGGCAGTCCAACCATGTGCATCACGGGAAGATCAATGATGTCATCACCGATGTAGGCGATCTCCTCGTCCGTCAGCCCCGTTTTCGCCTTGATGTCTGCGTAGGCGGTACATTTATTGCGGCAGCCCTGATAGACGAGATCGATATGCAGCTCCTTGGCACGATGCTCGACAATTGCAGACGAACGGCCCGTAATGATGGCGGTCATAAGTGCTGCTCTCGGTGCCAGCGAGATGACAAGCCCGTCCCGTGCAAAGAACGGCTTGTAGAGCTCGCTCCCGTCGGGGGCGACGTAGACCCCCCCATCCGTGAGCACCCCGTCCACGTCGAGGATCACGCATTTGATTTTCTTCGCGCACTCTATTGCGCCCTCTCGAATCGGCATCACACAACCCCCTGACGCAGAAGATCGGTCAAATGTACAATGCCGACGGGCACGCCCGCCGCGTCGACAACGGGCAGAACTGTGACGGGACGCGGCTGATGCTTCTCCATGACGGAGAGCGCCGCTGCCGCCATCTTATCCGGCGCGATTGTGAGCGGCGTAGCAAACATGATGCTCTCCACATCCTTATCCAAAAAGGTATAGTCCTGCGCCAGCGCACGCCGAATAATCCCATCGGTGACAAGCCCGATAAATTTGCCGTCCGCATCGACGACAGAGACGGCGCCGAGGCCCTTGTCCGTCATGACGAAAAGTGCATCCTTTGCCGTCGTATGATAGGGCACAACAGGATTTTCATCCCCCGTGTGCATCACGTTCGCAACCGTGAGGAGCAGCTTGCGCCCGAGCGCACCGCCCGGATGGAAGAGGGCATAGTCCTCCTTCTTGAAGTCGCGCGCTTCCATGAGTGCCATTGCGATCGCGTCACCCATCGCGAGTGTCGCCGTCGTGGAGCTCGTCGGGGCGAGTCCCAGCGGGCACGCTTCACGCTCGACACCGATATCGATGTAGAAGTCCGCACTGCGCCCGAGCTGGGAGTTTCGCCGGCCGCACATGGCGACGATCCGTGCGCCGATGCGGTGGATGATCGAGAGGATGTTGACCACCTCGTTTGATTCACCGCTGTTCGAAATGGCAATGACGATGTCATCCTCCGTCACCATGCCGAGATCACCGTGGAAAGCCTCGGCAGGGTGCATAAAGAAAGACGGCGTGCCCGTACTCGCAAGCGTTGCGGCAATCTTGCGTCCGACGTGACCGGATTTGCCCATGCCGGTGACGACAACACGTGCCTTGCAGTCCAAAATGGCGCGCACGGCCGCCTCGAAATCGTCGTCAATGCGCTCTGCAAGCTGTGCGACTGCCTGTGCTTCGAGTTTCAAGGTCTCGATTGCTTTCTCTCGAATACTCTGTGCCATATATTTCTCCTAGTTCAGCTTTTTCCGCACAACTTCGTAGATCGCAAGGGCATCCTTCAGGAGCTCCTCGAGCTTGTCGAGATAAACCATGTTCGCACCGTCCGAGAGTGCCTCAGGCGGGTTGTCGTGCACCTCAAGGAAGAGTCCGTCAACGCCCGCACCAACCGCCGCGCGCACGAGGTACTCAACATACTCGCGCTGACCGCCCGAGCTCGTTCCAGCACCGCCCGGCAGCTGTACGCTGTGGGTGCCGTCGAAGATCACAGGGTAGCCAAAGCTGCGCATGATCGGAAATGCGCGCATATCCACAACGAGGTTGTTGTAGCCGAAGCTCTCGCCGCGCTCCGTGAGCAGTATGCGGTCACTGCCGCTCTCGTGAATCTTATCGACGACATTGCGCATATCGTTCGGCGAGAGGAACTGTCCCTTCTTCACGTTGACAACAGCTCCCGTCTGCGCCGCCGCGTGCAGAAGGTCGGTCTGACGCGAGAGGAACGCGGGGATCTGGAGGATGTCCGCGACCTTCGCGACAGGCTCCGCCTGCGAGGTCTCGTGAATGTCCGTCACGACAGGCACACCAAGTTCCGCGCGGATCTGCCCCAGAATCTTTACGCCCTCTTCCAGTCCCGGGCCGCGAAAGCTGTGGTAGGCGGATCGATTCGCCTTGTCAAAGGATGCCTTGAATACATAGGGAATGCCGAGACGATCCGTGATCTCCTTGATGCCGCGCCCGATCATGAGCGAGTGCTCGAGTCCTTCGAGGACGCAGGGTCCTGCAAGAAGTACCAGCGGCTCACCGCCGCCGATCTCAAAATTCGCCAGCTTCACTTTGTTCATCTTCATGGCTCCTTTCAACAATCGTGTCATCATCTGCATCTATGAAATGCGAAATTCACAATCATTATTATAGAATTTTCACGCGAAAAGGTCAATGAATCCCACGTCTCATGTACTCTTCGTTGACCGCCGCGAGATCGTCCTCCGTGTCGACGCCGATAAAGACGGCGTCCGTTTCGATAACGCGGATCGTGTGTCCGTTCTCGAGCGCGCGCAGCTGCTCGAGGGACTCGGAAAGCTCGAGCGGGGTCTGCGCCATACGTGCGTAATCAAGCAGAAAATCGCGGCGGTAGGCATAGATTCCGATATGCTTGTATACCTTTGTCCCCGCATTCCGCGCATATGGGATACGGGCACGTGAGAAATAGAGAGCGTTGCCCGTGAGGTCTGTGATGACCTTGACGTTGTTCGGATTTGCCATCTCCTCCTCATCTGCGAGGAGCGTCTTTGCCGTCGCCATCGGCAGCGTTTCATCTGCGAGAAAGGGCTCAACAAGCGCGTCAATCACGGCAGGGTCGATGAGAGGCTCATCGCCCTGCACGTTGATGATGAGGTCATAATCCTGCATCTTCTCTGCGACCTCGGCGAGACGATCCGTCCCCGTCGCGTGATCGGTACGCGTCATGACGGCGCGTCCGCCGTGTTCCTCGACGGCAGCACGGATGCGCTCATCATCCGTTGCGACAACAACGTCCTGCACGAGCTTTGCCCGCACGGCGCGCTCGTAGACACGAACGATCATGGGCTTGCCCGCAATCTCGCGCAGGGGTTTCCCCGGCAGCCGCGTGGATGCGTAGCGCGCGGGAATAATGCAGAGAACTTTCATACAATCACCTTCACAAGACTATACTAAACCGCAGGTCTCAGCTTCGCCGCAAGCTGCTCCTCGAGCGCATGGAAGAACTCCTCCTGCCCCTTCTGGAACGTCACTTCGACCGAAATAACATACATCGGGATGCGCCACTTCGCGCGTACAACATCCGCCGGCACCTTCACCGCATCCTTCTCCGTGATGACGATCGCCTCGACTCCAAGCGTCTCCGCGCGGTACAGCACCTCCGCCATATCGCGTTCACCGTAGTCGTGGTGATCGGGGTAACGCATGCTCTCGACCATCTCAACCCCGAGATCGGCAAGCGTCTGCTCAAACGAGGCGGGGTTTCCGATCGCGGAGACAGCGAGTACCTTTTTGCCCTCCATCTCAGTGGCGGGAACGCCGCCCGCAGCGATGTCCTCGTACCAGTCGGAGAGCCGCACGAACTGGCGCGGCTGATGAATACTCTCGATGATGAGCCCGTCCTGGTTGTAGCTGCGGAACGTCTCCCAGATATGCTGAATCGCCCCCGGTGCCGCCTGATCGACCTTTGTCATAAGGCAGACATCCGCGCGGTCGATATGTGAGAGCGGCTCACGCAGTGTGCCGCGCGGCAGGAGATAGCCATTGCCGAACACGTTCACCGCGTCCACGAGGAGAATATCCATATCACGCGCGAGCTGCCAGTGCTGATAGCCGTCGTCGAGGATCGCCACCTCTGCGCCGAAGTGCTCGATCGCATAGCGCCCCGTCACGGCGCGCTGCGGACCAATGAGCACGGGCACATCCGGCAGATGCTTTGCAAGCATGAACGCCTCGTCTCCCGCCGTCTCCGCATCCATCTTCAGTGTATGCCCGTCGGAGACAATGCCAACCTCACCGCGCCACTTCGCGCGGTAGCCTCGGTTGAGAATTGCGACACGATAGCCCATCTCGTGAATCGCGCGTGCAAGGTGTTGTGCTGTCGGTGTCTTGCCCGTACCGCCGACTGTGACATTGCCAAGGCTGATGACAAAGCAGGGCAGCTGCTCCTTTTTCGCCCAGCCGAGGCGATACATCGTCAGCTTCAGATTGACGAGCTGCTCGTAGATGAGAGAGAAGGCATAGAACACCCCCATGATAAGCCTGCGCGAAACGCCGCGTACGTCCTTGTCATGGACGAGATCAATGAAGTATGTCTGGAAGTTCGCGACCTTCTGCGTCGCGCGCACCCGATGGGCACTGATGCGCTCCTGCGCACGAAGGGCACGCCGTGCCTCGTACGCCGCAAGCATATCCACAAGAATCTGCGCAGACTTCGCAGATGCGCCCTTGTTTTCATTGATGATGGCAAGCGTCTCACGCTCGAGGCGTTCTCGCTCGGCAGCATCCCCAAAGAGGCGCAGCGTCTCGCGCGTCAGTTCCTCCCCGTTCGTGACCGTCACAACGGCACTGCGGTTGCGGAAGAGTGCGTGGATGTCCTTGAAATTGAACATCTGGTTGCCGACGATGATCGCCTTGCCGTGCGCCGCGGGTTCAAGGATGTTGTGCCCGCCGTGCGGAATCAGGCTGCCGCCGATGTAGATCACATCACCAAGTCCGTAGACGCGCCCGAGCTCGCCGACCGTGTCGAGAATGACGATGTCCTCGCCGCCCTCGGCTCCCTTTTGCAGGTTCTTGCGGGTATTGACGGTAAAGCCCGCCTTGTGACAGAGGTGCTCGACTTCGATCGTACGCAGTACCTCACGCGGTGCAATGATCAGCCGCACATTCGGCTCACGCTCGCGCACGGCGGCAAACGCCGCGAGTACCAGCTCCTCCTCGCCGCGATGGGTTGAGCCCGCGATCATGATATGACTCGCCCCCGTGAGCCCAAGCTCCTGAATGAGCGCCGCCCGCTCTTCGGGGCTGACGCTCGTATACGCCTGATCAAACTTCGTGTTGCCCGTGACCGTGACGAGCTCGCGCGGTGCGCCGAGACGCATGATATAGTCAGCGTCAATGCTCGACTGCATAGCAAAGCATTTCACCGTTCCGATCATCTCGCGCAGCATCCCGAGCAGGTATTTGTACTGCTTGACACTGCGGTCACTGATGCGCCCGTTGACCATCATGACGGGCACGTCAAGCTGCTTTGCCTTCTTCAGGAAGTTCGGCCAGAGTTCCGTCTCCACGGGCAGGAACACGCGCGGACGGATGCGTCCCACGACGCGTGAGGCAAGAAAGGGCAGGTCGAGCGGAAAGTAGATGATCGCGTCCGCATCCTTGATGATGCGGTGTGCCATCTCGTAGCCGCCTGTCGTGACAACCGAAACGAGGATGGGGCTGTCCGGGAACATTTTTCGGAACTCGCGCACGAGAGGGCTCGTCGCCACGATCTCGCCGACGGATGCCGCGTGTACCCAGATCGCATTTTTGCCCGCGACCTTGTCAATCGTGTCCTGCGGGTAGAATCCAAAGCTCTGCTTGATGCGTTCCACAAAGCCGCGCTCGCGTGTCGCGCGCAGCATGAAGATCGGTATGATGATGGTGACGATGAGGATTGCCGCTAAGTTATACAGAAATCTCATAATCACTCTCCCCGAAACTGAATGTCATAGAGATGCTGATAGAGCCCGCCCTTTGCCAGGAGCTCCTCGTGCGCCCCCTGCTCCACGATGCGGCCGCCGTCGATCACGTAGATGCGGTCAGCGTTAAATACCGTCGAGAGACGATGTGCAATGACAAAGCTCGTGCGTCCGACCATGAGATTGTCGAGCGCCGCCTGCACGATCTTCTCACTCTCCGTATCGAGCGCAGAGGTCGCCTCGTCAAGGATGAGAATGCGCGGATCTTTGAGGATCGCACGCGCAATCGCAATGCGCTGCCGCTGCCCGCCCGAGATGCTGACGCCGCGCTCACCGATCTGCGTATCATAGCCGTGCTCGAGCTCCATGATGAAGTTATGTGCGTTCGCCGCACGCGCCGCCTCTTCGATCTCCGCATCCGTCGCATCGAGTCGCCCATAGCGGATATTCTCGCGGATGGTCGTGGAGAACAGCATCGTCTCCTGCGGCACAAGGCCAATCTGCCCGCGCAGAGATGCAAGCGTCACGTCGCGGATGTCATGTCCGTCAACGGTGATCGTACCGCTGTCCACCTCATAGAAACGCGGAATGAGGTTTGCGATCGTGGATTTTCCCGCACCCGAGGGGCCGACAAAGGCAATCATCTCGCCCGGTGCCGCCTCGAGCGAGATGCCATCGAGCGCACGCCGCCCCTCCTTATAGGAGAACGTCACATTCTCGAACCGCACGCGCCCTTCTACGGGCGGAAGTACCTGTGCGTCCGCTTTGTCCGTAATGCTCTCCTCAAGATCGACCACGCTGAATACACGGTCGACCGCCGCCATCGCCTTTTGCAGGTTTCCGTAGATGCGCGAGAGCCGCTTGACGGGATTTGCGAGGTTTACAGCGTACGTGAGGAACGCGACGAACGCACCCGCCGTGATGTCGCCGTTGACAACCTCATAGCCGCCGAACCAGACAATGAACGTGACGGCGATCGCCGCAAGGAATTCGACCGTCGGCGTGAGCATGCTCGTCTGCTGCACATTCTTCATCACGGCGTCGAAATTGCGCTGATTGCTGCGGACGAAACGGTCGATCTCATAGTCCTCGCGCACAAAGGATTTCACGACCCGCGTTGCGGAAAAGCTCTCCTGCAGGAGCGCCGTAATCTCGGCAAGACGCTCCTGAATGACATTGCTCGACTTCTTGATCTTGCGCCCGAAGATCTTCATCGCCTGTCCGACCATCGGAATGACGACGAGCGTCAGGAGAGAGAGTTTCCAATCGAGGTAGAACATGAGGACGAGCGAGCCGATGAGGATACATCCCTCCGTTACGAGATCGATAAGGTTGTCCACGAGCGCGGACTGGATCGCGGCAACGTCGTTTGTGACGAAGCTCATGATCTCACCCGTCTGGTGACGATCATAGTATGCGAGCGGCATCCGCTGGAACTTTCGGAACATGACCTCGCGCACGTCGATGATGACCTTCTGCCCGATGTAGGAGACGAGATAGGACTGCCCAAAGTAAAAAATCCCGCGCAGGAAAAAGATGACGACGATGCCGATGCAGATGGCGTTCAGAAGCGCCATATTCTTATCGGCAAGCACGTCGTCGATCATGTCCTTGATGATCCACGGGACATAGAGGTTCGCCCCTGAGGCGAGAATGATGCACACGATCGCAAGAGCAAACTTGTTCACGTACGGCCGCATATAGGCGAGCAGTCTCGTATAATTTTTCATAGTTCTCCTAGTGGAAAATGTATTATGCGTGCTTCCCCAGCGCGAGAATCTTCTCTGCGACGCGGCGGGCGGCGTGCGGCTCTCCGAGGAGTGCGACGGCACGCGCAAGGTGTTCCGTCACGTAGTCACGCTCCGTGCCGTCTGCGATGATCCGCTCCATGGCCTCGGCAATGCGTGCGGGCTGCACGGCATCCTGCAGCAGCTCCGTCTCAAACGTCTCTCCGACAAGGATGTTCGGCAGAGAAAAGCGCGGTACGTCGACAAGCAGCCGCCCGACAAGGTAGGAGAGCGCGGACATACGGTAGAGAACAACGGCAGGCAGCCCCATGATTGCCGCCTCCATGATGACCGTCCCCGATGCTGCGATTGCCGCGCGTGCAATGCCCATGAGTGCATAGCGTGCATCGTGCGTGAGCGTGACCTCCACAGAGGAGTTCTCAAGATGTTTCTTGATCTGCGCGACATCCACGCCGCCCGCCACGGGCAGGAAAAATCGTCGCGCAGAGTCGCACGCTGCCAAGATCTCTGCCGCACCAAGCATGGGCGGGAGCAGCCGCTCGATCTCCTCGCGGCGGCTGCCGGGCATCAGAAGGATTGGTACATCCTCCGTACGAATGCCAAAGTGGCTTCGTACCTCCTCCGCCCCCATCTCCGCATGTACCGTATCGACGAGTGGATTGCCGACAAAGGAGATGTTCGCTCCCACGTTCTCATAGGGCGGAAGTTCGTGCGGGAAGATCGCAACGATCTCATCCGCGAGCGCGGCGCAGGACTTTGCGCGTCCCTTGCGCCACGCCCATGCAGAGGGCGGAATATAAGAAAAAACGGGGATCCCCCGCTCTTTCGCCCGCGCTGCGAGCCGCCAATTAAAATCCGGATAGTCGATGATGACGAGCACATCCGGACGCTCCTCCTCCATGAGCCGTGTAAGATCGTCAAGGAGGGCAAAGATCCGCCTAAGGTTCATGAGAACTGCCGAGATCCCCATGATGTTGTAGTTCACATAGTTCTGACGGAGGACGACACCCGCCGCCTCCATCTCTGCGCCGCCGAAACCGATCAGCGAAACAGAGGGGTCGAGCACACGCAGTTCACGCGCAAGCGCTGCCCCGTGAAGGTCGCCCGAGGTCTCCCCCGCCGAAAGCATGATTTTCAAGTGGGCAAGACCTCCTTATATTCATTGCATCGCCGCAATCGTGATGCCGTTTGCCTCAGCGAGTGCCACCGCACGCTCCCTGTCGATGAAAAGCGTCTTGTCCGCCTCGATGACGAGTGCAGATGCCTTTGCCGCGACGAGCGACTCGATCGTATCCAGTCCGACCGCCGGCACATCGAAACGACTGTCCTGCTGTGGCTTTGCCGCCTTTGCGACGACCGCACCGCCGCCCGCGAGCTGACCGCCGCGGCGAATGCACGCATCCGTCCCCTCGATCGCCTCGAGTGCCATCACCGCGCGGTTCTTCACCACGGCGGTCTGTCCCACATCGAGCCGTCCGATCTCGCGCGCCATCTGCAGACCATACTCCATATCCGCACGCTCGGCATCGCTCGGGGCACGACTTGTCAGCACGCCCGCCGACGGCATCAGCGGCTTGATGAGTGCCGTCTGGTCGAGCGGTGTCACGCCGACCTTCATGAGAGCACCGACGAACATCATCATAATCGTATCGTCGTTCTGGTTCGGCAGCTGCATGAGCATACTGCGCAGCATCTCATCGGGCTGAATTGCCCCCGTAAAGAGCAGCTCCTTCGTCACCTTGCCGATCATCGTGACCTTGCCGATGCCCTCCTGCTGAAGATAGGCAAGAATCGCACCAATCGAGCCGATGCTGATCTCACGGTAGACCGACGCCGCATCCTTCAGCTCCGGATCGCAGTCCGGCAGCAGGGCAATCGCGTGCACCTCGTAACCGAGCGCACGTGCTGCGCGTGCACATGCGGCGGGCAGATGCCCAACACCCGCGAGCAGACCCAGTTTTTCCATGCTTTATCCCTCACTCATCCTCATGACGTTCGCGGCAGATTCCACGCTCCGCATTGCGGAGGAAGCGCAGGAGATGATCGACCTCCTCGCAGGAGTCCACCTCCTGCTCGATGACTGCAATCGCCTGTGTGAGATTCAGCCCCGAACGATAGAGAATCTTGTATGCCTGTTTGATGCGGCGGCGCACGTCAATCGGAATGCCTGCACGCGAGATGCCGACGCTGTTCAGCCCCACGGCACGCGCTGGATGTCCGTCCACCATTGTAAACGGCACAACATCCTGCACGAGCTTCGATGTTCCGCCGATCATCGCATTGCGGCCGATCTTGACAAACTGGTGTACACCCGCCATGCCGCCGATCACGACGCCGTCCTCAACGATCGCGTGCCCCGCGAGCATCGCTGCATTGCTCATGATGATGCGGTTGCCAAGCACACAGTTGTGTGCGATATGCGTATACGCCATCAGCAGACAGTCGTCGCCGATGCGTGTCTCCTCGCCCTCGCCCGTCGCGCGGTGCACCGTCGCGCACTCGCGGATCGTCGTACGGTCGCCGATGAACGTATAGCTCTTCTCGCCCTTGAACTTCAGATCCTGCGGCACCTCGCCGATCGACGCGCCTTGGAAGATATGGCAGTCGCGGCCGATCTGCGTCCACTCCTTGATCACGACGTGCGGACCAATCTTCGTCCCCTCGCCGATCTGGACATGATCCGAGATGACCGCATAGGGGCCGATCTCCACGTTCTTCGCGATGCGCGCCGTCGGCGCAACCACCGCCGTCTCATGGATGTAGGCAAGTACCTTGCTGCTGCCTGTCATCTATTTCAACTCCTTCAGCCCCAAACGAATTTGGGGCAGACATATTCCACTCTCTGTTAATATCCGGCAGGAACGCTTTTCTTTCACCTCTGAAAATCAGCCGTTATCGCCGAATAATCCTCTTTTTCGGTGGATTATGTCCGGTTTTCCTACATTTTTCACTATATTTAGAGATCGTTTCCGTCTTTCAGTGCGAATTTAAAATCCGCCGAAGCGACGAGTTCATCTTCGACATACGCATCCGCGTGCAGCACGCCGAACACGCTGCGCACGCGCACGAGCTCCGCCTTTGTCACAACGACATCACCGGGTACAACGGGACGCTTGAACTTCACGTTCTCCATTCCGCCAAAGAGCGCAAGTTTGCCGCGGTGCTCCTCGGGGTAGAGCATTGTCACGCCGCCCACCTGTGCCATGCCCTCGAGGAGCAGGACGCCGGGCATGATCGGATGCCCCGGGAAATGTCCGAGGAAGAACGGCTCGTTCATCGTCACGCACTTGATGCCTGTCGCCGATTTGAACGGCACCAGATCTATAATCCGATCAACAAGCAGCATCGGCGGGCGATGCGGCAGAATCTGCTGAATCTCATTGATGTCCAAAGTCATGCTAGTCCCTCTCCTCTGCAATCCGTTTTGCGAGTGCCGTGTTGAGCGCGTGCCCCGACGCAACCGCAATGATATGGCCGCGAATGATCCCCGCGAGCCGCAGATCCCCGAGCACATCGAGAATCTTGTGCCGTACGAGCTCATTCGGGAAGTTGAGCGGATTCATCCACCCTTCATCGTTATAGACAATCACCGTTTCAAGTGAGCCGCCGAGACCGAGACCGTTTGCCTGCAGCGCCGCGATTTCCTTCTCGTAGGCGATCGTCCGTGCGGGCGCAATCTCCTTTTCATATGTCTCGGGTGTGACCTCGATATCGTAATACTGCACGCCGATCAGCGGATGATCGTTCAGTGAGGTGAACGAGACACGCAGTCCGTCATAGGGGATTGCCATGACAAAGTGACTGCCGTTGTCCACACGGTAGACACGGTCAATCACCGTCTCATGCCGCTCCGCATCCTGCTCTGCCGTTCCCGCCTGCGCAATCAGGCGGAAGAACGTACGTGCACTGCCGTCCACTACGGGCGGTTCCTCCGCATCGAGCGTCACGAGGCAGTTGTCAATCCCA
Organism: Selenomonas sp. oral taxon 920; assembly: GCF_001717585.1. Lineage (NCBI taxonomy): Bacteria > Bacillati > Bacillota > Negativicutes > Selenomonadales > Selenomonadaceae > Selenomonas > Selenomonas sp. oral taxon 920. Next base: position 1,916,045 of record NZ_CP017042.1, read on the forward strand.
TGCACATGGAGCGCACTCATCAGATGCTCGATCGTGAAGAATTTCAGCGTGCCCGCACCGATCGTCGTCGCACGGAGCGTTGCCGTCACATTTGCCGCCGTTGCGGCAACGGGCTTTTCGGCGGGCATATCGGAACGCGCAAATACGATCCCCGTCCCCGGTGCCGCCGGGGCGAGTTCCATATGTACCGGCTTCCCCGCGTGCAGCCCAATGCCGTCGTAGATCACACGCGATGCCAGCGTTCTCTCTCTTTGCAAGTCATATCCTCCTCGGACTCTGACATATTCGAATTCTTTTACATGATACTAAAATTTTTTCCATCTTGCAAGAAAAAACAAAGGAAACGTGATTTGACACGGCGCACAGCATCTGCTATTATATCAGATAAGCACACATGCTTCCATTATCGGGGATGTAATGGTCTCGACGGGGATGGATGGTATGTGGACAGCGAGCCGGGGGGTCATCAACCCGTTAGTAAGGTGAACCTTTTATTTAAACATAAAAGCAAACGAAGACTACGCTCTGGCGGCTTAAGCCAGCCCCTTTCCGTCTGCCTCCCGCACGGATGGATAAAGGGGAAAGACGCGGGATACCTGCGAGCCATCGCACGATAACTCGCACGGGAACTCTGTCGTGATCGGTACGTCGCAGCCTGTCTGCGGGCGGCGGCATACTTAAAGCAGAGCACAGACTGCGCTCGGAGAAATCCATGTAGCATTATCTTCGGACAGGAGTTCGATTCTCCTCATCTCCACCAACTCGATTTGTAAAGCCGCCCATACGGGCGGCTTTTTGTTGTGCATACAAAAAGAGCACCACCGAATTTCTTCGCGGGCGCTCTGCTCATTACAGATTATTCTTCAACTTCTCCAGATCGGGGAAGAGTTCGCCGATGGAGTCGGAGAGACCCTCGCTCGGTTCGAGGATTTCGAGGACGGGACGCATGGTCTCGCGAAACCGTGCGTCATCCTGCATGAGTGTGAGAACTGCGCTCGTGTTGAGCGCGTCGGCGAGTGCGGAGTGCTGACTCCCCTCGAATCTGCGTCCCATCGCACCGAGCGCGTGCTTCAAGGCAAGGCTGTTGTGCAGCCCCAAGCGATCATCGAATGCCTGCTGCAGGTCGACCCAGCGCGTATCGAGCCAGTTCACATCGAAGTCGGGCAGCTTCAGCCGGCATTCCTTGCGCAGCTGCTTGATATCGGACATGCTCCACGAGTAGATCTTCGTCTCTGATTCGCCGATCCAGTTGACGAATGAATGAAAGCGCTCGGCAAATACGGGATGTCCCGCAACCTTCTCCTGGGTGATGCCCGTGAGCTCGGTGATGTGCTTCTTCACCATCCCGTACTCAGGGCAGACGTAGCACTGGAACTCATCCTCCTGTTCAAAGTTCTCGTTGAGTCGAACGGCGCCGATCTCGATGATCTCCCCGTTGAGTTTTCTGCGGATTTCCCTGTGTTCCTTCGCGACAGGGTTCATCTCCAAGTCTACAACGATGTGTTTCATGAGCAATCCTTACTTTCGAAAAAATCTGCCGCAAATGACGCACGGCAGACGGTGTTGCGGTATTCTATGACGCCGCCATATGGGCGCGCGTTTTCTGTTAAAAATATCATAGCATAAAGTTTTCAGAAAATCAATGTCTAGGTATTTCGTCCCGGGGTTTTTGTTTCATTTTCTAAAAAACGTGGTAGAATACAGGTAAGATTTGCTGATGGAAAGAGGTGCTGCCATGACTTGGAAACTGGTTCTCGCCCTGCTCACGTGCAACGTACTCTTCATGTCGGCAAGCTATACGATGATCATTCCATTCCTGCCGATGTATCTGACCATCGAACTCGGCGTGGACGATGCCGCAGTCAATCTCTGGGCGGGGCTGGCGTTCTCCGTGACCTTCCTCATCTCGGCGGTGATGGCGCCGATCTGGGGGCGCATTGCTGACCGCAAAGGAAAGCGTCTCATGGCGATGCGCGCGAGTCTTCTCATCTCGATCAGCTATCTGCTCGGCGGTATTGTCACCTCGCCCGAACAGCTCATCGTCGTACGCGTCTTTCAGGGTTTTGCCTCGGGGCTATGGCCGATGGATCTCGCCATCATGACGCTCTATGCGCCGCGCGAACGGCTCGGTTTCTCGCTCGGCATCATGCAGGGCACTCTCACGGCAGGCGGAGTTGTAGGGCCTCTGCTCGGCGGCGTGCTCGCGGAGGCGTTCGGCATGCGTGCGAGTTTCTACATCGGCGGTCTGGCGCTCTTCATCAACTTTCTTGCCTTTACGTTTATCATCAAAGAACCGCCGATGCCGAAAAATACCGTGCCGCTTACGGCAGAGGAAAAAAATCCGACGCACCTCTGGCACATCCCGATCCTGCGCACGATGATGATTGTGAGCACGCTCGCACAAATGGTGCTCTATATCCTCATGCCCGTCATCACGACCTACATCAAGGCACTTGCGGGCTCCATGGACAACATCGTCTTTGTCGCAGGTGCGGTATTCTCTCTCAGCGGGATCGCGGGGGCAATTGCCGCACCGCTCTGGGGCATCTACGGCACGCGGCGCACCTACTTCAACTCCATGTTCCTCGCCATGCTGTTCGGAGGAATCATGTTCACCCTGCAGGGCATTCCCGATACGCTCATGCCGTTCGCCGTCATGCAGTTCGGCGTTGGGCTCTTTATCGCAGGGATTCAGCCCTCGCTGAACGCAATCATTGCCCAGCATACCCCCCCGCAGCTCAAAGGAAGCGTCTTTGGGCTTCTCTTTTCCGCACAGCAAATTGGCGGCGCAACGGGACCGCTCCTCGGCGGCATCGTCGCAACCTACCTCGGCATGCACTATCTTTTCCCGACGGCAGGCGCGATCCTCCTCCTGCTCGCACTGTTTGTCCGGTGGAGATATATCATGAAAAGGCACGCAGCGACGGAGTAATTTTATGCATACGAAAAGGGAATGCCCGCGCGGGCATTCCCTTTTCATATGCATACTTTACAAATGGGCAAGCACGGCATCGGTCATTTCGGTTGTGCCGACCTTCGTACAGCCGCTTCCCTCGATGTAGATGTCAGCCGTGCGCTTGCCGTCCGCAAGTGCCGCATCCACCGCAGCCTCGACAGCGTCCGCCGCAGCTTCTTCGCGCAGAGCGTAGCGCAGGAGCATCGCCGCCGAGAGAATCGTCCCGAGCGGGTTTGCGATGCCCTGCCCTGCGATGTCAGGCGCACTGCCGTGGATCGGCTCAAAGAGGCTCGTTCCCGTACCGATGGATGCAGACGGCATCAGGCCAATCGAGCCGCCGATCACCGCCGCCTCATCCGAGAGGATATCGCCGAAGAGGTTGCCCGTCACGATCACATCGAACTGCGTCGGACGCACGGCAAGCTGCATGGCGCAGTTGTCCACATAGAGATGGTCGAGGACGACATCGCCGTACTCCGGTGCAAGTGTCGTCACCGTGCGTCGCCAGAGCCGCGAGGTCGCGAGCACGTTCGCCTTGTCCACGGACGTGACCTTGCCGCGGCGCAGACGTGCCGTCTCGAACGCGAGACGTGCGATGCGCTCCACCTCGGGCACGGAGTAGTTCTCCATGTCCCACGCACGCTCTGCACCATCCACCTGCTCGGACTCGCATTTCTCTCCGAAGTAGATGCCGCCGATCAGCTCGCGCACGATGACGAGATCGACACCGCGTACGAGTTCCGGCTTCAGCGGCGAGTGCTCGATAAGTGCATCCGCGACCTTCACGGGGCGCAGATTTGCATAGAGGCCAAGCCCCTTGCGCAGTCCCAGAATCGCACGCTCGGGGCGCAGGGCAGGCTCCACACTGTCCCACTTCGTCCCGCCGACCGCACCGAAGAGTACGCCGTCCGATGCCTTGCAGACCGCGAGTGTGTCCTCAGGCAGCGGCGTGCCGAATTTATCGTATGCCGTACCGCCCGCGTCGCGCGTCTCGTACGTCAGCCCGAGTGAGAATTTCGCATCGACCGCCTGCAGCACGCGCACGGCTTCCGTTGTGATCTCCTGCCCAATGCCGTCGCCGGGGACGACTGCAATCTTATACGCCATGACGGAAGCCCCCATTCTCACGAATATAGTTCAGCAGACCGCCCGCACGCGCGATGTCCTGCACGAATCCCGGCAGGGGATGCGCGTGGAACGTGTCGCCCGTCGTCAGATTTTCGATCGCACCCGTCGCCGTGTCCACGCGCAGACGGTCGCCCGCACTGATCTTCTCCACCGCGTCGCCGATCTCAAGGAGCGGCAGACCGATATTGATGCCGTTGCGGTAGAAGATGCGCGCAAAGCTCGCCGCGATCACGACAGGCACGCCCGACGCCGCAATCGCAATCGGTGCGTGCTCACGCGAAGAGCCGCAGCCGAAATTGCGTCCGCCGACCATGATGTCGCCCTCTGCCACGTTCCCGGCGAACGTCGTGTCGATGTCCTCCATGCAGTGCGCCGCGAGCGCTTTCGGTTCGAACGTGTTGAGATAACGCGCGGGAATGATAACGTCCGTGTCGATGTTGTCGCCGTAGCGCCAGACCTTTCCCTCGAACATCATGCCACCTCCTCAGGGGCTGCAATCCGCCCCAGTATCGCACTCGCCGCCGCAACGTGCGGACCTGCGAGATAGACCTCGCTGTCGACGTGTCCCATGCGTCCGCGGAAATTGCGGTTCGTCGTCGAAACGCAGCGCTCACCAGCCGCGAGAATGCCCATGTAGCCGCCGAGACACGGCCCGCAGGTCGGTGTGGAGATCGCCGCACCCGCCTCCATGAAGATCTCGAGGTAGCCGCGCCGCATCGACTCCTGATAGACCCACGGCGAACCGGGAATGACAATGCAGCGCACGCGCTCATGCACCGTATGCCCCTTGAGGATCTTCGCCGCGATCTCCATGTCCTCGAGCCGTCCGTTCGTACACGAGCCGATCACCACCTGATCAATCACAATCGGCTCTGCGATATCCATGACGCGTTTCGTGTTCTCCGGCAGATGCGGGAACGAGACAACGGGGCGCAGCTCGCTGAGGTTGATCTCCACCGTGCGTGCGTACTGCGCGTCGGGGTCCGGGTTCACGGGCTCAAACACGCCCGTCATGCGCCCCTCGACGTATTCCTTGCACACATCATCGTACGGGAAAATGCCGTTCTTCGCGCCCGCCTCGATTGCCATATTGGCAATCGTCAAACGGTCGGTCATCGTGAGATCCGCCACGCCCTCGCCCGTGAACTCAAGGCTCTGATAGAGCGCGCCGTCCACGCCGATCATGCCGATCAGCGTGAGGATCACATCCTTGCCGCTGATGTCGGCAGGCTTCTTTCCCGTCAAATGCACATTGATCGCCTCAGGCACCTTGAACCACGCCTCACCCGTCGCCATGCCGACCGCCAGATCAGTCGTGCCGACACCCGTCGAGAAGCCGTTCACCGCGCCGTAGGTGCAGGTGTGCGAGTCCGCGCCGATCGTCAGCATGCCGGGGCCGACAATGCCCTTCTCGGGGAGAATAACGTGTTCGATGCCGACACGCCCCTGTTCATAGTAGTGCAGGATGTCATGTTTGCGTGCAAAGTCACGCATGATCTTCGCCAGCTCCGAGGACTTGATGTCCTTTGCCGGCTGGAAATGGTCGGGGATCAGCGCGATCTTCGTCCGGTCGAAGACGGGGCGGCCCGTCTTTTCAAACTCCTTGATCGACGGGGGCCCCGTCACATCGTTTGCGAGCACCATGTCGAGCCTGCAGGTGACGAGCTGCCCCGCCTCAACATGATCCAGCCCCGCATGGCGTGCGAGAATCTTCTCGCTCATATTCATGCCCATATTGCCCTCCTAAAATCCTCCGAGATGGCAGGCTTTCCCATCTCCGAAGTCTTTGAAAAAAGAAGTCTCTCCGCGTGGAAAGACTTCTTTTTCATATAGAATAGAGAATCAGCGATTTCTTAGAATTCGAGTTCTTTCTTGTCACGCAGCCACGGCATCATATTGCGCAGCTGTGCGCCAACCTGCTCGATCTGATGCTCCTTGTGGAGACGGCGCTGTGCGAGGAAGTTCGCACGGCCGGCGGCACGGTTCTCGAGCAGCCAGTTGCGGGCGAAGGTGCCGTCCTGGATCTCTTTGAGAACCTTCTTCATCTCTTTCTTCGTCTCCTCCGTGATGATGCGCGGTCCGATCATGTAGTCACCGTACTCCGCCGTGTCGGAACAGGACTGGCGCATCTTCGTCATGCCGCCCTCGTAGCAGAGATCGACGATGAGCTTCATCTCATGGAAGCACTCGAAGTACGCCATCTCAGGCGGATAACCGGCCTCGACGAGCACCTCGAAGCCCGTCTGCATGAGCTGGCAGACACCGCCCATGAGCACGCACTGCTCACCGAAGAGATCCTCCTCCGTCTCGTCGCGGAACGTCGTCTGGAGCACGCCGGAGCGCGTCGAACCAACGCCGCGCGCATAGGCGAGCGCGATCTCAAAGCACTTGCCCGTCTCATCCTTCTCGACGGCAAAAACGGCCGGAACGCCCGAGCCCTCCGTGAACGTACGGCGGACGAGGTGACCGGGACCCTTCGGCGCAACCATGAACACATCGACACCCTCGGGCGGGACGATCTGCTTGAAGTGAATGTTGAAGCCGTGTGCGAATGCGAGTGCACTGCCCTTCTTCAGGTTCGGACCGATCTCTTCCTTATAGACATCCGCCTGCTTCTCATCGGGAATGAGCACCATCGTGATGTCTGCCTGCTTGACCGCCTCGGCAACCGTCGCGACCTTCAGCCCGTGCGCCTCTGCCTTTTCCTTGGACTTCGAGCCGGCATAGAGACCGACAACGACATTCACGCCGCTTTCCTTGAGGTTCAGCGCATGTGCATGCCCCTGACTGCCGTAGCCGATGATGGCAACCGTCTTGCCCTCAATCGCACTCCAGTTGACATCCTGATCATAGTAAGTTTTTGCCATAGTACTCCCGCTCCTCACAATGCTCATAAATTGTGTGTTCCCCTCGCTCGAGCGCAATGAGCCCCGTGCGGATAACCTCGACGATCCCATAGGGTTTGATTACCTTGAGGAACGCCGTCACCTTGTCATCGCTGCCCGTGATCTCAAAAATGATCGAGGCGGACTCCACATCGACGACGTGCGCACGGAACAGTTCCCCCATCTTCAGCACGTCCAGGCGATTGTCGTCGTCCGCCCGCACCTTGATGAATGTCATGCCGCGGCATGCCGCGTTCTTTTCATCCAACCGCTGAACCGCCCGCACGACGGGCATCTTTTCCAGCTGCTTGATCATTTGCTCGACGAGATTTCCATCTCCCTGCATCACAACCGTGATGCGTGAGAAATCCGGCGACTCCGTCACGCCGACAGACAGGCTGTCGATGTTGAACTCGCGCCGCGAAAACATACTCACGACGCGCACCAGAACCCCCGTCTGGTTCTCCACAAAGACGGACAGCACATGTTTCATATGAAAAAACTCCTCTCCGCCGCGCCGCAAGACTGCTCTGTATGGGAAAACTCCTTCATTATCGCCCACACATGAGTATTTGTCAATATGTTTTGGGCGATTCCTCATGTATACGCACGTGTGCGCCCCTAGACGCGCACCTCGAAATGCGGCTTCTCCTCTGTCTCCTTCGTCTGTGTGGGGGATCCTGCAGGAGGTTTCTGCGTGAGCGGCTGTGTCGTCGGCACAGGTTTCGGCACTGGCGGCGGGGATTGCGGCAGCTTCCTGCGCGGCAGGGCGGCGGTCTTCTGCGGTGCCGCTTGCGGTTCCTCCTGCGTCAGCCGTGCAAGTGCCTCGCCCGCCGTCAGCCCCGTGAACTCGGGCAGGAGCTCGCTGTGTGTATCGCGCGCACGCCGTGTACGTGCAGCCGCTGCAAGGAGCTCGTCATGTGTGCCGTCCTCCGCTGCGGTGTAGGACATCTTATGCCTGTGTGGTTCTGCCGCCGGGACCGCATTCTCCCTGTCATGCGCCAGAATGCGCTCCCCGAGCGACGTGTCTTCCGTCCCCGCCTCCACGGGCTTTTTCTGCGCGAACTTGCGGAAGAACACGATTCCAAGCACAAGCGCAGCAGCAATCATCCCCGCCCAGTAGAGCCCGCTCGTTGCCGTGTAGGACTGCGGTGCCTGCGGCGGCTTCTGCTCTGTATTCGCAAGCTGCTGCCGAAGCGCCGCGTTCTCCTGCGCCATATCGAGACCATTTGTGACATCCGCACCCGTCTGTCCCTCGGCCTTCGTCCCGTGATCCACCTTCGATGCGGAGGTGCTCACATGATCCCCCTTCGCCGCATCCGTACGCGCGCCGGCATTTGGGCGTTCTGCAGCATTCTTCTCCTTCGGTGTACCCGTTGTTGTCTTGGAGAGTGCGCCGTTTCCCTGCGCCACCGAGTCACGCGCCTGCTGCTCCGCCTGCGCATCACCCGTTGTATGCGTCTGATTTGCCTGTGCGTCACGCGCCGCATCGCCGAGCGTGATCTTCGGCGGTGTCGGGGGTGTCGGCGGTGTCGGCGGTGTAATCGCCATAGCAGGGCTCCTTTCTCATCAAATTGCTCTCTCTACTATAGCAGAAAAATCTCTTCGGCGAAACAGAAAAAGCGTCCCGCCGATCACAGGACGCTTTTATGATGTCGAAACGATTATTACGCCTTATACGCCCGAACGTTCAGACGGTCATGCGCCAAATCCTCGTCGATCTCCACGCGTGCAAATCCCGCGCCTGTGAGCAGTGCCTCAAGTTCCTCACCCGTATAGACAGACAGTCCATCAACGAGTTTCTGCCACTTTTCATGTGCGCCCGTCTTTCCGCTTGTTTCGTTCGTTATCATAAACACGCCGCCCGCTTTCAGCACACGATGAATTTCGGTAAAGCAGCGTGCAATCTCCGGCCAGAAATACACCGTTTCGAACGCCGTCACAACGTCAAACTGTTCATTCTCAAAGGGCAGCTCCAGTACATTCCCCTGCACGATCTCACAGCGTCCCGCATCAATCGCCGCACGATTCACCTCACGCGCCTTCGCTACGGAGACCGTTGAATAGTCCAGCCCCGTCACATGCCCCTCGTCCACCATCCGCAGGAACACGGCGACGTTCGCACCACCGCCGCAGCCGCAGTCAAGCACCTGCTCATTCCCTTGCAGGTCGAGATGCGAAAAGCCCCACGCCGCAATGCCCGCATGACCGCGATTCATCATGGCGATGACAAATTTCCCCATCTTCCCTTGAGGGTTTCCCATATTGCTGAAAAATTTACGAAGCAAGCCCATGCTGCTCCTCCTTTCTGCGAATGCCGCAGCACCAATACAAAAGTGCCCCGTGCAAAAATGCACGAGACACTGGATTTTACAACAAAGCCGCACGAAGCTCCTCACCGCTCCGCGCCGAGAGATAGACAGGGGCGATGTCGAGCACGGTCTTGCAGCCCTTCATCCCCTCGGACGCGAGACGGTATGCCGCACGCGCATAGGCAGCGAGGACGCACGCCGTGAACTCGGGGTTCGAATCGAGCTTCAGGCTGAACTCGATCACATGCTTGTGTTCGCCGCCCTTGCCCGTCGCACCGGAGCGGATGACGAACCCCGCATGGGGAAGCCCTGCGTGGTCACGCTGCAGCTCCTCCTCGCTGATGAAGTGCACCGTCGTGTCATAGTCCGAGAAGTAATTTGGCATCGTCACGATTGCCTTCTCCACGGCAGCCGCATCCGCCCCCGGCTCGAGTACGACGTAGCACTCGCGCGTATGCTTCTCACGCGTACTGAGCTGCGGATTCGCGCCGCTGCGCACAGCATCGAGCGCTGCCGGAACGGGCACGGTGTACTGCTTGGCATCCTTCACACCCGGGATGCGGCGAATCGCATCCGAGTGCCCCTGGCTGACGCCGCGTCCCCAGAATGTATAGTCTGCACCATTCGTGAGAACAGCGTTGCTGTAGACACGTGCGAGCGAGAACATCCCCGGATCCCAGCCGACCGAGATCACGCCGATGTGCCCCGCAGCCTTTGCCGCCGCATCCACCGCCGCAAAGTGCGCGGGGATCTTTGCGTGCGTGTCAAAGCTGTCGACCACGTTGAACAGCTTGGCAAACTCCGGCGTCTGCTCCGGCAGATCGGTGGCAGAACCACCGCAGAGAATCAGAACATCCACCTTGTCCTTCCACTCCGCCGCCTTCGATGCTGCAACAACCGGCACATTTGTGCGCGGCCGCACCGATGCAGGATCGCGCCGCGTAAACACGGCGACGAGCTTCATATCTGCATTTGCCTCGACGGCGTACTCCACGCCGCGTCCGAGATTACCATAGCCAAGAATACCAATACGAATCATAAAAACTCCTCCCGCCATCCCCCAGATGGCGTAAAACCTTTGGAGAAACGGCACGTGCCGTTCCTCAGTAATGCGGGTGTGCCTTCACATAGTCGACCGGCCGCGACCAGTCCACCTGTACCCCCGTTTCATTCCACAGGCGCGTGAGCGCAAGCTCAAAACTCTCCCGATCCGCGAGTGGGGTGACGGTCTCCTTCGTGAAGTCCATCAGTGTCTCATGCGGCACCTCGACCTCATGATCCTGCGCGAGAAAGGCCTCCGCCGCCGCGCGGCCCTTTTCATCCGCGAGATTCACCGTCGCCACGCGGGATGCCGCATCATAATCAATCCAGCCAAGAACGTCGCCATAGCTGATGGCGACACTGTATGTATCACTCACTCGTATCACCTCTTATATTCGTCAGTGATAAATTTCTTTTATCGCTGACCCCTTTGGATATATCCTGCCCCTGTGGGTGTTCCTTATTATAGAACGATTCGCATACATACGCAACTACCCGCTGAAAATAATTCTGTATACAGAAAGAGACGGCCCCAAAGCCGCCCCCTTCTCAAACATCAATACACTCCTCAGAACGCCCAGTTGATCTGAACGCCGCCGGAGATTCCCCTGCGCTTGCCCGTCATGCCCATGAGGCTCATGCCGTAGCTGACGTTGCTGGATTTCGGTGCAAAACGGTAACCGAGTTCCAGAACTCCCGTGCTGCCCTTCAGGCTCGGACTCGGTGTGGAGTAGTCGCCGAAAGTTGCACCCGCATCGCTGCCGAACTCGTACTCGTACGCAAGTCCCGTGTAGAACGCACCGCCTCCATTGAGCTTCTTCGTATAGCGTGCACCGATGCGGAGACGGCTCGAATTCACCGCGTCAAAGTCATAGACCTCGCCCGTATTCAGCTTCACCGTATCGCCGCCCTGATGCGAGTAGAAATACTTCGCATAGGTGTCGATCGTGTCGCCGCCCTTCAGCTCCTTCTCCCGTCCAACGCCGATATGCGCCGCGTAGTAGGTGCTGCTGCTGTCGTAGGTGGCAGTGGTATTGGAGATATCGCCCGCATAGTCACTCTTGACGCGTCCTGCACGCAGGCTGCCCTCGACATATGCACCGCTGTCGCTCTTGGACACTGCCATGACACCCACACCGACATGGCTCATCGAGCCGTCGCCGTGCGTGCCGTCGTCCAGATAGGAGTCGTACGTGCCGCGTCCGTATTCGATGAACGGTCCGTAGGTGACGGTGTTCCGTCCCATAGTTGTCTGCTTTGCAAAACCGAGGTTGAGGTTCCATCCCTTCGCGTCAACATACGAGCCGGAGTTCAGGCGCGTCGCAGACCCGCTCTGTGCCGCCCACATCTGGAAGGCGCTGCTTGCTGCTGCGGATGCCGCCGATGCCTGTGTGCCGGCGTTTGCCGTAGATTTTGCGGCAGGGGCGTGGGCGGCTGCGGATACGGCATTAATCGCCGCACCGATGCCGCTGTCGGCGAGGAGGTCGCCGCTGCTGTTGATCATGGCGGTTGCCGCGACTCTGGTCTCGACAAGAGACTTCGTCTGATCATTCACGGAAACATCGCTCACCTCGGCGACAAGCTCATTCTTCAGATGGGTTTCATTCTTGGTGTGCGGATCTGTCTCGTTCTGTGCCTCACGCGTGAGCAGGTTGAACTTGTAGCGCAGGCTGATGCCGTGCATGCCCTCTGCGTCGCTGACGCTCGGCGCGTTTATGATCTCGACTGCCTGGTTGTCGCTGCCGTCCACCTTGTATGCCTTCATCAGGCTGACCGTGTCGCCGACGTTCAGCGTCGGGCGGCTGCCCGCAAGTCCGACGCGGACGTTGACATTGCTCAGATTCTTCTTGTCGTCGTGCGACAGTTCTCCTACGTTCGTCAGACGGAGCATCGTCGCTGCTGCGGGATCCGCCGTTGTCCCCTCCGGAATGTAGAAGTGGAGGTTCTGTACGCCGTCAAAATCCTTCGCCGTCGTGCCGAACGAACGCACCGCGAGTGTGTTGTCCGTGCTGTTCGCATTGCCTGCGCCGCCGTGGATCACGCCGCCGATTGTGACACCGTGATAGAGATTCACCGTATTGTTCGATGCTGCGCCGTTCGTTGCGCGTCCGCCGTAGACATCGCCCGTCACCCTGCCGCCGAAGATGTCGACCGTGTTGTCCGTCGCCGTCGTGCCGAAGCCGCCGACGAGTTCGCCCGCCGAGCCGCCCTGCAGGACAAGCGTGTTCTTCTTTGCTGTGTTCGTACGCGATGTGCCGCCGTACGCCGTACCTGTAATTTCACCGCCCGTCATCGTGAGCGTATTCTCCTCGACCACGTTGCCAAGCTCCGAGCGACCCCCCCACGCGGAGTCGTGCGTATTGTCCGACGCCGCATAGGAGACTTCGTTGCCCTTGAAACGATAGGTGTCCGTGTAGACGCTGTTGTTGTCTTTATCGGTAACGAACTCGAATACATCGCGCGTCTCACCCTTTGCGCCGTGATAGGTCGCACCGAAGTCAATGCCGTTCGCATTCGCCATCAGCGTGATGCGCGACGCGCCGTAGCTGCTCACCGTCATGTTCGTAGGATCGACCGTCGCCGTTACCTTCGACCAGTCAAGCCCCGTGGTCTGTGCACCGCCATTCAGCGAAAGGAGTGTCTTGCCCGCCGTATCCTTGTTCACGGCGAAGTTCAGCTTCTCAAAGTTTGCAATCTGCCCTGCCGTAATCGCGCCGCGCACATTCAGCGTATTGCCCGTCACATGATCGGACTTGCTGCCGCCGTAGATTGTGCCCGTGACTTTCGTGCCATCCGCGACCGCATGGAATGCACCGTTCTTGTCGGTATAGCCGATATTCACGATGTTGCCCGTGGTCTCACCCGTGCCGCTCGTATAGCCGCCGTAGACATTCTGTGCCGTGCCGCCCGCAATGTTGACCGTGTTGCCGGTCGCATTCGCGGCATTCGTTGCCTTGCCGATGTAGCCGCCATACACCTCTTCGAGCGTACCTGAGCCCGTGCCGAGGAGGTTCACGGTGTTGTTGACCGCGCCGCCCGCCGTGCCCTCCGAACGTCCACCCGAGAGGTAATCAACGGTATTACCCGAGGCAATGCCCGTAAGCGTCATTATATTTTTCTCTGCCGTATTGCCGCCGTAGGAAACACCGGCATAGGTCTTGGCGTTTGGATTGACACCGTCATAAATGACATCGCCATTCTTGAAACGGTTCACGTCAATAAGGACAGCGTTCGCCACGCCCGTATTTGTATCCGTACGCTGAACGACTTCGTAGTCGCCGCTCACCGCATGATTCTTTGCCGCGTAGTTCGAGAACTTCAGCTCGTTCGCCGCCGTACTCTTCATCAGCGTGATCGCGCCGAGCGTCTTGTCGGCGGAGAGCTTCGACGTATCGACCGTAACCTTGTTCCAGTCTGCCGTCTGTCCGTCAAACCCATTCGCAAGCGTCAGCATCGTGCCGCGGCTCGTAGTATAGGTATCGTCAACCGTGCCGCTCGACGGCTTGTCCGCCGCAACGGAGTTCGTCAGATAGAACGTATAGTTCTCGAAGTTCTGCGCCTTCTTCGCCGCAGCATCCTTTACCGTGATATTCAGCGTATTGCCCGAGGCATCGGACTTGTTGCCGCCGTAGAGTTCAGCAGCAGTAAAATCTGTTCCCGCCGCGAGCGTCGAGGTATCGCCCTGACGCAGCGTCGTCGGATCCGCGCCGATGTTGACTGTATTGTTTGTAGTCGCACCGCCGCCATTCGTGTAGCCGCCGTAGACCGCGCCCGTAACCTTACCGCCCGAGAGCGTGACTGTGTTGCCCGTCACATCACCGCTGTTCGCAGCCTTATCAACGTAGCCGCCATAGACGTTCGTCAGCGTACCTGCGCCCGTCCCCGTGACCGTGACCGTATTCTTGATCGAGCCGCCTACCGTGCCCATCGTCTTGCCGCCGTATGCACTGTGCGCACCTGCGGCGAGACTCTTGACCGTCAGCCGATTGCTCTCCGTCGTATTGCCGAAATGAGAAATGCCGCCAAGTGCCTCGCCCGTCGTCGCGGCGGTAAAGTCAACCACGCCGTCCTTGAAACGGTTTGCATCGAGGTAGATCTTGTTCGCCGTCGTGCTGCCGACATGATTTGTGCGCAGACCGTACTCCATGCCGTCATGGACGCTGAGGAGACGCTGATTTGCCGCGCCCGTGAATGTCATGCCTGCGGCATTGAGCAGCGTGATGGTATTCGTGCGCTGTTTGCCCACACTCCATGCGTGAAGCGTCTCTCCGTCGAGGTTGATTTTCGACCAGTCTACGTCATCACCGTCAAATCCGCCCGCCTGCGCGAACGTCAACAGCGTATCGCCGTCCTTTACATCATTCCCCAAATAGAAAGTATAGTTCTCGAATTTGCCCGCCGTCTTGACGGTCATATCCTTTCCCTTGACATTCAGCGTGTTGCCCGTCACATCGCTCCGATTACCGCCGTAGATGGAGGTACCCGAAAGATCGGCACCCTGAGCAAGCCCCGTGCCGTTCCCGAGGTTCACTGTATTGTTCGTGGTCGCACCGCCGCCGTCTGCGTATCCGGCGTAGACCTTATCCGTCACCTTGCCGCCCGTCAGCGTCACTGTGTTGCCCGTGGCATCGCCGCCGTTATTTGTATAGCCGCCGTAGACCAGACCGTTAACGACGCCGCCCGTCAGCGTCACTTTATTGCCCGTCGCCGCGCCACCGTCATGCGTGTAGCCGCCGTGGACATCATCGCTGCTCGTGCCGCCCGAGATCATGACCTCATTGTTCTGCGCCGCGCCCTTGCCCTTGGTATGACCGCCATAGAGCCGGTTGTATGTACCGTTTTGGATCGTGACCTTGTTGCCCGTGACAGCGGCCGTGCTGTCCGCATTGTCGATGGCACCGCCGTAGACATCGCCCGCTGTGCCATTCTCAAGCGTCACTGCATTGCCCTCGCCGTCCGCACTGCCGCCGACCGCGCCCTTGCCCCGCGTATAGCCGCCGTAGACCGTGCTAGTACGACCATTTTTCAGCGTGACACTGTTGCCTGTCACCGTGCCCGTAGCGTTCTTCTTATTCGTGACCGCACCGCCGTGGACGTAGGAGAGTCCGCCGCCGACCCCCGTATTCTCGACAACGACGCGGTTGTTCTTGGAACCGCCCGTGCGTCCTGCCGTCTTGCCGCCGTAGGTATTGCCCACCCACTCCGTCGTGGAGGTGTTCGTGATCGTGAGCGTATTGCTCTCCGTCGTGTGGTTGTTGTAGGAGACACCACCGAACAGTTCCTTCGCATTCGGCGGATTCGTACCGTTATACGTCCACGTATTTCCCTTGAAGATATTGTACCCCATGATGACGGAGGAGCCTTCACGTTCCCCCGTATCAGTGCCGACGAAGTACTCGACATTGTCCGTGCTGCCGAGATCGCGGGACTGATAGCCCTGTTTGAACTTCAGCATCCCCGTCGCGCTCTTGACAAGAGTAATAAGGCCGGTTGGTTTTCCCGTCAGCTTCGATGTATCCAGAACGAAATTATTCGCAAAGTCGATCTCCCTGCCAAAGCCGCCGTTCTCCAGCGTCAGCATCGTGTCGCCGTCTTTGATGTTGTTGTTCAGCGTGAACTTATACTTGTCAAAATTATCCACGCTGTAAACCTTGACGCCCTTGGCGCGGACGTTCAGCGTATTGTTGTTCACCGCACCGTCCGTGGAGTTGTCGCCGTGAATATTTGCCTTGGTGAGGTCTGCCGTATAGGTGCCGTCCTCTGCACCAAGATTCACCGTATTGTTCGATGCGCTGCTGCCGGCAGCCGTCATCTTTTTGCCGCCGTAGACATCGGCAGGGGTGAAGCTGCCTACCGTGCCGCCCGAGATCGTGACTGTGTTGCCCGTCGCCGCCCCCTTGGCGCTGAGACCGCCATAGATCTCCCTCGTCACCGTGCCGCCCGTGAGGTTGACCGTATTGTTCTTCGCCGCACCTGTACCATAGTTCTGCCCGCCGACCGCATACTCCACCGTGCCCTGCTTCATATTGACGATATTGCCCGAAACCTCGCCCGCATTGTCTGCGTTCGTGATTTTACCGCCGTAGATATCCTTGATCGCGGAAGTGTTGGCGGGGAGTTCGAGCGTCGCCGTATTGTCTTTGACATCACCTGTCGCTCCCTCGTTCTTGCCGCCGTAGGCATAGGAGAGCTGTGTGCCGGACGCAGGCAGCCCCGTCACCGTCAGCGTGTTGCCCGTCGTCGTATGACCAAAGCGGGAGAGTCCGCCGTAGACCTCGCCGCCGAAGGTCGGTGTTGTACCGTCATAGGTGACATGACTGTCCTTGAATCGGCTCGCCTCCAGCATGAGGGCGTTCGCCGTACCTGTGCCATTATTCGTAACAAATCTGAACTCATGCGTCTCGGTAGCCGTCGCCGCCTCACCACGTGTCGCATAGTTTTGGAACGTCAACGTATCGGTATCATTGCTGCGCTTCAAAAGGGTCATGCGCTTGATTCCGTGCTGCGTCGCGAGGTAGTCCGCCGACAGCCCCGTGCGATCGACAGTGATCTTGTCCATGTCAACGCCCGTGCCTACGAAGTCGCCCGCATTGGTGACGGTCAGCATTGTATCGCCGAACGCAGTTGCGCTGTTCAGTTTGAATTTGTAGTTCTCGAAATTGTTGACGGACTTCGCCGCAGCATTCTTGGCGTTGACGCTGAGTGTATTGCCCGTCACATAATCGCCTGTCCCCGTCCCGTTTCCGCTGTATTTTCCGCCATAGATATCGGCATTCGTAAGCGTTGTACCCGAGAGATCAGTATGCGTGTCATCGCCAAGGTTGACGGTGTTGCCCGTCGCCGTGCCATTCAGCTTCCACGACACGCCGCCGTAGATATTGCCGCTGAATGTGCCGCCCGCAATCGTGACGGTATTGTTGTTTGCAGCAAAGTTCTGCGCGGTATAGGCAGAACCGTTATCGCCGCCCGCACCGCCATAGACATGGTCTTGGAATGTGCCGCCCGTAATCGTGACCTTGTTGCCCGTCACCGTTCCGGACTTATCTGAATAGCCGCCGTACACGCGCTTTTGGAACGTACCGTCCGAGATATTGACGATATTCCCCGTCACCGTTCCGGCAGTATCCGCATAGCCGCCATACACGGCTTCCTCGAGTGTACTGCTGCCCGATACTGTGATCGTATTTCCTGTTACAGTACCGCTTGCACTGCTGTATCCGCCGTTGACAGACTGCTTGATCGTACTGCCCGAGATCGTGATCTCATTGTCCGAGGCAGTTCCGTCGCCCGTCATATGTCCGCCGTTGACGATGCCCTCGACGGTACTTCCATTCGTGATGGCGACAATATTCCCTGTCGCCTTTCCGTTTGCGCCCGAGGACTGTCCGCCGGAGATATTTTTCTTGACCGTACCGCCCGTTACCGTGACCTTGTTTCCGGTCACAGTTGAATCGGCTCCTCCGAGCACGCCGACGATATGCCCCTCCACTGTACCGCCCTCGACGCGGACTTCGTTGCCCTCAGCCGTGCCGCTGCCGTCCAGCTTGCCGCCGTAGACCGACCAGTCAGCATGTCCCTTGACGGTGAAGATATTGCGGTTCACATTACTTTTTGCCCAACCGGCATATGAGCTGTTGTCCACCCAGCCGCCCGTCTCGACGGTGACGGTATTGCCCTCTGCCTTGCTGTCTGCCGCCGTCGCATAGCCGCCGTACGCCGCCTTTACCTTGCCCGTCGCTGTGATCGTGACATGGTTGTTCGTCGCATTGCCGTCTCCCGCCGTGTAGCCGCCGTAGACACTCAGATTCGTGTTGTTCGTATTCGTGATCTTGATTTTGTTGTTCGTCGTCGTATTGCCGAGACTCGAATAGCCGCCGTAGACCTCTGTGCCTGTGACGTTGTCTGCCGTCGCGTCGACGTTTTGGAAGCGGTTCACTTCGGCTGTAACATCCGTCGTCAGCGTCCTTGTGGGGAAAAGCATCGACGGCGTTGCCGTAATGTTGTACTCGAAATCACCGCTCGATCCTGTTTTTGCCGCATAATTATTAAAAACGATATCCGAGCCAGAATTGGAATGCATTAGTGTTACAGTTCCAATTTTCCCGTACTTCGTTGTGTCTACTGCCCATCCAGACAAGTCTAGATTCAGTTTATTCCAGTCAGCACCGCTGCCAAGATTCCCCGAACCAAGCGTAAGCATCGTATTTCCTGCTTTAATCGGAGCAGTCAGATGGAAATTGTAGCTCTCAAAGTTTCG
This sequence comes from Selenomonas sp. oral taxon 920, assembly GCF_001717585.1. Classification (NCBI taxonomy): domain Bacteria; kingdom Bacillati; phylum Bacillota; class Negativicutes; order Selenomonadales; family Selenomonadaceae; genus Selenomonas; species Selenomonas sp. oral taxon 920. Next base: position 1,934,624 of record NZ_CP017042.1, read on the forward strand.
TATTTTTTCAACTTCGACCCCCTTTGCATAGACATGCAGCGCATTTCCGGTAACATCACTGGTTCGATTCCCACCATATACCTCGACACGCTTCATTCCCGTTCCTGCGGTATAAACACCCTCCGCAGTGCCGAGATTCACAACATTGTTGATTGTTTTTCCCGTTCCTCCGGAGTAGCCGCCGTAAATCTTCCCGCTGGTTGTCAGAACAGCCTGGCCGCCGAGCGTCCCCCCCGATATGGTAACGGTATTGCCCGATACCGTACCAGAGCCATTCGAATAACCGCCATGAATATTTCCTCCAGCAGATGTGCCGATTATCCCCCCCGATACCGCAACCGTATTTCCCGATACATCACCGTTGCCCGCGGTATACGCACCGTATACGTTCGTATTTCCTTTGCTGAGTGTACCGCCCGAAATCGTCAGCGTATTGCCCGTGACATCTGAACTGTTCGACGCGTTTGTGACAACACCGCCGCCAGCCTCATCCTTGAGTGTGCCGCCCGTGATGGTGACAGAGTTGCCCGTGACCGCCCCCGTTCCTTGCGTCACGCCGCCAAAGGCATCACCCTCCACGGTGCCGCCCGCGACCGTGACCGCGTTGCCCGTGACAGCCTTTGTCGCGGACGCGCCATTAAAGCCGCCATAGATAGGATCCTTCGACAGCCCGTTATTGAAGAACACTTTATTGCCCGTGACTGCGCCTGTTCCGCTGACACCGCCGTAGATCATGCTCTGCCCGCCGCCGTTGCTGACCCGAAGGCCATGAATCGTGAGCGTATTGCCCGTGACATCCTCTGTCGCATTCTTCTTGCCGCCGCCGGAGATTGTTCCCCACGTACTAAACGGAACATTGGGTGTGCCTGGCGTCCCAATCGTGATATTGTTATCACTCATTGAGTTGGTCTTGTTCGTACCCTCAAGACCACTGATGGTGGTTGCCGTCTCCGTGTAGTCATGCGCTGCATACGCCGTCGAGGCATCCAAAAAGGCACCGCTGCCGGCAGACAGGCCAAGAGCTACATACAAAGCCAACCGCCGTTGTGCTTTCAATCCATTGAACATAGGCTCCTCCTCTAATCCTTAGACAAAAAGTCTCGATTCCGTCACAGAAATGCTTTTACATATCTCATTGTAGATTGAGATTCATTATATGTCTATTTATGATACATGAGCCCTATTGTCATTGTCAACGCTATTTCTAATTTATTATCCTTCTTATTGAATAAAATTTAACAAAGCGTGAATAAAAGGCCATCATTTTACTTTTATATATGAATCATCTTTCATATTTGTGTGTGCTGCAACACTTCCATGCACAAAACGCCGCAATTCGGATTCTTCTGGACAGGTGTGCGCATTGTGCTTATAATAACTGTAGTATTTCAAATAGGCAAACGTATTATCAAAAAGGAGCAGTTCATATGGACTACACAAGCAAGATCGCCGTCGGAATGACGCATGAGGCAGTGGATACGGTAACGGATGCGAATACGGCGGTGACGGTCGGCAGCGGCTCGCTTGCGGTGTATGCGACCCCTGCGATGGCGGCGCTGATGGAGCGTGCGGCGGCAGAGCTGTGCCAAGAGGAGTGCCCCGAGGGCTGGACGACGGTCGGCACGTCACTGAACATCGCGCACCGCGCGGCGACGCCGACGGGGCTGACAGTACGAGCCATTGCCGAGGTGACGGCAGTCGACGGACGCGCGGTCACACTCAAGGTCACGGCATACGACGAACGCGAGGAGATCGGCGCGGGCACGCACACGCGCTTTGCCGTTGCAGTGGATAAATTCATGGCAAAGGCAGAGGGAAAGCGTTCATAATCCATCGGCAGAAGCGAGGATATGAGCGGCGTGACACAGCCCGTCATCTCCCGCGTTGAGCAGGGCACGACAAACCCGAACATTGCGACGATCCAGCTCCTCGTCTCACTTGGGAAAGAGCTCCGACAGCCCCTGCTCTAGAGTACAACAAGGGCGGCGATACGAAACAGAGATTTCGTACCGCCGCCCTATTCTTATGTCTTATTCGGTTTTATTAGAACGCCCAGTTGATCTGGATGCCGCCGGAGATTCCCCTGCGTTTTCCAGTCATGCCCATAAGGTTCACGCCATAGCTGACACGCTCGTCCTTCGGTGCGAAGCGGTAGCCCAGTTCGAGCAGCCCTGTGCTGCCCTTCAGGCTCGGGCTCGGCGTGGAGTATCCGCCGATGGACGCGCCGGCATCGCTGCCGAACTCGTACTCGTACGCAAGTCCCGTGTAGAATGCGCCGCCCCCGTTGATCTTCTTCGTATAGCGTGCACCGATGCGAAGACGGTGCGAGTCAATCGCGTCGAAGTCATAGACCTCGCCCGTGCTCATCTTCACCGTATCACCCGCCTGATGCGAGTAGAAATACTTCGCATAGGTGTCGAGCGTATTGCCGCCCTTCAGCTCCTTCTCCTGTCCGATGCCGATGTGTGCAGCATAGTAGGTATTGCTGTTGTCATAGGTGACAGCGTTATTCAGGACATTGCCGCTGTAGTCGCTCTTCACGCGGCCAACGCGCAGGCTGCCCTCAACATATGCACCGCTTTCACTCTTGGACTTCGCCATGACACCCGCGCCGAAGTAGCTCATCGAGCCGTCGCCGTGCGTGCCGTCGTCGAGATAGGAGTCGTAGCTGCCTCTGCCGTACTCGATCATCGGGCCGTAGGTGATCGTATTGCGTCCTGCCGTCTTCTTCTTGGCAAAGCCGAGGTTCAGATTCCATCCCTTCGCATCGACGTACGAACCGGAGTTGAGGCGGGTCGAGGAACCGCCCTGCGATGCCCACATCTGGAACGCATTGCCCGCGGCAAGGCTCGCCGCGGCACCCGCTGCTGCATTTGCATGAGCACTCTGTGCCGTGATGGCTTCCTCCGCCGCACGGAATCCATTCTCTGTGAGGAGATCCGCGCCGCCGTTGATCATCGCGGTGGTCGCGGCGCGCGTCTCAACGAGAGACTTCGTCTGATCATTTATGGAGACATCGGTCACCTCGGCAACAAGCTCGTTCTTCAGATGGTCTGCATTCGTGGTGTTGGCATTTGCCTCGTTCTGTGCCTCACGCGTGAGCAGGTTGAACTTGTAGCGCAGGCTGATGCCGTGCATGCCCTCTACATTGGTGACGCTCGGCGCATTCGCGATCTCGACCGCCTTGCTGTTGCCGCCGTCCACCTTGTACGCCTTCATCAGGCTGACCGTGTCGCCGACGTTCAGCGTCGGGCGGCTGCCCGCAAGGCCGACACGGACGTGAATGTTGCTCAGATCCTTCTTGTCATTCGTCAGGTACTCCGCTTTCGTCAGGCGGAGCATCGTCGCTGCCGCAGGATCTGCCGTTGTTCCTGCCGGAATGTAGAAGTGGAGGTTCTGTACACCCGCGAAGTCACGCACCTCAGTGCCGCGCGCATGGATGGCGAGCGTATTGCCGATACCGTTCGGATTCGGCTCCGTATCCTGATGCTGGTGCGCCGAAGAATCATGGATCGCGCCGCCGAGCACGATTGCCTTGATGTTCGAACCCGCGAGGTTGATTGTGTTGTTGTCCGTGTTCGTCGTGCCAAAGCCGCCGACCACGTGCTTGACCGTATTGTCTTGCCCGACGGTGACCGCACCGATGTTCACGGTATTGCCCGATGCCGCGCCGGTTCTCGACTGACCGCCGTAGACGTTGTCTGTCACCGTACCGCCTGTGATCGTGACGGTGTTCCGAAGCGCATCTCCGCTCACTGCATCACCGCCGTTGACAACGTGGACCGTGCCGTTTTTCATCTCAACGGTATTGTCGCTCGCCGTCGCACCGTAGCCGCCCGTGAGGTCGTCTGCTGTCGATGCCGCACCGTCAAATACGACGGTATTGTGCTTTGCAGCACCTGTACCGCTCGTATATCCGCCGTAGACCTTATCACCGACCGTACCGCCCTCGACCGCAACGGTATTGAACGAAACATCCGCCGCACTGGTCGTGCTGTCGATGTAGCCGCCCATGAGATCATGAAGCGTCGCGCCCTGCGAGAAGCGGAGCGTATTGCTGTGCACTGAACCCGTCCCTTTGGTGTAGCCGCCGACTGCCGTGTCAAGACTGCCCGCATTCGTATTCTGCACATCCACGTGGACATGGTTGTTCACTGCGCCGCCGTGCGCGCCCTCAGCGTACCCGCCGTAGGCTTTGAGGTTGTTCGTTCCGGTTGCAACATCCGTGATCTCGAGCGTATTGCCCTCGGCGATCGTCCCAACCGTCACTTCATGACCGTCCGCATCGCGCTCCGTGTGGTCGTATGCAGTGTAGCCGCCGTAGACCTTAGCGGGCGCAGTCGTGCCGTTATGCGTTACCGTACCGTCCTTATAGCGGTTGAGTTCGAGCTGAACCTTGCTCGCCGTACCGCTGTTGGTGTCGGTGTGCAGCTTCTTCTCATAGACGCGGTCAAGTTCCGCCGTAGCCGTTGACGTGTAGTTGTCAAAGAGCAGATCGTCTGCGAGCGGCAGCGACGATGCACGCTGCAGGAGTGTGAGGGTATTCTTGCCCTGAACTCCGTCGCCGCGTGCTGCCGAGAGTCCCGACGTATCCGCCGTGACATTTGACCACTTGACCTTGACGTCATCGGGGGTCCCAGAGATACCACCGAAGCCGCCTGCTTCGGACAACGTCAGCATCGTATCGCTGTAGGCGTCGCCGATCTTGAAGTTGAACTTCTCGAAGTTGCGTACCTTCTTGACCGTCAAGCCTTTGCTCTGCACGTTCAGTGTGTTGCCCGTAATCTTTGCATCATTATTCGCAAAGACCTGTGCTTGATTGCTCGCGTTATAGTAAGCTGATCCCCAGACCTCAGCGCCTGTCAGTGTACCGCCGCCGAGTGTGACGGTGTTGCCATTCGAGGTGCTCGCCAAGACACGCGAATCGCCGCCGACAATCTGTCCGGAGACCGTGCCGCCCGTGATGGTGACTTTATTCTCGGACATATTGCCCGCCGCAGTACTCGTTCCACCGCCGCCGATCACGTTCGCAACCGTACCGCCCTCGACCGTGACTTCATTGCCCGTCGCCGAGCCGTTCGCACCCGAGACCGCACCGCCCATGGCATTTGTCACCGTGCCGTCCTTGATGATGACGCGGTTCTTCTCTGCAACGCCATTGGCAGCACCGGTGAATCCACCGTTAATGTTCACAATCGAGCCGGTACCCGTGCTCTCGACAATGACGCGGTTCTCCTTGGAGTCGGCTGCGCCGTTGGTCTTGCCGCCGTAAACGAAGTTCAAGTTCGTCGACGGAACGCCCGTCACCGTGATCTGGTTGTTGTAAGTTGTATGATTGTCGTCATATGAGATGCCGCCCGCGACCTCATTCACCGTCGACGGGTTCGTGCCGTCATACGTCCACTCGCTGTTGCGCCAGCGGTTCGTGCGCAGCTTAACCGTGGTCGCGGACTGCACCGTGCCCGCCCCCTTGTCTGTATCGGTGCGCATAACGGCTTCGTAGTCGGAGTTCGGATCGGTGATGAAATTGCGGACATTGTAGTTCGAGAACTTGAGCTCGTTCGCCGCATTCGATTTGAGCAGCGTAACCTCACGATTCGGCCGCACGGCACTAATCAGGCTCTCCGCAAGAACCTTGACCTTCTCCCAGTCCACCGTTCTGCCGAGGCCGTCGTTATTGACGGTCAGCATGGTCGAGCCGTCTGTGATGTCATCATTCATATGAAAGTTGACGTTCTCGAAATTGTGGACGCTCTTGACGACGGCATTCTTCGCCTTGACATTGAGGGTATTGCCCGTTGCCGCCTTGTTGCCGCCGGAGATGTTGCTCGCCGAGAGCGTCGTGCCCGAAAGGTCATGATGCGCGTCGTCGCCGAGGTTGACCGTGTTGTTCTCTGTCGTGCCGTCCGCTTTCCACGAGTATCCGCCATAAATATTGGAGCTGAACGTACCGCCCGCAATCGTAACAGTATTGTTGTTTACCGTAAATGTCTCTGTGCTGGAAGGATCACCACCCGCACCACCATAGATGACATTTTGGAAGGTACCGCCCGTAAGCGCAACCTTATTGCCTGTCACCGTTCCGGACTTATCCGAATATCCGCCGTAAATGGTTTCTTGGAACGTGCCGCCTGCAATGGCAACGCTATTATCCGTCACCGTTCCAGTATTATTGGAATAGCCGCCGTATATCGTGTTCTCGACAGTACTGCTGCCCGATACGGTGACGGTATTCCCCGTCACACTGCCGTTTGTGGAATCATATCCGCCCGTTATGGCTTTTTTAATTATACTGCCCGAAATGTTGATCTGGTTGCCCGATGCAGTACCGCCGTCCACAGTGCTTCCACCGTACACAAAGCCCTCAGCTGTACTGTCCGTAATCGTGACGATATTTCCCGTCGCCTTTCCATTGGCACCCGAGACCTGCCCACCGGTAATATCTTTCTTGACCGTACCGCTTGTAACCGTAACCTTGTTGCCGGTCACGGTTGTACCCGTTCCTCCTTTCCCACCGACGGCATGCCCATTCACAGTGCCGCCCTCGATGCGGACTTCATTGCCCTCTGCCGTGTCACCGGCGTCATCGATTCTGCCGCCATAGACCGACCAGTCAGCATGCCCCTTGACGGTAAAGATGTTGCGGTTCGCAGCACCCTTTGCCCAACCGGCGTACGAGTTGTCATTGACCCAGCCGCCCGTCTCGATGGTGACGGTATTGCCCTCAGCCTTACCCGTCGCCGAATCAGCACGTCCGCCGTAGATTCCCTTCACCTTGCCTGCCGCACCAATCGTGACATGGTTGTTGACCGCATTGCCGCCTCCTGCTGCATGCGCACCATAAACGGTCAGGTCCGTATTGGTGAGATTGCTGACCGTAACACTGTTGTTTTCCGCTTTGCCGGAACCTGCAGTATATGCACCAAAAACGTTTGTGCCGCCGCTCTTCGTGAATGCGCCGCCCGAGATCGTCAGCGTATTTCCCGTGATATCCGCACTGCTCGTTGTGCTTCGTATGATGCCGCCCATCGCCTCATCTTTGAGCGTACCACCCGTGATGGTGACAGAGTTGCCCGTGACGGCCCCCGTCCCTGCCGTTCCGCCGCCCTGAACATCACCCTCCACAGTGCCGTCCACGACCGTAACGGAGTTGCCCGTGACCGCATTGGTCGCGGATGCACCATTAAAGCCGCCGTAGATGGAATCCTTCGACAGCCCGTTATTGAAAAATACTTTATTGTTGGTGACTGCACCCGTTCCGCTGACGCCGCCGTAGATCATGCTTTGCCCATTGCCGTTGCTGACCTGCAGTCCATGAATCGTGAGCGTATTGCCCGTGACATCGGATGCTGTATCGGTCTTTCCGCCGCCGGAGATAATGCCGTAGGTGCTGGCCGGCTGATTCGTTACTCCCGCCGTCCCAATCGTAATCCTGTTGTCACTCATGAAGCCTGTCTGATCCGAGCCCTCAAAGCCATTGATACTGCTCGCCGTCACGGTGTGGTCATGAGTTTCCGCTGCATGCGCAGGCTGTGCAGAGAACAGGAGTCCTCCACCCGTGGACAGTCCGAGTGCAACATAGGCGGCCAGCTGTCGCCGAGCCTTCAATCCGTTGAACATTTGATCCTCCAACTCCTTTGATGCAAGAACGCCATTCATGACAGCAAAACCACAGAAAGCGGCGAATTGAACTGTGTCTCCTGCATACTGCCCGAACGGCTTAGGGAACATCAGCCTGATGTTCCCTATAAAAAATATTTTTCTATGCTGTGTATTATACCACGAGGTTTTTTTTCATGTCAATCTCACGATGCGATTCCGTTCTGTTTTGTCTTTTTCAACGAGGATAAATGAGGCAGTATATTCTTTCCTGCATGTCCGTTAGATTCTTCCTCCGTAAATCACGCGAATCTCCTCTGTATACTGCCCCTGTGCATCACGCACGATCAGCGCGGGCTCGTGACGCATTCCTGTGAGTGCGGCTCCTTTGACCGCCTCAATGAGCATGAGGTTCGGCGCTTTGTCCATGCGCGGCTGTACCATGCGCAGACGCTTGACGGCAAGGTGCTCCGCATGGAGGGCGAAGACGATCTCGCCGAGGCGCTCAGGCAGATGCACCATGGCGAGCCGACCGCCGTGACGGAGGGCGTACGCTGCCGCGTGTACGGTGTCTGCGAGTGTCGCCGTGATCTCGTGCCGCGCCGCCGCACGTCCTTCTCCCATGCTGACCGCACCGCTCGTCACGGGTCGATACGGCGGATTGCTGAAGACCAGATCGTATTCCGCACACGCAAAAAGTGCGGAAGGGGCGCGATAGTCGCCCTCCCGCACTGTGATCTTCTCTGTGAGTTGATTCATCCGCACGTTCCGCGCGGCGAGTTCCGTCTGCACGGGGCTGAGTTCCACTGCCGTGACCGCCGCTGCATGATCGGCGATGAGAAGCGGGATCACGCCTGTCCCCGTACCGAGATCGAGAACGCGTTCCCGTCCCGTCATGTGCGGAAAATGCGCGAGGAGGACGGCATCCATTGAGAAGCAGAAGCCGTCCGTGCGCTGGATGATCTGCCGCCCGCCCAAAGAGAGGTCGTCGATCCGCTCGTTCGGGTGCAGCCGCATGAACTCACTCATGCGGCTCGCCCTGCCGTGGCGTGCGGCGCGGCTGACGTTTGCCGCCCTGCGGGCGGTGCCGTTCCCCTGCGCTCCGCTGCGTGCGTTCCCCGCGCTCTCTCCGCTCACCATGTTGTCCCTCGTGCTGTCTCGCGGCGGCAGGGCGCTCGCGTCGTTCCCGCCCCTCACGCTGCTCGCGCGGGGTGCGGCCCTCACGCGGGGCGCGCTCTCTGCGTGACGTATGCGGACACGCTGTGCGTTCCTCCTCCTCGACGCGCGCGATGTCCTCCCACGCGGCGACAACGGTTTTCCCATCGTCCATGAGGATCGTTGCCGTACGGCGCTGTTCATTGAGGGCAACGATGCGCCCCTCACCGTCCTCAGCAATGACGCGGTCGCTTACCGCAGGCGTGTACTCTGTTTTTTTCACCTTCATGCAGCCGCCGCAGCCGTAGCCGTCACTCTCGTATTTCAGGCAGCACATGAGACGACCGCAGATGCCTGAGATCTTCGTTGGGTTCAGCGAGAGGTTCTGCTCCTTTGCCATACGGATGGAGACGGGGACGAAGTCGCCGAGAAAGCTCGCGCAGCAGAGCGGCCGCCCGCAGCAGCCCATGCCGCCCATCATCTTTGCCTCATCACGCACGCCGATCTGGCGCAGCTCAATGCGCGTGCGGAACACGCCCGCAAGTTCGCGCACGAGCTGACGGAAGTCGACACGCCCATCCGCCGTGAAGTAAAAGAGCATCTTCGAGAGATCAAAGGTGAGTTCGACATCGACGAGCTTCATTTTAAGCTCAAGTTCCTTGATCTTCTCCTCGCAGACGGTGCGCGCCTCGCGTTCGCGCGCGCGGTTCTCGTCAATCCGCGCGAGATCGGAAGCATCCGCGATACGGTGCACAATGCGCAGATTCGGCGGCACGGATTCGTCCGGCACTTCACGCGGCGGAATGACGACCTTGCCGCACTCCATGCCGCGCGAGGTCTCAACAATGACGTGATCCCCCTCGGCGATCGTCAGCCGCCCCTGCCCGAATGAATATATCTTGCCCGCCGACTTGAAGCGGACACCTATAATCGTTTGCAAAACTTCCTCCTAGATTATATATGTACACCCTTGCTAAAGGGAGAAAGCGACTGTCATTGATGGGCCTCTTTCCCTGCTGTGCCGAGGCAAACTGCGCGGAGGTCTATCATGCGTACTGCCTCACCTTCAGCAGGAACGCCTCCGTCTGCAGGGCGGGGTTCACGTTCGCCGCGAAGCGCCGCGTGAGCTCGCGCGTGCCCTCCATGAGTGCGAAGATATCGGACGTGCTCATACGCGTACAGAGTTCTGTGAGTTCATCCCGTCGGTCTGCATGATAGAGCGCGTCACTGCCGCCATCCTCATGCAGGACAAGCAGGTCGCGCAGTGCCATCTGCCAAAATCCGATCCATGCGGTGCGTTCCTCATGGGAACGCGCACCGAGTGCCTCCGCACGTGCCCAGATATCCTCAACGCTGAGGCGGCGAAGCTCCATGAGGAGAGCAAACGCCTCATCGCGCAGGGCAAGCCCCTCCTCGGCGAGTTTATATGCGCGCCCGAGGCTGCCGTCTGCGAGTGCGGCGATTGCCGCTGCATGCGCTGCGCCGCACTCCGTGAGTGCCGCCGTGATCTCGGTGCGCGGTACCGCACCGAACGCGATGCGTACGGCACGCGAGCAGATCGTCGGCAGGATCGCATCATAGGCGCTCGTCACAAGGATGAAGAGCACCTCCCCCGTTGGTTCCTCCAGCGTCTTTAAGAGGCGGTTCGCTGCCGTCTCGTTCATCCGATCGGCACCGTCAATGAGAATGATGCGGCGCTGCGCACTGACCGGTGCCCCCGATGCCGCAACAAGGATATCGCGCACGGCATCCGTGCGGATCATCGCCGCGCTCTTGCCGCGCGCCTCGGGTGCAGTCTCGAAGTAGTCCGGGTGCACACCTGCCGCCATTGTACGGCAGGTGTCACAATGCCCGCAGGGAGCGTCTCCCCCGCCCTCACAGAGCAGTGTCCGTGCGAGTACGCGTGCCGTACGCCGTTTGCCGACCCCCTCCATGCCGCTGAACAGCAGCGCGTGAGGAAGGCGTTCCGCAGCAGCGAGTGCGCGAAGGCGGCGGATGATCTCCGCATGGCCGCGGATGTCCGCCCACCCCTCCGGAAATACCTCCCGTGTATCTGCAGGAGATGTGGCGTCTGCAGTCTTTTTCGCACGCGCCATCACATATAGAGATCGACAAGCATCCCGCGAATCGCGTCATGACTTGCGATGATGTCGAGCTGATCCGCCTGCCCGAGACGAATCTTCTCCGCCATCTCCTCGAGTTTCTTGTCAATCTTGCGCACGGAGGTGTAGACCTTCTGCCGTCCGAGGCGATCCCATCCCGCCTGCGTGTGCAGCTCGTACATCGTTCCGACCGCCTCGCCGATAAAGCTCTGAATGAGCGAGCGATAGGAACGCAGTTCATCAAAGGTCGGCGACTTCGATAAGCGTGCCCCTTGCTCGTCAATCTGTTCGAGCAGACGATCCATCGCCTCGCGGGACATGGAGGACTCCTGATCCGCCAACTCCATGCTGAAGTCCGTCGCCGCCCCGCGCACGCCCACATCCACCTCTGGTCGCGGCATGGTGAGCGACGCTCCCCTCGAAATACTGCTGTCTATCTTCATCGCCATCGCGTCCACCCAATCCCTTTTCCTACATTTTTAATATGATGATAGATTTCACCGATTATTATTATAGCCCGAACAAACGGCAAAGTCAAAGCCGTAAATTGACTTTGCCGCCGTACTTTGTTATCCTTGTTGATATAAAGGTATTTAATAGCGGAAAGGATCTGACAACTATGATCGAGGGAGACAAACTCTTTGCACTCCTAAAACACGGAACTTCGATCCATATCATCGAACCGGAGCTTGAGATTGACTACTACGGAACGCTCGAACTCAGCGAGGAGGAGCAGGAGGCAGGAGTGCCCTCGGGAGCGCTTACCGTGCGGCTCGATATTCCGGTGGGAAAATTCGTCGACACGCCCGACGCGGGATGCATCTTTCAGTGCCATCTCACGGGCGCCGGCTGCGTCTATCACTTCGAGAGTCCCTATCGCTCCGCCTCACCGCTGCCGGATACGATCTGGTATCTCGATCTGCCGAAGAACGCCGAGCGCATTCAGCTGCGCGACTTCGTCCGCGTGCCGATCCCGATATCCATCGAGGTAAAGCTGCCCGGCGATCACGGCGGGCTCAAAAACTACCGTGAGGTTGCTCTCATCGACATCAGCGGCGGCGGACTCTGCTTCGTCCATGACGAGCCGCTGATCATGGATGCGCCGATCAGCGTGCGCGTGCCGGACCTCCCGCGCATCGGAACGCTCGAAACGGAAGGCACGATCCGCAGGGCGACGCCGATCGAGACGAATCTCGGCATGACGTACCACATTGGCGTTATGTTTGGCGACACGCTGTCCAATCGAGAGCGGGAACGCCTCGTCCAGAGCATCTATCAGCTGCAGCAGAGCTACCTGCGCAAGGGACTGAAGGTGCCGCAGATCGACCATACAAAGCGAAGTTGATATATGAAAACGGGGTGCTGCATTGGCAGCACCCCGTTTTACGTTCAAAGTTCACGCCCAGCGCAGCTTCATCATCTCCGGATAGACTTCCTCGAGCACCTGCAGCCCAACGCCGACCATCGCCATAAAGCTGTCCGCCTGGAACATCCCGACGTGCAGATCAAGCGGCAGGTCGATATCAACTACAACATCACGTTCGTCATCCACCACGAATTTTACGTAGCGGTACTGGCTGTTCCACTCGTTGAGCTTCTCGTGGAACGCCTTCGGATCCATGTCCTCCTCCAGACGCACAAGATTGAAGTACTTGATCTTGATAAAGTCGTTCGTGTCGCCCTTCTCCGTAACGACAATCGCAATGCTTACGACACAGCCGTTGTCCAGCTGTTGACGCATACGGATGATCTGCTCCTCGCCATCATCGGTCACGTCCTCGCCGTATTTCATATCCTGCTTGTCGAGTTCCGCCTTGATCGATTCAAACGCGCTGTTCTTGAGCCCTTCGTCGCTCCCACTGAACCCGTCAAAAAGTCCCATACAGTCCGTTCCTCCATTCAACTTCCGTATTTTTAGAATCCACGCAGTTCATTCCTCCGAACTCGCCTTGTGCCCGCGTGTGCAAAGTTCTGTCAGATCATCATAGACCTTCTCCACGACGCGCATGCCGACCGCCATCATCGCCATCACGCTGTCCGGTTGGAACTCACCCTTGTGAAGGTCAAGCGGCAGATCAATGTCGAGAACGACATCCTGATCGCGGTCAAGGCAGAACTTCACATAGCGGAACTCACCATTCCATGTGTTGATCTTCGCAAGCAGCTCCGCGCGTGCCTCGGCCCTCTCCAGATAGGCAATGTCATAGAGCTTGATCTTGATGAAGCCGTCGGCATGGTCATATTCGCGCACGACAATGACCGCCGTGATCGGCTCGTCATTCTCGAGTTCGTTTCGCATATAGAAATATGTTTCCTGACGGTTTTCTTCCTTCTCATCATTGATTTCGTAGTTCCAGTCGTTGCGGTCCAGTTCCTCCTTGATCGCATTCCTGATCCCCATTGGAGCGGCGGCTTCACCGCCCTTGAATCCATCGAAAAGTCCCATTTGTCCCCTCCATATCTGCTCTGCTCTGTCCGCAGGGCATATGTCCCCATTCGTTATGGCGCCGGAGCAATCAAACCGATCGCAGTAAGCGTATCGATTGCAGCAGTGCCGCGTTCATTTTGAAACTCAAGCGTCGAGACGACGACCTGTCGTATGTATTTCTTTTCGCCGTCTTCATAGTAACTGCTGATGTCATGGATCACGAGCGGGGTACCCCCCATATCCTGCCCGAGATAGAGCATAACATGACCGGGACGAAAGAGCAGTGCGCCCGGCGGCACCTCTGCGAGGAGCGCACAGCGCTCCGCCGCAGACAGTCCGGCAAGAGGCAGAAGCGAACAGGCACGCTCCTGCATATCCGCATCGCGTGGGAGCTCTACCCCCATCGCGCGATAGATGTTCTGTACATAGGAGGAACAGTCCATCCCATTGTTTGCCCCGCCCCAGCCGTACTCCGTATGGAGCGGCACGAATGCGAGGCGTACGAGATTGTTGCGTGTCAGCGGCAGTCGCCCGGCATGGAGACGTCCGTCATCGGGCATGTGCACCTCCTGTACGGCGAGACGCCCCCCAGCGTTCCGCACAGGCAGGAGGAGACGGAGCGTCCCGTCCTCTGCACGCGTCCCCGGAATCTTTGCTCCGAGCTGATAGCAAAGCCCCTCCTCCCCTAGGGTAAGCTGCGCCGCCGTTACAGTGAAGAACGCCTCCGGCGCAGCGAATGTGCGCCACGTCTGTGCGTCCGCGTGTGCAATCGCACGTGCATCGACCCAGCCGCGATAGTCCCGGGTCTCGATGAAGGCAAAAAGCCCGTCCGTCGAGTGATGAAGGAGCAAAACGGCTTCCCCTGGGTCGAGCACAGTGCCCTGCAGGGCATCGTAGCGCACATCATCCGGAGCCTCGTACCAACCCTCCTCCGTCGGCAGGAGCCGCACATCGGCGCGGCGAACGGCAACGGCAGGGCGCGCGGTCACCTGTGTGCCGATCGTATCGACACTGCAGTTTCTGCACACCGCCTGCCACTGCTCTTCACGCAGGAGCTGTTCGCCCGCATAGAGTTCCGGCAGTGCGCGGTCAAGTCCCTGTGCCGCCGCATGGATCTGCGCACGCAGCCCCCGCGCCGAGCGTCTCTCATGTGTGCTGACCAGATCGCGTACGAGCCCCTTCACCGTACTCCGATGCGCATACGCTTCCGCCTCCGCCGAACGAAGGAGCGGCGCATCTCCGTCCGGACGCAGCCAGTAGTCTGCGGTCGCCGCCGCTCCCTCGACGGGTAGCGCCGCAGAGACAGGGACAACCATGAGAAGAGAGAAGAACACCGCGCCGAGGGTCACTCCCCATCGGCATATGCGTTCAGGCACTCTCCTGTTCTCCGCGCAGTTCGCTCAGCCCCCATGCGAAGAAAGCATCCATCCCCATGAAGGCAAAGCCATTGTCCGTCACCGCCTCCCCGAACTCCTCCATCGTTCCGATGGCAAAGGAGCCTGCGTGACGTCCCGGCGCACGCGTGGGGAGATCCCCGCGCACACCGCGCTCAAAGAACGCCTCAGTGTCGCTGTTGACCGCCGCAAGTTCATGCAGGAAGTTGCGCGCCATCTTCATCTTGCCGAGGCGGTAAAAGAGCATCGCCAGCGGCAGATACATCAGTGCCACGCCCTCTTCGTAGCGCTGATACAGCCGGATTGCATCGTCCCCCTCCTCGATTGCCGAGTAGATGAACATGAGCTGATAGCGGCGCCCGAGTGCATCGTGCTCCGAGAGGCGGAGCATCTCCTCGCACTCCTTTGCCGCAAGGCGCAGTTTGCGCGCTGCCAGCAGGGACTCCAGATAGGAAAGGCGCAGGAACATATAGGGCTTCGTCGCAGGCATCGCCCAGAACTTGCCGATGTTCTCCTCCGCAAACATGCCCTCAGCCTCGAGCCGCGCGGTCGCTTTACGCGTCAGATCCTCGTAATGGTGCACGCGGTCGTCAGCATTCTTGGCAAGGTACTCAATCTGCATGCACGCTGCCGTGATGTTCTCCGGCTCGATACGCAGAACCCGCTTGATGATGCGGTAGCGCTCCTCCCCGGTCTTCTTTCGTGCACGCGCAATGAGTTCATCCGCAGTAAGCGTGTTCACCTCACGCGGCAGATTCGGATTCTCGCGCAGGCGCCGGCTGAGATCCGAAACAATCTCGGTCATGCGCTCTACGCTGATCTCGCCCCCCTCGGCCTTTACCATGCGGTTCAGTTCAAGCTGCATCCATTCCTTGTCTGTCATGCGGTGTACCTTCCTTTGCCCGTATGTTCTGAGAGAATCACTGATAAAATGGAAGCCGTCCGTTTGGTATAGATATTTCATTCTGTCGCGCAGGAAAGCCAAACACAGAGTGCTGCTCTGCGGAGGATTTGCCGACGAAGAGAGGCAGAAAAGATGTGCCAAGATGATGGCGCTGAATTTATCAGTACTTCCCTAGCCCTATTATACCTTGTTTTGCAGGAAAAAGCTACAAAAAAGAACTGCCTCCCCACGTTTTATGGGAGGCAGTTCTTTTATGATTCTTTCTTCTTCTTTTGCTCATTCTTATCTTTTTTTGCGGGCTTTTCATTGGCATTGTCCGCCGATTCCAGCATTTTTTGCTTCTTCTCCTCGAGCGCCGCACGGTCGGCATCGCTAAGTATACCGCGCGAGCGCCGGATCATAGCTTCCTGATGGCTCATGCTGTAGTTGATGATCGCATCGATGAATTTCCGTTCGACATCCTTGTCCGAGAGTTCGGTGAGCGCGATCTCCTTCGTATTCTCCTCACGCGAGAGTGTGCCCCATGTGCTGTCCAGATCCTCATGCGCGGTGACATGGACGACTCCTGTACGCAGGTCGATCATGAGATACTCTGCCGCCCCCGAGAGATCACCGTAGCCATCGAGCGGAAGCATGCGCCAACGGCGCTTCGATACGACATCTTGGATCTGAATCTGGTCGTAGACGCGCAGCGTCGGCACCAAGATCTTCGTCATGTCGATATACCCATGCGCATCCGATGCGAACTGGATATACTCCTTGTTGAAATAGTAGCTCTGGCGTGCCGTCGACTGGACCCACTCATAGATATTCTTGGGGATTTCCTCCGCCGCTGCCGCCGGCCGCGCCCCCATAAACAGGGCGGCACAGAGAAGAAGTGCGGCCCCCCATTTTTTTTGCACGTATCATCGCTCCCATCAAATAACCGTTATCACTTCTCTCTATGCTATCCTCAAAATCTGAATTTTTACTGAATACAAATCCGTTTACAGACTGGAGTAGTATTCCCAATCATCCGCGTTGTCGAGGCTGTCCAGCTCGTACGGCGTACCCTGATAGACGTAGTAGTTCAGCCAGTTGGCGAAAAGGAGATGTGCGACGCTGCGCCAGCGTACGACAGGCGCGCGATTCGGATCATCCCCGGGGTAGTAGTTGCACGGAATGTCCGGATCGAGCCCGGCGGCAAGATCGCGGTCGTACTCCGCCTTGAGCGTCAGCGGATCGTACTCAGCGTGCCCCGTGATGAAGAACTGACGGCGGCGCAGATTCGCGATGATGTAGACGCCCGCATCGCCCTCGGCGAGAACGGTGAGTTCCGGCACACGTTCAATATCCGCGCGCCGCGTCTCCGTGTGCCGTGAATGCGGTACATAGAAGCTGTCGTCGAAGCCGCGCAGAAGCGCCTCGTGCTGCACGCAGAGGCGGTGTTCATAGACGCCGAAAATCTTCTTGTCCGTCCAGTATTTGGGGATGCCGTAGTGGTAGTAAAGGCCCGCCTGTGCGCCCCAGCAGATATGGAACGTGGAGTAAGCGTGCTTGCGGCTCCACTGCATGATCTCGGACACCTCGTCCCAGTAAGCGACGTGCTCAAACGGAAGCTGCTCGATCGGTGCTCCCGTGATGATAAAGCCGTCGTATTTCTTATGCCGCACCTCGGCGAAGGTTCCGTAGAACTCCGTAAGGTAGTCGCGCGACGTGTGTGTAGGGATATAGGACTCCGTGTAGATGAAGTCCACCTCGACCTGCAGGGGCGTGTTGCCGAGGAGACGCAGGAGCTGCGTCTCTGTCACGTCCTTGATCGGCATGAGGTTCAGAATGAGTATGCGCAGCGGACGAATATCCTGACTGTACGCGCGTGCCGCATTCATGACGAAGATGTTCTCCCCCTCGAGAACATTCGTCGCAGGCAGATTATTTGGTATTTTAATCGGCATTGTGTCCGTTTCCCTTCCCCGCAGAATCACTCATCGGGATTCCCAATTTCCATTTCAAAGATTAAAGCTGATAGCGTGCAAGCCACGTCTTGTATCCGTCGGCATAGGCACGCAGACGAACGAGTCCGCGCCCCTCGGGCGCATCGGGCGGAATCATGCGGTACGCGCCCTCAAACCCGTCGTCGAGCGGCTGCCACCCATCCGCAGGAGACCAGTATTTCCCCGTGACAATGCGCTCCGTGCCCTGCGGCAGATTCACCGCACGCTTGTCGAATTTGACCTCGACCGCCTTGCCGTTCTTGTCACGCACCTCCGTCCACGCCCAGAAGATCAGATTGTCATGCACACGGCGCATGGTTGAGGTATCCGCCGTCACCTGCGTCTTGGTGCCGTCAGCAGCCTCATCCGTCCAGAGGAGAATCCATCGGTCATCCGCCCTCAGACGTGCCGTCTCGCCCTGACGAAAGACAATGTCCACGATGGCAGCGTAGAAGTCCTCGTCGAACTGCTGGGAATTCATCTCCTTCTCCGTCCCCTCGGCCTTCGACCAGAGGACGTTGCCCGCTGCGTCATAGAATGTCTCATTGATATACTGCAGCGTGCGGCTCTGCGGCACAATGCGCACCTCGGCGATCGTGTAGGAGAGCTGCTGCGGGTTCTGGATGGCGTGCTCGATCTTGTAGTTGCGGATGGTCTCTGCCGCCCCCTCGGGACTGAGCTCGGTCTTGATGCCGGCGCGGATCTCTGTCGCCACAGGTTCTTCCCTGCCCGCAGGTGTCACACGCTCCGTCACATGAACGGAGGCGGGGGCGTAGAATTTCGAATACTTTTCATTGGAGCTCAGCCACGTCCATGCGCGCCCGTCCTCGGCGAGTGCCGCAGGGCACAGAAGCAGCAGAAAGAGCAGCGGCAGCAGCAGCCCCGTTCCATAACGTATCTTTGTGCGCATTCATATGCTCCTCTCTCAGTCGAGTGCCACACGCTCCCGGCCGCGTGCACCAGTGAAATGAATCTGCTCCGCAAAACCGAAGGAGCGTGCATACTGCACTGCCTCCTCGTTGTAGCGCGCACAGTCCTCGGGCTTGTGCGCGTCCGAGGTCGTGATGATCGACAGTCCGTATTCTTTCGCGGTACGCATAAAGTCCGGATACGGCGAGAACTCTTCCACAGGGTAGCGGTAGTATGTCCCCGTGTTGAGATCGACGATCATGTCCGCCGCCTTCATCGCCTCTGCCACACGCGTGAGATACGGCGCTGTATCGAAGTCGGGGAAGTGGCGGTAGAGGCGGATGTTGAACGGATGTCCGAGGGCATCATAGAGCCCTGATGCCGCGAGTTTTTCGACCTCCTCCGTGTACCATTCGTAGATGTCCGTGAGCGGATGGTTGTCCCACTCCGCTGCGATTGCAGACGTATCGTATGCCCAGCCGTGCAGGAAGTGCACAGAGCCGATCACATAGTCGAACGGATAGGCGCGGAGAATCTTTGCGACAGCCTCTTGATTCTGGAAATTGCAGACCTCGATGCCCGCAAGTACCTTGTGCTTTTTCTGCAGCTTTTCGATGAATGCGAAATACTCGTCGAGTGTGTACTTGAACTTGTTCGACTTCAGCCATTTGCGCTGAAATGTGCCCACAAACGAATCATCAAGGATGAGATCGTCATAGTAGAGCTGCTCGAACTCCGGAAAGGTGTGCGAGTGCTCGGAGAATCCGATCTCATGAACGCCGCGCTCCGCCGCGGCGCGGAAGAACCCCTCTGCATAGTCCTCATCGTAGGAGCCGTACTCCAGATGCATATGATAGTCAAACCGCATAACGCACCTCAATCAAACTCGCCCGCGAGAATCCGCTCGCAGACCTCCATCACGCCGTGTTCCCGATTGCTCGGCGCACGGTACCGCGCGCGCTCCTTTACCGCAGGGATGGCGTTCTCCATCGCAAAGCTGTGCGTGACCGCGTCCATCATCTCAAGATCGTTCCCATAGTCGCCGAACGCGACGCACTCATCCGGCGTGATGCCGAACAGCTCCTGCACGCGGCGGGCGGCGACGCCCTTGCTCACACCCTGCTCATAGACATCGACCCAGTGTGCGCTCGAGAGCGTTACCTGCATACGCGCGGCATACTGCTGCATGACAGGGAAGATGGTCTGCTCCGCACGCCCTGCGCTGTCGAAGAACGCTATCTTGATCGGCACATCGTCTACGGCAGTAAAGTCCTCGACCACCGTCGAGAGCGTGATATATTTTGCAAGCTCCGCACGAAACGCCGGCGCATCATCCTCCGCGTGCAGATAGCCGCGCTTCTTCCCACAGAGTACACAGTGCACACCCGCCAGTTTTTCCCCGGTCCGCATGACTTCAAGCGCCATCGCGGTATCGACCGGACGCGAGAAAAGTTCTCTGTCTCTCTCCATTACCATTGTACCGTTCTCGGCGAGAAAGATCATCTCATCCTGCCACGGCGCAAACGTCTGCACGAGCGAGGCATACTGCCGCCCCGATGCCGGTGCAAAGCGAATCCCGCGCGCCCTCAGCCGCCGATACAGATCTCCGAACCCTGCGGGCAGATTCCCCTGCTCATCGAGCAGCGTCCCATCCATGTCCGAAAAAATCAGCCGTATCATTGCATCCCCTCTTCCCTTTTCCATTTTCCGTGTATACAATTGTTTTCATTATAACAAAGAACGATTTTCCACGCAATCAAAAGAAACGTGCCCAATGAGTCCCCTCTTTGCTGTCCTTTTTCCGGTCGGATTTATATAAGATAATAGGTGGGGGCATGCCCGTGACGATATCGTGTGCTCTTTGTCATAATCTATGCTATAATGAGGAAAAACAGCGAAAGGAGCAGCGTATGCTCACGGAACGAATCAACGCACATCTGCGCGAGCTCAGTGACACGGACAAATGCATCTGGCGCTGCATCGAAGGCAACCGCACAGCAGCGAGCCGTGCCTCCATCCACGAGTTGGCACGCGCGTGCGCCGTATCGAGTGCGTCTGTTGTGCGCTTCGCGCAGAAGCTCGGCTTTGACGGGTTCGGCGAGATGAAGGCATTCATGCGCATGGAAGGGGCATCACGCTCCCTGCCCGAGCGCGATGTCATCACCTCGCTCGGCAGCTTCTACGATGAGACGTGGCGCGAGCTCATGCGGCGCGACTACACGCGCGCGAGCTGCCTCATCCGCGAAGCGCACCGCGTCTTTGCCTACGCCTCCGGCTATGTGCAGACGAATGTCATGCAGGAGATGAAGCGGCTCTTTGTCTACGATAATATTCTGATCTACGAGATCGCGGGGCGCGAGGAGTTCTACTCCGTCTACCAGACGGCGGGGAAGGACGACCTCTTCATCTTCATTTCGCTCTCGGGCGAATCCGAGCGCGTCGTGGAGTTCGCAAATCAGCTGAGTCTCAAGGGCGTGCCCATCCTCTCCATCACGGAGATGCGGCACAACACACTCGCGAGCCGCTCAACGGAAAATCTCTATGTTATGCCCGCAGAGTTCGCCTTACCCGAGAATGAGGCACGTCTGCAGTTCAAATCCATGCTCGCCTACTTCCTGTTGCTGGAAATATGGTATGTACATTATCGGCTTTATGTGCAGGAGTTGAGTGAGTGAAACAAATTTCATCCGATGTACCGTGATACAGGCTCCGTACATCCTGCCCGAAAGCCGTGAAGCTATTGCGTTCGCGGCTTTTTTGCGCTATCTTATAGACAACGGATTTCATATTAGTTTCAGTTTCATTCTCGGGAGGCGCTGAGCTTCCCTGCCGCAGGGGTTTGGTTTTTGGGATAAGGAGGAACGCACATGGCACTCAGCAAGGATGTCATCATGCAAAACATGCAGCGGTTCGGCGGCGCGATGTATACGCCCGTCATCCTGTTTGCATTCTTCGGTCTGACGGTGGCAGTGTCCATTGTCTGCAAGAACGAGGGGCTGCTCGGCAGTCTCGCCGCACAGGGCACACTCTGGTATGATTTCTGGTTCGTCGTTGAACAGGGCGCATGGACGGTGTTCGCGCAGATGCCCATTCTCTTCGCGATCGCCGTTCCCATCGGCTTTGCGAAGAAAGAACCCGCGCGCTGTGCGATGGAATCATTTGTCATCTATATGCTGTTCAACTACTTTATCTCCGCGTTCCTCACGCTCCACGGCAGCGCATTTGGCGTGGACTACAGCCAGCAGGCGGGGCCCGGCACAGGGCTCGCGATGATCGCGAATATCAAGACGCTCGACATGGGTATGCTCGGCGCGATCTTCATCGCCTGCTGCACGGCGTTCCTGCACAACCGCTTCTATGACACGAACATCCCCGACTGGCTCGGTATCTTCAAAGGTCCCGCGTTCGTCGTGGCGATCGGCTTCGTCGTTATGATCCCGATGGCACTTCTCTTCTGCATCGTCTGGCCGGCGGTACAGCACGCCATCGAGCAGTTCCAGTTCTTCCTCAAGACCAGCGGCATCATCGGCGTCTGGGCATACACGTTCTCGGAGAAAATGCTCCTGCCGGCAGGTCTGCATCACTTCATCTACCTCCCGTTCATCTTCGGTCCTGCGGTCGTCGACGGCGGCATTCAGGCGTATTGGCTCGGGCATATCAACGACTTTATGGTCAGCGGACAGTCGCTCCGTGAGCTCTTCCCCGAGGGCGGCTTTGCCCTCCACGGCAGCGGCAAGGTCTTCGGTCTGCCGGGCGCAGCACTCGCGATCTATATGTGCGCAAAGCCCGAAAAGCGCAAGAAGACGGCAGCGCTCCTCATCCCCGCAACGATCACGGCGGTGCTCTGCGGCATCACCGAGCCGCTCGAGTTCACCTTCCTCTTCGTCGCACCGCTTCTCTATCTCCTGCACGCCGCTCTCTCGGCGACGCTCTCCGCAACGCTCTATGCGATCGGGCTCTCGGGCAACTTCGGCGGCGGTCTCATCGACTGCTTCGTTCAGAACTGGATTCCGCTCTTCCCGTATCACTATGCGACATACCTCACGCAGATCGGCGTCGGCCTCTGCTTCACCGCGATCTACTTCTTCGTCTTCCGCTTTGTCATTCAGCTCAAGGATTACAAGACACCCGGCCGTACGGACGACGGCGTAGAGGACAAGCTCTTCACGAAGGCGGACTACAAGGCAAAACAGGCGGGTGCAGCAGGTGCTGCGGCAGCCGCTCCCGGCATGAAGCTCGATGAGCGCGATGTCAAGGCGCGCGCCTTCCTCGACGGTCTCGGCGGCGCGGCAAACATCAAGGACGTGACGAACTGCGCAACGCGTCTGCGCGTCACGGTCAACGATCCCGAACTCGTCGCTCCGACGGGTGCATTCACCGAGGCGGGCGCACATGGTCTTGTCCGCAACGGTCACGCATTCCAAGTCATCGTCGGTCTCTCCGTCCCGCAGATCCGCGAGCGCTTCGAGGCACTCATGACCGCTCCTGCCTCCGATGTGGACGAGGTCGCGGTCGGCACAGAGAAATCCTTTGCCATTACGGCTGTTACAACGGGTCATATCATCGACATGAGCGAGGTCAAGGACGAGATGTTCTCGCAGAAGATGATGGGCGACGGCGTTGCGGTCGAGCCGACGGAGGGCGTTGTGGTCGCTCCTGCAGATGCTGAGGTCACGATGGTCATGGAGGACAGCCGCCATGCGGTCGGCCTCCGTATGGACAACGGCGCGGAACTCCTCATCCACATCGGCGTGGACACAGTGAAACTCGAGGGGAAGGGCTTTGAACTGCTTGTCAAGATGGGCGATCGCGTCAAGGCGGGTGCGCCGCTCGTGAAGTTCGACCGCGATGTGATTCATGCGGCGGGCTATCAGGATACAGTCATCATGGCGGTCACGAACTCCGCTGAATATCCGCTCATGAAGAAGATGACGGACATGGACGCCAAGGCGGGCGAAACTCCTGTGCTGACGTTCTAAGAAAGGAACACCGATGAAAGCAACGAAATGGTGGCAGAACACCGCCGTCTACCAGATTTACCCGAAGAGCTTCAACGATACCAGGGGAAGCGGCACGGGCGACCTGCGCGGCATCACCGAAAAGCTCGACTATCTGAAGGATCTCGGCGCAGGTGCGCTCTGGCTCACGCCCGTCTATCCATCGCCCATGGTCGACAACGGCTATGACATCAGCGACTACACGGGCATCAATCCCCAGTTCGGCACGCTTGCCGACATGGAGGAACTGATCGCCGAGGCAAAGCGCCGTGACATCCGCATCGTCATGGATCTCGTCTACAACCACAGCTCCGATCAGCATCCGTGGTTTATCGAGTCGAAGTCGAGCCGCAATAACGCAAAGAGCGACTGGTACATCTGGCGCGATGCGAAGCCCGACGGCAGTGCGCCGACGAACTGGCGAGGCATCTTCGGCGGCTCTGCGTGGACGTACTGCAAAGAGCGCGGGCAGTACTACCTCCACACCTTTGCCGAGGCGCAGCCCGATCTCAACTGGGAGAATCCAGAGGTACGCGCAGCCCTCTTCGCGGCGGCGAACTTCTGGCTCGACAAGGGCGTCGGCGGCTTCCGCATCGACGCAATCACCTACATCAAAAAGCCCGCTGTCTTTGAGGACGGCACGCCCGACGCGGCGGACGGCATGGTGAACGTCCACACGATGACGGCGAACACGCCCGGCATCCTCGATTTTCTTCACGAGTTCCGCAGGGAGGTCTTTGACGGGCACGACATCTTCACCGTCGGTGAGGCAAACGGTGTCTCGGTCGCGGAGCTCCCCGACTGGGTCGGCGAAAACGGTGTGTTCTCGATGCTGTTCGAGTTCGCGCACGTCCTCGTTCCATACGAGGACGGTGAATGCTGGTCGAAGATGGTGCCGTGGAAGCTCACAAAGCTCAAGGCAGCACTCTCGGCAAGCCAAGCAGGAGTAAAAGACGAGGGGTGGTACCCGATCTACTTCGAAAACCACGACCGCGCACGCTCGGTAAACTACTTCTTCCCGAAGGGCGGAGACACGCGGCTCGCCGCAAAGGCACTCGCAACCGTCCTCATGACTCTGCGCGGTACGCCCTTCATCTACGAGGGTGAGGAACTCGGCATGACCAATGTCAAGTGGGACAGCATAAAGGCCTATGACGATATCTCCTCCCACGGTCAGTACGAGCTCGCGCTCAAAGAAGGTTTCAGTCCCGCAGAGGCGCTGTCCTTCGTTCACTTCAACAGCCGCGACAACGCGCGCACGCCGATGCAGTGGGACACGTCGGAAAATGCGGGCTTTACGACAGGTACGCCGTGGCTGCCCGCGAACGAGAACTATCACACAATCAACGCGGAGGATGAAGAAAAGGATGCGGATTCCGTCCTCTCCTACTACAAGCAGATCATCCGTCTGCGCAAGACGAACCCCGTACTGCTCAGCGGTGTCTATGAGGAACTGCTCGCGGACAATGAGCAGATCTACGCATTCTCGCGTACGGCGGGCAATCGCCGCATCGTTACGGCGGTCAACTTTTCCGCGGAGGAGGCGGCACTGCCCGCAGGATTCCTAAAGGGCGTGCGTCTCATCGGCAGCTATGCAGATGCGCCGAGCACAGTGCTCCGCCCGCTTGAGGCGGTTGTCTATGAGGAGGAGGTAAAATGAAGGTAGCGGCAAGCGATTACGACGGCACGCTCCTCAGGGGCGGCAAAATCGACGCGGAGACGAAGGAGGGCATCGCCCGTTGGCGTGCGGCAGGGCACAAGTTCGGCGTCATCTCGGGGCGCGACTACGGGATGCTCGTCCCCCAGCTCATTGCGTACGGCGTAGAGTTTGACTACACCGTCTGCAACAACGGCGGCATCATACGAGGTGCGGATGCATCCGTACGATTTCAGGCAGAGATTGACCCTCGTGCGCTCACAGCGATTGCGGCGGAGCCGAGCGCACAGAAGTCGTTCCACTTCGCCTTCTCAGCGGCAGATGTGACCTATCTCTGCCACCACTCAGAGGGATCGTGGATCGAACGCGAGGCAAAGGACTGGGACTTCCCCATCATCTACATTGAGGAGAGCGAGATCGGGGGGCTGACGGGGATTCAGCAGTTCTCGCTCGGCTTCCATGAACCAGCGCTGTCCGATGCGTGTGCCGCCGTCCTGAACGAGAAACTCGGAGATATGATCCACGCATTCCCGAATGCATGCAGCCTCGACATCACGCCCGCCGGCATCAGCAAAGACGAGGGCATCAAGAAGCTCCTCTCTGTCATGGGCTGGAACGGCGCAGAGGTATTCGCCATCGGCGACGAGACGAATGACCTGCCCATGCTCAAGGCTTGGAATGGGTACTCGCTCACCACGGCGCGCCCCGAGATTCAGGCACAGGCAAAGCAGGTGTTCCCGAGCGTTGGGGCGATGCTCGATCATTTTCGTTAATCGTTAAGGTCTTGGATTGGAACATGGGATAAGGGCATTAACGAAGCGTTCGCGCGGAATTCGCATGACAAGATGCTCCACAACAGTGCCATAATTTTTTTTTGGGAGGAGTTACCATGGGATTTGATCGTGAAAAATTTGACGAGATAAAGGCAGCCTTCACCATAGACGACGATGCGCTCCGCAAGATCGCCGATGATTTCCGCGCCGATATGTGTGCGGGGCTTGCGGGCAAAGAGGGCGCAACGCTCCGTATGCTCCGCTCCTATGCAGGGCTTCCGAGCGGCAAGGAGCACGGCTCCTTCCTCGCGCTCGACTTTGGCGGCACGAACGTCCGTGCCCAGCGCATCCTCCTCAAGGGCGGCGGCGAATACGAGGTGCTGAGCAGGGTCGCAAAACCGCTCACCCTCCCAGGTGTCTATGACTACGTCAGCGCAGATGCGACGGCGGAGGAGATGTTTGACTTCCTCGCCGGCATCATCGACGAAGCAATCGACGGGAATCGGGAGACGAAATACCTCCTCGGACATACCTTCTCCTTCCCCTCACAGCAGACCAACCTCAACAACGCGAAGCTCATCGTCTGGACGAAGGAGTTCGCCACGCAGGGGGTCGAGGGCAAGGTCGTCAACGACCTGCTCAAGGAGGCGCTTGCACGGCGCGGCATGACAAATGTCATTCCCGTCGCTGTCATCAACGATACGGTTGCGGTGCTGCTCGCGGCGGCGTACAAGCACGAGCACACCTACATCGGATCGATCTACGCGACGGGGCAGAACACCTGCTACTATGAGGAGTTCGCAGACGGCAGTGAACCGCCGACCGTCATCAACATGGAGTCGGGTGGCTTTGGGAATCTGCCCTTCTCCAAATACGACGATATTCTGGATCGGGAATCCGAGCAGCCCGGCGCACAGCGTCTGGAAAAGATGGTGTCGGGACGCTACCTCGGGACACTCTACGGTGCGGCACTTGCAGATCTCCTCGGTGCAGACGGGGTCTATCCGTTTTCGAGCATCGAGCTCTCCGAGATCATCACCGATGCCTACCTCGACCGCCATGCGGCAGGTGCGGTCATCGAGGCAAAGACGGGCATGACCTTCACCGCCGCCGAACGTGCCCTGCTGCAGGAACTCGCGACTGCCGTCATTGTCCGCTCTGCGCGCATTGTTGCAGCGACCTATGTCGCCATCATTCAGCACCGCATGGGTGAGAACGAGCTCGAGAACCAGTTCGTCGCCGTCGACGGCTCCGTCTATGAGAAAGTACCGCTCGTCGCACATCACCTGCGCGGCGCGCTCGACACCCTCCTCCTGGACGAGGCGGTCAACGTCAAGATCATTCTCGAAAACGCCGGCTCCGCCCTCGGTGCAGCACTCGCCGCCGCCATGACAGAGAGAAAATAAAGATACACACGAAACCGCCCCGCAAGGTTCAACCCTGCGGGGCGGTTGTGTTCGTTTATCTGTACTATTGTTTTCTCTGCTCCAGCAGATCAGAGACTTCGTCCACGTCCATCTCGAACATCTGACTGTCTGCGTAAATCGGCGCGAAATAATAGGCGACCTGCTCCGCATCAAACTCCCGTTCCAGCTTCTCCCAATCGTCTGTTCGAAGAACCGTGAATGCAAGCGTATCACTGCCGAGCGAACCCATATACCATCGAATCTCGTATGCGGGTGCGAGGTATTCCTGCGCCGCCTTGAGCGTCGTATCCCTGTCCGCAGCATCTGCCGCGTAGGGGACGGCGTGTGCCTCTCCATCTTTTTTCAGCAGAATATCAAATCCACGCTCCGTCTCAGAGTCCACACATTCGTAGTCGATCTGTGCCTCCTCCGGAAGAACATCATTCAAATAGGAAAGAACACTCTCATCCTCGTCGCCCCAGTCCACCCAGATCAGAGCATCGCTCGCGTCAAATTCGTCCCTATGCTCGCTCGGAGCGGCGAGGAACAATTGCACCTCACGAAACAAGTCACCCATGACAAACCTCCCTCGAATGAAAAGATCGTCTCACACAAGTTTATAATACTTCAGCTGCCGATAGAGCGAGTAAATCGCCGCGGGGAAGCCGAGGACGATGCCGACGATGGTACAGGTACGCCCCGTGCCGAGGAAGTCGTCGGCACATTTACCGAGGAAAATGAAGATGCCGAGAAAGACAAGGAAGTAGATGCCCACTCCCGAAAGGAGTCCGAAGGCGCGCAGTGCCTCCGCCATGCCCGATGGAGGCGGCGCTTTCTTCTGCTCCATGACATCCTCCTCTCCGCACATCACAGATGATATCTACGCACTCTGGAACGGCTCCGGCGGTGTCTGCGCATGTCCTGCGTGATAGAGGATCGCCTCGATGATGCGGTGCGCGGCCTTACCGTCGCCGTAAGGATTCACTGCCTCTGCCATATGCGTGTACGCGGTCGGCTCGGTGAGGAGGCGCATGGTCTCCTCGTAGACGCGTCGCTCATCCGTGCCGATGAGGCGCACCGTTCCCGCCGTGACTGCCTCAGGGCGCTCGGTCGTGTCACGCAGAACAAGCACTGGCTTGCCGAGAGAGGGAGCTTCCTCCTGGATGCCGCCCGAGTCTGTGAGCACGATATCGACGCGCGCCATGAGGTTTGCAAACGGTTCATAGTCGAGCGGGTCGATGAGGTGGACACGTTCAAGCCCGCCCAACTCCTCACGGACAATCTCGCGCACCTTCGGATTGCGGTGCACGGGGAAGATGACCTCTACGTCACCCAGTTCCTCGATGATGTCGCGAATCGCACGATAGACATGACGCATCGGTTCGCCGAGATTCTCCCGTCGATGCGTCGTGACAAGGAGGACGCGATGATCTGCAAAGTCCACGCCGCGGAGTTCTGCAGGGAGTACATAGTCGGGGCGTACGGTGTGGTGCAGTGCGTCAATAACGGTGTTCCCCGTGACGAAGATGCGCCCCTCGGGAATCCCTTCAGCACGAAGATTCGCATGTGCGGTCGGCGTCGGTGCGAAGTGCAGGGTCGCGATGCCGCCCGTAAGGCGGCGGTTCATCTCCTCGGGGAACGGGGAATAGATGTCATGCGTTCGAAGCCCCGCCTCGACGTGTCCGACGGGGATCTGATGGTAGTATGCAGCGAGCGCGCCGGCAAAGGTGGTAGTCGTGTCGCCGTGAACGAGCACGAGATTGGGACGTTCCTGCTGGAACACCTCGTTGATGCCGAGCATGGCGCGTGAGGTGATGTCAAAGAGGGTCTGCCCCGCCGCCATGATGTTGAGGTCATAGTCCGGAACGATATGGAAGAGGTGCAGTACCTGATCGAGCATCTCGCGGTGCTGCGCCGTGACGAGCGTCCGCGTCTCGATTGCGTCCGTATGACGCATGAGCTGCCTGACGACAGGCGCCATCTTGATCGCCTCGGGACGTGTGCCAAAGATCGACATGACTTTGATTTTGCCGGTCATTCTGCCTGTGCTCCTCTCTGTGAAGCAAATTTATTTCTGCTGCGGCGCATCCATCTGCAGGATGCCCAGCTTGCGTGCGCCGACGAACACTGCCGCCGCAACAATCAGAACAATGAGGACGGCCGCCTGCGTGCTGACCGTCGTAAGCGCGAGTGCGCAGAGTCCGAAAAGCGCGCTCACAATGTACATGAGCAGCACTGCCTGTTTCTGCGTAAAGCCGTGAGCGAGCAGCCGATGATGGAGATGCCCCTTGTCCGGCTTGAAGATCGGGCGATGGTTGCGTGCACGGCGCACAATGGCAAAGGTTGTATCGAGAATCGGCAGTCCGAGCGCGAGGATCGGCACGATAAGTGCAATCGTCGCTGCGCTCTTAACGGCACCGACCACAGAGATGCCTGCAAGCATAAAGCCGAGGAACATACTCCCCGTGTCGCCCATAAAGATGCGTGCGGGATTGAAGTTGTAGTAGAGAAATCCGACTGCCGCACCCGCGAGCGCCGCCGTCACCATTGCGACAAAGGGAATGCCCTCCTCCATCGCCACAAGGAAGATCGTGACGGCAGCGATGGAGGAGACGCCCGCCGCGAGGCCGTCAAGTCCGTCGATGAGGTTGACGGTATTCGTCAGTCCCACGATCCAGAAGATCGTCGCGGGGATCGCAAAGAGTTCGAGATAGATAAAGTCGCCCAGCGGATCGGTAATGAAGTCGATGCGTACGTCAAAGCCGATGACAAGCACCGCAGCAGCGAGGATCTGCCCAAGCAGCTTCACCTTTGCCGGCAGATCACAGTAATCGTCGATGATGCCGATGGCAACGATGATCGTGCCGCCGACCATAAGGCCAATCAAGCTCATCATGAATTCGGGGGTGAGCTCCACAAAGATGAGCTGCACCAGAATCGACACCATAAACGCGGCATAGATTCCAATACCGCCGATGCGCGGGATGGGACGCGCGTGCACCTTGCGCGCGTCGGGCTGATCCAGCGCTCCCGTGCGGCGTGCAAAGGCAATGACCGCAGGTGTCAGTACGAGCGCCGTACCGAGTGCGATCATAAATGCTAAGACATTATCGGGCATGAACTATTGCTCTCCTTAAAAGACGTCCGTGAAATGCACTTCTAATCATCTTACTGCAGGACAGACACCCTGTCAATCAAACAATGAAAGAGTTTCGGGCTGTGTCCCACTACAAAATCACTGTTCTCTCAGGAACCTCTCTGCAAGGATCACGGCGGCGAAATCATCCACAGGCACCGGCGGCACAAGCATTCCGCGCGGCACGAACCGCCGCCAGCCGCGCGGCGGATGTGCCTCCCAGTAGGCACTCTTTGCCGCATCTGTCGTTCGATACTCATCGACGAGAGTGACTTCATAGCCAAGCTCCTCCACGCGCGCCTTTGCCGCCGCGCTCGTCGTACCGTTGCCCATAATGACAGTCGGCTCATATTCTCTGAGCAGCCCGCCGATCATGGCGACGAAATACTGCGTCGGCAAGATTTCCTGTTCAATGACCGTGCCGTCCGCCGCAAGCACGGCAATACCGCATTTCTCGCGTCCGGGGTCAATCGCAAGGACGGGACGGCTCATGTTCCACCCTCGCTCTCAATCTTGAATTTCAGCCGCAGAGGTCCCATTGCGTCCGTATCGCCGTCCGCATAGGCGGAGATGACAACCGCGCCCGCATGCGTGCGAAGTTCCTGCACGAGACTGTAGAACTCTGCGCCCTCGATGACGCCGACCGTACCGCGCAGCGGATCGGGGAGAATCCCCTTCGCCGATGCTGCCGCATTGACCTCACGCAGGAACGCCATGACCGACTGCTCGGCAGCATTCCCCAGTGCCTCTGCGGTGTAGACACGCGCGATAATCAGCTCCCCGTTGCGATAGATCACGCGGTTCGGGTAGAGCTCAATGGAGGCACGGATCTCATCGCCGCGTACGAGATTTCCGGCTGCAACAATCCGCACGATCATATCCACGGGACTCTCCTCGATCGCACGTACGGCGGCATCATACTCGGGACCGTAGATCCAGATATCCTGATCGGTGTGGTTCTCGCCATCCCGTGCGGAAATATTCCGCGTGCCGAGCTGTGCGATGCCTGCCAGCCCGCGCTCAATCTCATCGTGACTCAGACTTGCGGGGATAATGCCGCTCGCGATAATCTCCCCCGCCTGATATATGATATTGCCCTCACGCAGACTGAGGATGTTCTCGCGCAGCGTATTCGCACGCACGCCAAGTGTATGAATGTCAGCAAGCAGTGTTTCATTTTCACCGGAGAGCTTCGCATTGAGGGAGATGAGACCTTCCTTTTCCATCATCAGCGCACGATTGCCTGCCGACAGGCGATCCGACTCGGCGCGCAGGTCTTCCTGTTCTCCACTCAGCCGCGCGATCTCCTCTTCTGATTTTTTCAGCTCTCCGCTTGCCTGCTCCTGTGCGCTCTTGGCACGTTCGAGTTCCCCCGAGGTAAAATCGAGCGCCGCGCGCGTATCGGCAATCATCGCATTCAGACGATCCATGCCAAAGAGCGCCGTTCGCACATTTTCGGAGACCGCCGCCATGATGCCAAATGTCACCGTCGTAATGCAGATTCCCGTAAAGATGGTGACAATAACTGCCGTATGACGCGGTCGCAGTCCGAAAATCGAGAGTTTTTTCTTGCCGATCCGCGTGCCGAGGCGGTCACCGATGAAGGCGATGACGCCGCCGACCACAGCGAGGACGAAGATAAGTGTTATGCCGTACATAGAGCGTCACCCCTTTCTATTGACTATATGCGGATTCCGCGAAATTTACTGTGAGGCACGCCGCAGGAGAATTCCGCCCGCAACCATGCCGACGATGTTCGGCAGCCAGACCGCAAGCATCGCAGGCAGCACCTCGCCGCGCGCGAATGCATTTCCCATCGTCATGAGCGCATAGTAGATGAAGATGATGATGACACTCATTGCAAATCCGGCTGACGAGGAGTTGCGCGTCGGCTGAAGTCCGAGCGGTACACCGATCAGTGTGAAGATGAGGCTTGCCATCGGAATCGAGATGCGCTGATAGAGCTCTGTCTCCAGCTTCGTCGTATTGACATACTGCGTCTGCATCAGCGCGATCTGATGGCGCAGCTCGCGCATCGTCATCTCCTCCGGTTTCTTTTGTTCGCGGATGATCTGACGCGGATCCTTCTGCACGGGCAGCACTTGGCGCTCGAAGCGCATGCGGCGTTCGAGATGTTCGTCTGCGATCTCGTAGACGTCTCCCTTGTGCATGATCCACTCCGTACCCGTCCACTCCGCATACTCCGCATTCTCGACGTGTGTTACCTTGCCGTCTGCGCCAAAGATCTGCAGGCTCACGCCCATCAGACGCTGCTGCTCCGCCTCGAAGGAACGCGCATACACGAGCCGCTGGATCTTCCCGTTCTCGATCTCCTTAATGATGAGATGCTCCTGCGATTTCATGCCGGAATTGCCCTCGATCTCGTAATAGATGACGTTGCGGTACGCCGTGTTTGCACGCGGCACGACATGCTCGTTGAAGAGAACGGCACCGACACTCACGACAAAGCCGAGCAGAATCGCAGGTGCGGCGATGCGTCCGAAACCGATGCCGCAGGATTTCATCGCCGTGATCTCACTCGCGGACGACAGGCGTCCAAAGGTCAGGAGACTCGCGAGCAGCATGGACATAGGGAATGTCCACATGACAACGCCGGGCAGACTGAACACAAAGATCTTGATGATCGACGGCAGCGACGCACCGTAGTCCGTAATATACTGCGCAATGCGAAAGAGCGTGCCCGAGCCGATAAAGACCGCCGAGAACGCACAGATGGCAAAGAGGAAGGACAGAAAGACCTCCCGAAAGATGTATTTGTCGAGGATTCGGATCTTCAGACGCATAGACTCTCCTCTGATCGTGTCATATGTATGGGTGGTATTCGCTCTATTTTATCATTTTCGCCCGCCCTTGACAAGGATGCAAAATGCGGTACTTGCATTGCCGTGCCTGCGTGAGCGTCTATCATCCAAACATAATAAAAAGGAGTCCCTCATGGGACTCCCAAATGTATCTCTCTGCGCCGCGATCAGCCGAGGATGACGAGGGACTCGCGAACCTTGACCGACTGGCCTGCCGAGACGTTGACCGCCTTGACCGTGCCGTCTGCAGGTGCAGCAATCTCGTTCTGCATCTTCATCGCCTCGAGGATGAGGAGCGTATCGCCCGCCTTTACTACCTGACCGACCGAGACCTTGACCTCGATGATCTTGCCCGGCATCGGAGCGTCCACGGAGCTCTCGCCCGCGCCCGCCGTTGCAGCCGGTGCCGCAGGTGCTGCGGGAGCCGCAGGTGCCGGAGCAGCCGCCGGTGCGGGTGCTGCCGCGCGCGGTGCAGCAGCCGGAGCAGCCGCGCCCGCTGCGCGTACTTCCTCGACCTCAACCTCATAAGCAGTGCCGTTGACAGTGATGTTGAACTTCTTCATGTGTTATTCCTCCAACATTTATATTCCCAAGGGAACACGCCATATCTATGCGCGAATCCCCCGCGACAGACCTCCTGCATATGCAGGGCTACGGAATCAAAGATTGCTGCGGTTGGCGAGCGTCCAAACCTCTGCGGGTTTAATGCGCACAGCCACGACCTTGCTTCCCATCGCCGACTGAACGGCGGCGGTAATGGCAGCGACAATCTCCGGTGCAACGGTATTTGCAGCCATATCCTAACCTCCCAGACTTTAGAGCGGAATGTTCCCGTGCTTCTTCGCAGGGTTGTCCTCACGCTTGCTCGAGAGCGCATTCAGCGCCGTGATGATGTAGGGACGCGTCTCGCTCGGCGTGATAACCATGTCGATGTAGCCGCGCTCTGCCGCCTTGTACGGGGTTGCGAACTCCTCGATGTACTCGGCCGTGCGTGCATCCTTGTCCGGATCCTTGCGGAAGATGATGTTCGCTGCACCCGCAGGGCCCATGACGGCGATCTCAGACGTCGGCCATGCCATGACCTGATCTGCACCGAGCTCGCGGTTGCACATTGCGATGTAGGAGCCGCCGTACGCCTTGCGCGTGATGACGGTGACCTTCGGCACGGTCGCCTCGCTGTATGCGTAGAGCATCTTCGCACCGTGGCGGATGATGCCGCTGTACTCCTGATCGACGCCCGGCAGGAAGCCCGGCACGTCGACGAGGTTGACGAGCGGAATGTTGAACGCATCGCAGAAGCGGATAAAGCGCGCCGACTTGTTGGACGCGTCAACATCGAGGCAGCCTGCCATGACGTTCGGCTCGTTCGCGATGATGCCGACCGTGCGGCCGTCAAAACGTGCGAAGCAGCAGATGATGTTCGTCGCGAAATGCTGATGCACCTCGTAGAACTCGCCGTTGTCGACGAGTGCGCGGATGACATCCTTCATATCGTACGGCGCATTCGGGTTGTCGGGGATGAGCGTATTCAGGCTCTCCTCCTGGCGGTTCGGGTCATCGCCCGTCTCGACGCGCGGAGTTTCCTCCATGTTGTTGCTCGGGAGGAAGGAGAGCAGATAGCGGATCTGGTCAATGCAGTCCTGATCGTTCTCCGCCGCAAAATGCGCAACGCCGGAGCGGCTGTTGTGCGTCATCGCACCGCCGAGCTGCTCTGCCGTAACCTCCTCCGCCGTAACGGACTTGATGACGGCAGGACCCGTGATGAACATCTGGCTCGTGTTCTTCACCATGAAGATGAAGTCCGTAAGAGCAGGGCTGTAAACCGCACCGCCCGCACAAGGTCCCATGATGACGGAGATCTGCGGGATGACACCCGAGGACTTCGTGTTGCGGTAGAAGATGCCGCCGTATCCCGAGAGTGCGTCAACCGCCTCCTGGATGCGTGCGCCGCCCGAGTCATTGATGCCGATGCAGGGTGCGCCCATCTTCATCGCAAGGTCCATGACCTTCCAGATCTTGTGTGCGTGCTTCTCGCCAAGCGAGCCGCCCTCGACCGTGAAGTCCTGCGCGAACGCATAGACGAGACGTCCGTTGACCGTGCCGTAGCCCGTCACAACGCCCTCACCCGGCAGCTCCTTCTTATCCTGCCCGAAGTTCGTGCAGCGATGGCGAACGAACATATCCAGCTCAACGAACGTATCCTGATCGAAGAGCAGGTTCAGGCGTTCACGCGCGGTGAGCTTTCCCTTGCTGTGCTGCTTCTCGATGGCCTTCGCACCGCCGCCCTGCATGAGATGCTCTTTCTTCTCCAGCATGAGCTCAATTTTTTCCTGGACTGTGGACATCATATCCCTCCTGTATATCTTCCTGCGGGAAACCGGAATGAAGCTCTCCGCAGGGATTATGCGTCACAATGCTGGATGCTGTCAGCGATCCTCATGCTCGCAGATCTCGAGGAGAACGCCCTTCGTCGACTTCGGATGCAGGAACGCAATCTTCGCGCCGCCCGCGCCGATGCGTGGCTTCTCGTCGATCATGCGGACGCCCTTCGCCATGAGATCGGCAATCGCATTCTCAATGTTGTCGACGCGCAGGGCAATGTGCTGGATGCCTTCACCCTTCTTCTCGATGTATTTCGTGATTGGGCTGTCGTCTGCCGTGCCGATGAGCAGCTCAATCTCACTCTTGTTCGGCGTCGGATGGAATGTCGTCGTGACCTTCTGCTCCGCAACGGTTTCCTCAGCCGTGCAGGGGATGCCGATCACGTCCGACCAGAAATTCTTCCCCTCTTCGAGATCCTTCACGGCAATGCCGATGTGATCTACTGCCAGAACCTTGAACATAGGTGCTTCCTCCTTGGGAAATT
Organism: Selenomonas sp. oral taxon 920; assembly: GCF_001717585.1. Lineage (NCBI taxonomy): Bacteria > Bacillati > Bacillota > Negativicutes > Selenomonadales > Selenomonadaceae > Selenomonas > Selenomonas sp. oral taxon 920. The sequence continues at coordinate 1,970,745 of NZ_CP017042.1, forward strand.
GCTGTCAATTTCCACTTTTAAGATAACATTTCGGCCATGACATCGCCCACCACAGTGTATGGATCGGTCTCATGTGCCTTGATTTTTGCCACATAGTCGTCGAGCCTGCCCGTGTCGACAATGCGGCGTTCGATGCTGCGCCGAACACCTGCGTGCAGGATGTCCAGCATCTCATCGCGTGTGCGGCGTGTACGCCGCTCAGAGAGAACGCCGTTGCCCTCAATGTGGGCACGGTGTTCTTCAAGAGTGTCGACCAACTCCGCGATCCCTTCGCCGCGATTCGCGACGACCTTGCGGATCGGCGGCCGCCAGTCAGACATGTGATCGTCCAGATCCAGCATCATATTGATCTCACGGACGAGCTTATCCGCGCCGTCAAGATCGGACTTGTTGATGGCAAATACGTCGCCGATCTCCAAGATGCCCGCCTTGATCGCCTGAATATCATCGCCCATGCCCGGAATCAGTACAACCATCGTGGTGTCCGCCGCCCGCACAATATCCACCTCGGACTGCCCGACACCGACGGTCTCGACAAAGATGATGTCCTTGCCGAAGGCATCCATGACCTTCACCGCGTCCGCAGTCTTGTGCGAGAGGCCGCCGAGGCTGCCGCGCGTTCCCATGCTGCGGATAAATACGCCCTCATCGAGGGTCAGGTCATTCATACGGATGCGGTCGCCCAAAATGGCGCCGCCGGAAAAAGGGCTTGTGGGGTCGACGGCGATGATGCCTACAGTTTTCCCGCGCTTGCGGTATTCCTTGGCAATCTTGTCCGTCATGGTGCTTTTGCCCGCACCCGGAGGGCCGGTAATGCCAAGAACGTAGGCATGTCCCGTATGGGGATAGAGCTCCTTCATGATGCCGGTCGCCGTCTCACGCTCGTTCTCGATTGCCGTAATGGCACGCGAGAGCGCGAGGCGGTTGCCCCTAAGCACCTCAGCTGCTATATCCATGCGCCACCTCCTTCGCGCAGTCACTTCATGGAATACATGGGAATCGCTGATAAAACAGGCCCTCAGATAGGCGTAGATTTTTTCGTCTGATTGAGGAGGCAAACCGGACGCATAGCCAAAGCTATGTGGAGGATTTGCCGACAAAAATCGGACAAAAAAGATGCGCTAAGATGGCTGTGCTGAATTTATCAGTGCTTCCCAAAGGAATGGATGACAGACGGAAGTGTTTTTCTGCCTGTCATCCATCCTTTCACAAAGCTGATTTATGCCTTGACATGTTCCTTAATGAAGTCGACCACTTCGCCGGTCGGTGTGCCGGGGGTAAAGACTGCGGCAACGCCCGCGTCCTTGAGTGCGGGGATGTCGCCCTCGGGGATGACGCCGCCGCCGATGACAAGCACGTCATTCATGCCCTTCTCACGGAGCAGGTTCACAACCTTCGGGAAGAGGTGCGGATGTGCACCCGAGAGAATGCTCATCGCAACGACGTTGACGTCCTCCTGCAGAGCTGCCTCAGCGATCTCCTCAGGGGTCTGACGAAGGCCGGTGTAGACAACCTCGAACCCTGCATCGCGCAGCGCACGGGCAACGACCTTCGCACCGCGGTCATGACCATCCAGACCCGGCTTTGCAACGAGCACTCTGATTTTTTCTGCCATTTTTATATTCCTCCTGAACGGGGCTGCCGCCTGTACGGCGACACCCCACTGCATTCACCCAACAGTCGCTTCTTACAGGTTGACGTGTGCCTCGTACTCGCCGAAGACCTCGCGCATGACCCCGCAGATTTCGCCGAGCGTCGCGTAGGTCTTGACCGCTGCGAGGATGTGCGGCATGAGGTTTTCGTTCTCGTCGCTGCACGCCTTCTTGAGGTCTGCGAGAGCCGCCTGAACAGCAGCATTGTCGCGCTTCGCCTTCATCGCCTCGACCTTTGCCTTCTGCTTCTCGCCGACGGATGCATCCACGCGGAGGAGGTTCTTCGGAGCCTCTTCCTCCACCTGGAACTTGTTGACACCGACGATGACGCGGGCACCGGACTCGACGTCCATCTGCCACTTGTAGGCACTGTCCTGAATCTCCTTCTGGATGTAGCCCTTCTCAATTGCCGCAACCGCGCCGCCGAGATCATCGATCTTCTTGATGTACTCCCACGCCTCTTTCTCGATGCGGTTCGTCATCGCCTCGACATAGTAGGAGCCTGCGAGCGGGTCAATGACATCGGCAAGACCGCTCTCATACGCAACAATCTGCTGCGTGCGGAGTGCGACCATGACCGAGTCCTCCGTCGGAAGCGCAAGTGCTTCGTCGCGGGAGTTCGTGTGGAGCGACTGCGTGCCGCCCATAACAGCAGCTGCTGTCTGGAGCGCGACGCGGACGATGTTGTTGTTCGGCTGCTGTGCGGTGAGCATGGAGCCTGCCGTCTGCGTGTGGACGCGGAGCATCATGGACTTCGGCTTCTCCGCCTTGAAGCGTTCCTTCATGACCTTTGCCCAGATGCGGCGAGACGCGCGGAACTTCGCGACCTCCTCGAGGACGTTGTTGTGAGCGTTCCAGAAGAAGGAGAGGCGGCCTGCGAAATCGTCGACGCTGAGACCCGCCTTGATGGCTGCCTCGACGTAGGCGATACCGTCTGCAATGGTGAATGCAATCTCCTGCGATGCCGTGGAACCGGCTTCGCGGATGTGGTAGCCCGAGATGGAAATCGTGTTCCAGTTCGGGACGTTCTTGGAGCAATATTCAAAAATGTTCGTGATGAGGCGCATGGACGGACGCGGCGGGAAGATGTACGTGCCGCGTGCCGCATACTCCTTCAGAATGTCGTTCTGGATCGTACCCTTGAGCTTGTCTGCCGAGACGCCCTGCTTCTCCGCGACCGCGATATACATCGCAAGGAGGACAGATGCCGGAGCGTTGATCGTCATGGACGTGGAGACCTTGCCGAGGTCGATCTGGTCGAAGAGAATCTCCATGTCGGCGAGGGAGTCAATCGCAACGCCGACCTTGCCGACCTCGCCCTCGGAGATGGCATCCGTGGAGTCGTAGCCGATCTGCGTCGGGAGGTCAAATGCACAGGAAAGCCCCGTTGCGCCGCTCTCGATGAGGTAGCGATAGCGCTTGTTGGACTCCTCCGCTGTGGAGAAACCTGCGTACATACGCATCGTCCAGAAGCGCCCGCGGTACATCGTCGGCTGCACGCCGCGGGTATAGGGGTAGACGCCGGGGAAGCCGATATCCTCTGCGTAGTCCGTCTCCTGAATGTCGAGCGGGGTGTAGAGCCCCTGCTCGGGGATGTGGGGACGCGCCGGGAACTTCGCCGTTGCCTTTTCTACGGTAGCATTGTACTTGTCAAGCCCCGCCTGGATCTTTTCATTGCTCATGAAAGTATTCTCCTTTACCTTTACAGTTCTTTGTGTTGGGTTATGTTGCATAAAGGGCTTTTTGCCCTTTTTATGTAGAGTTATTTCTGCATCGACCCCGTTGTAACGAAGCGCTGATGGAAGGAAAGCGCCTCATCGAGGAGATGCGGTGTCTGTGCGCCCTTCGTCGCCGCATATGCACGCTCGTAGTAGTCGAGCAGGAGCGGACGATAGTCGGGATGTGCACAGTTGTTGATGATCTCGTGTGCGCGCTCGCGCGGGCTCTTGCCGCGCAGATCTGCAACACCCTGCTCCGTGATGACGATGTCAACATCGTGCGCACCGTGGTCGATGTGCGAGCAGAACGGGACGATCGAGGAGATCTTGCCGCCCTTTGCCTCGGACTGTGTGTAGAAGATCGTGAGGTAGGCGTTGCGTGCGAAGTCGCCGCTGCCGCCGATGCCGTTCATCATCTTCGTGCCCGTGACGTGCGTGGAGTTGACGTTGCCGTAGATGTCGACCTCGATCGCCGTGTTCATGGCGATGACGCCGAGACGACGGACCACCTCGGGGTTGTTCGAAATCTCCTGCGGGCGGAGCATCATGATCTTCTTGTACTTGTCGATGTCCTTGTAGAACCGCTGGAGGCCTTCGGGCGAGGGTGAGAACGCTGTGCCGGACGCGAATTTCAGCTTGCCTGCATCGGCAAGGTCGAACATGCCGTCCTGAATGACCTCTGTGTAGACCTCGAGATCCGTGAAGTCGGAGCTGACAAAGCCCGCGATGACCGCATTTGCCACGTTTCCGACACCCGACTGCAGCGGCAGAAGCCCCTTCGGCATACGGCCCTCGGCGATCTCTTTCTTGAGAAGATCTACTGTAAACTGTCCCATCTTGCGCGCGATGTCGTCGACCGGAGCGAGTGCACGCGTCTTGTCCGTGATGTCACACGGGACGATGTACTTGATCTTGTCGAGCGAGCACGGCATGAACGTCGTACCGATGCGGTCACCCGCCTTCGTAATGGGAATCGGCAGACGGTTCGGCGGATCGAGAGGGATGTAAATGTCGTGCATACCGACGAGTTCCATCGGCTGACTCGTGTTCACCTCGACAATGACCACGTCTGCACTCTGGATGAAGGACGGCGTATTGCCGACCGAAGTCGAGGGGATGATGCCCTCCTCGGTGATGGCAACTGCCTCGACAAGAGCAACGTCGATCTTTCCGAGGAAGCCCTCGCGCGACTGCTGTGCCACCTCGGAGAGGTGCATATCAATGTAGTTTACAAGACCCGAGTTGATCGCATTCCGCAGCGGCGTATTCGTCTGATACGGCAGACGCTGCTTGATGCCGCCCGCCTCTGCGAGCGCACCATCGAGCTCAGGTCCCGTCGAAGCACCCGTCCAAATGTTCACCTTGAACGGATTCTTCTTCATGCGCTCGGCGATGGCAAGCGTGACCGCCTTCGGGTAGCCGGACGGCGTGAAGCCGCTGGCGCCGATGGTCATGCCGTCGGCAAAGTACTCTGCCGCCGTCTCCGCACTGACGACCCTGTCAGCCAAGGATTTTGGTATGCGATCGGAAATATCGATCATAGAAAAACCTCCCTCTGATACGCCGGACAGCAGACACTGCCGTCGTCTGTTGATACTCATCTGACCCATGCGACGGATGACTCACGCGCATTCGGAACCTCGTATTTCCTCTCACAAATTATTCATGGTAGGAATGTTCAGAATAACTGCAAGTTATCGTAGATGCATAAGTCAATTATATCTTTCCATAGGATATCACGAAAAAAAAATGCCGTCAAGATTACATTGACGGCATTTTCTGTTATTTGTGAAAAAAAGGCCAAACACGCGGCAAATCACTAATTTTTTTCTGACAGATCGTCCTCATCTTCAGTCGTATGCGTCAGATAATACGATAGGGAACTGAGCCCGACAGACAGATCTTCGCTGACAAAAGCTATGCTCGGCGGCACCTGCAGCTTTACAGGCGCAAAGTTCCAAATTCCGCGAATCCCTGCATCCACAAGGCGATCGGCAACCCCCTGTGCCGCTGCGGCAGGCACGGCAATGACGCCGATCTGAATCGCACGTTCGGCGATGATCTCAGCAAGATAGGCGATGTCCTCCACGCGGCGTTCACCGACACGTGTGCCGATGACGACCGGATTCGCATCGAAAATTGCGGCGAGCCGAAAGCCGAGACGCGCAATCCCCTGGTAGTTGGCAAGGGCGGCACCGAGGTGTCCCATGCCGATGATCGCAACATTCCAGTGATGATCGAGCCCCAGAATATTGCCGAGGCTCTCCTTCAACTCTGTGACATAGTACCCCACGCCCTTCTTGCCGAACTGCCCGAAGAACGCCAAATCTTTCCGAATCTGTTCGGGGTTAATGGCGAGGCGACGGCCGAGCTCCTCCGAGGAGGCGATCTCCACGCCCTCGTCTGTCAGCTGACGCAGACAGCGATAGTAACGAGGCAGACGATCGACGGTAGCCTTCGATATCGATAGATGTTCCTGCATAGTCATCCTTCCTTCATCTCCCCCGCAATCGTATGCAGCGCTGCCGTCATGGCAGCGAGCATCCAGAGCAGCATGGAGGACGGTATGTTAAAAAGCAGATGATCGGTGACTCCGTTGAGCGCAACGGAGATAAACGCGAGCCCGAGGCCTAGGGAAAGCCCCTCGACAAAGCGGCGCCTGCGCCAGCGTGAAAGTGCCGCGCGTACATCGGCGACGGTTTTCCACTCGTGCTCATGAGCGGCGAGCACCGTCTCCCATGGCTGTGCACGGTCAGGCAGCCGGAACGCAAGCAGAAGCGATCCAAAGAAAAACCAGAGGAACGAGAGTGCCCCCGGAACACCGATCTCCGCCGCGTAGTTCAGGTACATATTGTGCGCGTGTACGATCTGCACGGGTGCTCCCTGCAGATAGAAATCATACTCGGGGTAAACCATGAAGTACATCCCCCACCCGATGCCAAGGAATGGATGGTCAAGAATCATCGCAGCCGTACTCTCCCAGAACGCAAGCCGCATCTCCGAGGAGGTGTCAATGCGTGTAAAGACGGAGAGCAGACGATCAGCCAGCACGGGATCGGCGAGAAGAGCTCCGGCGCCGAGCACGGCAATGCCGAGCAGCACGCGCCAGTCGCGCAGTGCGCCATAGCCCGCAAGAATGGCGGCAATCACGAGACACGCCCCGCGCGCATACGTCATGCCGAGACACGCGAGCGCGGCAACGAGCAGAACGAGCGCGAGGATGCGCCATCCGCGCTGCAGCGCCGATGCGAGCCCCACGGCAATGCAGGCAACGATGTCGAGATAGCCCGCAAGGATGTTTGGATTCTCCCACGTCGAAAAGACGCGCTTCGAGAGTTCGGGGAAGGACTCCCCGTCCACCCATTTCATCGCGGAGATGTCAATGCCGAAAATGTACTGATAGAAGCCGTAGAGAATGACAATCGCCGCCGCTGCCGCCATCGCTGTCACAACACGCTGCAGCTCACGCGGCTTGCGCAGTGTCTGCCCCACGAGCAGATAGGTGAGCGCATAGATCGGCACAAGGTGGTAGAAATTGTAGAAACTGAATGCCTTGTCCGGTGCAACGGCAACCGACAGGAGGCCGATGACGACAAAGAGCAGCGCGGGCGCATCGTACGGCAGGCGGCGCAGATGAAAATTGCGGTCAATGCGCAGACGCAGAAGGAGCGCTGCGCAGCCAAGAAGAAGTGCTGCCATCGCCGCAAGCGGTGCAAGCGGAATGAGAAACGCTTCGGCAATGACGGCATAGAGCATCGTGCGCGCCATGCGGCCGCCCCAGCGGCGGCGGCGCAAAGCGCGGCGACGTTCCTGAAAAGAGTCCTCTGCCACGCCGTCACCTCCCCGCCGTAAGGAGCACACGAATTCCCCCCACGAGATAGAGCGAGCCAGCGGCAACGAGAACGGCATGAGCGGTGCGCGCACGTGCCGCAGCCTCCGCGAGGCCCGTCCGAGGATCACCGCACGCGTGCGTATCGATCCCCATGCCAAGCGCAACCGCCGCGACCACATCCGCCCCCGCCGCACGTTCCGAGTTCGGCCGTACGGTGACAACCTGATCGCCGGGACGCAGGAGTGCCGCAAGCATGGCATCGATGTCCTTGTCCTTCAGGATCCCAAGCAGAAACACACGCGGCGCATCGGGGAAATAGCAGTCGAGACCCGCCCGCAGGGCACACATTCCCGCAGGATTGTGCGCACCGTCAATAACGACGGGCAGATTCTCCTGCATAAGGATTTCAAACCGCGCAGGATGGCGCACCGTGCGCAGTGCCACGCGGATCACGTGCTCGGTGACACGCGCATCCTCGCGCTCCATCAGCTTTGCCGCCATGATGGCAAGTGCAGCGTTCTCTGCCTGATAGCCGCCTGCAAGTGCCAGCGCATAGGGCTCACTCTCGCGGCAGACAAGAGAGTGGAACGCGACCTGCTGCCCGCCCTCGGGGGAACGCTGCAGCGCAGCAGAGAAATCCTCGCCGCAGACAAAGACATCCGCACCAAGTTCTTCCGCACGCCGCTCAATGACTTCCAATGGCTCTCCTGTCGCCGCAGTGATAACGGGCACGCCCTCCTTGATGATGCCCGCCTTGTGCTCCGCAATGCCTGCGAGCGTCCCGCCGCAGCGGTCGGCGTGATCCATCGCCACATTTGTGATGATCGTGAGCACAGGATCGACGACATTCGTCGAGTCGAGCAGCCCGCCAAGCCCCGTCTCAATGACGGCAATCTCGACCTGCTCCTCAGCAAAATAGAGGAAAGCAAGTGCCGTCAGCGCCTCGAACTGCGTCGGGTGCTCGTGTCCCGCAGCCACCATCTCATCGGCAGCTGCACGCACGCGTGTGAGGAGTTCGGCAAAGCGCCCCTCGGAAATATCGTGCCCATCCACGCTCATGCGTTCTGTATAGGAGACGAGATGCGGCGAGAGATACCGGCCCGAGCGGATACCTGCCGCGCGGCAGACGGCATCCATCATCTGCGTGACTGAGCCTTTCCCATTCGTGCCCGCAATGTGGATCACCTGATAGCTGCGCTCCGGATTCCCAAGGCGCGCACAGAGCTCCTCCATTCGTTGGAGGCCGAGGCGGATGCCGAACGTATTCAGTTTGTCGAGATAGAGAAGCGACTCCGCATAGTTCATCGGAGCACCTCAGAGCTTTGCCAGATCCGCGAGACGCGTCCGGATGAGCTCGATCTTCTCCTCATATCCCGCGAGCTTTTCACGCTCTGCCGCAACAACAGCGGCGGGAGCTTTGGATGTAAAGCCCGCATTCGACAGCTTGCCCGAAAGGCGCGCAATCTCCTTTTCGAGGTTATCTCGTTCCTTCGCCAGGCGCGCCGTCTCCTTCTCCACATCAATGAGCCCCGCGAGCGGCAGGTAGACCGCCCCACCCGCAAGGGCCCCCGTCACCACGTTCTCGGGATCGGGTGCATCCGCCGCAAGGAAGGTCACCTCGGACGCGGAGGCGAGTGCATGGAAATAGTCCGTATGTGCCGCAAATGTATCTGCAAGATCAGTGTCGCGCACACGCAGGATCAGTGCACTCTTTTTGCCGGGCGGCGTGCCGAGCTCCGCACGCAGATTACGCGTCACCTTGATGACATCCATGATCGCAGTCATCGCCGCCTCTGCCTCTGTGTCAATTTCCTTTTCATCGGCCTCTGGCCACGGCGCACGGATAATGCTCTCACCCGCGTGCGGCAGTTTCTGCCAAATCTCTTCGGTGAGAAAAGGCATAAAGGGATGCAGCAGGCGCATCGTGCGCTCCAGCACCGTACGCAGGACGTAGAGTGCCGTGTTCTTTGCGCGCGCATTTTCCTTGTCGTAGAGGCGTGCCTTCGTCAGCTCGATGTACCAGTCACAGAACTCGCTCCACAGGAACTCGTAGATCGCACGCCCCGCTTCGCCCAGTTCGTAGTGTTCGAGATTCGCCGTCACCGCGCGCACCGTTTCGGCAGAACGCGTCAGGATCCAACGGTCGGCAAGCGTATAGTCGCTCTCCTCGGGCACAAACGCATCGTCTGCGCCCTCGAGATTCATCAGCATATAGCGCGACGCATTCCAAATTTTATTTGCAAAATTGCGCGCTGCCTCCACGCGCTCCCAGTAGAAGCGCATATCGTTGCCCGGCGTATTGCCCGTGATGAGCATGAAGCGCAGCGTATCCGCACCGTACTTCTCGATGACCTCGACGGGGTCGATGCCGTTGCCGAGCGACTTTGACATCTTGCGTCCCTCGCTGTCGCGGACAAGTCCATGGATGAACACATCGCGGAACGGCACGTCGCCGCCGAACCGCAGACCCATCATGACCATCCGCGCAACCCAGAAGAAGATGATGTCGTACCCCGTGACGAGCGTCGCCGTCGGGTAAAAATGGCGCAGGTCTTTCGTGGCCTCCGGCCAGCCCAGCGTCTCAAACGGCCAGAGCGCGGAGCTGAACCATGTATCGAGCACATCCTCATCCTGATGGATGTGCGTGCTGCCGCAGTGCGTGCACGCCGTAATCTCCTCACGCGAAACAGAGGTCTCACCGCAGTCATCGCAATGCCATGCGGGAATGCGGTGTCCCCACCAGAGCTGACGCGAGATGCACCAGTCACGGATATTCTCAAGCCAGTTTTCATAGATTTTCGTAAAGCGTTCGGGGACGAAGCGAATGCGCCCGTCCTTCACCGCTGCAATCGCCGGCTTCGCGAGGTCCTCCATACGGACGAACCACTGCTTCGAGACGAGCGGTTCGATTGTCGTCTTGCAGCGCGAGCAGTGCCCGACGGCATGCTCATGCTTCTCTGTGCGGACGAGTGCACCGATTTCCTCAAGTTCCTTCACGAGCTTCCTGCGGCACTCATAGCGGTCAAGGCCCTTGTACTTTCCTGCCCCCTCTCCCATCGTGCCGTCCGCATTGATGACGACAACCTGTTCAAGATTGTGGCGCAGCCCCATCTCGAAGTCGTTCGGGTCGTGCGCGGGCGTCACCTTGACCGCACCTGTACCAAATGCGGGATCGACATAGGAATCGGCGAAGAGTGGGATGCGCCGCTCCACCACGGGCAGGATCAGCGTCTTGCCGACGAGATCTCTATAGCGCTCGTCATCGGGGTGGACGGCGACACCCGTGTCGCCGAACATCGTCTCGGGACGCGTCGTCGCGATCTCAACGTAGTCGTTCGTTCCTTCAATTTGGTAACGAAGATGCCAGAGATGCCCCTCCTCCGTCTCGTGATCGACCTCGATGTCCGAGATCGCCGTCGAGCAGTGCGGGCACCAATTCGTGATGCGCGTTCCCTGATAGATCATCCCCTGTTCATAAAGGCTCACAAAGACCTCGCGCACCGCGCGCGAGCATCCCTCATCCATCGTAAAGCGCTCGCGCGTCCAGTCACAGGATGCACCGAGCATGCGCAGCTGATACATGATGCGGTCGCCGTACTGCTGCTTCCAGTCCCAGACGCGTTCGAGGAATTTCTCGCGCCCGAGTTCGAAGCGGTTCGTGCCCTCCGCGCGCAGACTCTCCTCGACCTTTGCCTGCGTTGCAATGCCCGCATGGTCGCAGCCTGGAATCCAGACAACATTTTTTCCGCGCATCCGCTGATAGCGCACGAGGATGTCCTGCAGCGTGTTGTCGAGCGCGTGCCCCATGTGGAGCTGCCCCGTCACATTCGGCGGCGGAATCACCACACTGTACGGCTCACATGATTCATCCGCCTCGTCGTGGAAAAATTTATGTTCTTCCCAGTACGCATACCATTTACGTTCAAAGCTCTGAGGGTCATATGTCTTTGGAATATTTGCACCGGATTCCTGGCTCATCTGTCTGTTCCTCCCGAAAGAAACGCCCCCGTCCCGAGGGGACGAGGGCGTCCGCACATCGTCAATGCTGTTGATTGTATGAATTGCAAAGGTAAGATTAGCATAAAACAGCTTTTTTTGCAAGAATTACGTAACAGACCTCAGCGCCGGAAGCTCTCCGTATACTGCCGTACAATATCCATGAAATACCGTGTGAGTGCATCGTCAAATACCTCACGGTAGCTTTCGCTCCGCTCGTGAATGTGGTACGTATACCGATCGAGTGAGATCGTCCCGTCCTCTCGCGTGAGCTCCTCCGTCTCGAGATGGAAAGCATGACGCTCCGTACGAACGCAAACTTTATAGGTCTGCCCCGGATAGATGGAGTTGCTCACCGTATACTCCCGCCGCTGTCCGCCAAATGCCTCCGGCAGATTCCCGTCCAGATACGCTGCGTCGATCGGGTATCCCGCAAGCTTTCCAAGAATCTTGTAGATGTCCACGGAGCTCGTCAGCTCATCCACACGCCCGAGTGCCGGCACTCCCGCACCGCGCGCCATCAGTGCCGCTCCCGTCTGCTCCTCACTCAAGAGATACGGACTGCGCGCATACACCGACGCTCCGTGATCGGAGTAGAGTAGAACGATGTATTCGTCCTCCTCATAGTGCTGCTCGATATAATCGAAGAGATATCCCAGCTGTCGGTCTGCCGCCTGCACCTCGCTCCGATTCACATACTGACTGAACGGGTTCGGCTTCAGGAATACGGATGCGCCCAGATCCTGCGGCTGCAGGGCATCTGCAAGTGACAGCTGTGTCTGCGCTTTCACGGGGGGCGCAACATCAAAATTGTTGGGATGTGTATCTGCAAAATGCAGAAAGACGAAATTATCACACTCACCAAAGGCTTCCAAATGACGAATCATACGCTCCACGCCATCGGCCGCCCGCAACACCCACGGATTCACAAGCAGTCGGTCATATCCACGAAAAGCTCCATTATAGACTCCATCACTGCAGCCTTCCAGCATAACGCAGTAGTACCCAAGTCTCTTCATTTTCTCCGATATTGTCACATAGGAGGGATCGAGCACGAACGCTGCGCCTGGCTCTGTGATCTGTGTATGATGTTGGTACATCCCTGTCTCAATCGTCGCCAGTGCCGGATAGGTATACTCAGCCGTAGAAAACTGATTATCAAAGATCACGCCTTTTTGAAAGAACTTCATTAGGTTCGGAACGAGGCTGTATTGCTGCCTCCGCATCTCTGACCACGAAAGACCATCCGCTAAGATGTTCAGCACAAACTTTCTGCGCATGGGACTATGGCTAAGCAAAATCGGTTCACCTACAGCAAGCAGAGTATCCGAGCAAATTCTCGTTGGATGTTCGATGCGATAGAAACCAAACTCTGCTCTGCTCAGCTTCATGGAGCGCTCGCAGTTTTGTTCATAAAAACAAACCCGCTGCTGTGCCTCTTTTGCTGCGATCGGCACGAGGACAGGGGTATTCTCCTGCAGTGCAATCTGGATTTCTGCATGCTCTTCCGCCTTCATGAGATCAAACGTAAAGTCACTGTATACGCTCAGCGCATTTTGCTCCATCGCCCTGTTCATGACAGCCAACAATTTTTCCTTTACGTTCATTTGTCCATAAGGGTTGTAAATTCCCGCCCAACAGCGCGGCGAATCGTCCGAAAAGCGAAGAATTTCCTCAGCAATAGGAACCACAAAAGAAGATTTTATCTCCCCCTCCTCAAATGAGGTGCGATGAACAAACGGTGCATACCGCATATCCGTATCAGCCGCCGTAATCGCATAAAGGCAGTGCTGCAATTGCACAGGATCATCGGGCAAAGATAGCTGCGACGTCTCCGCCGAAAGTACTTGGAATTTGATTGCCTGCGCGAGATATCCTCCAGCCCGATATATGCGGGACAACAAATGGCAGACCGCAGTGTTCGTCTTCCGTTTGGCATATGCTTTCTGCGCATAGCGAAGCGCCTCGTCGATACGCCCACACCGAAGCTCCTCCTCCGCATAATACATCTCATATAGTTCGTCATATGGATTGAATGCGTGATACGCCTCTGCTGCATCTTTGATCTTTTTCCCGTATTTCTCTTCACGAACGGCATCTGCGACCAACGTCCTGATCTGAGCCCCCCTCTCCTGCCGCAGGACATGCGAATACCGTGCCTCACTCAGCACAGGATCCTCAAGCTCCTCTGCAAAGATCAATTCGTGATAGAGGTACTGCAGACCGGTTTCCTGCACGTTCAAAAGGAACTTCCCCTGCTCCTGATCAAAGAGCACACTGTATTCATTGGTCACGGGAAACAGCAGAACAGGAAGATCATCGTAGAGAGGAAGCACGGGCACATCATAACGTGCCGCATATGCAGCAGTGTTCTTCGCGTAATTATCGCGCAGTGCCGCCTCGTTTGGGGCGTAGCAAAGTTCATGGAGCGCACGATAGAGTTCATCATCGCCGCTCTCATTGTATGCTGACATCAGCTCCCGTACACCCTCAATGTATGTGCCTGTGTCAAAGTCCTCTGCCATATTATCCCCCCTCATTCCATATCATCTCAGCGCCGGAAGCTCTCTGTATACTGCCGCACAATATCCATGAAATACCGTGTGAGTGCATCGTCAAATACCTCACGGTAGCTTTCGCTCCGCTCGTGAATGTGGTACGTGTACCGATCGAGTGAGATTGTCCCGTCCTCTCGCGTGAGCTCCTCCGTCTCGAGATGGAAAGCATGACGCTCCGTACGAACGCAAATTTTATAGGTCTGCCCCGGATAGATGGAGTTACTCACCGTATACTCCCGCCGCTGTCCGCCAAATGCCTCCGGCAGATTCCCGTCCAGATACGCTGCGTCGATCGGGTATCCCGCAAGCTTTCCAAGAATCTTGTAGATGTCCACGGAGCTCGTCAGCTCATCCACACGCCCGAGTGCCGGCACCCCCGCTCCGCGCGCCATCAGTGCCGCTCCCGTCTGCTCCTCACTCAAGAGATACGGACTGCGCGCATGCACCGACGCTCCGTGATCGGAGTAGAGCAGAATAATGTATTCGTCCTCCTCATAATGTGACGTAAGATAGTCAAAGAGATATCCGAGCTGCCGATCTACCGCACGTATTTCGCTGCGGTTGACATACTGGCTGAGCGGGTTTGGTTTCAGGAATACGGCTGCCGACGTATCCTGCTCCTGCAAGGCGTCTGTGAGTGGCAGATGCGCTTGCGCTCCGATGGGTGTGCTCATATCTGCATTGTATGGATGCGTATCCGCAAAGTGCATAAAGAGAAAGTTGTCGCATTCGCTGAACGCCTCAAGATGCCGGATCGTGCGTTCAACCCCATCAATGGCACGTACTTCCCAGTGGTTCAGAATCAGGCGATCAAACCCACGTGTTGCCCCATTGTATACCCCCGTGCCATCCCCTTGTATATTCACGCAGTAATAACCGAGTTCCTTCATCTGTTCGGAGGTCGTCGTATATACCGCGGGCAGTGCAAAAGGCTTGCCCGGTGCCGCGATCTGTGTATGGTGCTGGTATAGCCCCGTTTGGATCGACGCAAGTGCGGGATACGTGTATTCCCCCGTAGAAAAACTGTTATCAAAGATAACGCCCTTCTCAAAAAAACTCAAAATATTGGGCACGAGTGCACAATGCCACCATAACATTTCCCGCCAGCTAAATCCATCCGCAAGGATGTTCAGCACAAGCTTTCTGCGTGCAGAACTATGTCGAAGCACGATTGGAGCCCCAACAGCAAACGAAGCCTCCGATCGAATGGTCACAGGATTCTCGACACGATAGAAGTTGAACTCTGCCTTGCTGAGCACCATCGAACGATCCAATTTTTCATTTGAAAATCGAAGAACCTGCCGTGCATCTTTTGCCGCAAGGGGAAGGAGTATAGGTGTACTCCCCTCAGGTACTGCATGGATCTCCGTATGTTCCTCAGCTTTCATCAAATCAAAGGGAAAGTTGTTGTAGATCGGCAGATCGTATTGATCTGCTTTCTCATTCATAAGATCCAAAACCTTATCCTTGATGCAAATCTGCCCACAAGGGTTGTAGATCCCCGCCCAGTAAACGGGAAGGTCGTCCGTAAAGCGAGGCAGTTCCTCACCAATGAGCACCTGCGTCCGCGTTTTCATCAGACCATCTTCTATATAAGGTCTTTTGAGGAATGGCGCAAATCGCGTATCCGAAGCCGCTGCACTCAGCTTGCGAAAGAAGGCAGCCCGAGCCTCAGAGTCATGTGGAAAGAGGATTTCGTCCTGTCCCTTCGAAAGCACAAGAAACTGCATTGCACGGTCATATCGCCCTGCCGCGTAGTAGACACGATACAGGAGCCGATATACATCCATACTCATGCGTCGTTTTTGATAAGCGGTCTCGGCAAAATGAAGCGTCGTGTCCATATCCCCACGTACAAAAGCCGCTTCTGCACGGAACATTTCATAGTACTCACCATGTGGGCAGAGCACGCGATACTTCTCCGCCTTTTCCTGCAATTCTGCACCAAAATCCTGCGCTTTGATCGCCGCGATAAGTTCCCGTTCCAGCATGCGCACATGTACCTCATTGAGATCACGGTGATATCGCGCTGCTGCCTCTGGGACGGCATCCTCATCTGCATAGATGAGGACATGAAGAAGCGCAGGCCATCCTGCCATTCCCTCCATACAAAAACGCTGCCCTTCTTTGTCAAAGAGCACACTGTAGTCATTGGTCACAGGAAACAGCAGAACAGGAAGATCATCGTAGAGGGGAAGCACGGGCACATCATAACGTGCCGCATATGCAGCAGTGTTCTTCGCGTAATTATCGCGCAGTGCCGCCTCGTTTGGGGCGTAGCAAAGTTCATGGAGCGCACGATAGAGTTCATCATCGCCGCTCTCATTGTATGCTGACATCAGCTCCCGTACACCCTCAATGTATGTGCCTGTGTCAAAGTCCTCTGCCATATTATCCCCCCTCATTCCATATCATCTCAGCGCCGGAAGCTCTCTGTATACTGCCGCACAATATCCATGAAATACCGTGTGAGTGCATCGTCAAATACCTCACGGTAGCTTTCGCTCCGCTCGTGAATGTGGTACGTGTACCGATCGAGTGAGATTGTCCCGTCCTCTCGCGTGAGCTCCTCCGTCTCGAGATGGAAAGCATGACGCTCCGTACGAACGCAAATTTTATAGGTCTGCCCCGGATAGATGGAGTTACTCACCGTATACTCCCGCCGCTGTCCGCCAAATGCCTCCGGCAGATTCCCGTCCAGATACGCTGCGTCGATCGGGTATCCCGCAAGCTTTCCAAGAATCTTGTAGATGTCCACGGAGCTCGTCAGCTCATCCACACGCCCGAGTGCCGGCACCCCCGCTCCGCGCGCCATCAGTGCCGCTCCCGTCTGCTCCTCACTCAAGAGATACGGACTGCGCGCATGCACCGACGCTCCGTGATCGGAGTAGAGCAGAATAATGTATTCGTCCTCCTCATAATGTGACGTAAGATAGTCAAAGAGATATCCGAGCTGCCGATCTACCGCACGTATTTCGCTGCGGTTGACATACTGGCTGAGCGGGTTTGGTTTCAGGAATACAGACGCCTCTAATGTCTGCGGCTGCAACACATCTGCAAGAGGAAGATGTGCCGAGGCATATGCCGGTGTACTGACATCCGCATTGTAGGGGTGTGTATCCGCAAAGTGCATAAAGAGAAAGTTATCGCATTCATCAAAGGTCTCGAGATGATGTATGACTCGCTCAACACCGTCGGCCGCACGCAGCATCCAATGATTTACGATCAGCCGATCGAATCCTCGCGTCGCACCGTTATAAATTCCCTGCCCATCTCCCTGTATATTGGTACAATAGTATCCGAGCACTTTCATTTGCTCTGATATTGTGACATAGGATTGGTCGAGTGCAAAGGGAATCCCCGGCTTTGCGATCTGTGTATGATGCTGATAGAGTCCCGTTTCAATCGTTGCCAAGGCAGGATAAGTATATTCTGCTGTAGAGAAATTATTATCAAAAATCACTCCTGTACTAAAAAAGTGCAGGAGATTCGGCATCAATTCTGCATGTTCATTCTGTATCTCCTTCCAACAAAGGCCATCAGAAAGAATGTTCAGAACAACTTTTTTACGCTGTGAGCTATGACAAAGCACCACAGGTGCACCAACAAGAAATGCCTCCTCCGATCGAAATGTCACTGGCTCTTCGACACGATAAAAGCTAAACTCTCCCTCGCTGAATTCACTGTCACGATCCAATGTGTCCGTATGAAAACAGATCATCTGATGTGGGTGCTGCGCAGCAACGGGGATGAGCACGGGATCTCCCTCGACCGGTGTCGCCCGATATTCAGAGATTTTCTGTGCCTTCATAATATCGAAAATGAAATCATTATAAATTGGGAAATTATACTCTTCCGTCGCCGTATTCATCAGTTCAATCACCTTGCTCTTAATGTGCATAAGCCCGTAGGGATTATAAGCACACGCCCAATAATGGGGCATATCTGCAGCAAAGCGCGGCAGTTCTTTCAGCAATCGGATGCAAAGCCTATTTTCAACCGCTGTTGCCGTCAAATAGGCTTCCGAAATAAGTGGTGCAAACTGTGTATTCGTGCGGGCAACGGTGAGTGCTTGCAGACATTTCTCCCGTTCTGCTGGCTCCTCTGGAAAATCGGCTGCTGTCTTTTCTCTTGCAAGAACACAAAAGAGCAGTGCTCTGTCCAAGCACCCGGCCGCATGATATGCACGATATAGCAAATGGCATGTCAACTTGCTCATCTTGCGCTTTGCGTAAGCCATCTCTCCATAGCGAATCGCATTCTCTATATCTGCAGAAAAAAGTGCCTTCTCCGCCCGAAAAAGCTCATAGATTTCCGCATGCGGACAGAGTTCATGATATTCCTCCGCCATGGAACGTGACCGTTCACCAAAATCCTGTGCGCGGATCGCCGCCGCGATCTCCTGCGCCAGTACATACGCCCGCACCTCATTTTCTGCGCGGCGAAAACGCTCCGCCGCCTGTGGAATGGCAGTCTCATCCGCAAAGAGGAGGACGTGGAGGAGTGCAAAGAGTCCGCGCTCCTCATTCATGCAGAACTGCTTCGCAGTCTTGTCGAGGAGGACACTGTAGTCATTCGTCACAGGGAAGAGCAGGACGGGCAGATCATCGTAGGACGGAAGGACGGGCACATCATACCTTTCCGCATAGTGCGCGGCGTTGCGGGCGTAGTTCTCCCGCAGAGCCGCCTCGTTTGGCACATAGCAAAGCTCATAGAGTGCTTTATAGAGAGCCTCATCGCCGCTCTCATTGTACGCCGTCATCAGTTCGCGCACGCCCTCGACGTATTCCTCCGTCATGATCTCCCTCCACTAGTATTTTCCTCAGAACAGCCCTGCAATCACGCCGTCCTCGGTGATGTCCATGCCCATTGCCGCAGGTGTCTTTGGCAGCCCCGGCATGGTGAGAATATTGCCCGTGAGTGCGACGACGAAGCCCGCACCACAGGATGCGCGCAGCTCGCGCACGGTAATGCGGAACCCCGCGGGACGTCCGAGAAGTGCGGGATTGTCGGAAAGTGAGTACTGCGTCTTTGCCATGCAGACGGGCGTCTGTGTCATGCCGAGCGCCTCCATCTCCGCCATCTGCTTTTTTGCCTCGGGTGTAAAGTCGACACCGTCTGCGCCGTAAATCTCGCGGGCGATGATTTCAATCTTTTCCGCAATGGATTTCTTGGCATCGTAAATTGGATGAAAGTCCGCAGTTCTTGCGAGTGCATCTTCGACTGCGTCTGCAAGGGCAAGTCCGCCCGCGCCGCCCTTTGCCCAAACCTCGGAGCGTGCACACTGCGCACCGAGCCGTGCACAGAGGTCTTCGAGCAGAAGGAGCTCCGCCTCAGTATCCGTCGGGAACACGTTGACGGCAACGACGGCTGGCACACCGAATTTGCCGATGTTCTCGATGTGCTTTTCGAGATTCGCCGCGCCCTGCTTAAGCGCATCGAGGTTCTCCGTGCCGAGTGCGTCCTTCGGCACGCCGCCGTTCATCTTGAGCGCACGCACGGTGGCGACGATGACGACGGCGTCGGGCTTCAGCCCCGCAAGGCGGCACTTGATGTCAAAGAATTTCTCCGCGCCGAGATCCGCGCCAAAGCCCGCCTCCGTAACGACGTAGTCCGCGCATTTCAGTGCGTACTTCGTTGCCATAACGCTGCTGCAGCCGTGCGCGATGTTCGCAAACGGACCGCCGTGGATGAGCGCGGGAGTGCCCTCGATGGTCTGCACGAGGTTCGGTTTGATGGCATCCTTAAAGAGGAGGGTCAGTGCGCCTGTTGCGCCCAGCTCGTCCGCATGCACGGGACGTCCGCTGCGGGTCCAGCCGATGAGGATGCGCCCGAGGCGGCGTTTCATGTCCTGGAGTCCGTCTGCAAGGCAGAGGATCGCCATCATCTCCGAGGCGACCGTGATGTCAAACCCAGACTCACGCGGCACGCCGTGCACACGCCCGCCAAGGCCCGTAACGACGTGGCGCAGAGCGCGGTCGTTGATGTCGAGCACGCGCTTCCACACAATGCGGTTTACGTCGAGGTCGAGCGCATTTCCCTGAAAGATGTGGTTGTCAATCAGCGCCGCAAGAAGATTGTGCGCCGTCGTAATGGCGTGGAAGTCTCCCGTGAAATGGAGGTTGATGTCCTCCATCGGCACGACCTGTGCATAACCGCCGCCTGCCGCACCGCCCTTCATGCCGAAGCACGGGCCGAGCGACGGCTCGCGCAGGGCGACGACGGTCTTCTTGCCCTGCTTGTGCAGCGCGTCGGCAAGCCCGACGCTCGTCGTGGTCTTCCCCTCGCCCGCAGGGGTCGGGTTGATCGCCGTGACGAGGATGAGCTTGCCGTTTTTCCCCGTTGCACCCGCAAGTGCCTCGGGGGTCAGCTTTGCCTTGTACCTGCCGTACGGCTCAATGTGCTCCTCGGCAATGCCAAGGCTCTTTGCAATCTCCGCAATCGGACGCAGCTGTGCTGCGCGTGCGATCTCTACATCCGATTTCATTGACTTACTCTCCTCCCGCTTCCGTCTGTGCCTTTGCAGCCTGTACGACGTTCTCCATCAGCATTGCAACCGTCAGCAGCCCCACGCCGCCGGGTACGGGCGTAATCGCTCCCGCAACCTCGGACACACCTTCAAAGTCCACATCGCCGACGAGCTTCTTCGGTGCAATGCGGTTGATGCCGACATCAATAACAGTCGCTCCCGGCTTCACCATATCTGCTGTGACAAAGTGCGGCTGCCCGACCGCAGCAACGAGGATATCCGCCTCACGCGTGATCGCGGCGAGGTTTTCCGTACGCGAGTGACAGAGCGTGACGGTCGCGTGCCGCTCGAGGAGCAGCATTGCCATCGGCTTTCCGACGATATTGCTGCGCCCGATGATGACCGCATGTGCGCCCTCCATCCGTATCCCCGCATATTCGAGCATACGGATGCAGCCCGCCGGCGTACAGGGGCGCAGCCCCGGTGTGCCGAGAAAGAGGTGTCCGACACTCACGGGATGGAAGCCATCCACATCCTTGCGCGGATCAATGCGGCTCAGCACCTCCTCCGAACTCTCCGAAAGAGGCTTTGGCAGCGGCAGCTGCACGAGAATGCCGTGCACTTCCTCATCTGCGTTGAGCTCGTCGATACAGGCGAGCAGCTCCTCCCGCGTGGTCTCAGCGGGCAGAGGGATGTGACGGGATCGTATCCCCAGCTCCGCGCAGGCTTTCTCCTTGTTGCGGACATAGACCTCCGAGGCGGGATCGTTGCCCACGATGATAACGGCAAGGCACGGATGTACACCGCGCTCACGCAGAGCGATTGCGCCATGCTCGGCACTCGCCTTGATGCGCGCGGCAAACTCCTTGCCATACAGTATGCGTGCCATGATGCTCTCCTTTTCCAAGCAGTTCTTTACACCAAATAACTGATCCACGTAAAGGCAAAAATTGCGATGGAAACAATCCCGTTCCTCATAAAATACATCTGCGTCACGCGTGAGAAATCCGTTGGCCCCGCAATACGGTGCTGATAGATGAGTGTCCCCGCCGCGATGCCGACACCGATGTAGTAAGGGAATGTAAGATGCATCATGACTCCAAGCGCAACAAAGAGAAGGATGGAGAATACGTGCATCGCGCGCGCGATCTGGAATGCACCGCATGCGCCGAAGGTCACCGCAAGGGAGTGGAGTCCCTGACTGCGGTCGAATTCCTCATCCTGTGCCCCATACATCGCATCAAATGCCGCAATCCAGAGTGCGACGGCGATGAAGAGGACGACCATCGGCAGTTCGATCTTGCCGCTGATCGCCACCCAGCCGCCCGCAGGCGCCATGCCGATGGCGATACCGAGGAAGAGATGTACCCACCCTGTCACACGTTTCATGTACGGATAGATGAGGAAGGGCACGGCGGCGAACGGCAGGAGGCGGATACAGACGGGGTTCAGCTGCAGGACGGCAAATACAAGCACAAGGAGGCACACGCCTATAAAGACGAGCGCCTCCACCTTTGTCACGCGCCCCTGCACCATCGCGCGATAGGCGAGACGGGGCTGCTGTTTGTCATATTTCAGATCGGCAAGGTTGTCGAGGGCGAGTGCCGCCGAGCGTGCCGCTGTGATGGCGAGTACGATCCAGCCGAGATCGCCGAGGGGCGGATCCCCACCTGCTGCAAGCAGTGCCCCCATCAGGGCAAACGGCAGGGAGAATATCGTATGATGAAAGGCGGTATTGTTCATGTGCGCCCGCAGGCGCTCCATCCACCAGCTCAATCCAGACCGAACTCCTTCCACCGCGCGTCAACACGCTTTACAATCTCCTCGGACATCGCAATCTCATCCGGCCATTCGCGCGCGTGTCCTTCCTCCGGCCATGTCTTTGTCGCATCGATGCCGAGCTTCGAGCCCCACTTTGCCATCGGCGAGGAGTGATCAAGCACGTCCAGAGGCCCCTGCACAATCTCGAGGTCGTACTTCGCATCGATGTTGTTGAAGACACGCCACCAGACTTCCTTCATGTCCTGCACGTTGACGTGCGCGTCCACGACGATGATCATCTTGACGTTCATCATCTGTCCCATGCCCCAGAGTGCGTGCATGACTTTGCGCGCGTGCATCGGGAACTGCTTCTTGATAGACACCACGATGCAGTCGTGGAACACACCCTCAAGCGGCATGTTCACATCGACGACCTCAGGCAGCATCTGCTTCAAGAGAGGCAGAAAGATGCGCTCCGTCGCCTTGGCGAGGAAGCAGTCCTCCATCGGCGGTTTGCCGACCACCGTTGCGGAGTAGATGGGGTCCTTCCGGTGTGTGATCGCCGTGATATGAAAGACAGGATATTCGTCCGCAAGCGAGTAGTAGCCTGTGTGGTCGCCGAACGGTCCCTCTCGGCGCATTTCATTCGTGTCAACGTAGCCCTCGAGGATGATCTCCGCCGTCGCGGGCACCTCGAGGTCGACAGTGACGCACTTCACCATCTCAACGGATTTATGACGCAGGAAGCCCGCAAAGACCATTTCATCAATATCGCGCGGGAGCGGCGCCGTCGCCGCATAGGTCACAACGGGATCGGTGCCGATGGCGACTGCCGCCTCGATGCGCTCGCCGCCGCGTGCCTTCATGTCGCGGAAGTTCTCCGCACCGTTCTTGTGGATGTGCCAGTGCATCCCCGTCGTGCGGCTGTCGTACTTCTGCAGGCGGTACATGCCGACGTTGCGCTTGCCCGTTGCGGGGTTCTTCGTAAAGACGAGCGGCAGGGTCACGAACGGACCGCCGTCATCCGGCCAGCATTTCAAGATAGGGATCTCGTCGAGATTCGGATTCTCCGTCTCGATGACCTCCTGGCAGGGCGCATTCTTCACGTATTTCGGGAAGTTGATCGCCTTGCGCGCCATCGGGATGAGCGTCATGAGGTTCATCTTGTTTTGGAGGGAAATGTGCGGGATCTTCAGGATCTCCGTGAGTTCATCTGCAATGTCGTCCAGCTTCTCTACGCCGAACGCGAGTGACATGCGCTCGTAGCTGCCGAATGCATTCATGAGGACGGGCATCTTCGAGCCCTTGACGTTCTCAAAGAGGAGGGCGACGTTCTTCTCTCCCTCCATTTTCGAGATGCGGTCCGTGATCTCGGTGATCTCAAGCTCGGGATCGACCTCTGCCGCAATGCGACGGAGAAGCCCCCGCTCCTCGAGTACCGCAATGTATTCACGCAGATCCTTGTATGCCAAAATATTCCCTCCTATTTTCTGAGTATAAAGCGAACGATAACGTAGCCGACGCCGTAAAGGACGATCATCGGCAGCGCAATCATCGACTGCGTGAACACGTCGGGCGTCGGCGAGATCACGGCGGCGATGATGAACGAAAGGAAGATGACGATGCGGGCATACTTCCGCAGAAACGCAGACGTAATGACCCCCATTTTCCCGAGAATCGTGATGACGAGCGGCAGTTCAAAGACGAAACCAAACGGCAGGACAAACATGATAACGAACTCGAAGTAGCGGTTAACCGAAAATAGTGCTTCGAGTTCCTCGTTCCCGAACCCCTTGAAGAACATAATTGCCGCAGGGAATACGAGGAAAAATGAGAACGCGAGTCCGAGGAAGAAAAGAATGACCGAGACAGGCACGACAATCCCGAGGACAAGCCGCTCCGCGGGTGTGAGTGCCGGCAGGAAGAATCGCCACACATGATAGAAAATGACGGGTAGAGCGAGAAGAAAGCCCACGACAACGGCGATCTTGATATAGGTGAAGAACGCTTCCGCGGGCTGCATATAGTAGAGTTTGCCGACCGGAACGGTCAGATAGTGCATGATGTCTTCGATAAAATAGTAGCCGACCCCGGAGCCGACGGCGACGGCAAGAAGACATTTGATGAGGCGTGAGCGCAGCTCCGTCAGATGCGCGATGAGCGACATATTTCCGTCGTCTTCCGCCTGTCCTTCCGCCGGAGGCTGCGGAGCCGGCGGCGACGCCGCCGACGTCTCTGCCGCGGCGGGCTGCGCCGCAGCTCCTGCGTTCTGCTGCTCTGCCTCAGGGGATTTCGATTCCTCCGTCATGGGTCAGCTCTTCGCCTCTTTTTTCTCAGCTTCCGACAGCTGCTTGGACTCCTCCGTGACGTTGATCTCCGCGCGCGTGTCCTGCGGCTCGTTGTTTGCTGACTTGAACTCTTTGATGCTCTTGCCGAGCGCCTTGCCGATGTCGGGCAGACGACCGGGACCAAAGACGACCAGACCGATGATGAGGATGAGGACGAGTTCGGGAACTCCCAGACCAAACATAAGAACCTCCTAAAATATATCCAGTTACTGTGCTTTATTTTCTGCCGCAGTTGTCTGTTCCGCCTTATACGCCTCGACTGCCGCCGCTGCGGTTTCTGCCGTCGGCGATGCCGCAGGCGCGGCAGGTGCCGTCTGCTCCGCGGTCGACGCTGTCTGTGCGGGCTGCGGTGCAGACGCAGGCTGTGGGGGAGCAGCGGGCGGCGGCTCCGGCGCATTAATCGCCGCTGTCAGCGCATTCGATGCCTTGCGGAACTCACGGATGCCCTTGCCGAGGGAGCGTCCCATCTCGGGAAGCTTGCCCGGCCCAAAGACAATGAGCCCGACCACCAGTATCAAGATCAGCTCGGGTACACCAATACCAAACATGGATATCTCCTGTTCTCTCCTAAAACATGCTCTAAAACTCTCTGCGGCCGATAAAGTCTGCCGCCATCAGGCAGGTCTCACGAATCTTCTCATCGAGCGCTTCCGGCAGAGCATTCTTGGCGCGCTCCAAATAGGAATCCGCCTGTGCTTGTGCATAGTCAAGTCCGTCCGTCGTACGGACGACAGCAAGCGCACGTGCAACCTCATCCTCCGTCATCCGCGGATTCGTAATCAGCGCCGTGAGCTCCGCACGCTTCTCTGCATCGAGCACCGCGAGTGCACGGATGACAGGCAGGGTTACAAACCCCTGCGCGAGATCATGCCCCGCCGGTTTGCCGATATCCTCCGAGGTCTGCCGATAGTCGAGCAGATCATCCGTGATCTGGAACGCCATGCCGATGGCGTGCCCATAGAGCGCCATGCGCTCCGTATCTGCCGCACGCATGCCGCCGATCGCACCGCCGAGCTCACAGCAGATCTCGAGAAAGTCCGCCGTCTTCTTACGAATACGTTCGTAGTACGCATCCTCACTCGCAGGCACCTGATAGGCCGTGTGATCCTGAAGAATCTCACCCTCACTCAGCGTGCAGACGAGCTGTGCGAGCTTGACGTAGACCGAGGAATCATACCCCGCCTCCGCAACGAGCTTGAACGCGCGGGCAAACAGGAAATCACCGCTCAAAATAGCAATCTGATTGCCCCATTTTGCATTTGTCGTCGCCGCGCCGCGCCGCGTATCTGCCTCGTCAATGACATCGTCATGTACGAGAGATGCTGTGTGAATGAGCTCGAGGGCGATCGCCACCGGCATTGCACGCGCACGGTCAAACGCCGTTCCCCCGCGTGCCACCAACAGGAAAAGGGCGGGGCGCAAGCGCTTGCCGCCCGAGGAGATGAGATGTTCTCCAATATCCGTAATGAGCGCCGTTTCAGAGGCAACGGCCTCCGCAAGCGCCGTCTCGAATTCCTCAAGATCCGCCTGTATGACATCAAAAATGTCGTTCTTCAACGTCGTATCACCTACATCGGGCGCAAAATGAATGCCGCCAACTTTCTTCTATCAACGTATAAACCTCCACACATTCTATCAT
Source organism: Selenomonas sp. oral taxon 920 (assembly GCF_001717585.1). NCBI lineage: Bacteria > Bacillati > Bacillota > Negativicutes > Selenomonadales > Selenomonadaceae > Selenomonas > Selenomonas sp. oral taxon 920. The sequence continues at coordinate 1,996,718 of NZ_CP017042.1, forward strand.
ATTGCGCCAAGACCGTCAAAATTATTTCAACAGCCTGCACTCATGGGGGTGATTATCTCTGCTGCAGAATCAGGGCGCTGCCGACCGCACGCTCTGAACCATCCGATGGAGAATTCAATACTGTTCCATGTACATAAAGTGCCGAAGAGCCGCCGCCGTCGAGATTAATTGCATTCTGTACGCCGAATTTCACGAGCAGCTCCGCGAATTCCGTCAGTGTCAGCCCGTGGCTGTGTGACTGCCGCCCATCCACCACGACAAAGACGACCTTGCCCGCCCGCGTCACGCCGACGGCACTGCGCGGCGCACGTCCATAGCGGATGTCGCCAGGAAACTGCTCCTCGCCCGCCGTCACATGCACGGCACCGTTTTCGACGAGGCGAGGTCCCGCTCCGACAATCTGCACAGCGCGATCCCACATACTTCCCGTTTGCTCCGTGAGCACGGTCGGATCACCCAGACGCACCCCCGCCCCTGCAAACGCATCCATCGAGGAGCCGTGGACAGAGACGACGTAGCCATCCGAGGGAATCGGCGAATCGTTCGTATTGATCTCCGCCACACGCCCTTCACGGATCACGTATTCCAATCCGTAGGGATTTGTTCCGGTCGATCTGCCGTAAGCGCGGTTGTAGATGACGAGCCCATTCTCGCCGCGCTCGGCATTAACTCCTGAGACGGGGAGCGTCACCTGATCAATCTTCACCATGCCGTTGTAGGAAACCGTACCAAATACGAAGGAGCCGTCCGGCATGACACCGAACGCGCTGCGGTCATAGTAAGTCGTCCCGACGATCGTACCGTCGATCTTTGTCACACCGAGGATCTCACCATTCAATGCAAAGTAGGACGCGTTGATCGCCGCCGCCGCATTCGTATCGCGTGCAATGCCGCTGACCGTCTGCCGACCGGGGATGATGCCGCGCGCAAGCGCCGGGCGAACGCTGTAGCGCGTCGGGTCCGCCTCGACGAAGTACGCAGACACCTGCCCGTCTTCGTCCTTATAGATGTAAGTACGCTGCAGCAATCCCGCAGCGACCTGCTCCTCACGCAGAATCGGGAACGTCTGCTTTTCCTGTTCCGTAGGCGAAGGCGCATCGCCCGTCGGCTTTGCCGGCCGCATAGGCGGCGTGGCGGGAACAATCTGCTTGGGCGATTCTTTCCCGGACGCAGGCGTAATATCGAGGAACACGCGGGTGGGATTCATCAGGTTGCCAAGCGAATATCCCATGCCCTTCGCCATTGTGACGGTTACATAAAAATGCCCCCTGCGTGCGGCGTAGGAAACGGCATCAATACGCTTCGTGCGTACAGCAGTACGATGAAATGCAGTTTCGTCCGTATCCGCAAAGTCAAGAGTCAGCTCGCGTCCGTCCTCGGACAGGCTGACATGATAGACGGGCATCTCCGTGAAATCAAACACCAGCCGATCACGTTCCGCCGTGCTCGACGTGCGCAGATCAGTCAGTCCCGCTGCAAATGCATAGGAAGACATGGTCAGCAGAAGGGCTGCCCCAGTCACGAGAATTTTCTTCAAAATACGCATAAATACTCCAAACTAAGCATTTTATCGGTGCAATAGAAAAGGGGACGCTGCACGGGCAGCTTCCCCTTATAAAACTCCGTTGTCTCTTCTCTCAGCGTTTGTTGATGGTCAACTGCTTGTACATCATGTCCGCGATACCAATGCCGCCGCCCTTCGCCACGGAATTCATCAGTTCAGTATCGCGCATATCCTCGAAGATCTTGATGGCATTCGACTTCTTTCCAAAGAGCTCCGTCTCGGGCACCGTTGCACGCATCTGCTTATACATCATGCTCAGAAACATTGCCTCGAAGCCTTCGCATGCCTCATGCAGGTTCTTGGCCTCCCGTTCCGCATCCGTCATCGGATTCCTTGGCACATAGCCCGCAGTTTCCGCCGCAGGACGCGTCTCCGCCTTGCGCTGAAGCTCATCGAGCGTCGCCTGAAAGGATTTGCTCTCGGCGCTCATCCGCGCAGCATCATAGGAGGTCTGCGCGGCGCCGCCCAAGAGAGAATTATCGCTGATTGGCTGGATCGTCATACGTTGCCTCCCACTGCTTACACAATGTCGAGTTCGGCATGCAGAGCACCCGCTGCCTTCATCGCCTGCAAAATCGAAATCGTATCGCGCGGACTTGCGCCCACCGTATTCAGTGCGCCCACAATATCGCTGATGTTCGTCGTCGCCGGCAGGACAATCGTGCTGCCCTTCGAATCCTTCACTTCGACATCGGGATTATCCGTCACCACGGTATTGCCGTAGCTAAACGGTGCGGGCTGTGACACATCCGGATTCTCCTGAATGCGGATTGTAAGACCGCCCTGCGTGATCGCAACGGCATCGACAGAAACGTCTCCGCCCATGACGATCGTCCCGGTGCGTTCGTTCACAACGACACGCGCCATGTTGTCGGGGCGAACCGGCAAATCCTCAATCGAGGCGACAAAACCGACCACGTTGCCGCGGAAATACGAAGGAACCGCCACATCGACACGGCCGGGATTGCTCGCCTGTGCAATGCTGCCGTACTGTGCATTGATGGCACCCGCAACACGCGCTGCCGTCGTGAAATCAGGTCGTGCAAGCGAGAGCGAGATCTGCCCGTTCGAGCCGATGCCGTCGTCCTCCACGGTACGCTCGACAATACCGCCGTTCACGGCAATGCCGACCGTCGGGAACGCCTTTGTTGTACTGCTTCCGCCGCTCCCCGCCGTAAATCCGCCCGTAGAGACACCGCCCTGTGCCACGACATAGACCTCGCCGTTGCCCGCGCGCAGCGGCGTCTGAAGCAGCGTACCGCCGCGCAGACTCTTCGCATCGCCGATCGACGATACCGTCACATCGACGGTATCCCCTTCCCGCACGAAAGGCGGCAGCGTCGCCGTCACCATAACCGCCGCGACGTTCTTGAGTTTGATCGAACTGCTGTTGACCGTGATTCCATAGCTCGTGAGCATATTCGCAATGGACTGCACCGTCTCGCCAGAGCTCGATCCGTCGCCCGTGCCGTCAAGGCCGACCACGAGGCCGTAGCCCATGAGCTGGTTGGAGCGCACGCCCTGTACTTTGGAGATATCCTTGATCCGCGTCACGGCGGAGTCTGCCGCCGCGATGCCCGGCTGTGTACCGATCACAAGCCCAAGGAGGAGCAGAAGGATGCCAATTTTCTTCATAGAAAGCGCCTCCTGTCAGAACAGAATGTTGAAGATCTGTGTAAGAATGCCCTGCCGCTGCTTCGCGTTCAGAGGTCCCTTGCCGTCAAAGCGCACAGTGGCGTCCGCCACGCGCGTCGAGAGGATCGTATTAGCGCTCGAGATATCCTCGGGACGGCAGGTGCCGCGGAAGACGATCTTGTGCTCGTTGCGGTTCTGCCAGATGGACTGCGTCCCTTCCAGGACGAAGTTGCCGTTTGGCAGAACATCGATGACCGTAACTGTAACATTGCCTGCAACGCGGTTCGAGGAGGAGGCAGAGCCCTTCGCACTGAACTTGTCCGACCCGCTTGCGGAAGCCGCCTGCAGGAAGTCGAATATTCCAAGCCCCGCACCGATGTTCACCGAGCCGCTCTTCTCATTCGCAGAGCTGCGCGTCGCCGACGTGGTCGTCGTCTCACTGATCACGATGGTGACAATATCCCCGATCCCCGTCGCACGGTGATCGGCAAACAGGTTCTTCGGCGGGTGTCCGTTCGGATTGTTCCACAGGGATTCTGCCGAGACGGTGGGGGCAAGAGACGCTGTGCACAGAGCAGCCGCCAGAACCCCTGCAAGCCATTTTTGTTTACGCATATCGAACTCCTTATGGAAAATTTTCACCATCAAATCCTTTATCCGATGATCTGCACGGTTGCAGCGTCGATCACCCTGCCGCGCAGAATCTTGCCGGAGCGCACGTTGCGCACACGGATCTCATAGCCGATGCGCCCGCTCTCAATCGCCACGCCCTCTGCACGAACGACAATACCATTCGCGTCAAGGACAAGTTCCACAGAGTTGCCCGCCCGTACGACAAGCGGCATCGCCAAGACCGCGGGTGTGATGATGCTGTCCTTGCGGATGTAGCGTCCTGCAACGCGTCCGTTCAGACGCGCAAAATCCGTGACCGTCACCTCGGGCAGGGTATCCACCGCCCGTTCCTCCACACGCGCATTCGCGGGGGTGATCGTGTCCTCCGCACGGATGTCCGTCATTGCTACAAGTACGCGGTCATAGACCGTCAGCCGATAGTAGCTCGTCGCACGCCGATAAAGCGCACCGTCCACATAGACGGCAAAGACTGTCGGGAACTCGCGTCCATACGGCAGCCCGCGCGGGAACTCGACAACTGCAGTTACCTCCCCGGCCGGCAGGTGCATGGTTGATGCCGCACGCTGAAGGTACAGCTCATGCCGCCGTGTCTCGCCGATTTCGCCCAATTTTTCCGCAATCTTCTGCTCGGCGAGTGCCGAGAGCTGTGCGGAGGAGAGAACCGTTGGGAAGCGATCGCCCTGTGCGGGATTGTACGGAGCAGCAAAAGTCGTCGCCGTCCACAGAAAAGCGAATAAGCCACTCCATAGGCATAGAATGGCTGTAATCGTACATCTTTGATCGATCAACGCTTGAGCGAGTTTGCAATCTCGAGCATCGAATCCGATGTCGTGATCGCCTTGGAGTTGGACTCATATGCGCGCTGGGAGACGATCATCTCGACCATTTCCTCAACGATCTGCACATTGCTCATCTCGAGCGTACCCTGCGTAAGGGTGCCGGCACCATCCACACCCGGATTCGACTCGATCGCCTCACCCGAGGCATCGGATACGACGAAGAGGTTCTTGCCAATGGCGGTGAGACCTGCCGGATTCACAAAACGTGCGAGCGTAATCTGCCCCGCCTCCTGCTGCTGCGTCTGCCCTGCCTCACGGTAGGAGACGCGGCCGTCGCCGGAGATCGTGATGGAGTCCGACGGCGCGTTCTGACCGATCGTAATACCGTCGGCGAGCAGATAGCCGTCCGACGTCACCATGCGGCGGTCGCTGTCGAGCTTCCACGTGCCGTCCCGTGTGTATGCCGTTGAACCATCCGGCATCGTGACACGGAAGAAGCCCTCGCCCTGAATGCCGATGTCGGTTGGATTGTCCGTTGTCTGGAGTGCGCCCTGCGTAAAGACACGCTGCGTCGCCGCAACACGCGTACCGAGACCGATCTGAAGCGCCGTCGGGTACTGTGAATCCGCGCCGTTCTGCGCTCCCGCCTCGCGGAGCGTCTGATAGACAAGATCCTGGAACTCTGCACGCACTTTCTTGCCGCCATAGGTATTGACGTTTGCGATGTTGTGCGCAACGATGTCCATGTGAACCTGCTGCGCCTTCATGCCGGACGCCGCAGACCAGAGTGCTCGCATCATAGTCGATATCCCCCTCCAAGGAAGTTTTTATGTCTACATCTTTATATCGGATGAACGTCTCTATTTCTTAAATCATTTTAACTCGTACGTCCGACATCATTGACCGCCTTGTCGAGCAGGCTGTCCTGTGTCTGCACTGCCTTCGAGCCCGCTTCATAGACACGGTAGTTGTTGATGAGCTCGACCATCTCCGTGACAACGCTTGTATTCGACATCTCGAGCATGCCCTGCTCGATAACGCCCGTCGCCTGCTGCGGCCGTGCGCCCTCCTGCGGGCGGTAGAGGTTATCCCCCTGCTTGATGACCGCATTCGGTGCGTCGAACTGGACAAAGCCAAGCTGCGCGATCTCTGCGCCGTTCGCATAGATGCGCCCATCGCTCGAGACATTCACGTGTACGGCGTTCTCCGGAATCGTGATCGGACGGCCCTGCGCTGAGAGCACCGCCTGTCCGCGCACGTTCTGCAGCTGCCCGTTGCTCGATCGGTAGAAGCTGCCGTCGCGCGTGTAACGAGGCCCCTGCGGTGTGTCGACGACGAAGTAGCCCTCGCCGGAGATCGCAAAGTCGTATGTGTTCCCCGTTGTCTGCAGCGCGCCCTGCAGGTGATCCGTTGCGATCTCATCCACGGCAGAACCAAGGCCGAGCGTACCGACCACGGGCGCGCCCATACCGATGCGGAACCCCTTGAAGCTCGTCACATCCGTGTCTGCCGACTGATCGTTGATGCGGCGAAGCAGCATCGGCTCGAACTCACGAATCGCCATGTCGTCGCGCTTAAAGCCCGTCGTCGACGCGTTGGCGAGGTTGTTCGCAATCATGTCCGTATGCTTGGTCTCCGTGATCATCCCCGAAGCCGCGATATAGAGTCCTCTCCACATAGTTCATCCCTCTTTTTCCGAAAACCGTTGTCTTATATAATTTCGCTGTAAGATTTATTTTTCCTCTATTTTTTTCGTCCAAAACTTGTATTCGTTGCTTTGCCGTCGAATTTGTCAAAGATATCAAGCGCCTTGCCGCAGCCGAGCGCCACGCAGGTCATCGGTTCATCCGCCACGAGTGTCGGTGTGCCTGTCTCACGCTGAATCAGTTCCGCCATGCCGTAGAGCAGTGCGCCGCCGCCCGTCAGGACAATGCCGCGGTCCATGATATCCGCCGCAAGTTCCGGCGGCGTTTCCTCGAGCACCTTCTTCACGCAGTCGACAATGCGCATGACTGAGCCCTCAATGGCTGCGGATGCCTGCGCCGTGGAGATTATGATGTTCTTCGGCAATCCTGTGAGCAGGTCGCGTCCGCGTATGTCCATCTGTTCGCGCCGTGCTGACGTATATGCCGCGCCGACGCGCAGCTTGACTTCCTCCGCCGTGCGCTCTCCGATGAGCAGATTGAACTCGCGCTTGACGTAGTTGATCAAATCTTCGTCAAAGGAATCGCCCGCAACACGAATGCTTTCACTCGTCACAACACCGCCAAGACTGATGACGGCGACATCCGTCGTACCGCCGCCGATATCGACAACCATCGAACCCTGTGCCTCGACAATGTCAAGCCCCGCCCCCATCGCCGCCGCAAGCGGCTCCTCGATGAGCTGAATGTGCCGCGCGCCCGCCTGTTCGGCAGCCTCCTGTACGGCACGCTGCTCCACCATCGTCACACCCGACGGGATGCAGATCATGATGCGCGGGCGGAAGACGATGCTGCGCCCGACCACCTTTTCGATGAAAAAGCGCAGCATGCTCTCCGTAATGTCATAGTCGGCGATGACACCGTCGCGCAGCGGCCGGATCGCAACGATGTTTCCGGGCGTACGCCCGATCATCTGCCGCGCCTCCTCACCGATCGCGAGCACCTGATTCGTATCGCGGTTCACCGCGACTACAGCGGGTTCCCGGAGAACAACCCCCTTCCCCTTGACATAGACGAGCACATTCGCCGTACCAAGGTCGATTCCTATATCCATTGACATACCGAACATCTACGGCAATCCTCCTATGCTGTCACAATCAGTCGTCTTGGGCGCTCTCGTTCTCCTCCGCCTGCTGCGGTGCCGCAGGAATGAGCTTCGCGCGGATCTCCTCAAGATTTTTTTCCAGCGAAGTCCGATACTCCGTCTGAAACTCTTCACTGTCCCACTCGGATTGTTTTCCGTAGAGAAGGATGGCGTCGAGATACCGCAGAACCATTTCTGAGACGTAGGATTTTGCAACCTCATTCGCGGTCAGATAGACCTCTTTCGTCTGCAGTTCGAAGGCAATGCGGTCAATGTAGTGCTCACCCTCGATGAGATAGGCAAGCGAACGCAGACGGAGCGTAAGTTCCCTTGCAGTTACGGCATCCTTTGTATGTGCGGAGCGATCCGCGGCAATCTTTTCGAAAAGTGCCCATGCTTCGTCGCAGAGATGCCCGACCGCGTCGAGCATCTGATCGCGTGCGCGCTTCTTGCGCCATAGCACATCGCGCACCGACGGTTTTTTCTGTGCTGCCATGCCCTTCCTCCCATTTGACATACATTCCCTATTTAGTTCTTCCATTATAAGATGTTCGTCCCGTATCGTCAATCTATAATTATGCGCACGATCACAGACGCCTTGCATTTCGATGTCCATTCAAGGTAAAATAAAGGAAGGTTTTTGAAATGAAGGGGAATCCTATGGCAGAAATTTTAAAAGAGGGGCCGCGTCTGCGCCTGCGCCGTGCAGAGCCTGCAGATATCGACTATATCTGCGCACTGCAGGAGGCAAAGGAGAACAGCGACTACATTGTCCCGTTCTCACGCGCAGATCACGAGACCATCGTCACACAGGCACAGGCAGCAATGGATCTCATTGTCGAGGAGCACGGCGGGGAACGCGTCGGCTATCTCCATGTCACAGGTCTGCTGCTTGAGACAAAGGAACAGGAGTGGACGCACGTCATCATCGGCAAGAAAGGACTCGGTTACGGACACGAGGCGATGAAGCTGCTGAAGGCATGGGCGTTCGAGGATATGGGCGCACATCGCGCATGGCTCGACTGCAAGGACTACAACGCACGTGCGCTCCACCTCTACGAGAGCGAGGGCATGGTGCGCGAGGCGCTCATCCGTGAGACGATCCTGCATCGCGGGGTCTACGAAAATCTTGTTGTGCTCGGCATCCTCGATCGCGAATACCGTGCGCGCAAGCGAAACGGGTTGGAATTATAGGAAGGTGACATCATGCAAAACAGTGGAATCAAGCGCGTCTTTCTCGTCGTACTCGACAGCTTCGGCTGCGGCGCAGCCCCCGATGCGGCGGAGTTCGGCGATGATGCGACGTGCAGCACGCTCCGCTCTGTTTCGCAGAGCGGACTCTTTCCCGCAGCGAATCTGACACGGCTCGGACTCTACAATATCGACGGTGCTGCGTGCGGTACACCGTCCGCTGCCCCCATCGGTGCACATGCACGTCTGCGCGAGCTCTCGCGCGGCAAGGATACGACCATCGGGCACTGGGAGATGGCGGGCATTGTGCGCAATGAGCCGCTGCCGACCTACCCCGACGGCTTTCCTCGCGAGGTGACTGCAGCGCTCGAGACAGCATTCGGACGCAAGATTCTCTGCAACAAGCCGTACTCCGGCACAGCGGTCATCCATGACTACGGACGTGAGCACGAGGAGACGGGCGCACTCATCGTCTACACCTCCGCCGACAGCGTGCTGCAGATCGCGGCGCATGAAAAGCACGTTCCCGTGGACACGCTTTACGACTACTGTCGTCAGGCACGCGCGATCATGCAGGGTGTGCACGGGGTCGGACGCATCATCGCGCGCCCCTTTGTCGGCACGTACCCGAACTATGAGCGCACGCCGCACCGCCATGATTTCTCCCTCGATCCGACGGGCGATACCGTGCTCGACGCACTAAGCCGTGCGGGGCGTGATGTGATCGGTGTCGGCAAGATCTCCGACATCTTCGGCGGACGCGGGCTCACGCGCTCGCTCGGCGCAAACGAGTCGAATGCGGACGGCATGGCAAAGACCACGGCACTCCTTGCAGAGGATTTCACGGGGCTTGCGTTCATCAACCTCGTCGACGGCGACATGATCTACGGGCACCGCCGCGACATTCCTGGCTATGCACGTGCCATGCAGGAATTCGACGACTGGCTTGCGGGTTTTCTCCCCGCCATGCGTGAAGGCGACGTACTGATGATTACGGCGGATCACGGCTGCGACCCGGGTGCAGAGGGCACGGATCACACGCGCGAGTACGTTCCGCTGCTCGTCTATGGGAAAAAAATTGCACCTGTGAATCTCGGAACCTACCCGACCTTCGCGATGCTCGGCGCAACGATTGCGGACATCTTTGACGCGCATCTTACGACAAAGGGCGAAAGTTTCCTTCCGCGCGTACTCAGATAGGAGCCTCCCTATGAATATATGCGATATCATCACGAAGAAAAAACGCGGCGGCACACTCACGCGCACAGAGATCGCCTGCCGGGCAGGCGGCTATATCGGCGGCACGATCCTCGACGATCAGACCGCGGAGCTCCTCATGGCAAGCTGTCTGCGCGGCATGACAATCGCAGAGGCACCCGCCCCTATGAAACGGATCTATGGGGCACACAGATACGGAGGGATGACATGAACGATCGTGAACTCGTCGCACGCGCTGCAGAATTCCGCAGCCGTGCCTACGCCCCCTACTCCGGCTTCGCCGTCGGTGCAGCTCTCCTCGCACGGAGCGGGAAGATCTACGGCGGCGTCAACGTGGAGAACGCCTCTTATTCCGTCGGCATCTGTGCTGAACGCGCGGCAATCGCCGCCGCCGTCACAGCGGGGGAACGCGAATTCGAGGCGCTTGCCGTCATCGCTGACAGCCCTGCGCCATGCGCGCCCTGCGGCATGTGCCGTCAGGTGCTCGTGGAGTTCCCGATCGCACGCGTCATCCTTGCCAACACGGCGGGCGACCTGCGCGTCCTCACCCCCGCCGAACTGCTGCCGCACGCCTTCGGCGCGGCAGCGCTGCCTTGATCTATTGCGATAGGAGATACCCCATGAAGATCCTCATTGTTGATGACTCACGCCTCGTTCGAATCAAGCTCAAGGCAGAACTCTCTGACCGCGGACATACAACCATCGAGGCACGGGACGGAGAAGAGGCGCTGCGGCGCATCGCGGACAAAGCGCCCGATGCGGTCTTTCTCGACATCATCCTTCCGAAGCTCGACGGCTGCAGCGTCCTGCGGAGTCTGCGCAGAACACATCCGCGCCTCCCCGTCGTCATGCTCTCGACAGCTGCTACGGAGGAAAACATTGCGTACGCCAACGAGTACGGCGCTCTTATGTTCATCCAGAAGCCCTATTCCGATCACGAGATCACAGCAGCGCTCGCCAAAATACGGCAGTGCGTGGAGGGACAATGAACGCATTCCATCAAAGCTACACGGATGCATTCCTCTCAGGAATCGCCGACTATGCGCACATAACGGCCGCGATGGGTACGGAGGCGGAAGAAGAGTTCTACATTACTCTGTCGCAGCGGCTCGACATAGGCAGCAATCCGCTCATTGTCGCACTTGCCGCCTCCGTGGATGCATTCTATGCACTCGCGAGCGGCTACAGCGGTGTCTCGCTCGACGGTATGGAGGAGCTTGCTGTCGACGCTGTCAGTGAATTCTTCAACGTCGTCAACGGACACTTCTCCTCCCGCATGCGTGAGGACGGTATTGCCGTCTCCATCATCGACCCGCCGCGCCACTACCACGGAGCGGCAGCACCGAACACTGCGGTGTTTTCATATTTCATCACAAGCCCGGCCGGCGGTATGCGCCTCATGGCAGCACAGGAAGAGTTCCTCCCGGCACAGGCGCATTGAATTGTCTTTGGAAAGGAGCCCCACTTGACCATATTCTCACACACACTCAACTTCGACAACCTCGTCGATCTCCTCCTCGTCCCTGCGAGCATCGTCCTCGCCGCCCTCACGGTGGGCATCATCGCCGACCGCCTCATCCGCCGCTACATCGATCACCATCTTGCGGTCGAAGAGAGCACGTGGAAGTACGTCTTCATCCGTTCCATGCAGGGCGTTCCCATCTTCTTCAGCTTCATCATCGGTCTTTACTGGGCGATCGACGCCGTGGAGATCTCGCCGACACTCACAAAGCTGCTCTCGTACCTCCTCTTTACAAGCAACGTCTTCTCCATCACGCGCGTCCTCGCACGCACCGTCGACGGTGTCGTCACCATGTACTTCGAACGCTCGGGCAGGAATCTGCCCAAGACGACCCTGCTCAACAACATCCTTATCGGCGTCATCTACGCCATGGGGCTGCTCGTTATCCTCCAGTACTACGGCATCTCCATCGCTCCGATCCTGACAGCAGCGGGCGTCGGCGGCATGGCAGTCGCTCTTGCCCTGCAGGAGATGCTTGCCAACATCTTTTCCGGACTCCACCTCATCCTGTCCAAGCAGCTGCGCATCGGCGACTACATCCGCCTCGGCTCGGGCGAGGAGGGGCGCGTCACGGACATCACATGGCGCTTTACCGCCATCATCCCGCTCGGTGCGGGCAACACCGTCGTCATTCCGAACAAGACCATCGCGGGCGCGAACATCACGAATTTCAGCCTGCCCACGCTGAACATCAACATCAGCGTCCCTGTCGGCGTCGCGTATGACAGCGACCTCGCCACTGTCGAGCGCGTCACCATCGAGACGGCGAAGGAAGTGCTCGCACGCGTGGACGACAATCCGAACGCAGAGCCGCTCGTGCGCTACACGGACTTCGGCGACTCCTCCATCAACTTCAACGTCATCCTGCCGTCGAGCATGTTCGACAACCAGGGCATCATCAAGCATGAGTTCATCAAGGCACTCACCGACCGCTACCGTACCGAGGGCATCGATATCCCCTATCCCATCCGGACCATCATTCAGGAAAATGCAGAAGCAGCGGAAAACAATCCACAGGGTACTGCTTCATAAACGCACATAGAAGCTTGTACCTGTCTTCATTTATCCACAAATCCCACAGGTTCCCCCTAGGGAAACTGTGGATAACTCTATGCCGATATCCATGCCCGCCGCGCCTTTTTTTATCGGCATTTCGACGAAAATCATCCCGATTTCCAAAAAATCCCTGTTGATAAGTCTGTGGGCAAACAACTAGATATAGATTTCCTATTGACGAGCACCCACTAGATGTTGTATAATCCTCACGAACCGGCGATGCGTCGCCGCAGAGAAAAACCGCGCTGCAAACAGGCGCGAAAAAGGAGAATGCAGCATGATTGTCAACGATATCAACGTCACCGTAAACGGCCTCTCGGATATTACCCCGCACGAGGTAGAAAATTACATTGCATACATCGAGGGTCAGACCCATGAGAAGCTCGACCGCCTCTCCATCACGGGTACGGATGACGGCCGCGTCACGCTCGGCTACGAGATGCGTCAGCCGAAGTTTGAGCGCGTTCGCCGCATCACGGGCTACCTGGTCGGCACCACGGATCGTTGGAACAACGCCAAGCAGGCCGAGGAGCACGAACGTGTCAAGCACGGACTCCACTGAGATCCACATCTCGGGGATCGCAAGCGATTCCATTGTGGATGGCGAGGGCATCCGTTTGACAGTCTTTACACAGGGCTGTCCGCGCCGCTGTCCGGGCTGTCATAATCCGGACACACAGCCCCTCGTCGGAGGGCGCATGACGACCGTCGGCGCGGTACTCGCACAGCTCGATGCCAACCCACTTCTCACAGGGCTCACCCTCAGCGGCGGTGAGCCCTTCCTGCAGCCCGCAGCACTGCTCCCGCTTGCACGCGGAGCACACGCGCGCGGCCTCGACGTATGGAGCTACACAGGCTACACCCTCGAGGAGCTGCGCGCACAGGAGAATCCCGCCGTAAATGCCCTGCTCGATGAGCTCGACGTTCTCGTCGACGGTGACTACCGCGCAGAGGAACGTGATCTCACCCTTCATTTCCGCGGCTCGCGCAATCAGCGTGTCATCGACCTCGCCGCGACGCGCGCCACCGGCACACTCACACTCTTGTACGCAGACGAATAGACAAATCCCCCCACACAGGCAAAGCATTTTTCTTGTGTGGGGGATTTTGTTAGAAAATCTTGGCATATGGATAAAAAAATGGTATGATTCAGATGAGGAAGATGTTGTTGGGAGGAATCAACTATGGCAGCAAAGACGACACGAGCAGAAAAGGTAAAGGGGACAAAGGAGCTTGCCCTGAACATCGACGCAACCGTCGAGATCGGCATGCTCGAGATCTCTGCGACACAGGCGCTGCGGGTCTCCATTATCCGCTCACGCGGGCGCCGTTACACCGCCGTCACCCCATTCTATCGGAAGCGGGCTCAGGATCGTTGGAAACCCAAGGCCTCCGTCTGGATACCGGTGGAGCACACGGGGGAGATCGCAGACTTCTTAGCGCGTGCCAATAAGAAAATCCACGAAGACGAACAGTAACGTACGAGAGGCTGCAGCACGGAGTAAAACCTTGTGCTGCAGCCTCTATTTATGTCCTGCCTCACAAACAACGCAGGCTTTTTCATTATGGAAAAATCGCAAGCAGGAGTCCGCCCGCCGCGATCATGGCGATTGCGATGCCATGCAGAAAACTGACTTTTTCGTCGAAGAGCAAGACGGCAATCGCAACGGCGAAGACAACACTCAGCTTATCGATCGGAGCGACCTGCGTGACCGTCCCCTCCTTGAGTGCCATAAAGTAGAAGAGCCACGAGAGCGCACCTGCGATGCCGCTGAGTGCGACGAAGAGCAGCGCCTTCCTGTCGGCAAACACCTGCGGCAGGTCAGCGGTATGCCCTTCTGCGATAACCACACCCACAAGAAACACAGCCATAATCGCAGCGCGCACCGCCGTCGCTGCGCTGCTGTCAAGCCCTGTGAGTCCCGCCTTGCCGAAGATGGATACGAACGCCGCACACAGCGCCGAGAGCAGCGCATAGATGAGCCATGCACTCATTGCCATCCCTCCTGAATTTTAGTATAGCATTGTTTGCCCGCTGTCACAAACGCATCTTTCAAAATCTGCAGCCATCGTGTAAAATAGGAAGCTATAGGAGGGAGCGAAATGATACGACAAGCAACGGTGCAGGACATTCCCGAGATCCTGCGCATCTACGAGGCAGCACGTGCCTTTATGCGGCGCTCGGGCAACGTGACGCAGTGGAGCGGAGGCTATCCGCCGGAGGATATCATACGCGCAGACATCACGAAAAATATACTCTGGGTGATGGAAAACGAGACGGGACATCTCTATGCCGTCTTTGCCCTCGTCCCCGGTGAGGATCCAAGTTATGCCAAGATTGACGGGGCATGGCGCGACTCCTCGCCCTATGCGGCAATGCACCGCGCGGCAAGCGATGGGACGGAGCACGGAGTCTTTCGCGCCATGCTGGACTTCGCGCGCACACGATACAATCATCTGCGCGTCGACACCCACGCGGACAACCACCCCATGCAGCACGGCTTTCTCACGAACGGTTTCGTGTACTGCGGCATCGTCCGCGTCTGGGACGGCACACCGCGCCGCGCCTACGAATGGAGCATGTGAGCATACGCGATTACACATTTAGGAGAGCACATCTATGTCAACGATCTTTTATCCGAGCTGCAAAGTTCAGGCGGACTTTCCCGCCGAGAGCGCGGCGGTACGCCGCTATCTTGAGGAGCAACACGGTGTGCAGACCGCAGGCTGCTGCCGCCCGCACCACCCGAAGCTGACGCCGGAGGATCACGCAATCGTCCTATGCAACAACTGCGCGAACATCGTCGAGGAGAGCTCCCGCGCGGGCGCATTCACCTACGTCTGGGAGTTGATCGATCGGGACGCGGATTTCCCCTTCCCCGACTACGGCGGCGAGCGCATGACCGTGCAGGACTGCTGGGCGGCGGTGGAGCGGCGCGGTATGCAGGAGGCGATCCGCTCCCTCCTGCGCAAGATGAACGTGACGATCGTCGAGCAGGAGGAGAATTTCGACAAGACCCGCTTCCACGGACACGCTCTGCTCGCGCCCTGCTTTCCCGGCAACGCGAAGCTTATCCCGCGCCGCTACGAGAACGGCAGCTCTCCCATGTTCACCCCCATGACGGAGGAGGAGCAGCATGCCTACTTTCAGCGGCACGCACAGAAGCTGCCGACGGAGAAGGCCGTCTGCTCGTGCAAATACTGCCGCGACGGCATCGACGCGTGCGGCAAGACAGGCGTCCACATCCTCCAGCTGCTCTTTCCGATAAAGGAATCTCTGATAAAATGAAGTCCGTCGTATTGGTGCAGATTTTTTGTCCTGTCAAGGAGACAAACCGGACGCATAGCCGTCCGCTATGTGGAGGATTTGTCGACACAGACAGGGCGAAAAAGATGTGCTAAGACGGCGGTGCTGAATTTGTCAGTGCTTCCTTAAGACAGGAGAATCCATATGATCGAATGCGTGACCGTCGGCGATATGATCCCGACCAATTCCTACTTCTACATTGACGACGAGACAAAACACGGCTTCCTCATCGACGCGGGCGCAGAGGGCGCACGTCTTGCTGCCCATGCCGAGGCGCACGGCTGGACAATCGAGCGGCTGCTGCTCACGCACTGTCATTTCGACCACATCGGCGGCGCGGAGGAGTTCTCCACGCGTACAGGCGCACCCATCTATGCCGCCGAGGACAGCCCGCGCTACTACAGCGACCCAAACTGGAATCTCTCGCTCTGGGGCGGCGGCAAGGTTACGCTCACGGATGTAACGACGTTTGCCGATCGGGAAATCATCGCACTCGCTGCAAATCCCACATGTACGCTCGAGGTGCGCTGCACACCGGGGCATACAACGGACTCCTGCATCTTCTACAGCGCACGGGACGGCGTGGCATTTGTCGGCGACACAATCTTCTGCGCGAGCGTCGGCCGCACGGACTTCCCGGGCGGCGATGAGCAGACGCTCTGGGACAGCATTGCACGCGAGGTCTTTGCCCTGCCGCACGAGACCGTCCTCTACTCTGGGCACACGGAGCCAACCACCGTGGGCGCGGAGATGGCACGTTACCGCCGATGAACTACGCAGAGTTCATGGCATTGCTCTCCAAGGGCGAGCTGCCGCACGTCTTTCTGCTCGCAGGTGAGGAAAGCTACTACACGCGGCGCGCGGAGGAGGCGATCCTGCGTCGCCTCCTGCCGGGCCACGAGGATCGCGCCGACGCACTCATCCGCTACGAGGAGATGCCGCCCATCGATGCACTGATGGAGTCGCTCGAAACAGCGCCGTTCTTCACGGACAAGATCGTCGTCCTTGTGCGCGATGCAGCGATCTTTCGCGCAGCGAAAAAAAAGGACGAGGACACAGATCCCCCCACATCAAAGGATATGGCGACGGATGCACTGATTGACCGCCTCACTGATCTCCTCCCGACCACCTATGTCATCTTTACCCTCGACGCGAAGCCTGACAAGCGGCGCAAGCTCTACCAGACCGTCGAAAAATACGGGCGCGTCCTGGAGAGTGAACCTGTACGCCCGTGGACGGTGGAGAACTGGCTCAACGGACGGCTGCGCGAGATGGGGCGCTCCATGCACCCGAAGGCACGCACATTTTTCCTGAATGTGGTCGGCATTATGCCAACGATTTCGCTTGAGTTCCTCGACCGCCAGCTGGAAAAGCTGACGCTCTACACAGACAATCCCCAGTTCACAGAGGACGATCTGCGTGCGGCGTTCTCGGAGATGCCCGAGGTGTCCGTATTCGCGCTGATGGATGCCGTGAGTGCACGCGATGTCAGGCAGGCACTCGACCTCCTCGCACGCTGTCGTGCGGACGGCGTACACTTCACCGTCCTGCTCGCCCTCCTCGTGCGCCACGTCCGACAGCTTTGGCAGGCAAAGCGTCTGCTGATGAGCGGCACGCCGCCGAAGGGGCTCGGCAAGATCATGGGGCTTCACCCCTTCATCGCCGAAAAACTTGGGGGACACGCAAAGGAGTTCTCCGAGACAACACTCGAACGCGCCGTACTCTCCCTCGCCGACGCGGACTATCTGCTGAAAACGGGGCAGGCAGGAGATGAATTGTTGGAGGATGCCTTGATACGGCTGTGCCGAAAATAGCCTTACAATGATATAGAGAAGATGTTATATTATAAACGTAGTAGGCAACTACACTTGCTGCGACAGAGATAACGTTTCTCTGGTCGACACACTTCCTTTCCGTGTTAGAGGCGGCAACGAAAGGAACATGAAAAGAGAGGCAACTGCGCCGTGCAGTGCCTCTCTTTTCGTTTATCTCAAGTATCCCGTATACTCCCCCACGCGCAGGATCTTCTCCGCACAGGCAATCTCCTCCGCCGTCGGTGCGGGCGTGTCCCCGAGCCGATACGGCAGGCGCAGCTCCTCATACTTGTGGAGTGCCATCGCGTGATAGGGCAGCACCTCCACGCGGTCGACCGTCTTTAGCCCTGCGATAAAGTCCGAAAGACGGTGAAGATCATCCGCCCCCGTCGTCCATCCCGGCACGAGCACATGGCGAATCCACATCCGTTTGCCGCGCTCCGAAAGGAACTGAGCCAGTGCAAGCGCACTCTCATTCGATACACCCGTGAGTGCCCTGTGCACTTCATCGTCAATCTGCTTCAGATCCAGCAGGAACAAGTCGGTAAGCGGCAGGAGATTTTCAAACACGCTAAAAAACGGTTCGTCATAGGTGAACGGCTCGCCCGCCGTGTCAATGACGGTGTTCACGCCCTTTGCCTTTGCCAGGCGGAACAGCTCCGTCACAAATTCGAGTTGGAGCAGCGGCTCACCGCCGCTCACCGTGATGCCGCCCTTCTGCTTCCAGTACGGGCGGTACCGCCACGCCTGCCGAAAAATTTCCTCCGCCGTCGCCTCATAACCGCCCTCCCGCTCCCATGTCTCGGGGTTGTGGCAGTACTGACAGCGATAGCGGCAGCCCTGCACAAAGACGATGAAGCGGATGCCGGGGCCGTCGACCGAGCCGAAGCTCTCTGTCGCGCTGATTCTGCCTTTACATATGCTCATGGAAGGTACGCGCGATCACATCCTCCTGCTGTTCGCGCGTCAGGCTGATGAACTTGACCGCGTAGCCCGAGACGCGGATGGTGAAGTTCGCATAGGCGGGATCCTCGGGGTGCTCCATGATATGCTCGAGAGTCTCGCGCCCGAATACATTCACGTTCAGATGGTGCGCACCCTGATCGAAATAGCCGTCCATCGCACTTACGAGATTCTGCACGCGCTCGTCCTCATTGTGGCCGAGCGAGGCAGGAGTCATGCTCTGCGTGTTCGAGATGCCGTCGAGTGCCCAGTGGTACGGCAGCTTTGCAACGGAGTTGAGCGAGGCGAGCAGCCCGCAGCACTCCGCGCCATAGCTCGGATTTGCGCCCGGCGCGAGCGGTGTCCACGCCTTGCGCCCATCAGGCATTGCACCCGTGTACTTGCCGTAGACGACGTTCGACGTGATCGTGAGAATCGAGGTCGTCGGCTCCGAGTGACGGTAGGTGTGGCGCGCCTTGATCTTCGAGAGGAAGGTTTTGAGCACCCATTTCGCAATCTCATCCGCACGGTCGTCATCGTTGCCGTAGCGCGGGAAATCGCCCTCGACCTCGTAGTCCACGACGATGCGGTCGTTGTAGATCGGCTTCACCTTCGCATACTTGATCGCGCACAGCGAGTCTACGACGTGCGAGAAGCCCGCAATGCCCGTTGCGAACGTGCGGCGCACGTCCGTGTCGATGAGTGCCATCTCCGCCGCTTCGTAGTAGTATTTATCGTGCATATACTGGATGATGTTCAGCGCGTTGACGTAGACGTGCGCGAGCCAGTCCATCATGCGCTCATACTTCGTAATGACGTTGTCGTATTCGAGGTATTCCGTGCGGATCGGACGGTAGGCAGGGCCGACCTGCGCACCGCTCTTTTCGTCCATGCCGCCGTTGATCGCGTAGAGGAGACACTTCGCGAGGTTTGCACGCGCACCGAAGAACTGCATCTCCTTACCCGTCTGCGTCGCGGAAACGCAGCAGCAGATCGAGTAGTCGTCCCCCCACTCGGGCTTCATTACATCGTCGTTCTCGTACTGGATCGAGCTTGTACGGATAGAAATGCGCGCCGCGTAGTCCTTAAACTTCCCCGGCAGCTTCGAAGAATAAAGCACGGTGAGGTTCGGCTCGGGAGAGGGTCCCATGTTCTCAAGCGTATGGAGGAAACGGAAGTCATTCTTTGTGACCATGTGGCGGCCGTCCATGCCGATGCCCGCCATTTCAAGCGTTGCCCAGATCGGGTCACCCGAGAACAGCTCGTTGTAGGACGTGATGCGCGCGAACTTCACCATGCGGAACTTCAGCACGATATGGTCGATCAGCTCCTGCGCCTCCTCCTCGGAGAGGATGCCGCGTGCGAGGTCACGCTGGATGTAGATGTCGAGGAAGGTCGAGATGCGCCCGACACTCATCGCCGCGCCGTTCTGCGTCTTAATCGCCGCGAGGTAGCCAAAGTACAGCCACTGCACCGCCTCGCGTGCATTCTTTGCCGGTGCGGAGATGTCAAAGCCATAGATCTGCGCCATCTCCTTCATGCCCTTCAGCGCACGAATCTGCTCCGCGACCTCCTCGCGCTGCTGAATGACATCGTTGCTCATGATGCCGTCGCCGTAGTTCAGCAGGTCGCCCTGCTTGAACGCAATGAGATGATCGATGCCGTAGAGTGCGACACGGCGGTAATCGCCCACGATGCGCCCGCGCCCGTATGTGTCGGGCAGCCCCGTGATGATGTGGCTGCGGCGTGCTGCGCGGATCTCGTCCGTGTACGCATCGAACACCGCCGCATTGTGCGTCTTGTGGTACTTCGTAAAGATCTCGTGGAGCTTCGGGCTGACCTTGTAGCCGTAGTTCTCGAGCGCCTCCTCCGCCATGCGAATACCGCCGTATGGCATGAACGCCTGCTTCAGCGGCTTGTCCGTCTGAAGCCCGACGACTTTCTCAAGATCCTTCATCGCGGGGTCGATGTAGCCGGGACCGTATGCCGTCAGCCCTGAGACAACCTCCGTCTCCATCTCGAGCACGCCGCCCTTTGCGCGCTCCTCCTTCTGAAGTTCCTGCACGCGTGCCCACAGACGGTTCGTCGCGTCCGTCGGCGGCGCAAGGAAGGACTCGTCGCCGTCGTACGGCGTATAGTTGCGCTGAATGAAGTCGCGGACATTGACCTCCTCCTGCCAGACGCCCCCTTCAAAACCGTCCCAGCTCTTGCTCTGCAGCATGGTATGCCTCCTGTTCTGCCGTAAAAAATGTTTTGAGAATAACTCCCCATTCGATGCTTTCATAATACTTGAATCGCATTCACTTTTCAATAGAAAGGAGGAAATAAATGCTATCAATATTTTTCATGAAAAATATAATTTATGTATATGTCACCTATTCTTCGGCTCCGGCGTGATATACGCGAGCAGCGCCGCAAGCGGGAGCGCAATGACGGAGACAAGGAGTGCGGCACCAAGCCCGATGTGATCGCCGAGTGCTGCCGTCGCCGCGACACCGAGACTGCCGAGCCCGAACGACATGCCGAGCATCATGCCCGACGCCATCGCCGCGTTCTCGGGCAGTGCCTCCTGCGCCCAGATGATCGAGCTCGGCTGCGGTGCCATCAGGGAAAATCCTGCGGCAAAGAGGACGATGCCGCCGAGCACATCCGTACTCACATGTGTGAAGTAATACGCGCAGGGCAGTATGCTGAGCACAAGGAAGCTCACGATGATCGCGCGTCCCGTGAACCTGTCCGCGAGATTCCCGCCGACGAGTCCGCCCGTCATGCCGCCCACCATAAAGATCGTAAGAAAGAGCCCTGCCGCGCTCGTATCCTCCCCATTTCCGACGAGCAGCAGCGGCAGGAATGTCCCGAACGCACCGTGTGTCCAGCAGCGCAGGCCCATCGCAAGGTTCAGTGTGATCGTCGTGCGCGCGAGCAGAATATGCATGAGCTTGGGGGACTCCGTCGCCGCATGCTCCGGCAGAGAGGAGACGGAGCACAGCCCTGACCGCGCAAAGAGTGCGCCCATGAAAGCAGCGGGCAGGATGAGAAGCGGCAGCGCACTCAGCGACAGTTTTTCCAAAAATGCAACAAGCACAAGCGGTACAAACGCCATGCCCGCGTTGCCGCCCGCAATGAAATAACTCATCATGCCGTTCCCGCGCCCCTCTGCCGCCGTCCGCCCCACGAGCATCGAGGAGAGCGGATGATACGCCGCCGTCGCCGCCCCCGTAACGGCAACGAGGAGAAACAGCAGCGCCATATGCCCCGCAAAACCGACCATGCAGATCGGAACAGCAGCAAGCGGTACGATGTATGGGAGCAGAGGGCTGAAATTGCGCTTGTCCATGAGGTAGCCGAAGATCGGCTGCAGCATATTCGTCGTCACAGACGCGACCATTACGAGCACACCGCACATGGTCAGCGACAGATCAAATTTCAGGATCAGCAGCGGCAGGAGGATCGGCAGGAAATTCGCATAAAAATCCACCATCGCGTGCCCCGTCGAGAGCAGTGCCGTCGCGTGCCGTATTTTCTGTTTCATGCCGGATTCCCCCTGCCAGTCTGTCCTTTTGCATTCTCTGCGGTGCTGTCTTCTCCTGTGACCTACATCCTTGCATCCCCTTAGAAAATATGATGTAATGTATTGTAACAAAGCCACAGGAAAAGTAAAGGAGTATTCATAATGAGGAAATGGGCTGTTATCTATTCATCCACCACGGGCAATACAAAGGCCATCGCCGAAGAGATCGCGGGCACGGCGGGCGCAGATCTCTTCCGCGTGCAGGACGCACCGGCGGATCTATCCGCATATGAGGTCGTCGCGCTCGGCTACTGGCTGCGGCGCGGAGGTCCCGACGATCTTATGAAGGCATACCTGCCAAAGGTCAGAAATGCGTGCGTCATCCTCTTCCAGACGCACGGCGCAGACGTCGGCTCCGAGCACGCCGTCACCTCGTTCGCTCGTGCCGCCTACCTTCTCGGTGAAGACACGGAGATCCTCGGCACCTTCTCCGCACAGGGGAAACTCTCGCCAGCGCTCATCGCCCGCCGCAGGAAGTCCGATCCCGACGATACGCACAACAGCCCTGAGGCGCAGGAGCGCTGGGTACGCGCTGCCGAACACCCGAACGAAGAGGATCGTGCCGCCGCACGCGAATTTGTCCACAAGATGGAGCACAAGCTCGACCTCCTCGAAAAGTTTCGTCGGGAACAGGCGGCACGCAGACACGCCTCCTCTGCGTCTCCTCAAAAATAATCTTCTTGCCATCTTTTTTGTAATGGGGTAAAATAAGCATAAGATTAAAACAAGAAGGGGAGGATCTTATGAAGTATCACGTTACATTCACCGCCATCGGAGATTTCGCGCTTCAGCTGCTCCAGACGCGCGGCAACCTCATCATCTTTGACAAGGATGTGCCCTACTCCTACGAGAACATGGTTGTCTCTCACACAAAGGACACGCTGAGCGAGGATGTCAGGGAGGGCGACACAATCGTCATCGCTGAGCGCAGCTACAAGGTCGCACGTGTCGGCGCGGACGCAAATGCGAATCTGCGCGCACACGGACACGTCACCCTTCATTTCGAGAATGAGGACACGGGTGCAGACGTGCAGCCCGGCGAGATTCACCTCATCGGCACAGGGTTTCCGCGCATCATGACGGGCGATACCCTCGAGATTCTGTAAAGAGCCGCAGAACAATGCCGCAGGCACACATATCGCCTGCGGCATTCTTTTATGCAAAAAAGTACATCCCACACTTGAAAAAAATATTTATTGCATAGTATACTGAAAATAAAACTTTTTTATCGAATTTTCCAAAAGAACAGGGGAACCACATGGATACCGAAAAAAAACGCGTCCTCGAAGCTGAGGTGATATCAAAGATGATCGCCATCTACTGCCGCGGCAACAAGCACGCCGATCGCACGCGCACGCCGCAGGACACGGATGCGCTCTGCCCTGACTGCCGCCGTCTGCGTGACTACGCGCTCGGACGTGTCGAGCACTGTCCGCGCATGGAGGTCAAGTCCTTCTGCTCCGCCTGTCCCGTGCATTGCTACTCCCGCGATATGCGTGCGGCGATCCGCGCGGTCATGCGCTGGAGCGGGCCGCGCATGCTCCTGCATCATCCGCTCATGACGATTCATCATATGTGGCTCGACCATCAGGCACGAAAACGCGAAAAAAAGGAGATGCGCTCATGAAGAAAATCCTGCTCCTCGCCACGGGCGGCACCATCGCCGCGCGTCAGACAGAGCACGGTCTGCGTCCAGCCCTCCACGCCGAGGATATGCGCGCAGTAATTGGCGCAAAAGACGGCGTGATCGAGGTCATGGACCTCCTCTCCATTGATTCTACGAATATCGCCCCCGCGCATTGGCAGACGATCGCACGCAAAATTGCAGAATGCCGCACGGCATACGACGGCTTCATTGTCACGCACGGAACCGATACCATGGCGTACACCTCTGCCGCACTCTACTATATGTTGGAGCACATCGACCGCCCCGTCGTCCTCACCGGCTCACAGCGTCCGCTCGGTATAGACGGCTCCGATGCCGAGGGAAATCTTCGGCTCGCCTACACTGCCGCATGCAGCGGCTTCGCGGGTGTCTGCATCGCATTCGGAGGGCGGCTGATCCAAGGAAATGCCGCAAAGAAAATGTACGCACTCGCCGACGATGCCTTTCGCAGCATCGGGCGAACAGAGATTGACATCTCCGCCCCGTCTGCGCCGCCCGCGCCCTTTCGCCTCCATGACGAACTCGACACGAACGTCGCCGTCATCCGCCTCTACCCCGGCATAAAGCCCGGTGTCTTGGATGCACATATCACAGCGGGCTATCGCGGCATCATCCTCGAGGGCTATGGCCTCGGCAGTGTCCCCGGCGACGATGCGGCGGAGAGTTTCCTGCCCGCGCTCGCTCGCGCGCGCACGCACGCCTGCACCATCGTCCTCACCACGCAGTGCGTCTATGACGGCGCGGACATCTCGCGCTACGAGGTGGGTGTCCGCGCGGCAGAGCTCGGTGCACTCTCCGGCGGCAGCCTCCCCATCGAGGCACTCTACACACGCCTGATGCAGCTCCTCGCGGAGACACCTGCGGGCGAGACAGTAAAGACGCTCACATAAAAGGAGGACATGATGCAGCTTCAAGAAATCGGCATCATCCACAATGCCTACAAGAACCTCACGGACATCCCGAGGCAGGGACGCATGAGCGAGGAGATCTCAGAGATCGAGATTCATCCGGACTACGCCGACGGACTCCTGCGCATCGAGCAGAATAAATACCTCATCGTCCTCTACTGGGCGCATCTGGCGAAACGAGACCTCCTAAAGACCATCCCGCCCGCCGCAAAGGAAATTCACGGGGTCTTCGCCGCCCGCTCTCCCGGGCGCCCAAACCCCCTCTCCCTCTGTATCGCCGAGCTCATCGAGTGCGAGGGCAACATCCTCCGCGTGAAAAATATTGATGCACTCGACGGCAGCAGTGTAATTGACATCAAACCGTATACAAAAATGGATGTCATATCGATACCATAAATATCAGATATGGTGGACACCTTGTTTTTTAATAAACAAGGTGTCCATTTTTGATATGAAGTTCATTTTGTCTGCTTCATTAGAAAAGAAAATTCAAAAATTTTTCCGTTATGTACTTGTAATGAATCCCATTCACCATTATAATACTTCATGCGTCAACTTAATGCGATTATCGTTTTCATTCAATCCGCTAAAAAGCATATTGTTTTGATACGTTTTCACCAAAATGCATTAGAGTGCGTGCGAAAGCGTTCCGATGGAGCGGAACATAATAGTCACAGTACAAAGGAGGATCACATGGTTCGGAAAAAGAGTAAGCGCTCACGGCGTCTGCTCTCTTACGCAATCACTGCATGGCTCACCCTGCCTGCTTATTCCGCTTATGCGGACGATGGTACACAAGGAGGGAGCAGTGTTTCTACTGCGGACATTCACGTGGAGGTGGATGCCGCACAGGAAGAGGCAAAGTACGAATCCCAGCAGAAGACCATCATCACGAAGGAGGACATCGAGAAGAAGCAGGCAAAGTCCGTCGAGGAAATCATCTTCAGCGAGACCGGCGTCTCACGCACGGTGGATGCGATGGGGCGTGTCGGTGTATCGATTCGCGGTGCAGAGCCGCGCCACACTCTGATTCTCGTGGACGGTCAGCCCGTTATGGGCGATTTCGCCAAGTACTACGGTGCGGCGGACGAGGTCATGCGTCTCGGCACGGAGAACGTCGAACGCATTGAGATCATCCAGGGAGCGGCGAGCGCGAAGTACGGCTCGGATGCCATCGGCGGCGTGGTGAACATCATCACAAAGAAAGCTGACAACGAGCCGAAGATCTCATTCAACGCGGAGGGGCGCAAAACAGAAAACGATTCCGACCTGCCCTACCAAAACATCTTTCTGCGTGCCGATACCGGTACAATGGGCAAGGCTCAGCTCGGTCTCTACGGAAGCAAGCGCGACATCATGCCCGTCTACGGCTCCGAGGAGCGTATAAAGACCGGATTCGCGTCCTACGTTACCGATTTCGAAGACAACAGTCTGCGCTATTACGGAGATGCGGCAAACATAGGTCTGATCGGCAGTTACAAGGCGAATAAGAACAACTCGTTCAACTTCCGTATGGAACGTTATACCGAAGACCTCAACCGCTATGTCAAGCGTACGGACTCCATCATGGAGCCGCAGCAGCACTACAGCCGCAAGTCCGGCCGCAACAGCTACAACGTTGGCTGGGAGGGGCGCAACAAGGACACCGATTGGAATATCGAGGTCAATTATGCCCGCATGCTCGAAGACGATCTGACGCTGACGAGCAACTACGGCAGATCTTCCTATACAGGGAAGAATATGCTGAACTACATCGACAACGTCGATCACGCGCAGATGAATCTCGAGGCGACGTTCAATACCCAGCTGAACGACAAGCATCTGCTCATGTATAACTTCGGCTATGCACACGAGACGGGCTCGGGCAGCCGTCTCAAGAGTGCGCCGAAGACCTATCTCAAGAAGATCGATCCGTGGGATTATGATAAAAGTCTGATGGTGGTACAGCGAGATGCCCCGGCATTCGGTCTGAAAAAAGGTACGATCGCATCCTTCATCCAAGCGCATAAACTTACGCCCGACCCGGAACGAGGTCTGCGTTGGGATGTGGATTATGAGCTTTATAACTATAATAGAAGCGATCCAAATTCCTATAAGCCGTCGTTTACACAGGAAGATTACCTACGTTTTTCCAACAATGGCAACGAAACGAGTTTCACCCAAATATTGAACAATATGACCCCCGAAGCACGTGCACGCTATAACGAATTCAATGCCAAAATACATCAAGAAAACTCCGGTCACCTCATGCCCGGAGGCAGTGCTGTCTATGACTGGCACGGTCTCGTATACTATTACGACCCGAATAACTATAACTATACGCTCAACGGAAAGCGATTTGCCGAAGTCCAGCAGTCCTTGGCAAATCAGCTGATTGTCGGTGAAGCGACCATCAACAAGTATCATTTCGTCGTCGGCGATACATGGATGCTGAACAACGATACGATCTTCACGCCGATCCTGCGCATGGACCACAGCAGCCTCTTTGGCACAAATGTGACGGCAAATTTCGGCATCACGCACAACATTGGCGGCAATCCGAAGCGCCGCTTCAAGGCAAACATTGGCACGAGCTATGCAGAGCCTGGTATGGGTGAACTCTACTACAACTGGGAGATGTACGGCGGCAGCCCCGTCGATCAGGATCGTGCGCGCCTCGGCTGGTACTGGACGGGCAACCCGAATCTGAAGCCGGAAAAGGCCGTCAACTTCGACCTCGGCTATGAAGCAGAGACGAAGAACACCAGCATGCGGGTGAACCTCTTCCACAACACCATCCGCAACTACATGACGACCTACTACACGGGCTACAACATCGACTTCCACCCGAATGTCACAGGCGCCGAAAAGATCGGTTATCCGCCCGACATGCTCTACAGTTTCAAGAACATCGGCAAGGCGCAGATCACGGGACTTGAACTCGAGGTCAAGCATAAGCTCGGCAAGCGTTGGTCGACAAAGCTCGGCTACACCTTTCTGCATGCCATCAACAAGAGCGATCCGAATATGCCGCGCAAGCTGCTCGACAAGCCGCAGCACAAACTCGACATTGGCATCGACTACGAGGATGTAAAGAGCGGCTTCCGCGCCTCTCTCTGGGGCGACTACTACATTCACATGCTCGACAGCAACTCTGTCACGGGCAACGCAAACTACATGAAGATGGACACTGATCTGAACGGCGGCTATATCTTCGCCAATCAGTACGCCAAGCCGGGTGCGCAGCGCTATCAGACGAAGACCTTCGGTATCTGGAATCTGATGCTGCAGAAGAAACTCGGGGATGACGCCATGGTCTATCTCGGCATCGACAATCTCTTCAACCACCGCGACGATGACCGCGCAACACAGGAGAGAGTATACCGCCTCGGTGTCAATCTGAAGTTCGGTCCCGACAGCAATACACGGCCAAAGCCGCCGCTCACCGAGGAGGAGAAGGCAGAGCGTGCCGCGCAGAACGCGGCTGCGGAGAAGGATTTCTTCGCGCAGACCAACAACACCTTCGCCAAGGGCTCACCCGACGAGATCTTTGCCCGCCCGTTCAATACACAGAAGCTGAAGGGCATCGATCTCATCGGCGACTATCAGTTCGAGTGGGATTCGCACGGCGGTGCGGATCGCCCCCCCATCAAGATGACGGAAGACTCCTTCGTCGGGTCGGCAGAGAAGAATATGCTCGACCGCAAGGAGCACGGCTTTGCGCAGCGTCTGCGCTTCGGCTTTGATGCGCGTGTCCGCGACAATCTGAACATCACTGCACTCGCCGAGGCATCCGGCAAGAGCGGTGTCAGCACGCGTACCGACATCCCGCAGTCAAAGGGGCTCAATCATCTGCGCATCAGCAATTTCGATATCACCTACCATAACCGTAATCTCGATATTTCGATGGGACGGCTCAACGAACGGCTCGGCGTGACAGGCTACTACTTCGGCAAGGAGTACGACGGCATCCGTGCCACCTGGACGAATGCACATACGCAGATACAGCTCGGCTACGGTAATTTCAAACACAGTACGGGCATCTCCGACTCTGCCTATACCCATGCGACACACAGGGTATTCTATCGTCCGCCGACAATGGCTGAATTTGTGGGGCTGAACGTCTCTGATCTATATACAACATTCACGACGCCTGCTCCTGTTGCCGAAGCAAATGACAAGATGAATTTCTATCAGCAGCTTGAAGCAGCTACCACAATCGAAGAGAAGAGAGCCATTGTTAAGCGTATGTATGATATCGCGGTGGGCGCGTACGGCAAAGATTTCCTGAAAGCCGGCGGCATACAAACCGGTGATTCATATTTACAGATGGATCCGCCGATGATGTTCAATTATAAATATACGGATGAACATGGTGTGGAGCAGACAGATTCTCTTTGGAACTTCGATTATAATGCATGGATAGGAGGCCATCCGGAAGATTTAACAACACTCTACATGTCCATGGCGGACTATCCAAACGCCTTGGACGGAGACGGTTCCGCCGCCTTGAAACAATGGTGGGCAGGAAATAAGGCGCGCCTACACGAGGTGTTGAAGAAAATCGTTCAGATGGAGAAGCACCCGGGTGCGAGTAACGTCCAGATTACGGATTCTGACGATGATATTTACAATGCTCTGCACTACAACAACTTTGAAGACGAATTTTCGAATCCTATTACCTCCAATAATCTCTCCAGAGCGGTAGAACAGTATTTCAGCGCAGTCGGACAGCGTGTACAATCAACAGAGTACGGCAGTCTGATGCCGCGTGACGCTCTCGGAAAATTTACGGGGCTTGTGATCAAGGCAGAGGGTACAGTCCTCGAAGCCGACCGCATCCCACCCATCAACAAGGCGATCTTCCTTCAGGCAAAGCACGCACTCACGCCGAATGTTGGCATCTCGCTCTGGTATCTTGGGTCGACAGGCAATCCCACCTACCACGCGGAACATGCGAACGGCAAACGCAACGATGTTTATGACTATACGCAGCTTGCGCGTGTCATAGGCATCGGTGCGAAGTGGAAGATGGGCAAGAACGCCTCGATCTCGTTCGACTACGGTCAGAACCGCACGGCGTTCGGCCGCCACATGAACGGCCATACGATCTACGAGCATACGTCCGGATCGGATCAGTTCAAGATCAACGGACACGCGATGGGCGGCACGCCGCATTTCTGGACACTGCGTCTTGATATCGGCAAGAGCGATATGGCAGTCAAGGGAAGCTGGAATGCCTTCGCCGACTACAAGTACTTCGAGCACGGTTCGTTCTTCGGCGGCAACGGCACGGGATATCTCCCCGACCGCTACCTCGACGGCATCCGCAGCTTCTCCCTCGGATTTGGCTATGTCCCGATTGAAAATCTCCTCGTCGAGATGTTCTACACGTTTGACGCGAAGGGGATCGGTACACGCGACACCATATACGGCAGTGAGAAGTTCTCCCTCGGAAACTATACGGGCGTACGTCTGACCTATAATTTCTAAGGGACCGCAGAATCGATCCGTACTTCTCCAACTCCACAAGTTTTCTGCGCTTAAAGCATTGCTGAAAATTTTTCTCAAAAGCCTATTGATTTTCATTCTCTTATGTGCTATATTTTATACAGGCTTTCGTTAGGGAACGTCCTCGGATGTTTCCAAAGCTCTCCTAAAATATAATACACAGCAAAGATAGTCCACAGTGGAGTGTGGGCTATTTTTGTGTGATTTATCACAGTCACATCTTGACAAACATGCTATAATAATCAAAAAGTCAAAATCCATTAAAGGAGCTGAATCCATGGCAAAGGAACATATTCAAAAGGATGTCGTCATCATCGGCGCGGGCATGGCTGGACTGACCGCCGCGCTCTACTGCGGCCGCATGAACCTCCGCACGCTTGTCCTCGAGAACTCGCTCGTCGGCGGGCAGATCGCGACGGCGGCGGACATTGAGAACTATCCGGGCTTTGAGCGCGTGAGCGGGATGGAGCTGATCGGAACGCTCGAAAAGCAGGCGACAAATTTCGGTGCCCAGATCGACGAGTTCGACCGCATCGAGCGCGTTGACCTCAAATCTACGCCGAAGATCGTCGAGACGGAGACATACATCTACGAAACGTCCGTGATCATTATCGCCTCGGGCATGAACCGCCGCAAGCTCCCGCTGCCGCAGGAGCCGCACTACTTCAATCGCGGCGTACACTACTGCGAGCTCTGCGACGGACACACGTATCAGGACAAGGTGATCTCGGTCATGGGCGGCGGCAACGCGGCGGTCGATGCGGCGAACTTCCTCACGAAGTACGCAAGTCACCTCTATCTCATCCACCGCTCGCAGCTGCGCGCAGACAAATCTTCGCAGGATACGCTCTATGCAAATCCGAAGGTGACGGTCATGCTGGAAACGGAAATCGAGCACCTCAACGGCGAGGAGCGCCTCACGTCTGTCGATCTCCTGCACAAGGACACGGGCAAGACGGAGACGCTGCCCGTGGACAGCATATTCGTCAACATCGGCGTGCTGCCGAATACGGATCTCTTCGTCGGGCAGATAGCACTGACGGAGACAGGCTACATCGCGGCGGATGAGAACTGCCGCACAGAGATCCCGGGGGTCTTTGTCGCGGGCGATATCCGCGTCAAGGAGATCCACCAGCTCACAACCGCCGCAGCCGACGGCACAACCGCCGCGCTCCATGCAGAGAAGTATCTGGCAAGTTTGAATAAGTGATACAGAGGAGGAAATCCCATGATTCAAGTTTTTTCGTTCGATGCGTGCCCATGGTGCACGAAGGCAAAGAAGTATCTCGACAAGAAGGGTGTCGCCTACACGGTGCGCGACATTGAGAAGGAGCCCGCCGCCTACGACGATCTCGTAAAGCTCACGGGCGAGGCCGCGTGCCCCGTCATCCTCGCGGACAGCGGCGAGTATGTGCGCGGTTTCGATCAGCCCGCCATTGACCGCCTCCTCGGCATCTAAAGGAGGCCGGCTATGGTCAAGGTCTACTCCATCACGGTCTGCCCGTGGTGCGTCAAGGTCAAGAAGTATCTCAAATATCGCGGCATTCCCTACGAGGAGTTCAACATCGAGCAGGATGAGGCTGCGCGTGAGGAGTGCCGCCGTCTCTCGGGCGATACGATCGTCCCCGTCACCACGGCTGACGGCGTGGACTTCGCACTCAGCTATGACCGCGAGAAGCTGGACAGGATTCTCGGAATCACGGCATAGTGAACAAAGAAAACACGGATAAATTCAGCGTTTTCTAAAATATTGTTTCGGGCGCAGAATTTTGCGCCCGTTTTTTTCGCGTTCCTGCTTGCCAAAATTTTTGAATCGGATTAAAATAACAGTGCAAGGACGTTTCTTTTGTCTGGGCACAGAAATGATGATTGTGCCCCAATGCAAGGAGGTTTTGATATGACCGGATTACCGCTTATCTTCGCCTTTTGGGTGGCAATTGTCATTATGATCGTCATGATCTCAAAGCTGCGCATTCACCCGTTCATCTCGATCATGCTGGTCGCCCTCGTACTGGGGCTTGCCGCCGGCATTCCGCTCATCGACCACAAGCTCGCAGACGGTACGGTGCAGTACGGTCTGGCGACGGTCATCGGGCAGGGATTCTCGGGAACATTTACGAGCATCGGCATTGTCATCATCCTCGGTGCGATGATCGGCACGATCCTCGAAAAGACGGGCGGTGCCCTGAAGCTCGCGGATATGATGATTCGCCTCGTGGGCAAGGACAACCCCGTCATCGCCGTGCAGCTCATGGGCTGGGTGGTCTCGATCCCCGTCTTCTGCGACTCGGGCTTCGTCATCCTCGACCCGATCCGCAAGGCGCTTGTACGCCGCACGGCGGTCTCTGCCGTCTCCATGACCTTTGCCCTCAGCTCTGGACTTTTCATCTCACACGTCTTCATCCCGCCGACACCGGGGCCGATCGCAGCAGCGAGCACGCTCGGTATCGGCGACTATCTGCTGCAGGTCATTGGACTGGGACTGCTCTGCTCGATCTTCCCGCTGATCGCAGGCTATTTCTTCGCGCGCTGGATCGGTACGAGGGTGAAGTCGAAGGATGAGGTCGATCCCGAGGAGGTCACAAAGATCTACAATGATCTCATCGCCTCCTACGGCAAACTCCCCTCGGCATTCAGCACACTCGCCCCGATCATGATCCCGATCTCGCTGATGGCACTGTCCTCCGTGATTGTAATGCTGGGGCTGACGGGGTTCGTTCCCGAGCTCCTGCGCTTCCTCGGCACCCCGATCATCGCGCTTGCGGTCGGCATGGCGCTTGCTACGCTCCAGCTCTTCTCCGTGGGCCGCTCGGAGGAGTTCTACTCCGTCTGCAACAGCAGTCTGACGGCGGTCGGCCCCATCCTCTTCATCACGGCAGCGGGCGGTGTGCTCGGCAAGGTGATTGCAGTCTCGGATATGGTTCGGTATATCACGGCGCACGCCGATATATTCGGCAGCATGGGCATCTTCTTCCCGTTCCTGCTCTCGGCTGTCCTGAAGACCGCACAGGGATCCTCGACCGTTGCAATGATTACGACGGCGGGCATCATCGCGCCGCTGCTCACCGTGCTCGGCTTTGACACGCCGATTCAGGCAACGCTCGCCTGCATGGCGATCGGCGCTGGTGCAATGACCGTCTCGCACGCAAACGATTCGTATTTCTGGGTGGTCTCGGAGTTCAGCGGTCTCACCCCGGATCAGGGCTACCGCGTTCAGACGATGGGTACCCTCGTGCTCGGCATTGCCGCAATCGTAGAAATCGCTCTGCTGAGCATGGTTCTGCGCTGATATTTCACGGAAACACACAAAAGAGCATTGCGCTGAGCAATGCTCTTTTTCTTATGCGGGCGTTCCCATATTCCAATCTATCTTTTTCTTGCCACCTGCAGCAAAAAGCCGTAAAATAAAGTAAAGTTCATTTCTTCCGCAATACAGCAAGGAGGTCACAATGAAATTCTCAACACGGCTGATTATTCTCACGCTCACCCTGCTCCTCGCGCTCTCTGTCACGGCATTTGCAAAAAGTGCAAACCAGCAGCGCGCGGAAATCAATGAACTCCAAGTGCAGGCACTCGACAATCTCTATGCGCTCACACCGAATGCGCACGAGGTGCTCGAGAACTGCTACGGCTACGCCACGATCAGTGCGACCGGTTCACAGCTGGGGCTCCTCGGCGGTGCGCACGGCCGAGGTCTTGCCGTGAACAAAGCGACGGGCGCGCGCGTCTATATGAAGATGGAAGCATATCAGCTTGGCATCGGAATAGGCGTAAAGGAATACGATCTCATTTTCGTCTTCGGCTCAGAGCGTGCATGGGACTCGTTCATCTCGGGCAAGTTCAAAGTCGGCGGTGCGGCGGAGGCCTCCGCGACGGACGGCTATTCCGGCGGTGCGATTGAGGGCGCGGATATCGTCGGCAAGGACATCTGGGTCTATCAGGTCACAACAAAGGGACTTGCGGTCGGTGCTGCAATCAAAGGGCTCAGCATCTATCCAAACCGAAAACTCAATTCGTAGATTCTGCAAAAAATGGGAGCATCCATGTGTTGGACTGCTCCCATTTTTTATTTCATCAGCGAACCTTCGTATTTCAGCGTCGCAAAGTAGTCGTCGAGGGTCTGGGCGCGGCGGATGAGCTCGACACTGCCGTCCGTACGCAGGAGGAGCTCTGCGCACCAGAGCTTGCCGTTGTAGTTGAAGCCCATTGCGCTGCCGTGCGCGCCCGTATCGTGGATAATGAGGATGTCACCGATGTCGATCTTCGGCAGGACTCGGTCGATGGCAAATTTGTCATTGTTCTCGCAGAGCGAGCCTGTGACGTCATAGACATGGTCAGCAGGTGCGCTCTCCTTGCCGAGCACGGTGATGTGGTGATACGCGCCGTAGAGCGCAGGGCGCATGAGGTTCGCCATGCAGGAGTCGAGACCGATGTAGTGCTTGTACGTGTCCTTCTCGTGGAGGACGGCAGAGACAAGCCAGCCCGCATCACCCGTCATGGCACGCCCGCTCTCCGTGCGGATGCCGACATCTCCGAGCCCCGCGGGGCACATGATCTCATGATAGAGGAGCTCAATACCTGTGCCGACCGCGGCGTAGTCCACAGGGCTTTCCTCCGGACGGTACGGGATGCCGAAGCCGCCGCCGAGGTTGATGAACTCGATGTGGATGCCGAGCCGCTCCTTCAGCTCAGCCGCGAGTTCAAACATGATGCGGGCAGTGAGAAGAAACGCCTCCGTACGCCGCTCGGCGGAAATGACCATTGTATGCAGGCCGAAGCGCTGCACGCCCATCTCACGCGCGCGGCGATACGCCTCGAACATCTGCGGGCGCGTGAGGCCGTATTTCGCCTCCATCGGCTTGCCGATGATATCGTTGCCCTCGATGAGATCGCCGGGATTGTAGCGAAACGACAGCACCTTGGGCAGCCCCGCATTCTTTGCCATGTAATCGAGATGGCTGAGATCGTCGAGATTGATCACGGCACCGAGGGCGATCGCCTTTTGAAACTCATCATACGGCGTATCGTTCGACGTGAGCATGATCTCCTCGCCCGTGACCCCCGCCGCCTCGGAGATGATGAGCTCGGCGATGCTGCTGCAGTCCGTGCCGGCGCCCTCCTCATGGAGGATCTGCACGATGCGCGGGTTCGGCAGTGCCTTGACCGCAAAATGCTCGCGGAAGCTCGGCGCCCATGTGAAGGCATCCCTCAGGCGGCGGAAATTCGTGCGGATCTTCGCCTCGTCGTAGATGTGGAACGGGGTCGGGTATCTCTCGATCAGCGCCAGAGTCTGTTCCCTGCTGAGCGGAAAGTTTTTTTCGTTCATATGGTCCTCCCTCAAATAGATGGTTCATTATAACAACGAAAATTTCTTCCTGTCAATAATGTATCCCTTGACGAACGGCACACGCTCGCCTATAATGGAGGCTATCTTTTTATTTTCATCAATTCAGCAATGGGGAACTAGATAAGGGGGTATCTTCATGATATTCAGAGGAAAGGCGCTGCGCCTTGCTGCCGCTCTGGTCGGCACGGCACTGCTCGGCTCGACGCTTGCAGGCTGCGGCGGCGACACGGCGAAGTCGGATGAGATCCGCATCGGCGCAAACTTTGAGATGACGGGCAACACGGCGAACTACGGCATGTCGACGCTCGAAGGTCTGAAGCTTGCGATCAAGGAAGCAAACGACGCCGGCGGCATTAACGGCAAGAAGATCGTGCTCGTCGAGGCGGACAACAAGTCCGAGGCGGCAGAGTCGGTCAACGCGGCAACGAAGCTGATCTCCGACGATCACGTCCGCGCGATCGTCGGTCCTGCGACGACGGGCAATGTCATTGCAGAGTCGCAGGTGGCGACAGACAACAAAGTGCCCGTCATCGCGCCGGATGCAACAGCAGTTGACGTGACGGTGGAGGGCGGCAAGGTAAAGCCGTGGATCTTCCGCAGCTGCTTCATCGACCCGCAGCAGGGCGATGTCATGGCGAAGTTCGCGCTCGAAACCCTAAAGGCAAAGACGGCGGTCGTCTACATCGACAACTCGACGGACTACTCCAAGAGCCTCGCTGAGGTCTTCCAGAAGGTCTTTACGGCGGGCGGCGGTCAGGTCGTCATGACCGAGGGCTTCCTCGCAAAGGATCAGGACTTTAAGGCGACGCTCACGCGTCTGCGCGCAGCGAATGCGGATGTCATCTTCGTCCCTGCCTACTATGAAGAGGTCGGCAAGATCGTCAAGCAGGCGCGCGAGATCGGCATCACCGCCCCCATCATCGGTACAGACGGCTGGGACGATCCGAAGGTCGCAGAGCTCGCGGGTGCGGCGGCTCTCAACAACACGTATTTCAGCACGCACTACTCCGATAAAGACGAATCGGTTCGCCCCTTTATCGACGCGTTCCAGAAGGAGTACAACCACGCGCCGAACGTCTTCGCCGCACTCGGCTATGATGCAGGCAAGCTGCTCGTCGATGCGCTGAAGCGCGCAGGTTCCGATGATCCGGAGGCGCTGCGCAAGGCGATCGAGGAGACGAAGGATCTCGTCGTCGGCACGGGCACGATCACGATGGATGCACAGCACAACCCGATCAAGCAGGCGGTTATTCTCGAAAACAAGGACGGCGACCGCGTTGTCGTCGCAAAGATTATGCCGAGCATGTAATACATCCGGCTGACGCATTCTCAAAGAGCCGCAGTCCTGCGGCTCTTTTTTATCACATGAGGAGGTCATTCTATGGAGTTCCTGCACCAGATTCTGCAGCAGCTCATCAACGGCATCTCACTCGGCAGTATCTACGCGCTGATCGCTCTTGGCTATACGATGATCTACGGCATCATCAAGCTCATCAACTTCGCACACGGCGACATCTACATGGTCGGCGCATACCTCGGCTTCTATGCGATCACGCTTGGTATCCCCACGCTCCCGGCAATTCTCATCTCGATGGCGGTCACATCGCTGCTCGGTGTCATTGTCGAGCGCTTCGCCTATCGCCCGCTGCGCCACGCGCCGCGCATCTCCGTCCTCATCACGGCAATCGGCGTATCGTTCCTGCTCGAATACGTGATGATGGCGATCGTATCCCCCACACCGCGCACCTTCCCCGCGACGATCAGTGACATCTCGCTCGAATTTGCGGGACTGATCATCAGCGGCCAGCAGCTCCTCATCATGGGTGTGACATTCGTCCTGATGCTGATTCTGACCTACATTGTACGCAGTACGAAGATCGGAAAGGCGATGCGTGCCGCGTCCTACGATACGGAGGCAGCGCAGCTTATGGGCATCAACGCGAACCGCATCATCTCGATCACGTTCGCCATCGGCTCGGCGCTCGCAGCAGTCGCAGGCGTACTCATCGGCATCTACTACAACTCGATCGACCCGCTGATGGGGCTGATGCCCGGCATCAAGGCATTTGTCGCGGCCGTGTTCGGCGGCATCGGCATTCTGCCGGGCGCGGTCGTCGGCGGGCTCGTCCTCGGCATCGTCGAGGCGTTTATTTCGGGATTCGGCTTTTCGATGTTCCGCGATGCGGCGGCATTTGCCATCCTGATTCTCGTTCTGCTCATAAAGCCTGCGGGAATCTTCGGCAAGAATGTCAAGGAAAAAGTCTAAGGAGGGGCGCAGATGAACTCATTGCAGAAAAATGACCTAAAAATGCTCGTCTTCGCCCTGGTGATTTACGGCATTATCATGGGGCTGACGAATGCAGGCATGCTGAACGCCTTCTGGCAGCTGAACCTCATCTTCGCGGGGATCAACATCATCCTCGCAGCGAGCCTCAATCTGATCAACGGCTATACGGGACAGTTCTCGCTCGGGCACGCGGGCTTCATGGCAGTCGGGGCATACGTCGGCGTCGTGCTCACGACGAACTTTCAGATGGCATTCCCCGTCGCTCTCCTTGCGGGCGGTGTGACAGCGGGGCTCCTCGGTGCACTCATCGGGCTGCCGACCCTGCGGCTGCGCGGCGACTACCTCGCGATTGCGACACTCGGTCTCGGCGAGATCGTCCGCATTGTGATCATCAACGTGCCGTATGTCGGCGGCGCGGCAGGCTTCAAGGGCATTCCTCACCACACCGATTTTACATGGGTGTTCTTCCTGATGCTCGCCACGCTCTTCATCATCAAGAATTTTGTCAACTCGCGCCACGGACGCGCGTGTCTCGCGATCCGTGAGAACGAGATTGCGGCAGAGTCGATGGGCGTGAACACGACGGTGTACAAGGTACTCGCATTCACCATCGGCGCATTCTTTGCGGGTGTTGCAGGCGTACTCTTCGGCCACAATATGTACATCCTCAGCCCCGCCTCATTCACATTCATGCAGTCGTTCAACATCCTCATCATGGTCGTCATGGGCGGTCTCGGCTCGATGACGGGCTCGATTGCGGGTGCGCTCGTTGTCACTTTCCTCTCAGCGGCGCTCGCGAGCTTCCCGAACGCGCGGATGATCATCTATGCACTCGCTCTGATCCTGCTCATGTTCTACCGCCCGCAGGGGCTCTTCGGCTATGTCGAGGTGACGGCGATGCAGCCTCTGCGCCGCTTCTTTAAGAAGGGAGGCGAGGCATAATGGCAAAGGATTTACTCACGGCGACCGATGTCTCGATGGTCTTTGGCGGGCTCAAGGCGATCGTCGATTTCAACGTCCACATCAAGAACGGTGAACTGCTTGGGCTGATCGGACCGAACGGCGCGGGCAAGACGACGGCGTTCAACCTCTTCACGGGCGTCTATCAGCCGACAACGGGCGAGATTCTGTTCAAAGGCAAGAGCATCGTCGGGCTCGCCCCGTACCAGATCACGGAGCGCGGCATTGCGCGCACGTTCCAGAACATCCGCCTCTTCGGCGAGCTCTCCGTGCTCGACAACGTAAAGATCGCGTACCACTGCCACATGAACTACGGTCTCGTCGCGTCCGTTCTGCGCCTCGGAAGCTACTGGGAGGAAGAGAAGAAACTCGAGGAGGAGGCGTACCGTCTGCTCGAGATCTTCCACCTCGCGGACACGGCAGAGGAGAAGGCGAAGAACCTGCCCTACGGCGCACAGCGGCGGCTCGAGATCGCGCGTGCCCTCGCGGCACAGCCGAGTCTCCTGCTCCTCGATGAACCGGCAGCGGGCATGAACCCGCAGGAGACACTCGAACTCATGGAGATGATCCGCTGGGTCAAGAAGGAGTTCGGCATCACGATTCTCCTCATCGAGCACGATATGGCACTCGTCATGGGTATCTGCGAGCGCATCTACGTGCTCGAATACGGCGCAATCATCGCGAACGGCACTCCCGAGGAGATTCGCTCGAATCCCGAGGTCATCCGTGCATATCTGGGAGCGGAGGAGTAAGATGGCAAACGAAACAAACACGAAAAAAGCCCCCATGCTCCGCATCTCGGATCTGGAGGTCTACTACGGTGCAATCCATGCGCTTAAAGGACTGTCCCTTGAAGTAAACGAAGGAGAGATCGTCACCCTCATCGGCGCAAACGGCGCGGGCAAGTCCACGACCCTGCGCACAATCTCGGGGCTGATCACGCCGAAGAGCGGCAGCATCGAATTCGAAGGAAAGAGCATCGCGGGCACGGGCGCACATGAGATTGTGCGCATGGGGCTATCGCAGGTGCCCGAGGGACGGCGCATCTTTGCCGAGATGACGGTGCTCGAGAACCTCGAGCTCGGTGCGTTCACACGCAGTGACAAGGACGGCATCGCCGCCGATATGGAGATGGTCTTTACGCGCTTCCCGCGCCTGAAGGAACGCATCTCGCAGCAGGCGGGCACGCTCTCGGGCGGCGAGCAGCAGATGCTCGCAATGGGGCGCGCACTCATGAGCCGCCCGCGCCTCCTGCTCCTCGACGAGCCGTCGATGGGGCTTGCACCGCTCCTCATCAAGGAGATTTTTTCCATTATCGTTGACATCAACAAGACGGGCACAACCATCCTGCTCGTCGAACAGAACGCGAACATGGCACTCTCCATTGCAAACCGCGCATACGTCCTCGAGACCGGCCGCATCACACTCTCCGGTGCAGCGAAGGAGCTGGCGGCAAGTGAGGATGTGCGGAAGGCGTATCTGGGCGGATGACAGTGTAAGGCGCGATGTCCTTACAAAAAGAAGGAAAACGCGACCTATAACGCGAATATTTAGAGAAAGATATTTCGCATTCCCATTGGCAAGGAGGAAACACCTATGTTTGTTGCCAACTGTATGACCAAGAACCCCGTCACCATTTCCCCCGACGCAGGGATCGACGAGGCAGAAAAGCTCATGAACAAGGGGCATTTCCGCCGTCTCCCCGTCGTGGAGCACGGAAAGCTCGTCGGCTTTTTCACAAACCGCGATCTCCTGCGCGCCTCACCGTCTGCGGCAACCACACTCGATCGCTACGAAGTGCGCACCCTGCTCTCAAAGATCAAGGTCGCCGATGTCATGCAGAAGAACGTCATCACTGTCACCGACACCATGACGATCGAAGAGGCCGCGCTCATCATGACGCGCGAGAAAATCGGCGGTATGCCCGTCCTTTCTGCAGTCGGCAAACTTGTTGGCATCATCTCTTCGACAGACATCTTCCGCGCCTTTATCGCCGTCATGGGCCTCGACAGCGGCAAGACACGCCTCACGATCGACGTTGCCGACCGCACGGGCGTCCTGCGCGACATCGCAACCGTCCTCGCCGATCTCGACAT
The DNA here is from genome assembly GCF_001717585.1 of Selenomonas sp. oral taxon 920. Taxonomy (NCBI): domain Bacteria; kingdom Bacillati; phylum Bacillota; class Negativicutes; order Selenomonadales; family Selenomonadaceae; genus Selenomonas; species Selenomonas sp. oral taxon 920. Next base: position 2,037,491 of record NZ_CP017042.1, read on the forward strand.
CAGCATCGACAGCATGGTCACGCTTCCGCAGCCAAACGGCGCCTACCAGATCATCATCCGCGCCGACATCGACGACGTGGATATCGTCAAGGATCGCCTCCGTGGAAAGGGATTCACCGTCAGCCACGTCATCCAGATCGGTTGAACTCCGCATAAAAACGCTGCCGCAAGTGAAGCGGCAGCGTTTTTGCATGCGTTTTTCACTCTCCGATGACCTTCCCGTCTGTTCCGATGAGAATGACGAGGGCAGCCGGAACATCCGCAAGCAGCTTCCGCCCCTCCTCTGCACCGAGCACAAAAACTGCCGTCGAGAGCATATCCGAGAGCATCCCCATATTCCCCTCCCAGCCTGCTGAATCATCCGCCGCGAGCGGCAGTGTCACCGCCACGGAGGAGAGCCCCGTATCTGCAGGATAGCCCGTACGCGGGTCAATGAGGTGATGATAGCGCCTCCCCTCGTATATAAAGTAACGCTCATCATCTCCCGAGACCGAGAGGACTTCATCCGAGAGCGGAAGGACGGCGATCATGTCCCCCGCTCTCTCGCCGCGCGGATTGCGGATCCCGATCTGCCACGGCTCCCCCGCCTCGTTCACACCCATACCGAGCATCGAACTCGTGCCGAGATCGGCAAGCGCGTTTGTGATCCCGGCATCCTGCCAGCTGCGCGCGATACCGTCGAGAGCATGCCCCTTGATGAGTGCCCCGCGGTCGAACTGCATGCCCGCTTTCATGAGTCTCGCCTCATATTTCGTTTGACCGTTCTCCTCGCGCGTGCGCAGTTCGAGCAACTTATAACCGACGCGTGCACGCGCCGCTGCAACCGCCTCGGCGGACGGCAACAGCTTCTCCGCACGCGCACGCTCCCAAAGTTCCGTCAGTGCACCTGCTGTCACATCGAACGCCCCGTGCGAGCTGCGCGCAATCTCCTGCGCGAGCGTCAGCGTCTCATAGAGCTCGGGCGGGATCTCCCGCCACTCTCCCGTCCCCGCCGCAGCTTCAACAGCAGCGAGCGCGGTGCCGTCCGCGTCGCGCTCCGTCTGCGCGAGCACAGCAAGCCCGTCGCGCAGTGCCGCCTGCGACGTAATCTCATCCGCACGCACCGTGAGCCGCGCCACCGTCCCCATCACCAGCTTTGTCTCCTCCGCCGTCACATCCCCCCCGCACCCGCCGAGGAGGAGGGTTGCGCAGAAAAGAACCGCAGCAGGAATTTTATACAACGTGAAGAATCTTTCTATCATATCCATTCCTTTCAATTAGGGAAACGACGCGGCACTACGCCCTGCGCCGCAAAAAATGCTTCATCTGACGCGAGGTATTCCATGTCACCCAGACTTTATGAAATCGCCCGCTTCGTCCTCGTCGGCGGCGCATGTTTCGTGCTTGACTACAGCCTGCTCTACATCCTCACCGAGTACGCAGGATTCCACTACCTGCTCTCAGCGGGCATCTCCTTTACGATCTCCGTCTTCGTCAACTACTGGCTCTGCCTTGTCTGCGTCTTTCGCGGGGCAAACGCCCAGACACAGCGTGCGAAGATCCTCTTCTTCGGCTCGAGCCTCGCAGGACTCGGACTCAATCAGCTTCTCATGTGGCTGCTCGTCGACTTCGCCCACATCTACTACATGATCGCAAAGCTGATCGCCGCCGGCATCGTCATGGTGTGGAACTACATCCTCAAACGCCGCGCCGTCCTCGGCAGATGAATCCATTCTAACAACTTCACACATGGACTTCAAGCCTCCCATCGCGAATGGGAGATTTTTTCATGTACATTTTTCTCCGCAAAACTGCAGGATTTTCGACCTATAAAGACGAAAATAACTACATAGTTTTTATCAATAGTTGAGATAAATTCTATGTATCAGGAAAAAGGGAGACGAAAGCTATGGCAATGGAAATCTCACGCCGCACCTTCATCAAAGGTACGGCGGCAGCAGGCGTAGTGCTCATGTCCGGCGCCTACCTCGGCTGCGGGAACCAGAACATTCCCGCACAGGTACGGCGCGGCGACGTGACCTACGATGTGCTCATCATCGGCAGTGGGGGTGCCGGGATGCGTGCGGCACTTGCAGCAGCGAAGGACAGGAATCTGAAGGTCGCCGTCATGTCGAAGCTCATGCCCACGCGCTCGGCATCGACGATGGCACAGGGAGGCATGAACGGTGTCACAGGAGTCACGGACGACAAGGACAGCGTCGAGTCGCACACGTTTGACACGATCAAAGGCGGGGACTACCTCTGCGATCAGGATGCCGTCGAATACTTTGCAGAGAACGCGGGCAAGACCATCTATGAGATGGACTACATGGGCTATCCCTACAACCGCCAGAAGGACGGACATTTCCATCAGCGCAAGATGGGCGGATCCTCCCACGCACGCGCGTCCTACTTCGAGGATCGTGCAGGGCACGCGATGGTGCACGCGCTCTTCGAGCAGTGCCTTGCGCATGACGTAGACTTCATCTCCGAGTGCCAGATGCTCGAGATCGCAATGACAGACGCAGACAAACTTGCAGGCGTGATCGCGATGGATATGCGCTCGGGCGATCTCATCGGCATCCCATTCAAGACCGTCCTCATCGCAACGGGCGGCTACGGACGCGCCTACTGGGTGCGTACCTCCAACCCGTACAGTTCGACGGGCGACGGCATCGTCGCAGGCATGAACGCAGGCGTCCCGTTCAAGGATCCCGAAATGGTACAGTTCCATCCGACGGGGCTCTCCGCTAACGGCGTGCTCCTCTCCGAGTCCAGCCGCTCCGAGGGGGCGCTCCTCATCAACAAGAACGGCGAGCGCTTTATGGCGCGCTATGCCCCCGAGAAAATGGAACTTGCAACACGCGACATTGTGGCGCGTGCAATCGCGACCGAGATCGAGGAGGGGCGCGGCATCGGCGAGGGGCTGACCGCAGGTGTCTACCTCGACTTCACAAGGAGAACCTCGATCCGACGCTCTCCTTCACGAGTGCGTGCCGCTCAAGCATCTGCGGCGCATGTGCCGTCCGCGTGAACGGCAACGCCGAACTCTCCTGCGAAGTGCTTGTCGAGGATCTCCTCGCACGCTACCAGGCCGAAGAGCTGACCATCGAGCCGCTCGGCAACTTCAGCGTCATCCGCGATCTCGTCGTAGACTGGGATCCGAAGTACGCACGCATCAAGAAGGTAAAGCCCACACTGCACCCGAAGGACGAGTTCACACCCGAGACCGGCTGCCTGCAGTCGCCCGAGGACTTCAACAAGTACAAGAAGTACGCAGGCTGCATCCTCTGCGGCTCCTGCGTCTCGGAGTGCAATAAGAACACGCTGAACGCAGACGACTTTCTTGATCCGTTCGCCTTTGTCAAGGCGGAAAAGCTCGTTGCCGATTCGCGCAGCAAGACACCCGCCGAACATCTGAAGGCGGTGCTCGACGCGGGCCTCTGGCGCTGCTTCAACTGTCAGGAATGCACGGCGAAGTGCCCGAAGGGGCTCGATCCTGCGGGTGCGATCGAAAAACTGAAGGAGGAGACGTTCCGTCACCATCTGGACGACAACGTCGGTGCACGCCACGCAAAGGCAATCTATGACGACATCTCCGAATCCGGCACACTCGACGAGTCGAAGCTCAACATCAAGTCCGAAGGCTACTTCATGTCTGCCCTGCGTCTGCCGATGGCGCTGCGTCTCATGAATACGGGCAAGATGGATCCGCTTGCAAGCCATCCCGTGAACCCTGAGATCAAGACCATTGCGGCGATCGTCAAGGCAGCGGAACAGGCGGACAAGGAGGAGGCAAAGTCATGAAGTACGCATTATTTCCGGGCTGTGTCCTCGATGGAGCGGCAGCTGAGGCATATACCTCACTCAAAGAGGTCTGTGCAAAACTGGACATCGAGATCACGGAGATTCCGAACTGGACGTGCTGCGGTGCCTCGCACGCACAGGGCGTGAACGACCTCGCCGCGCTCGCCGTCAACGCACGCAGCATCTCCATTGCCGAGCACATGGAGATGCCGATCCTGACCGTCTGCAACACCTGCACCTTGCAGCTGCGCACGGCAAAGTATCGGCTCGACCATGACGCAGCGCTCAAGGAGAAGGTCAACTCGATCCTAAAGAAAGCGGGACATCCGTACGAGTATCAGGGAACAAGTGAGATCACCCATTTCCTCTGGGTGCTCGACGAACATCCGGAGGTCCTCGACGGCAAGGTCACAAATGAGCTGAAGGGCACGCAGGTCGCTTGCTACTACGGCTGCCACATCCTGCGCCCTGCGCCCGTCATGAATCACGAGAGCGGCGACTATCCCGAGTCATTCGAGCGGCTCGTGCGCCGCCTCGGTGCGGAGCCCGTCTGGTTCGACGCGGGACGCAAGTGCTGTGGCTTCCACGCACAGTTTACGGCAGAGCACGACGTACTGACCGTCACGGGACAGATTGCCGCAAGCGCCGACCGCGCGGGTGCCGATCTCATTGCCACCCCCTGCCCCCTCTGCCAGATGCAGCTTGATATGTACGGCCCCGAGGGACGTGAGGCGGTAAAATCTCAGACCGAGATGCCTGTCCTCCACCTGCAGCAGCTTGTCGGGCTCGCGCTGGGCATGACACGGGACGAAGTTGGATTTAACCGTCACGTTTCTGCGCGCGAAAAATTGAAGATTGGCAGCTAGGGAAGCACTGATAAATTCAACAGTGCTATCTTGACGTATCTTTTTTTCCGCCTCGTTCGGACAAAAAATCTGCGCCAATCTGACGGACTTCAATTTATCAATATTTCCCTAAAAAATTTTTTGAGAGACTGTTCATAGCCGTCCTTTGCGTATACAGGTCGGATACTGCATGAAATCGGGTATCTTCCGACGTATTGCGCGGGCAACTATGTGCAGTTTCTCATTTTATTTGCCTATAATTACAATTTAATCGGCTCAGAAAAAGGATATTGTCTATTATAATAGAATATACGTAATGAATTCACTCTTATAAATTTGCTTCAATAGATAAAATTGTCTTGCTATTTTATCTATTTTGAGGTACACTGAAAAAAAGGATGGACGGCTCATTGACCGCAGATATGTGAGCATTGTCAATTTCATCTGCGTAAAGGGAGTGAATATCATGTTTCTGGAGGAGCGCCAAGAGCTCATCGTCCGTATGGTGGAGCGTGACGGTAAGGTCAAAGTCAAAGAGCTCAGCGCCAAATTCAAGGTCACCGAGGACTGTATCCGCAAGGATCTGGGCTCGCTCGAACGACAGGGTCGGCTGAAACGCACCTATGGCGGCGCCGTGAAACTGACGCAGAGCGTTCACATGATCGAGGTCAGCCGTCACCGTCACATGGATGTCGAGGCAAAGCGCCGCATTGCGCAGGCAGCCGTCTCCCTCATCCAGGATAAGGACATGGTCTTTCTCGATGTGTCGACGAGCAATCTCGCAATCGCCGAGCTCCTCATGAAGAGCGACCGTGACCTGACCGTTGTGACAAACATGGTCGATGTGCTCGGCGTGCTCGCACGCAATCCGCGCATTGAGCTGATCTTTGCAGGCGGACAGATCAATCGTGGACGCGATGGATTCTGGGGCGGCATGACGCAGGACTTCATCGGCAGGCTCAAGCCCGATATCGCGTTTGTCGGCGCGGTTGGCGTGGATGTCAAGGGCAACAGCGTGTCTACCTATGACATCGACGACGGGCTGAACAAGGCGCGGATCATTGCGCGCAGCAAACGTGCCTATGTTGTGGCGGAGGCGCGCAAGCTCTCGACGGACGGCAACTATGACTTCACCCCGCTCAATGCACTCGCAGGGCTCGTGACGGATACGGAACCACCTTCGGACATCCGCGCGGCGGCGGCAGAGCTGGGCATCGAGATCGTACTGCCGTAAATATTACAATATCGTATCGCATTCAGAATGCAAAAACCGAGGCGGCTCTTGCCGTCTCGGTTTTCTTGTGCGAAAATATAGAAGAAGGGGGAATGTGTGTGGAAGAATTGAATCACTGCACGCTCTGCCCACGTCGCTGCGGCGTGAATCGGAATGCGGGCGCACGCGGATTCTGCGGTGCGGGCCGTACGGTACGCGTTGCACGCACGATGCTGCACACATGGGAAGAGCCGTGTCTGGTCGGCACGCATGGCGCGGGCGCAGTATTCTTCGCACACTGCACCCTGCGCTGCATTTACTGCCAGAACCATGCGATCAGTCATGAGGGCAGCGGCACGGAGATAGACGAGGATGCGCTTGCCGCACGTTTCCTTTCCCTTGAGCGGGAGGGCGCGGCTACGCTCGATCTCGTAACACCGACGCACTATACACCGCAGATTCTCGCAGCGCTCCAAATCGCACGGACACAAGGGCTGAGTCTCCCCGTGGTCTGGAACACGAGCGGCTATGAGACAGTCGAGAACATCGAGCGCCTTGCAGGCGCTGTCGACATCTATCTGCCCGATCTGAAGTATGCAGCAGAGGAGAGCGGACGGCTCTATTCGTGTGCGCCCGATTACGCAACAGCGGCATGGGCAGCACTCACGGCGATGGTCGCGCAGGTGGGTGCGGTACAGTTTGCCGCGGACGGACAGCTCATACGCGGTGTGCTCGTGCGCCATCTCGTTCTGCCGGGGCATCGGCACGAGAGCATTGCTCTTGTGCGGCAGCTGTGGGAGACGTTCGGTGATGCGATTCAGCTGAGTCTGATGCGGCAGTATACACCGCTCTACCGAGCGGCCGAGTTTCCGCCGCTCCATCGACGGCTCACGACGTTTGAGTATGAGAGCGTGGTTGCGGCGGCGCGTGATCTCGGGATGGAGCACGTCTATGTGCAGGGAGCGGAGGCGGTGGGGGCGCAGTATGTGCCGGACTTTGAGTGATTGGATTCGATATTATAATGTAGCAGTGTAATGCCCTCAATCAAACTAAGTATTTTACGTCCTCCCCCACACAATCCCCTTCCAAACCGCTTTCCTGAGCAGGTCCGCAGGGATCATGGTCGCCGCGAGGAGAAATACGAGTACCCAGCCGCCCGCATGAATCGGCGTTGTGCTGAACATGCCGCCGATCCACAGCCCGACATCGTGCGGGAGATAAGGCGCATTGATAATTGCCGCCATGATGAGGACGATCATCGCCCATACCCTGACAAAGCCGATGTTCTCGCCGAGCCCGCGGAAGATGCCGAAGCCCGTGGAGCGCACGTTGAAGCCGTTCATGAGGGAAGCAAGCACGAAAAGCAGAAAATACGCCGTATAGTGCTCCGCCTTTCCATCGAAACACGCAGCAATACGTGCATCGGTGAGAAAGAAGAAGCTGATGAGGACAAGCCACGTCCCCATGCAGACAATCTGCACGCTCATCGTGGGGCTGATGATGCTCGCGTCGCGGCGGCGCGGCTTCTCGCGCATATAGCTCTCGTGCGCCGGCTCGTTGCCGAGCATGATCGCACCGAGGCTGTCCATGACGAGGTTGATAAAGAGGAGATGCGTCACGCGCAGCGGCTCGATGATGCCAAAGAACGGAGCAATGGCACTCACGACAACCGCCGCAATGTTGATGACGAGCTGGAAGCGGCAGAACTTCAGAATGTTGTTGTAGATCGTGCGCCCGTAGAGAATCGCGTCCTTGATCGAGCGGAAATTGTCGTCAAGGATGACGATGTCCCCCGCATCGCGCGCCGCCTCCGTCCCGCTGCCCATGGCAAAGCCGACATCGGCGCGGCGGAGTGCCGGTGAGTCGTTCACACCATCGCCCGTCATACCGACGACGAGGTTCATCTTCTGCGAGAGACGCACGATGCGCGACTTGTCCGTCGGCAGTGCGCGTGCAATGACGCGCAGCTGCGGCAGGACGCGCTGCACCTCCTCGTCCGTCATCTGTGCGAGATCGTTGCTTGTGAGCACGAGGTCGCTGTCCGCACGCAGCAGCCCCGCGTCGCGTGCAATCGCAACGGCGGTCTCGCGGCGGTCGCCCGTCACCATGACGACCTGCACGCCTGCCGCCTGCACCTCCGTGATTGCCTCGCGCGCCTCGGGACGCACATCGTCGCGGATCGCGGCAAATCCGATGAGCACGACATCCGTATTGACTGCATTCTTTTGAAAGGGTTGCTCTGAATACCCGAACGCCAAGACGCGCATCGCACGCGCGGCATAGGCGTTTATTTTTTCGTTCAGCGCATCTGCATCAAAGGGAACGATCGCCCCATCCGGCGCAAGCGCGTATTTCGCGCGTGCCAGCAGCGCCTCGGGTGCCCCCTTGTAGACGACCGTGCCGCGTGCGGGCAGCTCCGCCTGACTGAATTTATTGGTGGAGTTAAATGTCTGGCGATGCCCCACGCGGTAGTTTTCATTGGTCTGCATCACACGGTATGTCTCTGCACCGAGGAAGCGCATGACCGCCTGATCAGTCGGATTTCCGCCGACCACCGCACCCGCCTCGTCATACATGGCGGCAGAGTTCATGCCGATCGCGAGTTTCAGCTTCTCATGGAGCACAGGATGCTCCGTGAGCGTGCCGAGAACCTTTCCATCCGCCGTAAAGAAGTCCACCACCTCAAGCTGTCCGCCCGTGATCGTGCCTGTCTTGTCACTGAAGAGAATGTTCAGCGACCCCGCCGTCTCGATACCGACCGCGCGGCGCACGAGGACACCGCGTGCGAGCATCCGGCTCGTATTCTGCATCAGCACGAGCGAGATCATGAGCGGCAGCCCCTCGGGCACGGCGCAGACGATGATGAGGATCGCGAGCGAGACTGCCTGAATCAGATCCACGAGAATCTGACTCCACCCGAGCATGACATATGCCTCCAGGCCGCCCGCACGCAGGGCAAAGAACATCATGTAGAGCGAAATGATGACAAGCCCCGAGAGATAGCCGAACGCCGAGATCTGATCGGCGAGCTTCGCGAGCTTCACCTGCAGGGGGGAGTCCGGCTCACGCGCCTGCATCTCCGCCGTCATCCGCCCCATCATCGTCTGCATGCCGACGCGGCGCACCTCCATCACGCCCTCGCCGTCAAAGACCACGCTCCCGCGAAAGAGGGTCGCATCGTCCACGAAGGTGTCGCCCGTAATCTCGGCGGGAAATACATAATGGCTGTCTGCGGGTGTCTTCGGACACTCCTCCGTCTCCCCGTTGAGTGCCGTATTATTCACGCGGAGTTCTCCCGCGACCAGCATTCCGTCCGCAGGAATCTTGTTGCCGCCCTGCAAGATGACATGATCGCCGACCACAATCTCATCCACGGGCAGAACGACCAGCCCGCCGTCGCGACAGACCTTCGCCGTGTCCTTTGCCGTACGTGCACGCAGGGCGCGGTACTCCGTATCGCTCGCGACATTCGTCCGCGCCGTCACCGTTGCGACGATAATGACGGTCACGATCGTCCCCACCGGCTCATAGATCTCCGCATGTCCTGCAAAATACATGGCAATCATGAGCGCGACCATGACGAGCAGGATGCGGATCATCGGATCGCGAAACGTCTCCATGAACGCCTGCCCGAACGTCGTCCACGCAGGCTCCGGAATCGTGTTCGCACCATATTTCAGACGCGACGCCTCCGCCTCCGCCGATGTCAGTCCCGTAAATTTCAAGAATGTTCCCCTTTCCCCTCAGCCACGCACTGCACGAACAAAGTAATAGACGAGATAGGCACTGACGGCGAGAGCAATCCCATCCCCGAGACTGCCATACATCGGTGCAATCAATACGATCAAGGTGAGCACAGCGATACGTGCGGGTTCCTCCCATGCAGCATTGGTCCGTCTCTTCGCCGCAGCCTCCACAGCTTTGGAGATGCGGCTCTGCCAGCGCGTCAGCCAGAGTACAATTCCCGTGACGATCATCGCCGCCGTCATGAGGATGAGCAGTGCCCAGAATACTTTTTCCGCCGTCAGCTCATGGTTGTGGATGTGCAGATTCAAAAAGAACGGCGCCATCGTCAGCCATGCAGGTACGGACACAAGGAGCGGCTCTCCGCCGCCCGCGGCGAGATAGACCTGCGTCCCCAGTGCAAAATCCGTCGCGCGTACCGTCGGTTCTGCGATCTGGAACTGATAGAAATCCTGATGTGCCGTGGGCAGCCGCATGGAAATGACATCCTTTCCGGGAAACGCCTCCTCTATCCGCACAAGGGCATCCTCGGGCAGAATCCGCTCCGCACGCTGCGCCTCTGCTGCAAAATGCTCTGCCGCAAGCTCCTGCGCCGTGCGCTGATAGTCCCGCATGCCGACGGAGTAAAGAACGATAAAAACGCCGCTCACGCACATGATGGCAGCCCATGTGCCCGCAAAGACTGACGTGAGCTTATGCCAGTCCGACCAGAACAGTCGGCTGCTCCGCCTCCGCCGTGTGCCAAAAGCGAGCGTTTTCATCATCGGCAGATAGAGATAAACACCGCTCACGATAGAGATCACGGAGAGCACGCACATCGCGGCGAGAAAGTCGCGGCCGCCCTCCTCCAGCCCCAGCCGGACGTGCAGAATGTGCATTGTGTGCATGAACTCCTGCACCGCCTCGGAACGGTAGACACGCTCCTGTCGGTTGAAGACCGTACCCGTGCGCACCTCGTACATGATCTGCTCTCCGCCCATGCGCATATGGGAGCGCCCGGCCTTTCCGCCGCGATCCTTGACGAGAAAGTAGAGTGTCCCGTCCTCTCCATCCGGTGTGACCGCCAGAATCTCCTTTGTCGGGAACGCCTGCATCACGGCTTCTGTCCCCTGCGGCAGACCCGCCCAGATCTCACGCAGAGCCATAGGCTCCCCGCGCGGCGGCAGATTCAGCGTGTTCCACGCGTTGATCTCCCCGCGAAAGAGCAGCGGCAGCCCCGTCAGCGTCAGCAGCAGCAAAAAGAGTGCGCAGATCAGACTCACCCACTGATGAATAACATAGATTTTTCGCATTGATTGCCCCGATTCCATACGCAAATGTTACCGTCCCCTATCATAACACAAAAGAGGACGGCTGCGCACCGAAAATGCGCAACCGTCCCCCAATCTCCTAAATCAGCCCTCTTCGACCTCGATCAGGGCATACTTTCCATCATTTCGTCCGTAAACCACATTGACCTCCTCCGTCTCCGCGTTGCGGAATACGAAGAAATGATGATTCAGCAGATTCATCTGCATGATTGCCTCCTGCACATCCATCGGCTGCAGGGCAAAGCGCTTTGTCTTGACGACGGGGAAGACATCATCCTCCTCCGGCACGGGCTGAGTGAAGGTCTCAACCGCCTCCGCCTTGAACCCGCCGTGACGGAAACGACGCTCGAGTTTCGTCTTCTGCTTGCGAATCTGGCGCTCCAGCTTCTCGATCACGAGATCGATGGAGCTGTACATATCCTCCGAACGCTCCTCGCCGCGCAGCAGCACGCCGCGCACGATGGGAGCCGTAACCTCTACCTTGTGATGTTTCCCCTCCACCGAGAGCAGTACCGAGATCTCGCCGACATTCTCGAAGTACTTTGTAATCTTGCCGACCCGCTTCTCCACGTAGTCGCGCAGCGCCGGTGTAACCTCGACATTCTTTCCCCGAATCGTGAATGCAGCCATGAAACACAGCCCCTTTCTATCCACGGGAGCATTTTTCTGCTCCCCCTTTTATCTATAGTATTTCGACATGCGGGGAAAAATACCTGCAAAAAGAATAGTGATTTCCTTAAATTCTGATTTTCCTGTCAACTTCTGATGCGATGCGCAAATGAAAAAGCCCGCTGTGTAAGCCGGGCTTTTCAAACCTATGTCGTTATTCCTTCTTGACCACGTTGTCCGCCTGGGGACCGCGTGCTCCCTCGACGATGTCGAATTCGACTTCCTGACCCTCGCTGAGCGTCTTATACCCCTCGCCCTGGATCGAGGAAAAGTGTACGAATACATCGTCACCGTCCTCGCGGGAGATAAATCCATATCCCTTATCCGCGCTGAACCATTTCACTTTGCCCGTCATGTCGGCTCTCCTTTCACTGATAGAGAAACCCTGCCGCAAGCAGTATTTCTCCAGTCTCGCACGTATGCTTCCTTAATTATAAGAGCCGTATCTGGTACTGTCAATAGTCTATCATCAAACGACAGGAAAACATTTGTCAGAGCTGCGGGAAAAATTTTTCAACCCGTTGGAGGCGTTCGCGCTCAAGCTCCTCCCGCCGCTCGAACATCTCACGATAAGCGGCGATGTAGTCATCTATATGCTGCTCGAGCAGACGATGCTCCGCCACATAGCGGTAGGCATTCTCCGCGAGCGTGCGCCGAAGGTCGGCGCGCTGAATGAGGAGATCGAGCTTCTCTGCAAACTCCTTCGGACTATGATAGATCAGCCCCGTCTCACCTTCGCGCACCGTGCCCGCATAGACCGTAGGCGATGCAAGCACCGCCGCGCCGTGCCCTGCCGACTCGATGAACTTCAGATCGGATTTGGCACGGTTGAACTCCGTATCGCGGAGCGGCAGAAGCGCAATGTCCGAGGCGTGCAGTGCCGCCGTATACTGCTCATACGGAGCAACGATATATCCATCGTGCGCACCGCCCGTAAACTCCTTCGCCTCCGTTTCGAGCGCCTGATAGAAGCCGTGATCCGAAACCACACGGAAGTGCAGCCGGTCACCGTACTGCCGAATCATCTCGTTGATTGCGGGCATCAGCGGTTCCCAGTCCTCTCGGCGATTCAGCGCACCGAAGAAGATCGTCACACGATCCTGCGCCGCATCATATGTGCGGTGCTCCGGCAGCTCCGCAAGCTGATTCTCAAAGAGATAGATATGCGGGTTAAACTCCCGCAGGAACTCCGCCAGATACCTTGTCGAGGTCTGTACGGCAGAAACAGCACGGAAACAAAAATAATCATCCCCCTTGATCTGTGCTGTGATCAGCGGATGATCGTCAAGTTCTTGGAGCAAGATATTGCCATCTGCCGCATGCTTCGCCAAGAGATCGCAAATCCATGCCGCAGACCGGATCACTACGCGATCCAATAGGATGATGCTGTCATGCAGATCGCCGACCTCATCCAGCTCGATTGCTTCGTCCCCTCGCTGCATGCATCCGCTTACAGAGACAAGGCCTCGTGCGCGGAGCTGCTGAAGAGGTGCATCCAGACGGATTGGCGTACACTCCTCCACACGGTTCATCATGACAATATGGAACGGCGCTTCTCCCGTTTCATACTCACGGCGCAGAGCAGGGGACACCTGTGGAAGCAGAGGGTCAACGCGTGCCTTGCAGCCTTCCTGCAGCCGACTCAGTGCTGAGCGATAATCTTTCTTTTTCGTCAAAAACACACGCCGCTTCCAATACTCCTCGATGAGACGGCGCCATTCAATGGCTCCGCGCACAAACGAATCCGGCAGCTGCCCCTCCTGTCCTCCATGCACACGAAGCAGACTGAGCGGCCTGGCAAAAATGACCGCATCGCCCTTTTCAAGCAGCTCAAGCCACATGGCACAATCCGACAGTGTCTTATAGCCGCGTGACTCTGCACGCCAATAGTGGTGCGTTAGATCACACCGCCGAAAGAGTACTGCAGAGGGTTCCCCCAAAAAGTTGGTACAAGCCATAAGCATTGCATGCCCGAGAAGAGTGCCGGAAAAACATCCATACATTCCGTAAATAGGCGGTGCCTCTCCCCACTGTCCTAAGAAGGTTCCGTTTCCGTCGATGACTCCGCGCACGGATGTGACGAGTGCAGCAGACGGCTCAGAGAGAAAAGAATCGACCATCAGCGTGATTTTATCCGGCAGGAGGACATCATCGTCCATGCACCACTGGAGAAGCTCCCCCTGCGCTAGATGCTCAAACGGCATAAAGTTCTCTTCTTTGCTGCGTGCACTTTTATTCCGCACATAGCGTACGCGCATGTCGCTCTGATAGGCCCGCATCAACTCTTCCGTTCGGTCATCCGCAGAGTTGTCACAGACAATGACCTCGATATTGGGGTAGGTCTGTGACAGAGCGCTTTCAAGTGTCTCACGGAAATATTCCGGACGATTGTACGTTGGGATCAAAATGCTGACGAGCGGCGTTTGCAGCAGTGCCGAGCGAGCGCTGGCGCGGATGAGGGACAGATCATGTGTCCATGCAATATCGCTCAGGGACTCCTGCAGGATCGTTTCGGGCACGCCGAGATCAACCCCCCAGCGCTCCAACAGAAGAGGACGTGCCTCAGAGCGTGTAAGATCGTAGAGGTCACAGTTCTCTGCCCCTCTATGCACAAAGTAAACGGGGGCACGCAGGAGGTGGAACCCATCGTATTTGAGGCGGAACGAAAGATCAAGATCGGCGCCGCCGCCCGCGAACGCTGCATCGAAACCTCTCACCTGCTGAAAAGCGGAACGGCGCACGAGCAAGGCAATGTACTCAAGGAACAGGCTCTCCGTCGGGCTGCATAAGTGCTCCTGCACCCAGCCCGCCACATTTATGCCCTCCGCCGCCATCTTCTCCGCATTCAGATACTGCCAAGAAAACGTTGTTCTGTTTGAAAATGGTCCAACGGCCGCAATTGTAGTATCAAGCAGAAGCGTCTCCACCATTTTTTGCAGACCCCGCGGCGTAAGAATAATTCCCTCCTGCAGAAAAAGGAGCAGCTCTCCCGATGCACCTTCGGCACCGCTGTTGTTCCATGCAGCGAGGTTTTTCTCCTCGTGGGCGAGAACACGACACGGCACATCTGCAAGGCACTGCAGCACCGTCTCGGAGTGCTGCGAAACAACCACCAGTTCCACATCAATGCCGCAGACAGAAGCGGCGGAGAGCGCCTCCGCCGCCGTTTCGCGCAGATACGCCCCCTCCTCCGTCTCGCTAAGGATGATTGTAAGCGCGCTCATGCCTTCAGGGCTCGCAGCAGCAGGAAATCCGTCTGCCGCATCTTTGCCGCCATCTGGAGTGCCTTATTCGCTTCTCCCATGTCATGCAGGAGGAGTGCCGCATTCTTCAGCGTCATGTCACAGCCGGGGTCAAGGCGCAATGCTGCCATAAGGAGTACCTTTGCACCCGCATAGTCATTCGCTGCATATGCCGCGCCCGCGAAGGCATTGAGTGCCTCTACCTTCTCCACGGGACGGATTGCCTGTGCGAGGATCATCTCTGCCTGCTTCTCAGCATCCACAGCTGCACGGGCGGGCTGTGCAGCAGGAGCTGCGGCAGGGGATTCCTGCACGGGTGCTGCTGCAAGTCCCACGAGTGCCGCGAGGTACGGATATTCCGTACGGGTCTTCTCCGGAGCGAGGCGGGCATCGAGTCCAGCAAGGCGGCTGATCTCCTTGCGCTGCTCATCAGAAAGAATATCCCCATGCACACGGAGGATGTTCTCACAAAGCTTCAGTGCATCATCGGAACGCTTCTCACGCTGACAGATCCGCGCCAAAAGAATACGTACCTCCACATTAGCCGCATCCTTTGCGAGTGCATTCGTCACCCAGCTTGCCGCACGTGTATAGTCCCCGAGCTCAAAATAGGCGCGCGCAACATCCCCGAAGCACTCCTCGGGCGGGTTCCCCTGCGCAAGCATATCGGCAAAGGAATTGATAACCCCTGCGTACTCCTTCTTCTCCATATGTCTACGAATCTGCTCAACCGTTACCATCTTTTTCTCCGCCATTGTCATCGTCCCTTTCGCATGTCGTTTTTCTTGCCGCCGCGCACGCCTTCTGCGTGTACGCTCAGCACGGCGTTGCTTACACTTCTTCATTGAGGTATCGCTCCCAAATCATCTCATATGCCGCCTCCATCGCGCGAACATAGCCCTGTCCATCCATTAGAGGAGATGCGCGCATCATACGTGGAATCGCCGCGTGCAGCGCCGCCAAAAGCTCTGGATCAGAGGCAAGCCCCACGGCACGTTCCACATATGCCTCAGGGCTCTCCGATACGAGTTCTCCGAGCCCCATATTGCGGAGAAGGCTTACCCCAAAGCGTGCTCCATGCCGCCTGCCCGCGAGTGTTACAACAGGCAGCCCCATAAAGAACGCCTCACATGTCGTACCGCCCCCCTGATAGGGGAAGGTATCGAGGATAATATCCACATCCAGATAGTCACTCAGATAGTCCTTCGAACCGGGGCGCAGTTCGAGACGCGCGAAATCGATTCCCGCACGTTCCGCACGCTGCCGCATCCACTCCAATGTATCTTTGCATGGATGGACATTCTTGATCAGAAGCCGTGCATTTGGTACGGCCCGCAGTATCTCTCCCCAAAGCACCAGCATCTCATCCGTGATCTTCGCAAAGTTGTTGAAGCTCCCGAATACGATCGGATCGTGCGGTGTGCGCTTCAGATTCTCATACGGCTGAAAGCGTTCCGACGGCGTGAAGCAGAGATGCGTCTGCGGCAGACGCAGGATACGTTCCACAAACAGTCCGTCCATCTCCGGCGGATCGACAAAGGGATCGCCGAGGAAGTAGTCCATCGCGGGAAGCCCCGTCGTATTGAAGTAGCCGATGCCCGAAAGCTGGACAGGAGCAGGCTTGTATGCCGCAACCTGCAAGGTCTTTCCGCCTGTCGAATGCCCCGCAAGATCAAAGAGGATGTCCGTCTCATCTGCATAGATACGCTCCGCCGCTTTTTGCGGCGGAGATTTCGACAGATCGACATAGCGATCCGCCATCCCGGCCACCCAGTCCGTGACCTCCGAATGCTGTCCGCCAATATCGTAAAGACACACCTCAAAACGCGTACGATCATAGGCCGAGAAAAGCTGTATCGCAAAGTTCAGCACAATATGATCCGTGAGATTCGGCGACAGATAGCCGATCCTGAGTTTTTCCCGCTTCCTCTTCCTGTGGGAGAACTGCGGCAACGCTCCAAGCACGTCCGCATACGCCGCATGTACCGCACGCATTTCCTCAGCCGTCACCCCCTCGACATAGTGGAGGTACATGAGATAATTGCTCAATGCCGCCAACCGTGCTGAATGATCTGCACGCGGGTATTCCCATGCCTTGCGCAGATACGGCAATGCTTCTCTCAGATCGGCAAGCCAGTAGAGCAGCTGTCCCATGAGCTCATACAGTTCATAGCACCGATCCATAGGGAACAAAGACTTCTGCTCCATTTCCTGCAGAAGCTGAAAAGCCTCCTCTAACCATCCCGCCTTGACAGTTCTCTTCACACGCTCAAATTCACGTTCGAACGAATCCTTGCCGCGCTTCCCACTCTGCCCAGATCGCACGATAGCATTCCTCCATCTCACGAATATAGCGCTCCTGATCCATGACGGGCGATTCCTTCATTCGAGGGCGCAGCTCCCTGTGCAGGACATCGAGCAGATCGATATCCCCCGCAAGGGCCACCGCAGTCTCGACATAGTTCTCCAACCGATCTGAGGCAAGCTCTGCAAGTCCCATATTTGCGAGCAGGCTGTACGTAAATCGCGTGCTGTGGCGATCCGTATAGTACGACACAACAGGAACGCCCATATAGAGGGCATCACAGCTTGTCCCGCCGCCCGGCCACGGAAAGGTGTCAAGTGCAATATCCACATCGAGATAGCGCAGCATATAATCCGCCGTCGCCCTCTCGAACTGTACGCGGCTCATATCAAAGCCTAACCGCTGCAGACGCTCATGCGCCATAGAGGTGATCCCACGCAATTGATAAGCACTGTTTTTCAACAAGAGCCGTGCATTGGGCACGCGTTCCATGATTGCACGCCATGCCAGGAGCACATCATCCTGCAGTTTTGCGTACTGATTGAATGACGCAAACTGAATATAGCCTTTTGCACGAGCCGGCGTCCCCTCCGATGCAGGCAGACTTGTATAACCATTATAACAGAACTGACTCGTCAGGCGCAGTAATTTTTCAACATATACGGCTTCGCTGCCGCTGCCCTCCGGGTCACAGTAATGATCCGTCACGAAGTAGTCCACTGCGGACAGTCCCGTCGTCGCCATATAGCCAAGCCCCGATATCTGAACAGGGGCAGGTTTCCATGCAAGAGCGGCAAGTCCGGAGTCCGCCGTATGCCCCGCGAGATCGAAGAGGATATCAACCTCATCCGCATAGATCTCCTGTGCAACACGCTCCATATCACGCGAGTAATCCGAAAGATCCCTCCATCGAGTAACGAGCGTTTGAAAGAAATCCGAGTATTGATCATGCTTGCCGAGACTATAAACATAGACCTCAAAGGCGTCTTGGTCAAATCCTGCCAGAAAAGGCCAAATAAAATACTGCATGACATGTTGCCGAAAGTCCCCAGAAATGTAGCCAATGCGCAGCTTTTCTTTCCTGTGCCGCCCTTCGTGAGAATAGGGCTGCACTTCTGCAAAAAACTCCTCATAGTGCAGACTCTTTTGATAGACCTCTCGTGCGGGAACATTCACAGCATTGAGTTTAAAAAGGCCTGCGCCATAGTAACAGCGCCGCATATAGATATCCGGCGTCTTCCGAGAATACGCCATTGCATACGCCGATGCGATTTCTGAATCACGGGCAAAGGTACCATGATCCGCACACATCTTGAGCAAAGAGGCATGAACGTCTGCCACCACAGGAAGTCCGTTTTCGATCAACGCGAGCCCACGCTGCGCCCGCTCATAGATCTCCATACTTGTCCCAGGCGGCGCAGCACTGACAACAGAGAGGTAGAGTCGTGCCCCCTCGCGTTCACGTGGAACTCCCTCGGCAGCAAGAGCCCATTGTCCCGCTTGTGTCAGCGCATTGCTGAAGAAATATGCCCATGCAAGACTCATGCGCTGCTCCAGAGTAAGCTGTTCCAAGCCATCCAGTGCATGTGCCGTACGCAAAACCGTATCCCAGTCCTGTGCGTCAGCGGCACGAGACAACTGTACAGCAAGTTTTTCTGCGGTCTGCTCCACTCTCTGCGCAAGCACGCGATCATAGGCTCTCTCCACAGAAAATCTGATCGCGCCGATGTCAAATATATCAAAGAGCCGCCAATGCAGAAGTTCATGCAGTTCCGAGAGACGCGGAACGTCGAGAGAGAGTGCGCATGCCTGTACAGCCACATCCTCGACGCACTGCACAGCGGGCATCCCCAATCGTATCATCAGCGTATTGGCATAGCGATCATCGACAAGAGATTCTGCTGTAAGAAGGGGGACCCCGTGTTCTGCCGCTCGGCAGACATCCGGAAGATCCACATGAACGCCGAGCACGAGGTCAATTTCACCATAGGGGAGATCATCCACAAGTTCGAGCGAGGATTCCGCTGTCCCCACCTCCGCAATCCGCGCGAAGTCCTCCTCCGAAAAGCCCTCAGAAATCGCCGCGGGGATGATCAGACGAACGACACGCATCCGCAGCAGGAGCGCCGAAAGCATCTGCAGAAGTGCCGCAGCACCATCCTCACGCAGCGTTCCGCTCACACCGATCGTGGGCACTTCCCTATCGAGCAGGGGCGTGCGGTAGGTATAGTCAGCTGCAGGATCAAGCGGAGTATAACAATAGGGAAAGAGCTCTGATCCCTCGACCGTCGGCAGACTCATCGCAAGCTCCTGCGGACAGTCCGCAGCAAGTGAGACAATATGCGGAGCAGGACACAGCTGCATAATGGCACGGTTCTGCTCATCCGGCGTTCGAAGCGAAAGGTCTATCAGCAGATCAATCTCGTCTCTGCGGATGAGCCGTGCCGCATCTTCGGGGGCAGCATCCCCAACCTCCCGCAGCGTTGCCTCCTTCGCAAAGGGAGCGGAATCTCCCCCCGTTCCCGTGTGGTAGGCATAGATCTCGAAGCGCAGTTTATTATAGGCGGAGAAAAACGAAGGGAGCAGATCCCGCATGGGCCCCTCCCCGAAGTCCGAGGAGAGGTAGCCGAGCCGAATTTTTCGATGACACGGCTTCTGCTTTGCAGAATGTTTGTGTTTTGTCTTTTTTTTCTTCATCGTCTCTCCTCTGCATCCAAATGCAGCACATCTTCATATGCGCGTTCCAACGCACGCATATACCCCGTCTGATCCATGACTGACGACTTCTCCATCTTCCCGCGCAGCCTCTTGTGCAGCTGATCGAGCCTGTCCGTGTCATGCGCAAGGGCGACGGCACACGCAGCATAGTCCTCCGGTGTCTGCACAGCGCATTCGTCCAATCCCACGTGCGTCAGCAGCGCATAGGAAAACCGCGTACTGCGCCGCGCAGCATACATGGTCACCACGGGAACGCCCATATAGAGGGCGTCGCAGGTCGTTCCTCCGCCCGGCCACGGATACGTATCGAGCGCAATATCCACATCGAGATAGCGCTCCATATAGTCCGTTGTCGCAGGTTCCAAAATCACGCGTGCGAGGTCAAACCCAAGACGCGTGAGCCGTGCCCGCGCCTCCTCCGCCATTGCCGGCGCAAAGAAAATCTGGGACTTCAGCAGAAGCTGTGCCTGCGGCACCCGTTCCAGAATCTCCCGCCAGAGCAGAAGCATCTCATCGGTGAACTTGCGATACTGATTGAATACGCCAAAAAGGATGTATCCGCTCCTCTTTACAGGTGCCCCCGTCGAAACCGAAAGCCCCGCACGCGGCACATAGACGAACTGACTCGGCAGCCGAATCAATTTCTCCGTAAAATACGCCTCACTCGCCCCCCCGACGGGGTCACACGCTGCATCCGTCAGGAAGTAATCCACGGTACTCAGACCCGATGTCGCCGTATAGCCGAGCCCCATCATCTGTATGGGCGCAGGCCGCCGTGCGAGTACGGGCAGAGCTCCGCCTGCCGCATGCCCTGCAAGATCAACGAGAATATCGACCGCATCCGCGTGAATGCGTGCAGCGATGTCCTCTGGTACAGCCGCGCCCAGATCGCGCCACACAGTCACATGGGAGCGCAGCGCCGCCGTTACCTCATCCGGCTCCTCTGCCGTACTATAGGCATAGACCTCGAAACGTGCACGGTCATATCCTGTCAGCAGCGGCTGCACAAAATGCTGCATGACATTGTGGCGAAAATCCGGCGAGATATAGCCGACACGAATCTTCTGACGGCGGCAGGGCACAGAGTACGTGTAGCGCGGGACATCCGCAAGGAGTGCATCGTATGCACAGTGCGCACGAAACAACTCATCCGAGTCCACAATCTGTGCATTCTGTGCAAGCAGAAACGAACTGTAGAGCCCCGTATCGGACGGCTCCTCCTCATAGGCACGCTGATAGAACTCTGCCGCCCGCACATCGCCCATGCGATAGGCGACAGCAGCACGCAGCCGCATGAACTCATGACGAAGCTCGCTGCGCCCCGCTGCCAGATATTCCTCTGCCAGTCTCATGGCGCGCAGCAGATCGCCCTGCCGCTCCACGGCATAGGCATGAAGATAGCGCAGCATATCATCCTGCATGCCTGCGGCAAAGGCGCGCTCTGCGCATTCCTGCGCTTCGGCATAATGCTCCGCTGCAAGGGCCGCAAAAATACGGTCTTTCAGCGTCTTTACATCCATACTCATACTATCGTCACGAACGGAGAGAGACTTTAACGGATCGCAGTGCTCTGTGTATGCCGTCCAGACTGCGTCATAGGCTGCCCCCGCTGCCGCACCATAAGCAGCTGCATCCATGACGGGGGAACGTTCCATCATCTGCCGCAGCCCCGTATGCAGCGCATCGAGCAGCGCGGGATCATTTGCCAGAGAGACCGCGCGGTCCACGTATTCCTCTATCGTCCGCGCGACAAGTGCCCCCGCTCCGATGTTCTCCGCAAGGGATGCGCCGAAGCGGCTGCCGAGGCTCTCCCCCGCAAGCGTCACAACGGGCACACCCATGTAGAGCGCGTCGCAGGTTGTTCCGCCGCCGGGGTATGGGAACGGGTCGAGCGCAATATCCACGTGATTGTACGCGGCGAGATAGTCCCGTGACGCCCCCTCCGTATCGACGCGCGCGCACGGAATGCCCGCCTCCGCAAGGCGGTGCATCGCCTCTGCACTGGCATCCGCATATGAAAAGACATCCGTCTTTAGAAAGAGACGGCTCTCCGGCACGCGGCGCAGGATCTCTGCCCATGCAGCAAGGACATCATCACTCAGCTTGGTGAAATTGTTAAAACTGCCAAAGACGGTGGGGCGTCCCGCTGCAGGCGGATGCTCAGGGGCAGGAGTCTCATGCAGCGGCTGCCAGCAGAAATGCGTCTGAGGAAGAACAAGCAGCTCCTCCGTAAATCCATCCTCCGCATCCCCTGCCGCAAGAACGGGATCGGCAAGGAAGTAGTCCACCGTTTTCAGTCCGGTCGATGCAAAATAGCCAATCCCCGAGATCTGCACAGGCGCGGGACGATAGGCGAGAATCGGCAGCGTACTGCCCGCCGTGTGCCCTGCGAGATCAACAAGGATGTCGATGCCGTCACGATAGATCTCATGCGCGGCTTCCTCTGGCGAAAGGCCGGAAAGGCTGCGAAAATGATCGACGGACTGCTTCACCCTCTCGGTATATTCGTCCTCTGCATTCAGTGCATAGACCGTCACCGCAAAGCGTGCGGGATCGAGCGCCGTCATCAGAGCATACGAAAAGGAGAGCACAACGTGCTCCCTGACATCGGGTGAGAGATATCCAACCTGCAGTCGCTTTCCCCTGCGATGCGCGGCATGGTCAAACGGGCACACATCCACAAAGAGCGCACCGTATTCCTCTGCCGCCCTCCTATCCTCTGCACATGTGGCCGGCAGATAGTGGCGGTTAAAGAGCACATTGCTCGCGTTGAGCGCACGCAGTGCGAGATTCGGCGCAGCATCGCGCGCCCGCTCATAGAATCGTACTGCATCGGCGGCTCGTCCGAGGAATCGTGCACACTGTCCCGCAAGATTGTAGACCTTCTCTGCAACGGCGGGCATCATCTCCGCGTCGAGGAGCGGCGTGAGCAGGTCCAGCGCGGCGGAACGCTCCCCCTCCAGGAGATGAATGCGCGCACGCAGGAAGATTGTATAGGGATCATGGGGCGCGTATTTCCCGCATTTCCGCCATGCCGCAAGAGCCTCGCGCGCACGCCCCGCCTCGATGTGAAGTGCCGTCAAAAGCCCCGCCGCCTCGACAGGCTCACGTCTGCGCAGGCGCTTGATTCCCTTGCGCGCCCCCGTCTCGTCTCCGCATGAAAGCGCCGCGAAAATATCATCGCGCAG
Source organism: Selenomonas sp. oral taxon 920 (assembly GCF_001717585.1). Lineage (NCBI taxonomy): Bacteria > Bacillati > Bacillota > Negativicutes > Selenomonadales > Selenomonadaceae > Selenomonas > Selenomonas sp. oral taxon 920. Next base: position 2,060,511 of record NZ_CP017042.1, read on the forward strand.
CGCCTCAAGTCTGTCCATCCTCATTCCATTCCTCTCGCAAGACGTCCAATGCGGCGCAGCATACGCACTGCCTCGGGTGCGGCAGAGATCTCTCTGCAGGAATCCGGCAGGAGGAGAGCAAGCGCGCCCTGCTGTGCGGGTGCAAAGCCCCTCCCATATGCTGCTGCAGCTGCCGCCGTGCGTTCCATATCCTCAACCAGCGATGCTGCTGCAGAACACACATCCCCCGCGAGCAGGAATCGCCGCCGCTCGGAGAACTTCACCTTCGCACGCCGATCATAGTAGAGGCCCGCGCGCGGAAAGATGCCCGCCAGCACAGATGCGAGAAACGCCGCGTCCGCAGTTTCATCGTAATGTGCGTTCAGCGCCTCGATCACAGCCGCATCATCCGCTCCCGCCGCCCTGAGAAGGCGTGCGAACCGAGCAAGGGCTGGTGCGTAGTGCGGACGCAGCCGCAGTGCACGCTCATAGAGTGCCGCCGCCCCATCCGTATTCCCTGTAAGTTCTTCCGTCTCGCCAAGCCGCATGTAGACACTCGGCGCAAGAACCCCGGAGTAATCGCCCTCCTGATAGTATTCCTCGTGCAGACGAATTCCGTCCGTATACGCTTCGCGTGCCCGTGCGTAATATCCTGCCTCCCACGCATAGGTTCCGTAAATCAGGGGAAAATCCGCTTTCTCGGGAAGAGCTTTTCGTGCCGTCTCATATGCTTCCGTAATCTCTGCTTCCTCTGCCCCTGCGAGGATAAGGGATTGAAGCAGAACCGCATGCGGGCGATCCTCAGAGCCTACCGGACGATCCGCGCTGTCCCGCGCCAGTCGTGCATAATGCGCCGCCTGCGTATAGTCCTCCAACGTATAGTAGCAATCCATCAGATGATATTCATCGAGCTTTCGATACTCTCCGCGCGCACGTCGTGCAAGCAGCAGGGCCAGATCGCGTTTGGACTTCTCTTTGATGATGCGCGGCGAATAGCCCGTATGATAGAGCACGAGCCCCGGTGCCATCGCCATTTCGCGCGCCGGGTCGCCGCTGAGATTCTCCACATGCTCGTGGATGCTCCCCACAAAGCGGATGTGCGGTGCACGGCGGAAGATGCGCTGCACCTCTGCCGATGTGCCGAGCAGCGCCCCCGTATCCATGTCGATATTGACAAGGTGAACAATAAAGCCGTCGAACGTCTCCCGTCCTGCGTATTCCTCGATCAGCGGCCGCACGCGCGGTACGCTCTCCTCCGTGAAATACTCGTCCGCATCCGTAAAGACAACCCAGTCGCCCTTCGCCTGATCGAGTGCAAAATTCTTTGCCGCCGCAAAGTCATTGATCCAGTCGAAATGGCAGACTCGTGCACCGCCTGCACGCGCAATCTCCACCGTCGCATCCGTCGACCCCGTATCGACGACGATCATCTCATCGGCAAAGGTGCGCATCGACACGAGCCAGCGCGGCAGATTTTCTGCCTCATTCTTCGTAATGACACAGGCTGATATCCTCATCGTACCAACTCCATCAATTCCTTTGACTTTCGATGCGCGGGGGCAAGGGAAAGCGCATGCGCGAGATATTCCTGCGCCTCCGCACGCGCACCAAGATGCAGTGCGGCAAGCGCCATCCCATAGAGTGTATCCGGTGTCTCTCCCTCTGCGGCAGAGAGGAACTGCCATCCGAGAAATGCCCCCTTCCAACGCTCCGCTGCAGCAAAATCCTCTGCCGCAGCGAGCAGATGTTCTGTTCCATAATCAGCAGATATGCGCAGGAATCGCTCTGCCTGTTCTGCATTTGAATGATGAATAAACGCCTCACGCACTGTACGGTAGCCGTCTATGGTATCCGGCAGCGGAGCAGCATCCGGCTCATCATAATGGCGCCAAAGGATCTGCATCGCACGCGGGAGCACCCCACGCAGACGCTGATAGAGATGGATGCTCTCCGCATGGCGCTCTCGCTCTAGACGCAGAAGAACCTCCGGTATCTCTCGCGCATATTCGGCCAATGTGCCGACAACCTGCTCCCCAAATTCCTCTGCAGTTAGGCTCTGCATCTTCGTGTAGATCTCCGGTATCGGTACAGCCTGTCCGATCTCCTGCGAGAGCACGGCACGCGCCGCTGCAGCGAGTTCCAACCAACCGTAGCTGTCCGCAAAACGAGCAAGATAGGAAAGTGTCCCCGCATCGCTGCCGAGCATTTCACGCAAGCCGCTCAGAACGGTCCCCATATCCTCGGAGGCGTGCAGCTCCACATAGACATCCAGAGCCTCCTCGCGGGCTGTATCAAGCGCAAAGGCGCGGGCAAGCTCCTCCTCTGCCGCAGACGCATGCCCCATCTCCATCAGGAGGCGGGCACGCGCGGCAGATACTGCGCCTGCCCACACAGGAAATTCGGATGCCTCGCCTGCCGTATCTGCAGGACTCTCATAGAGTTCCAACGCACGCGTCAGTGCGGACAGGGCCTCTCCATCACCACATGCCGCAAGCAGCAGGCCAAGCCGTCCATAGAAGTCCGGCAGCTGCTGGAATTCTTGACACGCTGCACGCGCAGCTTCCACTTGCTGTGCAAGCGGAACATTTTCCTTCTCCATTGCATCAAGCAGGAGCTGATGGAGATGGCTCTGTGCGCCAACAGAACTCACAGACTCCTCCAATGCGGCACGCGCATAAATCAGCGCCGCCGCATATTTCCCAAGACCGTAATAGGTATCGGCAAGATAGCGGCAGTCTCCGGGCTGAAGCCCGCTCTCCTCTACGCGCCGCTCCATCAATGCAAGATTTCGCTCATGTTTCGCGCGGATACGTCCCGATGAATAGCCCACGTGGCGAACCGCAAGTGCCGCTGCTTCATGATAGAGAACGGGTTCTCCGTCCGTCTTGCGCAATGCCTCGTGCACCCGACCCTCATAGAAAAGCCCGCGCCCCATGCGCAGGAGTCGGACATGCGGCGCACGCCCCATTTCACGGCTGCCCGCATCCTCATCTATGTGCACAATCGGCAGGAGTACGGCATCCACATGCGGCAGGATCACATCCACCATGGAAAGATAGGCACGCACTTCACTCGGCTCAAAGAACGACTCATCTGCATCGAGGATGACAGCCCAATCACCGCTTGCCGCCCCGATTGCAGCATTCCGTGCGGCGGCGAAGTCATCTTTCCATGTAAAATCAATGAGCTTCGTTCCCGCCTTCTCGGCAAGCACACGCGTCCCATCCGTCGATCCCGTATCGACGACAATCCGTTCATTCGCGTAGACCGCTGTATTCGACAGCCAGCATTCCATATCCCGCACATCATCACGCACAAAGACACATGCGGCAATGCGCATCTCTTCTGCATGTGCAGCGATGCGCCGCCAGATCTCCATGCGGCGGCAGAGGGCCTCGTGCATCTCCGCCGTAAAGACAGACTGCTCCGTTCCCGACTCCGACGGCTGTATCCGGAGTGCCGTCGCTGCCGCCTCAATTGCCTCTGCGTAACGATGGAAGGCGGCAAGTGCCTCGGCATACTCAGCATGCATCTCCGGCAATTCCGGAAATTCGTGCGCGGCCTGCTCGGCCACAGCAAGGTACTTTTCTCTGAGCAGAGGCTGCATACCATAGATACGCAGGAGAATCCGATAGGAACGGCTGGCATATACAACACTGCGGCGCCCCATCCCAATGTCGAGAAGTGCATAGTGTTCTGCCATGTGTTCATCGCCCAGATTATCATAGGTCTCAGCGAGATAACGCCAGCAGCGATCCGGCATATTGCCCTGTTTCACTTCTTCGAGGAGAATGCGCAGATTTCGCTCCCCCTTTTCACGTGTCAGCAGGGCAGAATATCCTGTATGCACGAGAGACAGCAGGGATGCAGCAATCATTCGAATCGACGGCACCGTATCGTCCGCATTTCTCAACTCTTCATGAATACGCCCGACGTAATGCCGTCCCTCGCGTCGGCGAAAGATACGCGGTGCATAGGAGTCCAGCAGTGTCTCTCCGGTTGTCTCGTCGATATTATGCCACGGTATGAGAAGTACTTCACCGCCTGTGTGGTCTGCTTCCTCAATAACCGCACGTAAATGATCTCGTGTCTCGAGAGAAAAATATTCATCCGCATCGATAAAAATAATCCAATCTCCCGTCACATGGGCAAGAGCTGCATTCCGTGCCGCCGCAAAATCATCCTGCCACGCCCAATGATACACCGCAGCTCCATACGCCTCCGCTACGTGCACCGTATCATCCTGCGAGCCTGTATCCAAAACAATAAGCTCATCCACCTGCGACCTAAGACTTTCGATCGATTTTTTCAGGTGAGCAGCGTCATCGCGCACAATATAGCATGCCGTAATGCGCACGTTGTCTTTTATCCTCTCCCCCATATGCCCCCCCATATATGCTCTGTGTTTTTCCATCCAAAACTGTGCCCTTGCAGGCTCTCCAAGTTCCTGATAAAGCAATGAAAGGCGTTCTGCCGCAAAGGCTGCAACAGCATCGTTAAAGAACGAGGAGTCATGCGCGGAAGAAAAATCATCCTTATAGTGACGCAAGGCCTCCTCAAAGGATTCTGCTGCCTCATGATAACGCACGAGCCCACAGAGAATCATGCCGCGCTGGGCATAGAAGTCCGGCAGATACGGGAATTTTTCTATTGCCTCATCAGCAAATATAAGCATCTCCTCATCTGAATAATGAAGGGCACGCATGGACTCAATCATCTGGTGCCAGATCTTGCTCTCTTCGTCGGTGAAGGCAATATCCCCCTGCAGAGCCTCCTTGGACAGCATGAGCGTCTTTGCATAATCCTTCAGTCCGAAGTAACAGTCTGCCAGATAAAAGGCATGCATCGCTGTTCGTCCATGCATCTCAGCGTCATGCTCAAGCATGGCGATATTGCGCCGTATCTTCTCTGCCCCACGCTTCTGCAGATATCCGGTATGCCCCGCATCAAGGCGTGCATCCCCATAGACAAGCACCCGCTTCCCCCCATCGTCCCGGACCGCCTGCTCATGGATCATCCCTTCGTAGTGAAGTCCGGGCATTCGCAAAATCCGCGGACTCCACATACGCATTGCATCCTTCATGGAATTCTCTGTCATAAAATTGCAGAGTGAAATCATAATAATATCGACGTCTTTATTTTCATGGATTGCCGCTTCAATTCCATCCCGTAATTGCTCAGGATGAAAGAAATATTCGTCGGCATCCAAAAAAATGACAAAATCACCCCTGCATTGTTTGAGTGCATAATTACGTGCCTGAGAGAAATCATTCTTCCATGGAAAATCATAAAGGTGTGCATGAAACTCTGACGCCGCATCGGCTACAGCGGTGCTTCCGGCCGTAGAAACGACAATGATCTCATCCACAGTTTCCCGAACAGACGCAAGTGATCGGCAAAGCTCGTTCACTTCGTCCTTGACAATATAGCAGGCAGAGATCTTCATGTGGCACATCCTTTCCTTCTCATTCGAAGAATATTATACGCGATATTCACTAAATTAGCAAAGAAAAAGAACCCCTCCCCGAAGGGAGAGGTTCCATCCGTATAGATACAGCCGAGACTGTAAATTACTGGAGAAGCGAGAGAACTGCAGAACTGTTCTGGTTCGCCTGTGCGAGCATGGACTGCGCAGCCTGAAGCAGAACGTTGTTCTTCGTGTAGTTCGTCATCTCCTTCGCCATATCCGCATCGCGAATCGTGGACTCGGAGTTCTGAACGTTCTCGGACGCCGTCGTGAGGTTCGAGCTCGTGTAGTTGAGACGCGTCTGAACAGCACCGATGTTTGCCTGCTCGTCGAGCGCCTTCTGGAGAGCCGTCTCGATCGTATTGATCGCAGCGTTTGCCTTGTCCTGCGTCTGAACGCTGAGGACAGAGCCGTCCGTGCCCTTGAGACCAAGAGCGAGCGAACGCATATCCGTCATGCTGACCTTGATCGCCTGGTTCGCCTTGACACCCGTCTGGAGCGTGAGTGCATTGTCAGCGGACTCGTTCTCTGCGCGAACGCGCTCGTTGAATGCATCGAGGGCCGTATTGGCCGTCTTGCGGATCGCGCCCGTGTTGTCTGTGATCGAGAGCGTGAACGAGGAGATCTGATAGGTCGTACCAGCACCCGCAGCCTGAATCGAAAGAGCCGACTTGTTATCCGCCGTGTAGACGCTGTTCTTCGCCTTGTCAAGGCCAATGAGCGCCCCTTCCTTCGTGGAGGCCGTTGCGACTGCGGCCGTGCCCGCGAGGGACTCCGTGCCGTTGTACGCCGTGCTCTTGATAATATCAGAGAGCGCGTTCGTGCTGCCGACCGAGAACGTCGTCGTGTACGTGCGGCCCTGACGGACATACGAAACCGTGATCTTATCCGTCGACTGGATGTTGAGGCTCTCATCCGTACGGCTCTTGAGCTCTGTCAGTGCAGAACCCCATGCCGAAGCCGTGCTCATCGCGCTGTTCGTGAGCGTCGTGCAGGTTGCCGTACCAATGCTGTTGCGCGAACCATCGACGAGGTACTTGCCGTTGTACGTTGCAAGTGCATTGTCGTCGATCTGGTCAACCATCTGGTTGATTTCCTTCTGGATCGCGCGGCGATCTTCGTCCGTGTTCGTGTCGTTCGCTGCGTTGATCGCCTTCTCCTTCAGGGTCTTGAGGATCTCGACCGTGCTGGAGACAGCACCCTCAGCGGTGCGCATCATGCTGTTGCCGTTCTGCGTGTTCTGGTTGTCCTGATCGAGCGAACGGATCTGGACGCGCATACGCTCGGAGATGGCATAGCCGGAAGCATCATCGCCGGCCGAGTTAATCTTCATGCCCGAGGAGACCTTCTGAAGGCTCTTCGCGAGTGCCGACTGGTTCTTGTTCAGGATGTTGAGCGTGTTGACCGCCGACATGTTGTTCTTGACTACCATTGCCATGTGTAAATTCCTCCCTGGTGTCTTTCCGGATGTTCCGGAATGTTGAATGTATGTGCGGACATCCGTGCCCGCTGTATAATAGGCAAGTGACGCGTCTATCCTGGATGGCTGCTAGCTAGCCGTCCCTGGCAGCCGCCCCGCTTGCTTATTATCGCCTTACATAAAGTATATCGTCATGAAGAGGATATACTTAAGTATCTGACTGCAAACATTTTACTTTTTTTTCATCTGTTTGTCAAGGGCAGCGCCCTGCTTTTTTTAAAAAATTATTAGTATCGTCGGTTAAGGTTTCCGCCGAGAGGGCTCGCCCCCGTGAGATCGTAGCTGTGAACGGCGGCGTTCTGGCGGCGCGAACGGTTCAGCCATGCGCGTGCCTTGTACTGGATCTGCATCTCGAGCGGGCGGATCTCCGCATCGAGCGCCGCCCACTCCGCTCCTGCACGATAGGGATCTGCAGGCAGTGCCTGCAGCAGATCGACAATCTGCCCACGCTGCTCAACGAGTTCGATAAAGGTGTCAATCTCGCTTGCATCGACGAATTTGAGCAGTTCGTGTGTGAGCACACGATACTTCTCCCAGAGCTCACGCGCTGTCTCGTAGGATTCATCCGGCATAGACGCCGCTCCCTTCCATGCCCTGTGCGCCCTTCTCCTCGCGCGCCTTCTTCATAGCCTGTGCCCACGCATCGCGCAGCTCTGTCATGATGTCGGTTGCCTCCTGGATAATCGCAGGGTCGCTCTTCATATTTCCCTCGACCAGGCGGTCGTAGGCATAGTTATAGAGCGGCATCAGCTGATGGGAGATTTCATAATCCATGTTGAGCGTGATGCGGAACTCCGAGATGATATTCTGTGCCTTTTGGAGGGAGCTATTCGATGCCTCGTAGTTCTTCTCCGCAAGTGCCTCGACCCCCTCCTTGATGAACTTGAGACATCCGTTGTAGAGCATGAGTGTCAGTGCCTCGGGTGTCGCCGTCATCACCTGCTGCTTCTTATATGCCTCCGCAGCACTGTTTACCATATGGGAATCCCCCCCTGCATCACTTTCCATTGAAGAAATTGAACTGCGTCGAGAGACGGGCGATTGCTTCCTCCATTGCGTTGTACTTCTGGTAAAGCTTGCTCTCAAAGGACGACATGAGTTTCTTAAAGTCACTCATCTGCTTCTCGTAGTTCTGGATCAGCTTGCCCAGTTCGCTGAGATCCGTCTTGTCTGCTGCGACGCCGGAATGGCGCTCGAGCTCTTTGAGGCGTCCGCCCAGCTTGTTATAGAGACGGGTGGCAACACCGCTGTTGCCGTAGTCATCGTTCTCATCGTCATGCGAGATGAGACGGTACACCGCGTCCGGCTCTGCCGCAATTGCGTTCTTGAGCTTCGTCTCGTCGATCTGCAGATGCCCCTTCTGATCCTTTGCCGTGATGCCGATAGACGAGAGGGTGGAGTAACGCCCCGGCACGGACTTCACGGGGTTGATGACTGCGTCGCGCATATCGCCGATGATGGAGCGTACGTAACTGTCACGGTAGAGAAGGCCTTCCTTCGCCTTCGCGTTCCACTTCTCGACCTGCTCCTTCGTCATCCCGTCTTCCTGTGACTTCGTGAGTACGCCGTAGTCCTTGTGTCCCTTATCGCCGTATAGCTTGTTCAGTTCATCGAGCAGTGCATTGTACTCCTCGACAAATTTCTTGACGTTCTCGACAAGCTTGTCCTGATCCTGTGCGACATTGACCGTCGCCGGCGTGCCCACAGGAGTCGGCTTCTTAAATGTGTAGGTAACACCGCCCACCTCGAGCTTGTTGTCCTGCAGGTTGTTGTAGTCACGCCCGTCAATCTTGACGTTTGCGTTGGTTCCCGCTGCCGCCATGGAGATGGTCGTCGGACTGCTCGTTGTAAGCGTCATAGCAGAACCGATGGTGCCATTGCTGACAACACCGAGCTTCAGATTATTCAGGAGGGTCGTCGTATAACTCGCAGAACTTGAGGTTGTATCCACGGTGAGGTCAATCTTGTTGCTGTCGCCCGTCTTGCTGTTGGCGAGAGAAAAACCATCTGATACGGAGTCATAGTTCGCACGAATATCGAGCGAGGTCTTCTTCCCGCTCGCATTATAGCGAGCGTTATTGATCCGATTCGCAAGATCATTGAGCGTGAGGTTCTTCGTAAAGACCTCCTCCGCAGTGAACGTCACCTCTGCCGAGCCCGTGCCGTTTGACACCTTGAATTTGAGTGCCGTGTCCCCGTCCAGCATGCCGCTGGGACGTGTGCCGCCTGCAAATGCAATGTCCTTGAGCATCGTGCTCCCAGGTGTGCCCGTACGTCCGACATGCTGCCCCGATGCCGTCATGAGATAGGCGTTCGTCGCAGCCTGTGTGACCTCGACCGTATGTGCCATAACACCCGCATTCGCGTTCGCCGTCGCCGTAACGGCGTCGGTATTCGAGCTGGTCGTCGTCATCGGCTTCGTCAAAGAGCTCAGACGATAGTCAGACATGCGGCTTTTAAACGTATTCGTCTTGTCATAGACATTCGCATACGCTTCCTTACGCCACTCTGTTTCGACTTCCTTCTTATAAATACGATCGTATTTCTTCTGCTGAGAGATCATCCCGACCTTGACCAGTGACTCAACGTCAAGGCCCGACCCGGAAAGTCCATAGATACCTTTTGCTGATGACATATTCTTCTCCTTCTATCTCCCTACGCCGTCTTATCCAGGAAGGCGCCGATCCAGTCGTGCACCTTGATCATGTGCTCTACCATTGCCTCGGGCGGAACCTCGCGCAAGACCTCACCGGTCTTCTTGTCAAGCATTCGCACAGACATAAAGTTGACTTCTTTGTGGTACTGGAACTGCAGATCAACATTGATGTTTCGCATGATCTCATTGAGCTGCTGCGTGATGAACGCCGTCTGCTCCTCCGAGAGCGGCGCATGCTGCTCCTTCTCCTCTGCAGAGGACTCAGCCGGTTCGGCTGCAGGCAGTGCGCTTGTAGGCGATGTCTGCAACGACTCCTGCACATTCGCCTTGGGAACATCTTCCCCCATACTGCTGACGGCGACCGCCGCAAGCATAACATCCTGAACATTCGTTACGGTCATAAGGCACCCCTCCGTGTGTCATTGGGAACGCATCCGGCGTTCCCATTCCGTTCTTCCTTGATGGTTCCTTCTCAGTTTTTGGGCAAGGCACTAAGATCAAAGTTCGCGGGCGCTGCCGCTGCCTTCTGATTCTCTTCCTGAATCGCCCGATAGATCTCACCGCGATAAATCTTGACGCTGCGCGGCGCATCAATGGCAATGCGCACGTTGTCGCCCTGGACCTCCACGATGTTGACGACGACATTGTCGCCGATCATGATCTGCTGTCTGGGTTTACGTGTGAGTACGAGCATTACCGTTCCTCCTTCTCAGCGGGGAACAGGCGATGCTTCGTTGTATATGCGCTCCGGTCAAGCACAATCTGCTTTGCCTGACGCGTTGCGGCATTGATGACGATGGGAGCCATGAGGTTCGCGGTCAGATCGCGGATCTCATGCCCCGAGAGTGTAAGAATCGCATAGATCAGCACCTCCTCCGGAGATGTCAGGCCAAGCTCTGCCTCCACCTCATCGTCGATGGTGAACTCGTAGTCCGGGAAAAATGTGAGCGGCATCGTCATCAAAAAGGCAAGATCCGGCGTTTGCACCGACTGCAGGAACACGTACGGACTGTCCTCCTCGTACGGTATGATGACAAATTCCCGCTCCTCCTCGAAGGCGGGAATGCCTGCCGCAAAATGGATGATGGACTCTTCTGCCGCCTCAATCTCACCGAAGCGGCTCGTCATAATCTTCTTCATCAATGACTCCTGTTATGCACGTACATCGTATTTGCCTTCGCTGACCCACCTGTGGATATCGCCTTTTTGCTGCAGGTATGTTTCGACACTGCCGCGGTTGTAGTGCAGGCGCGGACGACTCTCCGTATGCCAGTGCGGCGTCGTGTGACCGACGGTCGGCTCTCCGACCGCCTGTCCCACATCAAAATGGATCTCAGGATCGGGAATCGCGGCGGCAACAAGCTGACGCTGCTGTGTCATGCGGTTTTCCATGTCACGCTTGGCGAACTCTATGCCGACCTGACGCCCCGGCTTGGGGCCGTCCTCGGCGAGCGCCCACGCCATCTGCGTATGCTTCGAGGTTCCCTTACGCACCTCGCTCATGCCGCGCTCGAGATTCTCGCGGGCAAAGTCCGTATGATTCGTATATCCGTAGCTGTGCCGGCTCGGATAGCTGTCAATCGAGAGCTTCGGCTGCGTCACGCCGCGGTTCGAGCGCGCCTGCTGCGTCTCCTGCTCGTAGCGCGGCTGATGGATTCCGGAATCCAGCGAATTGTACTGTATACGCATGCCGATGATCGGCAGCGTGGATCGTATATTGAGATAGCGCATGGGCATAAAGGGCATCCTTTCCCGTTTATGAACTGCCGTTACATGGTATTACCGCAGATAATCCACGAGCGAGAGCGGCAGGATGCGCGCCCCCATCGAGAGCGACATGCTCATGATCGTCTGCTGCTGCATCATCTTCGTTGCGAGCTCCGCCACGTCCGTCCCGGTAGCCGTTGTGATATCGCGCGTGATATTCTCCTTGTGATCCGTGAGAATGCTCTTCATATCCGTGTAGAGACCGCTGCGCGAGCCCGTCTCCGTATGAGCCTGCAGCGTCACCTGATTGGCAACATCAGCAAGCGTAACGCCGTCCGAACTCAGCCAGTGCGCATCGCACGCCTTCGTCTTGGCATAGACCGTCAGCATATTGTTGACCATCGCTGTTCCCGAGGGGTCGTCAGGAACACGGCCGGAGTTCTTGTCGTCGAAGAGGTCGCGCCCGAAGATATCAACGCCCGTCTTGTTGACTGTATCCGCCGACGGCTCCGTCGAGCCGTTCTGCTTGACCATCGAGATGTAGCGCCTGTCGCCCTGATACGTGACAAGCTGCTGGCGCACATAGGAAAATTTCAGCGTCACACCGGGCACCGCTGCTGTATTGGACCAGTTTTCGCCCTTGCCGGGTGCCGCGACAGGATCGTTGATCAACTCTCCCGTGTTCTTGAAGTTGTCCTTGATGAAGCCCGAGCCCTTCGTCACGCCCGCGACATTCCCTACGAAGGTTGTTTCACCGGCAGCAATCGCATCCGCCTCGGTCTTATATCCCTTGGCGATCAGATCTTTGTAGCCATCCTGCACGAACTCCTTCGTGTAGACGTTGCCCGTAAGCGTATTCATATAGTAGGTCTTGCCGTCGCTGCCCTCAAGCGAGAGCATCTGATGCAGGAAATCTGCACTGTCGTTGTCGCTTGCCGACGTAAAGAACGCCGTCTGACGATCGTCAAGGCTCTTGGTAACGCCGCGCTTCTTCAGGTCTGCCTCACTCGACATGAGGAAGGGCTGCTTGAGATCTGCCTGCCCTGAGAAAACATAGCGGTCGCCGAGCTGGGTATTGCCGAGCGAGACGATCTGCTCGATGTTCGCCTTCATCTCGCGTGCAATCGCAGGCCAGTCGCCGCTCTTCTCATCCTTGTCGTCGTTCGCGCCCTGAATGGTCTTTGCCTTGAATGTCTTCTGGATGTCCTCCATCGCGGAGAGCGAGGTCTGCGTCGAGTTCATCCACGAGATGCCTGCCTGAACGCTGGCCTGATAGCGGTCGTTCTCTCCTTCGGAGACATCGTAGCGCAGGTAGCGCGAGTAGTCCACGGAGTTGTCCGATGGACGGTGCAGCTTGCTGCCGTCACCCTGTTCCATGAGTTTCGACTTCGTGTAGTCAAGCGCATTCAGATCGTGCTGATAGCGCCGCACCATGTAGTTGCTGCTAATGCGAACCATATGTCACCTCTTACCTTCCGACCACGCCCGTGCTGTTGATCAGGCGATCCAACATCTCATCCATCGACGTGAGCATGCGTGAGCACGCACCGTACCCCGTCTGGAACTTGAGCATATTCGTCAGTTCCTCGTTCCAGTCAACACCCGACGTGGACTGTCGCCACTGCTCGATCTGCGTCATGAGGTCGTCCTGCTGCTTGAGCGTCTTGTCGAGGTTCTCCGCATCCGCACCGAGCTTGCTCATCATGCTGTTGTAGTACTGGTTGATCGAGACATCGCTGACCGCGCGCACCGTGCCGCGCGGGTTCATCGTCCCCGCCTGGTCGATGTTGAAGAGCTTGCTCAGCTCGACCGCAATCGTACCGTCGGCGGTGCCGTTGACCCAGCTGTCATTGTAGGTGAAGGTCGAGGAGGTGTTGGTCAGCGTCGGCGTCACCTTCGTCCCTCCCGCGTTCGTGATCTGACGCGCGGCGACGAGGTTCTGTCCGCCCGGTGCAGTCAGTTCGTCCGCGATCTTGAGTTCGTTGATGATCTGCATGGACTGGAGTCTGTCCGGCGCGCCGATCACGTTGGTCGACACCGTTGTCGTCGGAGGCGGACCTGCCGCATGCGTACGCGTGAGGCTTGCCCCCGCTGCCTGCATATAGCGCTCACCCGTCAGCGGATCCACATGCCACGTGTACTGCATCTGGTCGTAGGTGGTTCCGTTCGGGGATTTGAACTTATTCTTTCCAAAGAAATTCAGCCACGTCGTCGAATCCGCATCGATGCCCGCGCCCTGCTTATGCACATCGTTGAATGTTGTGAGAAGGGTTGCGGAGATGTCCGCAAGCTGGTCGATATGTCCCTTGTCCTGCACGATTGTATCCTGCAGCGCCTTCAAAATGCCGCTCTGCGGGACATAGCCGATGCCGCCCGCCTCCTTGATGCGCAGGGTGTAGTCCGTGATCCCGTACTGCTTGTTGTTGATCGGCGGGCTCATCTCGAGCGTCAGAGAGCTTTCGCGCTGTACGAGCGACATGCCGTTCGACACGACCGTATACTGCCCGTTTGCTTCCTCGTAAACATTGACGTTCGTAATCTCGGAGAGCTTGTCTACAAGGAGATCGCGCTGATCGCGCAGATCGTTCGCCTTGCCGCCGTTCGTCTCGGCAAACATGATGTTTTTGTTGAGCCGTGCGATTTCCTTGGTAAGGCTGTTGACCTTGCCGACCTGAATCCGCATCTCATCGTACTGTGACGTAATCTGAACCTGCATCTGCTTCGCTGCTGTCTTAATGCGGTCGATGAGGTTGTTGCCCTTCGTGATGACCGATGTGCGCGAAGCCGAGTCGCTTGCGTAGTCGGAGAGGTTGACCCACGAAGAGTAGAACTGCTGCATCGCGTTCAGGACACCTGTCTTCTTTGAGTCGTTGAAAACCGTCTCGACCTTGTCGTAGTTCGTCTTGTACGTCTGGTAGAGGTTCTGTGCCGAGTTCTCCGACCAGTACTGCTTGTCCGCATAGATGTTGCGCGCACGGTTGAGTGCGACGACATCCACGCCGCCGCCGACGTAAACCCCGCCGTACAGGGAGGGGCGCTCCTGATAGTTCGTCGCCGCAGAATCCACGCGCTGCCGCGAGTACCCCTCCGTCGAGGCGTTCGTAATGTTGTGTCCGGTGGTGTCGAGCGAGAGCTGATTGTTCTGGATGCCCCGCACCATCGTATTGAGTCCGGCAAAAGTTGACCGCATAGATCCCTCACTCTTTCCCTATAATAACTACATCTAAATTATACATCCGCATCAAACATTGCAATTTCGCGCCGCACCCCCGGTGCAGGTCCCGCGACGGGCTGCGATCTGCCGTAGGTATCATCGGCGACCGTACCAGAGATGACATTGAGCTGATAGTTCACGAACTCTGCACTCTTGTGCAGGAGCTGCCCGCAGACCTGAACGCGCTCCCGCAGCTCCGCCTGGCGCGCGGCAGCCGCACGCAGAACGCGCTCGACCGCAAGCCGCTCCCGCAGGTTCGGTTCGCGGGAGACGAGGTCGGAGAGGCTTTCTGCCCCCGATCTCACGAGGAAGTCTGCCTGCTGCCGCGCGAGCGCACGCACCTCGCTCAGGCTGCGCTCTGCCTCTGCCGTCGGCTCTGCGATGCCTCCGCCCGAGGCACTCCGTGAGAGTGCTTCCCGCAGTGCGGCAAAGCGAAGCACCGCCCCGTCGCAGGCAGCGAGCTGTGCCTTTAGGAGTACAAGTGCCTCGCGTGTCTCATGTGTCATTGCCGCTCACGCCTTATAGTCCAGATTCTTCTTCAGATGCCGCACCTGTTCGCCGCCGCTGCTCCCATAGACGGGATCAACGACCGCGCCGCCGATCCTGCCGAGTTGTCGGTTTACCGCAATCAGTGCTCCCTCGATGAGGAGAGAGTTCGCCTCGCTGAGCTCCTTCGTCTCCTTGACGATGAGGCTCAGGCTGCGGCTTGCTGCGAGCACGGACCGGTGGACGGCATCCGTCGGTGCGAGGAGTGCAAGCTCCTCCATATTTGTCTCAGCGCTGACGCCGGGCGTATCCTTTGCAATCTGCGCGAGTTGGGTCAGGCGCTGCTTTTCGAGTTCCTGTACCGCGCGTGCAAGGAAGTCCTCCTCAGCGGTCAGTTTCTCCAGTGCCGCCATATCAAGCGCAACGAGAATACCGCGCTTTTTCTCCTGCAAAGCACGTATCTTCTCATATTGCCGATGCAGTTCCTCCAATGTTGCCGTGAATGCATTCCACATGGGTCTGCACCTGCATCAATAGCGCATTGCAAGCATCTTTGCCGCAATGTCCGAGGCAGCGGGTGCATACCCGCCCGCCTGTGCCTGTGCAAGCGCTTCTACACGCCCCTCACGCACATCGTCCATGCTCTGCAGCTTTTGCAGAATATCGCCGAAGCTCTGCACCTCACCGGAGAGCTCAAGTGCATCCGGGCGCTGCACGGCACCCGCCGCATCCACGCGGCGCGTTCCCGCTGCTGCGCTGCCGGCATAGAGGCGGCTGACCGCCGAGACTGCATGATTACTGATCAACATATCCTTCACCACCTATGTATCAGGAAGCACCGAGCAATGCAGCCCCGTCATCTTGGCGCATGCATTGGATCAGTGATTCATTTCTTCCGAAAATTACTCGGAGTCCTTTCACATTCTTTATCGAAAAAAAAAGACGGGTACTTAAGAACAAATTCCTAAGTACCCGTCTGTGTTTTTTACTTATCGCTAAGCGTTACGTATCCGCGGCGTCCGCTGCCGTCCGACGTCGTGCGCATGCCGGAGGCGGACTGCTTCGCGACAGCTGCCGTCAGCTCCTCACGCATCTCCTTCTGACACTTCTCGCAGTACTGCCCCTTCTGGATGGGCGACCCGCACTTCTCGCACGGATAAAAGAGTTCAACCCCCGACGAGAGGAAGCGCCCCTCGCGGATCATGCGCCGAACGACGGGCTCCTGTACCCCCGTCGCCTCAACGATCTCGGGGATCCGGCTCTTCGGATGATCGCGTACGAATTCAATAATCTGCTTTTCCCACTGCTCTTCCTTCTCGCGGCAGTCCATGCAGATACGAGAATTATTGATCGAAACAAATACCTTCCCGCAGCTTGAGCAGTTCTTCATCTTTCCTGCCATTGACAAACTCTCCTCTCAAATAGCGGATCGGTACACGCTTGATCCAACACTATTTCCATTACGGTTCGTATTTTACAACAGGACACGCGAAAATGCAAGACTTCAGCACGGGAGCTTATCTCCATCCATCAAGCCTGCTTTCGCCGCACGAAGATCCCGCCCTCCGGTGTCAGGATGCGGCAGCTGTTCAGCACCACCGCGAGTGTCGCCGTATTGTGAATCGCCGCCGCCGCGAGCGGGCTGATCGTGCCGAGTGCACCGAGCAGCATCGCCGACGAGTTGACGAGCAGCGTTGCCTTGAAGTTCTGATGCACGAGGTGCATTGTCCGCTGACCGATGCGCAGAGCCTCCACGAGACGCGTCGGATCCTCCGAATGGATCGTCACCGCCGAGGACTCCGCCGCGATGTCCGTCTGCCGCCCGCCGAGCGAAACGCCCACGTCTGCAAACGCGAGTGCAGGCGCATCGTTGATGCCGTCGCCGACCATCATGACCGTACCGCGCTGACGCAGCTGGTTGACGTAGCGCGACTTGTCCTCGGGCAGTATCTCCGCATGATAGGAGTCCACATCCATCTCGCGTGCCACATCCGCAGCAACCGCCTTCGCATCCCCTGTCAGCATGACAATCTCGTCCACACCGCAGCGGCGCAGCTGGTTCAGCGTCTTTTTCATCTTCGGACGGATCGGATCATCGATGCCGATAATGCCGATGAGCTTCGTGTCACGCGCCACATAGAGAAGATTCTTCCCTGTCACCGACGCAATGAGATTCTCCTCGTCCACAACGCCGTTTTCCTGCAAAAAGCGACGGCTGCCGACGCGGATCGTTCCGCCCGCAAAGCCCTCGAAATCCGGCACCTCGGCGAGCATGCCGCGCGCGACAATCGTCTCGGAGGAGCGGTGCTGCGGTGCCTTCCACGCCTGCTCCTCCACATATTTCTGAATCGCGACCGCGAGCGGGTGAACAGAGTGTTCCTCCGCCGAGGCCGCAAGCAGGATCACTTCCTTTTCCTCCACGCCCTCTGTCGTACGAATGAACGTGATCTCGGGCACGCCGACCGTCAGCGTCCCCGTCTTGTCGAGCACCACCGTATCCGTGCGCGCGAGCGCCTCCACATAGTTGCCGCCCTTCACGAGAATACCGCGCTTTGCCGCCGCCGCAATGGAGGCCGACATCGCCGTCGCCGTGGAGAGCTTCAGCCCGCAGGAAAAGTCGATAAAGAGCAGGTTCAGCACCCGCCCCCAGTCGCGCGTCGCCCCGTAGACAATCGCCGCACCGAGGAAGGACACGGGTACGAGATAGTTCGCCATCTGGTCGGCGAAATTCTGCACAGGCGCACGACGCGTCTGCGCCTCCTCGACGAGGTGGACAATATGTGCGAGAGACGTATCGCCGCCCACCTTCTCCACTGCAATGACGAGCTCCCCCGCCTCGACCACGCTGCCGGCGTAGACCGGCGTGCCCTCATGCTTCATCGCAGGCGCGGACTCGCCCGTGATGGAGGCCTGCGTCACCGCCGCATCGCCGCGCAGGACGCGCCCGTCGATCACAATCTTCTCACCCGCGTGGACGGCGATGATATCGCCGGGGCACACCTCGTCGACAGACACCTTGCGCTCGACCTCGCCGTCCGGCGTCTCCTCAACAAGCCACACATCGCGCTGCCCGAGTGAGAGCAGTCCCGAGATATGTGTGCGCGCCTTCTCCGCTGCGTAGCTCGTCAGCATCTCCGCACCGTTGCTGAGTGCGAGGAGCATGAGGCTCGACTCCGGCTTGCCCGCCAGCACGGAGGCAACGACCGCCGTTGTCGTCAGCGTGTCCGCATTCGGCTGTCGATCCTTGATCAGTCCGCCGATTCCCGTCTTGATGAAGTTGCGTGAGATTCCGAGGACGAGCAGGGAGCGCAGCACGGTCATCAAGGCAAAGAGCTCGGGCGCACCGCGCTTCAGGAGCTCCATCGCCGCAAAGCTCGCCAGCGAGATCACGGCATCACGCCGAAACTCCGCCATCTGCTCCGTCGGGGTCACCGACTTCTTCGCTGCCTCGCGCACGGCACGCTCCGCCGCCGCCAGCATACGAGCGGCAGGAATCGCCCCCTCATGCCAGACATCGACATGAGAGTCGCGTACAGAGGCCGCAGTTACCGCAGGGAAGCGGCGCATCCGCACCGCCAGACGCAGCGCATCCTCACGCGGGAGCGCCGTGCGCAGACGAATGCGCGTATGTATGAGCTTCATACCTTCCACCCTCTCATCAGCGTCAGCGCCCACCAGAGCATCTGCGAGCCCGACGGCGTATTGTTCGTGAGCACGAGCTGACGAATGCCGCGCAGGACGAATACGCCCGCAACCACAGAACTCAGATCGAGTGCGCCGCCCGTATTCCGCTGAATCCATCCGCTGAAATCGTGCACCGAACGGCGCACACTCTGCGCGAGTGTGGCGGGCGGCGGAGCCGTGCGTCCCTCCGCAAAGATCGCCTCCAGCCCCTCTGCAAGGATGAGAATATGCGCCTCATCCTCCGGCGCATAGACGAGCAGGATACTTCCCGCGAGCGCGTTGGCACGCACCTCCGCCACAAACGGCAGACGTGCCAGCCGCGCCTCAAGAACCTTTGCGAACTCCGGTGTCAGATACGGCGTCCGATAGCGCCGCCGCCCGCACGATGCGTGCACACAGACAAAGGGCTGCTCCGCCCGCACCTGCTCCGCGCGCTCCTGCGCCCGCACCTGTGCAGCCGCAGTTCCATGTCCACCCGTCCGGCCACCGCCAAAGAGTCCGGCAAGCGCCGAAGCTCCACCGGCAAGACCGCTTGGATCGGACGAGAACATATTTCCCTGCATGAAACGGCCATGACCGCCGCCCATCCCCTGTGCAAAGGACGCGCCGCCGCTGCCCGAGCCGCCGAGTGTCTGGCGCAGCATATTTGCAATCGACGCGCCGAGCATCAGTCCTGAAACATAGTTCATGATGCCTTCCTCCTCGCATGGGTGCGCATGTAGTCCTCCACGCGGCGCAGCTGGGCGTTCGCACGCAGACGCTCCGGCTCGTACGTGATAAGGATCGAGCCCGTCTCGATATTCGTCTCCACGCGCTCAATCTCCATAAGTGCGCCAAGACGAGCCTGCACCTCGGCCTCGAGCGTCGCATTGTTCACCAGCTGCTTGCTGTAGAGGCGCACACGCCCCGGCATATAGGATGCAATGTCCGTCGTACGGACGAATACATCCACCGCCGACTGCGGTATCGCATTCTTAATCGTATCAAAAATATTCATGGAAAAATCGTTTCCTCCCTTTCTTTTTATGACTATTTTTACGTCTATAATATTCTGCAGCACCTGTACCGCAGGGTCTTTTTGAAAAAGGGGCTGTGCGCGATGCCGCGCAACAGCCCCAAGCCCAGTGGAACGCTCTTTTACTTCTCCGATGCAGACTGCGCCGCAATCAGATCCTCAAGCTCCTCCTTCTGACGCTGGAGCTCCGCCAGCGAAAGATCCGCCTGACCGGCCTCAAGAGCCGCAAGCTGCTGCGTGCGCTCCTGCATGAAGCGGTAGCCAAAAATACCTGCAACCGCACCGACTGCAAGGCCAATCCAGAAATCTGTCTTCGAGAACATGATAATTCCTCCTCTGTTCTATTGCCCGAATCAGGGCATTTTCGCTTCTTGGCGCTTTGCCTCATATCGAGTGAACGTCTCCTCATCCCCCAAAGTCCGGCTTGCGGCTTCCCTGAGCAGATTCGTTCGACGATGATAATTCCTGCGCCATGAGAACCGCAGCAATGCCGCCGTCCTCTCTGGAACCATCGTGTTGTTCTCAGTATATATGAGAATAACGAATATGTCAATAGTCCCACGATAATCAGGAATAACTATTGACTTCATACTCATATAAATATCATTATCATTGTATATGATAATTCAAATGGTCTCAATATTCCACGAAAGGACTTCTCCATGAAAATCCATCCACAACGCTTTTCTCGCTTCCTTGCCGTATGTCTCGCCCTTGCAGTCCTCCTCTATGCACTCACCCATCTGCCGAGCGGAGAGGACGGCGATCCGCCGACGTACAAGGCGGAGGTTCTTCACGTCACGGAGGTCGAGAACGAGATCCAGAATTTTGCGCCCGGCAGTGCGCAGTACGAGGTACAGATCCGCATTGATTCCGGCTCCGCAGAGGGCAGCGAGCACACAATCACACATCGTACACTGAACAACCCCGCCTTCGACATCCACCCTGCAGAGGGTGAGAACATCATCGTCCGTGCGGAGAACGAAAGCTACGCCATCGTCGACTACGACCGTCTGCCCGCCATGCTCTTCCTGCTGCTTGGCTTTGCGGCACTCCTCATCCTCTTCGGCGGCGTGACCGGTGCAAAGGCACTGCTCGTCCTCCTCTTCGCCGTCCTCCTCATTGCGAAGGGACTCATCGCGTTCATCCTCTTCGCGCCCTCGCACATCCTCCTATGGACGATTCTCATCGGCGCCGTCATCACACTCGCAACCCAGCTCATCGTCAACGGGCGCAACGTAAAGTCTGCGGGCGCGATCATCGGCACCATCGGAGGCATCCTCATCGCAGCACTTCTCGCCATCCTCGCCATCCACTTCACCTATCTCACAGGTGTCTCCGAGGAGCAGGCAGGCATGCTCAAGGCACTCTATCTGAAAGATGTGGACTTCCGTGAGCTGCTCTTTTCCGGCATTGTGCTCGGTGCTCTTGGTGCCGTCATGGATGTCGCTGTCTCCATCGCCTCCGCGCAGTACGAGATGAAGCTGCTTGCGCCCAAGACCAAGTTTCAGACACTCGTCTCCTCCGGGCTAAATGTCGGCCGCGATGTCATGGGCACGATGGCAAACACCCTCGTCCTCGCCTACATCGGCGGCGCACTTCCGCTCATCCTCCTCATCTCCGCACAGCCCGACATCTCCCTCGTACACGTCATGAATCTAAACATGATCGCAACCGAAATCGTACGCTCCCTGATCGGCAGCATCGGGCTTCTCTGCGCCATCCCCATCACCGCCTACGCCACCGCCTTCCTCATCACCATCCGCCCGCGGCGCAAGAAAAAAGCGGAGGGCTGACCTCCGCCCAATATTGCCCGATGAACAATTCTCAACAACTAAATTATTTTCTCCCAAAAACACACGCATCTCTGCATATAGCTTAAAGGTTCAGAATGCGCGCAGTGAGACGAACAACATCTGCAACGTTGTAGCAGTCAAAGGCTTTTGCATCCAATGTGAGTTTCTCAGTCTCTGCTGAGTATCCTGTTTTATAGTCACTGAAAAGCTCCATTTGGGGATTCTCCACCTGTTTTGGCTGCGCGCAGATTGCTTCATAGAAGGCTCTGCACTGCCGATATTTCTTTATGCCGCATTGAGAAGCAGCATAAAGCAGCATTCCGCAAAACCGTTCAAACTGTACATCCGTCAAATATATACGTTTGCCAAAGTAGTCAAAGCAATGATCCTCGGCCACCTCTGCATGGATCACTCCCATTTCTTGCAGACGCATGACGCTCATATAAAATCCAAGCTTATCCGCCGTATCAATATATGGAACGCGGTACTCTCCGTCGCGCAGAACATACTCACCCATCTGATCACACAAATACTTCTTTTTTTTGTTTATATTCGTCACTGCTGCAACATCATCATTAAAAATCAGTGTTCCTGCGCCAATCGAATATCCCGACATCCCGGCAGTCGTGAGGGGGCAGTTGATATGAACAACGTGATCATTCAGAAAAAGGTTGACCGTGGCCATATAAGCATCCTGGGCGATACCATCAAGCAGCCTTCCTGTCCTTTGCCGCAATGTGTGTAAATAGCTGCGGCGAAAACCAGAATTAATGTAAAACAACGGCAAATTATAAAAAATATCGTCAATGTGCTCCACAATATCACGATGATTGGAATACAGACCAAGTCCGTGATAGAGAGCAGACACCTCCGCCTCATAAAGAGGGACTTGAAGAATACTACGATCATACGGCAATAATGCCGGCCATGTGTAGAACCCCCGATTCCAGCTGAACATAGGTTCTTTGGGATGATCTGCGAGTGCTTTCTTTAGGTAGGTAAGCGCCCACGGATAAACACCGTCATCCGCACCAATTGAGAAGATAAACTCCCCATGCGCATGGAGGAAGGCAAATTCAAAACTCTTATCAAGAGGGAGAGAGATAGGTGTCTTATAATAGCGAATACGAGGATCACCTATCTCCTCATAAAGCTCGCGTACAGCCGTACAGCCCTCGTCTGAGTTATCGCTCAGAACGACCTCATAGCTTCCTGCATAATCCATCGCAAGACAAGTCTTTAACGTGTGTCGCAGCGTATCTGCCGAATTGCGCACGGGAATCACAATCGAAAAATCACAGGAGGCAGGTGCCGCAAGTAATGTCTCAGCAGATTCTCCATAGAGATAGCTAATATACTTGAGATAATCCCCCGTCCAAGCAAACGAAAGGCCATAGGAGAACTGCTTCGGCAAACAATGCGAAAGTCTCTGAATATCTCCAGCAAGTGCCGTCCGTGCATGAAGCTCTCCCATGCGCCCATCACGTGCAAAGACGATGAGCGGCGCGTCCTGCGAGATACTGCGAGTGAGCAGGCGGATAACGGCAGGGGTTGCATCGACGACGAAATCGGAATCCATGCGGCACTTGCCAACAGTAATAACAATACATTCCCGCTCTGTCTGTGCATCTTGGATGCATGAAAGCGCATATGTATTTATATCCTGTACCGGCAAGACTTCATCATATTCACGCAGAATAATCACGTTCTGACCTAGCAAATGCAGTACATTTGCTAGCACATCTATATCCGTACGGTCGCCTGCCGCATCATCAATCAAGAGGAACGTATAAGAACCGCCATCGGTAAACATCCGTGCCAAATAGCCGAAGTTCCCCTTATAAACAGGATGCGGATACGGCTGCCCGGCATCCTGAAGGATATAATTCTCACAGTCCTCCATATGTCCAGCCCGTTTACACCACGCCATCATCAACACAGCAGAAAGCAGCGTATTGCGCGTCACATAGTATTGCTCAGCAAGGGCATGCAGTTCATCGAGATCTGTCTGCCCCACAAGCAGATGCTCCTTCATGTCGTCCAGGACATCAAATGGCTGCTGAGGCAAAACACCCGTCTGATAGAATTCGACTAAAAAATCCAACTGGCGATGTTCGGGAGAGTTTTCGGTATAAGTGCGTCGTTTGAGTGCAAAAATATCCGAAAGCCCTTCCTGGGGATAGAATTCCTGCACAACATAGTCGATAACATTGCGACACTTCTCAGCATCCTCTCCCTTGGCGAGCATCAGCTCTACTTCGGCGCAGATATAAGGCAGCCGCTTTGGATAGACAGAGCGCAGTTCATCAATTCCTTCCTCCGCCTTGCACAGATCTTCTCCGCCACCACGATCGATCCATTTACGTATCTGCCGTAAGGTCGAATGGTATTCTGCTTCTGTCATAAACACCTACTCCTATATCATACGGATTGGATATATCAGCTATATTAACAAGCTTTAAAGATCTCGAGGAAGCCCATGCGCACGGAAAGGCTCATCTCAGCCTCCGCACATGCGACACCATCCAAACAAAACAAGGGCTTCAACCGTTCCATAAGAGGAACATCGACTTCAAAAGCTACAGTATGCATTTTATAGTGATTCAGAAGCGGATGTTCATCAAGAGCTGTCAAAAGCTGCCCATAGGGAATACTGGAAAATCTATTCACCTCGCCTAAGTCGCTATATATCTCCCGCGTCCCCGTATCCATAATATGACAGAGTTCGTAGGCACTGCCAGGATTACGCACTGGCAAAAGCAATATGCTGCTCGGTGCAAGAAGCGCATAGAGCCGTTCAATGTCTGCGACCACATCGCCGAGAGGAAGCTCGTCCAGATAGCAGCCCGCACTAATGAGATTGTATGAACAGCCGCTTTGCACGACAGCCTCCTCTACACTGGACGCCGTAATTGTTTCATCAAAGAGGTACTCTGTATCGGGCAGATACCGTTTATCAAAAACCGCAGCTGTCATATGTGGTACCCCCCCCTCTTTCCGATACTGATTAAGAATCATGCAGCCAAGATCACCAAAGCGTGGTTCCAGCATGAGGACATGTTCCTTCCCACAGAAGGCATGCCCTCTCCATATGTCCTCAACACCAGAAAAGCCGCCACGTGACTCCCATGCGTCCACGCCCCATTTCTCATAATAAACGCGACGCATCTCATCAAGAGCATTTCTTGGCACCTTTTGACGCCCCTCACCGAGTGTCACTCCACCGAAGTGATGCATAAATGTATCTTTAAGAAGCACCTGCCGCCAGCCAGTACGACGAAGAAGTGTTGATAGGTCATCATCCACAAACTCGCCTCGTGTATATATTGGATCAATTAATCCCAGCTGATGAAGACGCTTCGGGACAATATACAGAAACGGCATCAGCTGACTGCGATCTTCCCAAATGGTAGGCTTTCGATAATTATAGGTCTCCGCAAATCTCTGCATCTCTTCCATCCCATCAAAAGTATTGGGATAAGGAACAGGGATTCCCTGAAAATTAGATACGCTTTCCTCATTACAGGTAGGAACTGCCATTGCGATGCGACCATCAGACTCCATCGCCACAAGAAGATTTTCAAGCCAATGCGGTGTGGCAACGACATCATTGGAGTATCCAACGTAGTATTTCCCCTCCGCAATGTACTGCGCCGCATTGAAGCCGAGAATATTGTATTTCAAATTGATCTTCTTTGTATGCGGCAGGCTCTCAAAATATTCTCGTGTACCGTCATCCGAACCGTTGTTGATCGTAATGAGTTCCACCCGCCCGCTCGAAAAATCTGTATGGGCAAATATACTCTCGACTGCCGCTTTCGTGTATTCCAACTTATTATATGCACACAGTACAATCGACACGTCGTACGTACATTCCATACGCGGTGCATGATGCAGGTCGCGCATCGCCTGCATCAATGCTGCTTGATGTTGTGCCCTGCGTCCTTCGTCCGAAAGAACCTCTGCCGCGAGATGCCACAGGCGCTGCATTTCGAGGATGAACGGACGGATCTCACAGGAAAACACACGTGCAAACAGGGATGGATCACGCTGCAGCTCCTCCATCGATGCCTGAATATTGCGTGCGTACAGATATACCTTTTGCAGGAGGCCGTCCGCCCCCCGCGTTTCCGCTTCGACCGCCGCCGCGATCCTGCGCAGATTATCCATCAACTCAACAACGGCGGGGGAATCCGTCCCATCCTCAATCACGGCTGCAATATAGTCCACCGCCTCCACGGATACCTCCAGCAGAGACCGCATCTGTTCCTTGTCCATCTCTTCTCCCTCTCGTCCAACAGCAGCTTACTGTACGCGCACCGCATCCTTTACTGTCTGCGCCATATAGTCGATCTTCTCATCCGTCAGCCCGGGGTAGACACCAAGCCAGAACGTATCGTTCATAATGCGGTCGGTCTGTGTCAGTTCTCCTGCGATACGGTAGCCTTTTCCCGCAGCACGCATCGCATCAAAGCAGGGATGCTTCGTCAGATTCCCCGCAAAGAGCATCCGCGTCTGGATGCCATGCTCCTCGATATAACGCACAATTTTTGCTCGTTCGACACCTTCGCGGCAGGTCAGCAGGAAACCGAACCAGCTCGGATTTGCGTGCTCCGTTGCGGTCGGCAGGATAAAGAATTCCTCCATATCCGAAAGCGCCTCTTTGAGGTGTGTGAAATTATGCCGCCGTCGCTCGACAAAGGACGGAAGTTTCTTCAGCTGTGCGACACCAACAGCAGCCTGCAGATCCGTCACCTTCAGGTTATAGCCGAAATGCGAATAGACATATTTATGATCGTAGCCGCGCGGCAGTTCCCCATCCTGCCGATCAAAGCGGTGTCCGCAGAGATTATCCTGTCCTGATGCACAGATGCAGTCGCGCCCCCAGTCCCGCAGAGAGCGCACGATGCGGTGCAGGAGAGCGCTATCCGTATAGACCGCACCGCCCTCGCCCATCGTCATATGATGCGGCGGATAGAAACTCGACGTACCGATGTCGCCGATCGTTCCCGTATAGCGCTCCGTTCCGCTTAGTGTGTACTGTGAGCCGAGTGCGTCGCAGTTGTCCTCGACAAGCCAGAGATTATGACGGTCACAGAACGATTTCACCGCCGCGAGATCGAACGGATTGCCGAGCGTATGCGCGATCATCACCGCCTTTGTTCGCGCGGAGAGGGCTCCCTCGAGGAGGCTCACATCCACATTGTACGTCGGCAGACTTACATCCACGAAGACGGGCACCGCACCGTACTGAATCATCGGTGCAACCGTCGTCGGAAACCCCGCCGCGACCGTGATGACCTCATCGCCGCGCTGCACAGCACGCTCCCCGAGGAGCGGGGATGTGAGTGCCATAAAGGCAAGGAGATTCGCCGACGAGCCGGAGTTGACTAGCGAGCAATGCTTCACCCCCAAGAATGCCGCAAGACCACGTTCAAACTCCTCCGTATAGTGCCCCGCTGTCAGCCAGAACTCAAGCGCGCTCTCTACAAGATTCTCCATCTCCTCGTGGTCGTAGACACGTGCCGCATACGGCAGACGATCCCCCGGCGCAAAGCCCTCCTTCGGCGCATGATATTTCTCCGCATACTCCCGTACCAGTGCGAGAATCTTTTCGCGCATCTCCTGTTCACTCATTTATTTCTCTCCCTGCATTTACAGTAAATATCCCCTGCACAGCCCCTCAATAAATCCAGTTGTAGGCTGCCATCCCGTATCACGACGCAGTTTATCCACGGATGCCTGCAAGGAAAAATTGCCAGTCCCCTCGCCATAGGAGACTGCCGCATTTGGGGCGATGGTGCGCTGTGCCTCCGCAACAAAGTCACGCAGGGGACGATAGTCCCCATGTGCAATATTGTAGATCTCGTCCGTACGCCCCCGTTCGACAAGTGCAAGAAGCGCATCCGCCGCGTCCGCTGCATAGAGGTAGTCCCAATTCTGTGCCCCCGTCGAGGAGAATGCGAAGGGCTTCCCTTCCCTTAGGGACTCAGCCAGTGCGGGCAGCATACGCCCCTCCTGCTCGTACTTCCCATAGAGACTGAACACGCGCCCCCAGATCCATTCTATGCCGAGTTCTGCGGCACGTACACGAGAGAGTGCACAGGCAGCAAGCTTTGCTGCGCCGTAGGCATCGCCGGGATGCGGACACGTCGCCTCCGTGATGAGCTGTGTCTGCCGCCCGTACTCCGCCTGTGAGCCCGTGCAGATAAAGCGATGGCAGCCAAGGCGTGCCGCTGCTTCGAGTGCGCTGAGTGTATGCACAATATTGCCGTACTGTATAGAAAAGTCATCACGAGCACCCTGCCATGCGAGATGGAAGAACACATCGCACGGCTCTCCGATCAGCTTGTCAAGATGTGCATATTCCGCAAGATCCGCGAAAACAAGTGTGCATTGTTCTGAATCCACAATCCGTGCATTGTGCGGTGAGTCCGGACGCACAACGGCATAGATGTGCGCATCGTCTTCCCGCATCAGCCGCTCGACGAGGTTGCAGCCAAGAAATCCCGCTGCACCTGTGACAATGTATTGTTTCAACATCACGGTTTTCGTCCTCAAAAAAAGCCACAGACTTTGGTAAGCATAATATATCGGGCTAAAACAAACATCTGTTTACCCCCCCATCTCAACCGGATAGGCATAGAGAACAGTTTCCGCAAAAGAATGCGCGTGATGTCGGACGGCAAAACGATAATCCGTCAGCTCCTCACGCAAATAAGAAAAAATACGATACATGTCAGAACAGTTGTGGTAGATGCACACTGCGATCTTTGGGCGATCACGCCTGATGACATTAATCCCCCCTTGCAGCATGTCGAGTTCACGACCTTCAATATCCGCCTTCAAAAAGCCAATGTGCTCATCCCTGAAAAGATCGTCGACCTTATAAATGACAAGGGTTTCTCCCTCATCCGATGCCCCTTCCTCAGAGATGCGCGATCCCAGCTGTGCATTTGTTCCGCTGCCGGGAACAACATGACCTTGGCAGCTTTCTTTTCCAATCCCCGCCTGAATGAGTCGGATACGCCCATCCTCAAGTGCCCATTCCCTTCGCAGTCGCTCCACACGGGCGGAAAGCGCCGCAAACGATGCAGCATTCGGCTCAATGGCATAGATGCGCGCGAATGCGCCCTGCCGATTGTTCAGATACTGCTCAATCGTATCCCCGACATACGCGCCGATGTCCACAAACACCTCACGATATGCACATCCGTAAAACTCCGGCACAGCGAAATATTGTGCGTGCTCCATATGCTGTAAGGGGCGGTTTTCGAGATGTGCCAAAATCCGATCCGCATAGACGGCAAGCGAAGTTTCATCCAGAGCAGCTGCATTCTCCATGATTTCCTGCGCATGACGTGCGTAAACATACTCTGCCACGAGGAGGTACGGAATTCCTATGCTGCAGAGCTGCGCCCCGATTTCCCTGCATGTCCGTCGATCATCCGTGCATAGAAGCACCGCCGCATCCGCATAACCGGCGATCTTGCTCGCCGGAACAACCGGCTTGCCATAGTAGCCCGTCCCATATTTGGATGTGTTATTGTCCACGTAGGCAATAGGATCAATGCCCTCAGCTTCAAAACATGGCAGATAAAGTTCCGTCGTCGAGCCCGTGCCGAACACAAGCCATTCCTTTTTACCGCCGCGCACCTTCTGCACCTGCTCAGCAGCGTTTCTCAGTCCCTCTTCCAGACGCTGCAGCCAATCGTTTCCCGTCATTACAGGGGGCTCCTTCCATCTACATCAAAGAGGCTTTCCGTCACGAACGAAATCTCCATACTGCCTTTCGTTCTGGATCGTACGTCTGCAAACATCGAGGCAATTTCCACATTCAGTTCGTCCCAGCGATTGTCCGGGTTGAGCGTTGGCAGAGACGGGTCCGCATAGCTCTCGTTATAGGCATGGCGGAACCCGTCGAATCCCGCAATTGCGACATTCTTTACCCCAATGCTGTTGAACAGCCGCAGAGCAGAAATCACGGCATTGTCGAAATGCGGCCAGCCGCGTTTGATGGCACGGTTGAAGTTCAGAACCAGTTCACTGTCTGCTTCCTCCAACTGAATGCTCGACAGCACAATTTTCTTCGTCGCCGCAAATGTCGTTTCATGGGCATTTTTTGCGTAGTCATAGCGTGCACTGTTGACAAAGAACAGATAGTCGTAAGTATAGCCGTCGCAAATCGCATTGACGCCAATCACGACAGGATTTTCCTTTTTGATGAACGCATGCACGCTCTGTGCCTTGTCGATAACGGATCGCCCCGGTGCCACCAGAAGCACCGTCCGCCCCTCAAACGCTCGGCGCAATGCACGAACAGCATCCTCATCATCAATGTGGCGGGACTGATTCTCAAGATAACGCTGTTCCAGCAGATCATAGTCGTACTTGTGCCTCTCTGCCTGCGACAGGGATGCGATGATGTTGCGCATATCGCGTGCGTTCGCCCTGTGATTGCGCTGAAGGTAGGCAATATTGTTGACGTGACACTGGTAAAGCCCCGCGACAAAATACGGCGTGGAGTAGCCCCATGTATATGCCTGCTGAAACGGCTCCATGTAGGTATCAATCGCATCCAGTATGGCATCCAAATCATAGTTTCCGTGCTTCTTGCGGTTCAAATAACTCGCGACCAGCTCCGTCGTCGCATTCCCCGCTCCGCGTCCCATGCCGCAGAGGCTCGCATCCACCATGACGGTGCGTCCGGATGTCTCCAACAAATCGATAAAGCGAATGGTCAGGGCAAAGGAGAGCTGCTGATTGTTGTGCGAATGGAAACCAAGCCCGACTGCCTTGTCAAGCTTTGCGTCCATTACACTGACGATGCGCTCCAAGTCCTCCGCATACATCGCACCAAACGTGTCAACAACGGACAATGCGACGGGCGAGAATGCGTTGACCTCCGCCACGAGCTCCTCTAAATCCGCATTGCTGTACGCCATCGTATTTGCCGCTTGCAGGAATACCTGATATCCCTTTTCACGTATCTTTTTCGCGACAGCAATCCCCTCCCTGTGTTTCCCATGCGGGAACACGACGCGGACGGCATTGATGGATGTTCCATCGCAGGGCGGGAGCTGCTCCGTATCGTAGCGATCCCAATCGATCATCGCGACATACGTCGCACGTGACGACCGCTCAACGAGATAGGGGACGGCATCCCCCGGTACATGAAAAAAGCTCGTACCTTCCTCATGCGGCTTGTCTTTCAACCAACCGATCTCGATGATATCGACGCGTGCCTCCTGCAATTTCTTGATAATTCCCTTGATTGCCGGCGTTCCAAAATGTGACTCCGTAATGTATGCACCATCGCGCAGTGTGCAGTCCAGCAGCACGATTTTTTCTTCCATTCTTTTACTCCTTTGCTATCGCAGACAACAATATATGGATAAAGGGGCTCAGATCAAAACAGCTTGATGATGCGATTCGGGAGCCGCATTGTATCGCGAATCACAGACGCAATCTCATCCTGCGCGTACTGCGAGGAGATAAGCACGGGAACATTGGGGTGCTCCCGCAGGACCGCAGGGGGAGAGATCGTCCCTACATAGGCATGTTGTCCATGATAGTTGACGTTCGAATCCACAACACCAAAAACGTTTTCCTCCGACAGAACTCCCATCTGGAAGAGAAGCGCTGTCTGTGTTGCTGCTCCCCATACAAAGGCTTTCTCTCCCCGAAGCTCTGATGCGACACGTCTGCGAACGTGCTCTACAAGCTCCGCACACGCATCCAGATACTCCTGCATCGCCGCATCATCGCGTCTGCGGTTCTCACCCACCGCCTCCGGATTGTCCGATGAGGCAGAACAGGATCCTGCCCCATGCTGCCATATCCCATGCAGATTTCCCGCCACGCCGCAGACAGCCTCCTCGTCGCGTGCCACGGAAACAGCTTCCATGCCAAAGGTCAAAAGCAACGCATCCAAACTGGCACGGCTGAAGAAATTGATATGTTCGGCACTGAACTCCTGATAGAGGTCTGCATGCGTCCGAAATTGCTCCATATCAGGAAGAAAGAGATAGAGCTTCCCTTGCGCAGAAAGAAGCGACAGACATTCTTTCAGATTTTCCCGCAAATCCAGCAAATGCTCCAAGACGCCGCTCAAAATAACAAGATCAAACGAATCCTCAAAGGGTTCGGGCAAGTTTCCTAGCCCCCCCTGATATGCCTCGATTCCATAGTGTTCCTTGATATGGGTGCAATTTTTCCCCGACAGCTCAAGACCGAACAAATGCGTATAGCCATGCCGCTGCAGCTCACCCAAGAGCCCGCCCGAAGCACAGCCGATATCAAGAATGCGTGCTTCCTTGCCGACGTGTTTCGCAATAAATGCCGCCTCACGCTCATAGACTCGCTTCATTGGAGCCGAGAGTACAAAGGACGCTCCCTCATAGCGCGACAGCATCGCGTAGTAATCCGCAAGCGGCATGGATTCCTCGATGTTGCCCGCGTAGAAGAGCCCACACGCGGGACACGCACAGACATCGTAGGCACGAAAAGGCATGATGGAAGCAGCGGCAGAAAAATCACGCCGAAAGACGTGACGCGCCTTTTCTGTTGGCGTATCACAGCCGGGACACGCCGTGCGCAAAATCTTCATTTCTTTTCACTCTTTCTTGTCGACCGCTCCTCGACGAGCGGAATAATCATATTTTCCGCGAGTTCCTCACGCGAGAGAAATGGTGCCATATCCTCCAGGGGGGGCGAAAAGAGCGAGCCGTCCGCGAGTCGTTTTGTCGCGGATTTCGGCTCAAACGGCTGATCCGTGCTGACGATGACCTCGCAGAGCAGCGGTCCGTCGGTCGCAAGAACTTTCTTGACATGATCCGCAAGCCCCTCATTTGTCCCGATGCAATCGTACGGCAACCCAAATGCAGCGGCAAGCCTTTCAAAATCAGGAAAACCAAGATCACCGCTCGCAGGACCAACCCCTACAAATGAGTGTCCCGCAAACACATTGCTCTGCGTTTGCCGAATCTGATGATACCCCTCATTATTGAGCACAAAGAGGACAATCGGTAAACGGTTCGTCGCGATTGTCTGGAGTTCCTGCACATTCATCATGATACTGCCGTCACCCTCGATACAAAACACCCGTTCTTTACCATTTGCAACACATGCACCAATTGAGGCAGGGAGTGCGTAGCCCATCGAGCCCATCGCACCATTCAGAAGGAAACGATCACCGTCCTTGATGTAGAATGCCTGACTTCCTGCAACAGTCGCCGAGGCATTTGCGGCAATCGTCACAGCATTCTGTGGCAAATTTCGACTCATCGCATCCAGAAAAGCGTAGAGATTGACCTTCCCGGCTGCCTTCCTGTGGCGTTCCTGCACAACGGGATAGCGTGCCTTCCAAGCCTCACAACGTTCCACCCATTTCACATAGGATTTGGTTTTCCCCTCAGCCTCATGCAGAAGTGCCTCCATAAACTCTGCCGCATCTGCACAGATCGGCAAATCAACATGCACAATCCACTTTTCCATCTCGAGCGGATCAATATCGACCATTGCCACATAGGCAGCACGTGCCCATGTCTTTGTGTCCCATCCAACCTGATTGATGCTCAGGCTTGCACCGATGGAAAGCACCATATCGCTGTTCTGCACGGCAAAATTGCCCGCACGGTCGCCCATATTGCCGCCGCGCCCCACGTAGAGCGAATCGTCCGTTGCAATGAGATCGATGCTGCCCCAACAGGTGACAACGGGAATACCAAGTACTTTGCGCAGCCGCCTGAAAATCTCCACACCACCCGAGAGGCGGATGCCGTTGCCCGCATAGAGAACGGGGCGCTCTGCCTCTTGCAGGTGCGCAAGAACCTCCTTCGCCGCCATATGCACATCCGTCCTGCCCTCAGGTGCAGGCGTCACATAGCCCTCCAACTCTGTCTCCTCGACATACATTCCCTGCACATCCAACGGAATGTCGACCCAACACGGTCCCGGACGCCCCTCCCGTGCAAGGAAGAATGCCTTCTCGAGCTCGTAGCGGACTCGCTCCGGCTGCATGAGCATAACCGCATTCTTCGTCATGTTGTTGCGAACGGCAGAAACAACGTCCGCTTCCTGCCCGCCGATCGTACGAATCTTCCCGCCGCACCCTGCAATGCAGAGCGTGCTCTTCGCCTGTCCCGACAGGACAATCATCGGAATGGAGTCCTGATACGCACCAACAACACCGCTGATTGCATTGAGCGCACCCGGTCCGCTCGTTACACAGAGCGCCGCCATCTCTCCATGAAGCCGCGTATAGCACTCTGCCGCCATCGCCGCCGCCTGTTCGTGATGTTGATAGATGGTCGAAAGGGCCTCATGATGTCCCAGTGAATCATTAAGATGCATCGCGCCGCCGCCCACGACGGAAAAAACCTGATGCACACCATGTGCGGCAAGAAAGTCTGCAATATAGTCTGATACCTTGATTTTCATTCTATTCTCCCTTACGAAGTTCCTATTCTCTTCGTACACATGATTAATCCTCATCCATTTTCAACCGCAACTCAACTCAAAAAACAGTACTGCGTAAAGGAGTTTGCATTCTTCTGCGGTATCCCTATAGACTCTATCGGCTCTTATGTGTTTCTCATAAGAGTGCATCCTCATTTCATCTCTTAGACTTCTCCAAAGAATCCACGTATCTGCGCCTCTGTCATTGCACGCATATCGGCGCCCGTCTCCCACGCCTTCGCCCATTCCACCGTTTTCTCGACCGCTTCTTTGATGTGCCAACGCGGTTTCCACCCGAGTCCACTCTTTATTTTCGAGCAGTCAAGTTTCAAAAAATGCGCCTCGTGCGGGCCGCCGTCCGCGTGCGTCTGCCAGTATGCGCCATCGCCCCACGCACGGCAGAAAAGATCAGCAAGCTGGCCCGTCGTCACGCAGTCCGCATCGTCGGGACCGACGTTCCACGCACCGACAAGGGATGCGTCCGCTGCCTGCCGCACCGCAAGCGTGAGATAGACGGAGAGGGGTTCGAGAACGTGCTGATAGGGTCGTGTCGAGTGCGGATTGCGGATGTCGATGGTCTGCCTGCGCACGGCAGCGCGAATGCAGTCTGGAATGATTCGGTCGGGCGCGAAGTCACCGCCGCCGATCACGTTGCCCGCACGCGCCGTTGAGACGCGCACAT
This sequence comes from Selenomonas sp. oral taxon 920, assembly GCF_001717585.1. NCBI lineage: Bacteria > Bacillati > Bacillota > Negativicutes > Selenomonadales > Selenomonadaceae > Selenomonas > Selenomonas sp. oral taxon 920. The sequence goes on from NZ_CP017042.1 coordinate 2,095,136, forward strand.
CGCGTGCTGCGAGGAAGCTCTGCCGGTAGCTGTAGACGGCGATCTCGGCGCAGCTCTTACTCGCGGAATATGGGTCATAGCCCATGAGCGGCTCATTCTCGCGGTAGCCCCATGCCCACTCTTTATTTTCGTAGACCTTGTCTGTCGTCACAATGAGCGCGGAGCGCACCATATCCGCCGTGCGGACGCATTCAAGCAGATTCACCGTCCCCATCACGTTTGCCGCAAAGGTATCCACGGGCTGACGGTAGCTCGTGCGCACGATGGGCTGCGCCGCGAGATGAAAGACGACCTCGGGGCGTGCCTCATGAAATGCGCGGGAGAGCGCAGCGAGATCGCGCACATCGCCGTGCACATCCCGCATTTCTTTCCGTATACCGAGACGGCTCAACGCCTGTGCACCGCTCTCGGTCGGCGCATCGAGGGAAAACCCCGTCACCTCCGCCCCCGCCCGCAAGAGCAGGAGAGAGAGCCACATGCCCTTGAACCCCGTATGGCCCGTGAGGAATACGCGCTTTCCCGCATAGAATTTCAAACAGTCATTCATCTTGTCCCCCTTCTCATCTCTATCAAAGATTTTACTGGTAAATTCGGCAGACTCCATTTTATCAGTGTCCCCATAAAATTACCAAATCAAAGATTCAGAATACGTGCTTCAAACCGCACTGCATCTGCAATATTATGGCAATCGAGTTCCGTTGAATCCAGCGTAATCATCTGGTTTCCTTTCGAATACCCTTTCTTAATATCTATGTCTGTTGCCTCATGATCTTCAATTTGTTTCATGCGATTACAGATTTTTTCATAAAAGCGGAGGCATTGATTGTGTACGGATTTGGAACACAAGGTGCTCCCATAAAGCAGCAGCCCCCAGTATCGGTCAAAGCGCAGATCGGTCAAAAAAATATGATCCGACAAATCGGTGTAGCATTGCTCCGGGTGAATCTTCATCGGGAGGCCGAATTCTCTCAAGCGATACAAGCTCATATAGAACACAAAAGTATCCGCTGTGAGGATATATGGGATCACCATCTCTGACCTACGCGGAACATATTCTCCCCGGCGTGCGCGCAACGGAAGGTACGCTGCTGCAGGAGGAACCTCCCCAACGTGAGAGAAATCACACGTCATTGCGGCTCCGATGGAGTGTCCTGACATCCCTGCGATTGTGAGTGGGTACTGAATCTCGACGCATGTCTCTTGCAGCAGAAGATTAACCGCCCCCATATAAAGATCCTGACACCCACCGTCAAGGATGCGGCTCGTCTGCCTCAGAATATCTCTCAAGTATCCGCGCCGGAATCCCGCGTTGATGTAAAGAAGCGGGATGCGGTATAGGAGAGACTTGATATTCGCGATGATTCCTTCATGCTCTCCGCGCAGAGAGTAGACCATATATTGCTTCGAAACTTCCCGCTCAACGAGTTGGATTTTATGTACGGATGTCCCTGTAAGCTCCGGCCATAGATAATAATCTCGATGCCACGAAATAACAGATGCTGACGGATAATCCGCCATCGCCTTCCTAATGTATTTCAACGCCCACGGGAGCACGCCATCATCCGCGCCCAGAGAGAAAATGAACGCGCCACGTGCATGGAGGAACGCGTATTCAAAGCTCTTTGTAAGAGGGAGCGCAAATGGTGTCTTATAGTAACGAATGCGCGGATCGTTCAGTTCCTCAACGAGGTGGTACACCTCATTTCGATCCTCATCCGAGTTGTCGCTGAGGACAATCTCATAACTTCCGTCATAGTCCACCGAAAGGCATGTCTCCAATGTATACCTCAGCGTGTCAGCAGAGTTCCGCACGGGAATGACGATCGAGAAGTCGCACGTCGCAGGTGCGTCGAGCAACGGCTCAATGTTCTCGCCGTAAAAGTAGCTGATGTACGTTAGATAATCCCCCGCCCACGCAAAGGAAAATCCATAGGAAAACTGCGGCGGCAGGCAGTGGGAAAGGCGCTGGATATTGCCCGCAAGTGCGTCCTTTGCGTGCAGTTCATCCATGCGGTCATCGCGTGCAATGACGATCAGCGGTGCTGTCTGTGCCGTGCTCCGCGCAAGGAGACGGATAACGCGGTGTGTCGCGGACTCCTCTCTGCCGTCTTCATGACGATATCGCCCCACGTCGAGTACGATCTGTTCCCCGTCGGCACGCGCCCCCTGAATGCAGTGCAGTGCATAGGTGTTCAGATTCTCTGCCTGCTCCGTCGCCGTGGTCTCGCACACGAGCATTGCCTGCTGTCCGAGGATGTCGAGTGCACGCGCAAGTACCTGCTGATCGGAGCGCTCCTCTGCTGTGCCGACAAGCAGAAAGAGGTTGCTGTTCCCGTCCGTAAACATCCGCAATAAGAATCCGAAGTTTCCCCGATAGACTGGATCCGGATAGGGGATGCCCGTATCCTCGATGAGGATATCATCGTAGTCCTCCCGCCCCGTCAGTCTGCAGTACGCCATCATCAGAACAAAGTAGGCGAGCATATTGCGCGTGACATAGTATTCCTCGGCAAGTGCACGCATGAGGTTGGCGTTCAGCGACTCCATCAGAAATGCTGCCTTCCGCTCGTTCAGCCGTACAAAATATTCCTGTGGAAGAATGCTGTTTATGTAAAAGTCGTGTGCAAACCGTGTCTGCCGCCACGCTGGTGTCCCCTCGGGGAATGTGCGGCTCTTGAGTTCGAATACATCCGCAAGCGCCGGCATCGGATAGAACTCCTGCGTCGTACAGTCAAGAATATTTCGGCATTTTGCCCCATCCTCGCCCCGCGCGATCATGAGAGCAACCTCGGCACAGATGTATTCGAGCCGCTTCGGAAAGATATGGTGCAGGGAGGCAAGCTCCGCCTCCGCTGCCGCCAAGTTCTCCGTCGTTCCGCATTCAATATGCGCACGCGCGCGCCGCACCACTTCTTGATACGCCGCTCCATCCATCTCCATCTATGTTCTCCCTATTCTTTGTCAAATTCCCTCACATTCCATCTCAGCGGCGCTGTGTCATGTATGGACATCAGGCACTGCTCTTTCTCGGAAGTGATGCCCCCTACGAGCGCTTCTTCGCGATCACCTCGCGCATCTTCTGCAGGTTGCGGCGGTAGTCCTTCGGACTCTGCATGGCGATAACGGTGTAAAGGGCATCGGTGATTGCCATGTGGATGAGGCGCGAGGAGACTGCCTCGGAGCTGTAGTGCACCTCGCGCCCCATGCCGTGCAGCACAACGTCGCCGAGCTTGGCAAGCGGCGAGTGGGCGTGACTTGTAATGACGATGACGGCAGCTCCTGCCTCCCGCGCCGTTCGCACAGAGTCGAGGAGTTCGAGGGTTGCACCCGTATGCGAGACGGCAATGACGACATCCTTGGCCGTCAGCAGCGAGGCGGAGGTCGCCTGCTGATGTGCGTCGCTGTACGCCTGCACAATCATACCGAAGCGCAGGAAGCGCGTCTCGATGTCGCGGCAGACAGTGGCGGAGTTGCCGAATCCGTAGACGGCAATGCGCCGTGCCGCGCGGATAATGTCAACGGCGCGCTCGACCGCCGCATAGTCGAGCAGCTTCAGCGTATCCATGAGTCCGTCCGTAATGTTGCGAAAGACCTTCTGCACAACCTTCTCGCCCGTATCCGCGCTGTCGATGTCCTGATAGACGGTCTCCGCCTGTGTATAGAGTTCAGCTGCAAGCGCGATCTTGAAACTCTGCAGCCCGCTGAACCCGAGTTTTTTGCAGAAGCGCGAGATCGTAATTTCGGAGCTGCCGACTTCTGCCGCAAGCTCTGAGATCGTCTGCTCCATGACCTCGCTCACATGCGCCGCCACATAATCCGCAATGCGCTTCTCCGTTCGTGTCATATGCGCATAGCAGCCGCGCATCACGGGCAACGGCAAATGTTCCGCCGTCATCGTTCCACTCTCCTCCATTGCTGTTTTTAACATTATAGCAAAGATCGGCAAAAAAAACACCTCCCGCAAAAATCTGCTGCGAAAGGTGTCCGACAAAGCTCAAGCTTCTTCGAGGTCGGCAAGGATCGCCCGAATCTCCCGCTCCTCTGCCTCCGTGAGCGCCGTCCCCGGTGCGCGCGTACAGGTGGATATGGGCAGACCTGCCGCGCGCACCGCCGCCTTCATGCCTGTGATGAAGAGCGGCGTTACGGCGTAGATCCGCATCAGCCCCGCAATCTTCTCTGCACAGCGAACCGCTGCTGCAAGATCGCCGCTCTCGTAGGAGCGGTGCATCCGGACGAAGAGTTCCGGCACGACGTTCGTGAGCCCGCAGAGAACTCCATCACCGCCCGAGATACGGTTCACGATGTAGTATTCGTCAAAGCCAGAGAGCACAGAAAAGCCTGGGCGCACAGGCTTTACCGTCTGACAGATGCGCCGCGTGTGACTGATGTTGTCCACGGTGTCCTTGATCCCCACAATCGTGGGACAGCGTTGTGCGATCTCACAAACGATCTCGGGGCTGAGGTCACTGCCCGTGCGGTCGGGGAAGTTGTAGAGCATGATGGGCAGGCTGACCGCCTTTCCGATGCGCTCGAAATAGTCGGCTGCCGCAGCAGCGGGCAGCCCGAAGTAGTAGGGTGAAACGATGTTGAGCGCGTCCGCGCCCGCCTCAGCTGCATGGGCAGCGAGGCGGACAACCTCCGCCTCCTCCGTGTGTCCGATGCCGATAACGACCTGCGTGCGCCCCGCAGCGGTCTTCACGGCAAAGTCGATCAGCGCGCGTTTCTCTGCGTCACTGAATGCATAGAACTCACCGAGACTGCCGAGAAAGAGCAGTCCGTTCAGCCCCGCCTCAATCAGATGGTTGATGTGCCGCTCCATATTTCCATAGTCGATACTGCCGTCGTCTTTCAGAATCGTGATGACGGGTGAATTGACTCCCTTGAACATAGTATCCTCCGCTCAAATGATGTAGGCAGGAGATATTTGAAACAAATACTCTCACTGATTTCTCTGCATAAAATCCCTGAGCTGATCCTTGGTCGGAAGCCCTTCATTGTCACCGGCAGTCATGACGACAAGTGCACCTATCGCTGCGCCGCGCCGAACAGCCTCCGGGAGTGAAAGTCCTTCAAGAATGCCGCTGAGAACACCGACGGCAAAGCCATCGCCGGCACCAACCGTATCGACAACATGTGTCACGGGGAAAGCGCTTGTGTGAAACGTACTGCCATCATCATTTTTCGTAAAGGCTCCATCTGTTCCAAGCTTGACGATTACCGTCTTGGCACCACGTGCAAGATAGGTATCGGCAATTGCTTCCGGCTCCTTTTCTCCCGTAAGAATTTTGCCCTCTCCGTGCCCAGGCAGCACAATATCCGCGTGCGCAGCAACCTCATTGATCACACGGGTCATTTCTTCCTGCGATGCCCATAACGTGGGGCGCAGATTGGGATCAAAGGAGATGGGAGCGCCTTGTTCTCTTGCCGTATCCATGAGATGCAGCATCGTCGTTCGGGCGTCCATTGAGAGTCCCGCCGTAATCCCCGTAACATGCAGATGATCGATCTGCTGCCAATCCACCAGCGGGAGCTCTTCTATGGTTATATGCGAAAACGCGGATCCTTTGCGGAAATTCACGACCAACGGATCCCGTCCGTCCATCGTTTTCTCCTTGAGCTGCATCCCCGTCCGCCACTGTGCATCGACACCGATGAAACGTGCACTGATCTTTTGCACCTCCATGAAGTCCAGAATATGTTCACCGAAAGGATCCTGACCGACACGGCTGATGTAGCTGACACAATGTCCGAGCCGCGTCAATCCGACCGACACATTCATCTCAGCGCCGCAGACACTGCGTTTGAACAGCGGCGCATCTTTGAGTGCGCCAGGGGATTCTGCCGTCAGAAGCGCCATGGTTTCACCAAAGGTCAGTACATTTGCCATCTGTGTCATCTCTTTTCTGTAAATTCCTGTACGGACCGGCGGTATGCCGCAGCCATCGTACGGATTTCATCCCACGCATGAGATGCGGCACGCTGTTCATTGACTAGATTCGAGCCGATCCCGCATACGACGGCGCCCGCCGCAAGAAAGGAGCCGACATTTTCGACAGAGACACCGCCAACGGCTGCGAGCGGAATATGTGGCAGCGGTCCGCGAAGCGCTTTGAAATACGATATGCCAAGCGAATCCGCGGGGAACACCTTCACAATATCCGCGCCTTCACACCATGCCTCCTCAATCTCCGTCGGCGTGTAAGCACCGGGCAAGGCAAGCAGCCCCTTTTCCTTTGCACGGTGAATCACGGCAGGCCGCATATTGGGCGCAAGAATATATTCCGCACCGACGGCGGCAGCAGCATCCACGCCTGCACAGGTCAGAACGGTACCTGCACCAACGTGAATGGACGCGCCGAAGTATTTTTTCAGCTCCTCGATACCAACCAGCATTTCGCGCGATACATCGCCGTCCCCCGGACGCAAGGTCACCTCGATAAACTGAATTCCGCCCTGCAGGAGCGCTTCCGCAGCCGGACGAAGATGCTGGCGCGGGACATTGCGTACAATCGCAATCAGTTTATCCGCACGCAATTGATTCAATAATGGCGACATGGAAACAACTCCTAAACCAAATGTGCCTTTCGCGCAAGCACAATCGCTCCGCGTCCCGAAAGGCCGTGACGCATCTTTTGATCCAATGGGATGATGCGCCGCCTTCCGTTCTCCAGCAGCGAGCGATACGCCTCCTGCATCACAGGGGCGGCAGCGATCCGAAAGGTTGTCTCGTCCAGCCGCCGAAACAGAGGACTTGCCTCCAATGCTGCCAAGTCGTCTGCGAGCAGCAGCCCAAGCAGATAATTCTGGGCCTCCGTGGACGAAGCATTGCCGAATAAGCGAAACACGCGCGCCATAAAGGCAGCATGCCCGAGTCCGAATTTCCGTTCATAGGAAACGCCGCGCTGAAACGCATCTTCATCGAACACTTCTGCAAAGGCACGATCCGTACTGTCCGCAAGGATCGTGTGCATGGTCAGTGCATGCAGCAGCTCTCCCGCGAGTGTCGTAAGACAGCCGCACACAACATATCCTGCCGTCACAGAGATATACTTGTTGTGCGATCCCGGAAGGACAAGCACAACATTTTCACGCTCAGGCACCTCACACAATATGCCGGCGGCTTCCGTTTCCTCGCCGCGCATGATGTCCATATCGGCGAAGTTCTCTGCAGTAAGCGCATCATCCCCGATGTTCTTTATGCCGGGAACAAAATAAATGGGCTGTGCGCAGATCTCCGGCAAATGACACGGAACAAGTGCGTGAGAAAGTTCATCCAACGAGATGGGTGCTGTCACGTGAGGAATTTCCGTGAGGCCGACATTGGAGGTGATCATGCCCGCTCCCAGAACACACGTGATCTCATCCACCTGCACCGAGGCATGCTCCGCGGCCTCGTGCAGGGCGTCCCGAACGGCCTTCCTCAGTTGTTGATTATGTCCGTCGATGGCCGTATTGCGAACGCCGACAGGTCTTTGTGCTTCGGACAGTATGCTGTCATCCTCCCACAGAAACACCCTCGTGTTGCTCGTCCCGGCATCAATGGTCGCAATCAGCATGAGCGATTCACATCTCTGTGCGGCTTCAGCGATAGTTTCGCACGAACCTCACGATTGACAATGTTCGGCATATCGTAGCCGCATACAATTTCCGCTGCTCCGCGCGCCGTTTTCGTCTTGAGCTCCAGCTCGGACTCCTCTGAATAAAACGCAATGTGCGGCGTAACAATGACGTTGGGGAGTTTGCGCAGCGGATGATCGGCAGGCAGCGGCTCCGCCTCCGTCACATCAAGTCCTGCGGCGGCAATTTTTCCATGCATGAGGGCGTCACAGAGAGCTTCCTCATCGATCAGAGGTCCGCGCGAGGTGTTGACGACAATTGCCTCCGGCTTCATCAGAGAAAATTCTTTATGGCTGAGGAGATGATTAGTATCCTTCGTGAGCGGTACGTGAACCGAGATGATGTCCGAGGTGCGCAGAACGTCCTCCAACGACATCAATGTCCCGCCGCACGCCGCGACATCCTCCAGACGTACAAAGGGATCATAGACCGCCAGCTTCAGGTCAAACGCCGCCGCCTTTCGCGCGAGCATGCGCGGGATACGTCCAAAGCCGAGGAGACCGAGTGTCTGCCCCGCAAGGCGCCGGATAGGCTTTGCAATCTTATAATCCCAGCCGCCCGCACGAATCTGATCCTCCAAAAGAACGAGCTTGCGGTGGCATGCCATGAAGAGTGAAAATGCGTGGTTCGACACCTCATCAGCGCAGTAGTCGGGCACATTCAAAACACAGATGCCGAGTTCCGTCGCCGCCTCCAGATCGACCGTATTGACCCCGACGCCATAACGTGCGACGACCTTCAAGTTCGGCAGGGATTCCATGACGCGCCGTGTAATGGGCGCATACTGATCGAGCAGCCCGGCAGCATCGGCGCATTCGCGAATCACATCGTCCTCCGTTTTGCACTGACGTGGTACCAGCTCAAGACCAACAGAGGTGACTTCTCGCTCTTCCGGGGCAAGAGAATCGTATTCGTAGTCCGTTACATAAATTTTTTTGCTTGCCATAATATCCTCCCAGCTAACTATTCTACTGCATAAACCATTTCATCGGAACGAGAATCAGATCCGGAACCAGGATAAAGAGGAAAAGCACTGCGTACTCCACAAGGATGAATGGCCATAGTTTCTGTACGAGTTCCCCGAGCCTGACATTCCCGACGCCGCAGCCGACAAAGAGCACCGTGCCGACCGGCGGTGTAAGAAGCCCGATCATGAGATCGAGCACCATAACAATGCCAAAGTAGACCGGATCAATTCCTGCCGCCTTGATGAGCGGCATAAAGATCGGCGCAAAGATAAGAATCGCCGGCGTACTGTCCATCACCATGCCAAGCAGGATGAGGAACACTGCTATGATGACCAGCAGCAGCGTCGGTGTAGACGTAAAGTCGTGCATGCTCACAACGACCTGCTGCGGGAGCCCTGCGGTTGTGACAACCCACGCCGTACTCATCGCCGCTGCAGCGACAAGCAGAACCTGTCCCGTTGTCTTGGATGTCTGGATGAGCACGTTGACGATCTTTTTCACGTCCATTTCACGATAGATGACAATGGAAATGAAGAGCGCATATACCACTGCGATGCAGCCTGCTTCGGTCGGTGTAAAAATACCGAACCGTATGCCGCCGACGATGATAAACGGCATAAAGAGCGCAAAGATGGAATCCTTAAACGCTGTCAACACCTCGGAGGCTTTTGCACGCTCCCCAACGGGATAGTTGTTGCGCTTCGCCATGATATACCAGAGAATCATCAGTGCAAGGGCAATGATAAGTCCGGGCACAATCCCCGCCATAAAGAGGCGCCCGATGGAAGTCTGCCCGCTGACACCGAATAAAATCAGCGGCACGCTCGGTGGAATGATCGGCGCAATCATCGCCGAAGCACAGACAAGAGCAACCGACGTGGCGCGATCGTATCCCATCTGAATCATCATGGGGATCAGAATCGCACCGAGCGCTGCTGCATCGGCAACAGCCGATCCGGACAGCCCCGCAAAGATAGTACTGGCAATAATGACAACATAGCCCAGCCCGCCGCGCACATGCCCGACAAGGCTCGCAACAAAAGTCACGATGCGCTTGGAGATGCTGCCGGCACTCATGATCTCACCGGCTAAAATAAAAAACGGAATCGCAAGCAGCGTAAAGCTGTTCGCCCCAAAGACAACCGCCTGAGCGAGCATCTGCGGGCTGAAATTGCCGATGTAAAGCAGCATGACCGCAGATACAAGAAGCAGCCCGTAGGCGATGGGAACGCCGATCATCAGCAGGAAAAAGAGCGCTGAAAGAAATACCGCAATGATGTCTATGCCGTTCATTCTACATCCTCCCTCTTATTCTGCACATTGTCCTTCATCTCGTGCAGTGTCAGGAGTATAATGCTCACGGCGAACACGACCATCGACACGGTGATGTAGGAAAAAGGAATCCCCGTTGCGGAGCTGACGTTATTGTTCGTCACGATCACCTGCTCAATGCCGCCGATCAGAAGAATGCCCATCGCCAGCAGCACAAAGCAGTGTGCAAGCAGGTTGCATCGATGCTGCCATGCGATCGGCAGACGAGCGGTGAAAACATCAACCTTTAGGTGCAGCCCGTCAATCCCGGCAAGAATCCCACCGAGAAAGATGAACCATACAAAGAGATTGACAGCTGCCTCATCACTCCACGTCAGCCCCGTGTTAAAACAATAACGCAGAACCACATTGATGAATACCAGAAGAACGATGCCGCTCATAGCAGCAGATGCAAGAAGCGCTACGAACCGTTCAAGTTTTTTCAGAAAATCTGTCATGCGCTGCACGCCCCCATCATTTTTACATCGATCATTAGAAAAAGGGCGTCGCCAAGGGTTCACCCTTTGGCGGCGCCCTCATCAGATGCCGATTACTGTGCCTCTTTCATAATGGAATCCAGACGATCTTTTCCAATATCGCCGGAGAACTTATCGTAGATGGGCTTCGCCTCTTCCTTCATCTTCGCAATTTCTTCCGGAGAGAGGGTATCAACCGTCACGCCATGCTCTTTGATTTTCCCCAGATACTCCGTATCAAGGCGGCGGTTGGTCTCGCGCTGATAAGTTTTAGCCTCATTTGCACACTTTTGGATGAGCTTCTGATCCTCCGGGGAAAGCTTGTCCCATGTCTTCTTGCTGATCATAAGCACATAGGGGGTGTAAAAGTGATGCGAGATCGTCATATACTTCTGCGTCTCATAGAAACCCGCATCATAGATGATCGTATTTGGATTCTCCTGACCATCCAACGTTTTTTGTTCAAGTGCTGTGAACACTTCGTTGAACGCCATCGGCTGCGGGTTTGCATTCCATGTCTTGAACGTTTCAAGATGGATCGGATTCTGCATGGTACGGAGCTTCAATCCCGCAAGATCCTCCACTTTCGTTACGGGATGCTTGCTGTTCGTTATATTGCGGAACCCATTTTCAAAATAGCACAGACCAACAATATTGACCGTTTCAAGCGATTTCAAAATCTCCTGTCCATTGGGGCCATCGAGCACTTTATCTGCCTGCTCGGGAGCCGTGAAAAGGAAGGGAAGATCAAAGGCCAGGAAGGATTTGCTGAACTCGGAAACGGGAGAACTCGATGGCAGTGTGATGTCAAGAGTCCCCATCTGCAGGGCCTCCATCATAGATTTATCGTTTCCTAACTGTCCATCGCCGAACAGCTCAACGGTAATGCGTCCGCCGCTCTCCTTCTCGACAAGCTCCTTAAACTTCTTCAGACCTTGTCCGCCCGAGCTGTTGTCTATGCTCGAACCAAAACCGGCTTTCAGCGTAACATTCCCTGCCGCCTTCTGCCCTCCGCTGTCGCCGCCGCAGCCTGTCAGCATCACTGACATGAGCAGCATCGCAAGACCGGTCAGAATCCCTACAATCTTCTTCATCACAGCACCTCCATACAGCCTGACGTTCACTCATCCGAACACGATGTGTGCATACCGCATGATCAAAGGATCGACACACATATGCCTGATAGATTTATTTCATTATATTCGAAATCTATGACATATGTCAAGCTTTTCCTGCTCAATTCTGATATATCAATCATTATCCGATCATTCAGGAAGTCGCCACAGCCCCGTTGCAGGATTTCGGATAAAGTATATCTCCTCCCCATCCGGCATCGTCTGCCAGCCGTCTTGAAGAACATCCGGATCATAGCGCCGCATCGCCTCTGCTGCATCCATACAGTGAAAGCCGACATGCTCAATTTCCTCACGGCTCATCTTTGCCGGATCGACCGCATAGGTGATGGAAAATCTGCCGTCTGAGGAGCCGTGGATCAGATGTGCGGGAACCATATATTGATTGGGGAAGCAATTTTCTCTGTAAAATCCCAGAATTTTATCGCGTCCGACATATCCATAGGCGCGAATCGCCCGATCGACTTCCTCGTTTTCTCCAAACGCGTGGATGCCCGGCGCCAACAGCAAAAGTTCTCCACCGTCCGCAATTGCCATACGTGAACGATAGATCCCCTTGTTCCCCACCCACGTTGTCTTGAGTTCATAAGGATCCAAATACGCCACAATTTTTTTCGCTGGTCGATCGAGATAAGTGATATTTCGCTTCTGAGAAAGCGCAACCGCCTTCTCAAACGGCTTTCGGCTGTCTCCGATATAAAGACCATGAAGATGTGTCCCCGCATGATCTGTTGTCGTAACGGTCAGCAAATAGACGAGCGGCAGCCCTTGCAGACAGTGTTCCTGCGCATAGTCAAACAGCTGGCGCGCAGGGGCGTGATCGTTGCCGAGTGCCTGCTCAATCCCACAGATGGCGCCGAGCATATGACTCTTGTTGATCATCTGCCGACCGCCGAGTCCGACAAAGATATTCTTGCTGTAGTTCGCCATCCCGACGACCTCGTGCGGAACGACCTGACCGACCGAAAGAATCAGGTCATAGCTGCCCTCCCAGAAGCGTCGATTTACCTCGATGTCAATTGGCTCGGCAAAATTCCCTTCCGAGATTTTTGCTACAAGCTCTGCCGGGATCTCTCCGATGCGTACCGTATCGGTCTGCCACCGATGGTAGAGAAACACATCCGCAGGAATGTCCCCAAACATTTTCTGCCGTTCATCCGCCGAGAGCATCGCATGCGTCCCGACCGCCGGCATAATATCAATCTCAGCCGTTCTATGCAGGCACTTGTAAAGAAGCTGTGTCAGCTCCCCCGCCATAGAAAAACAGCGCGTATAGTCCGGCGGCACGATAAGCACCCTTTTCGCATTGGGAAACTGACGCAGGAGGCTGTCCACTGCCGCTTCGATATCTGCGGGAACAATATCGCTTCGCGATTCCAGATAGATTTCTTCCATCACAGCTCACTCTCAGTAGAATAGGTTGACAATCCCGACGCTGCATGCGGGTACGGTTGTCATAACAATGATCGCAAAGAGAAGCAGCACGTAAAACGGCACGGCTTCCTTGATGAACGCGCCCGTTTTGCACTTCGTCACGCTGCACGTGATAAACATGAGCATCCCCATCGGCGGAGTAATCGAGCCGACCGCCATATTGAAGATGAACACCATGGCAAAGTGGATCGGGTCAATGCCGAGCTGCGCCGCAATCGGCGCAAACAGAGGAATCAAGATGATGAGCGCCGCATTCCCTTCGAGGAACATACCGACAATGAGGAGGAAGATGTTCACAATGACAAGGAACTGCCACGGTTCGGTGATGTATGTGAGAACCATCTGCGTAAAGTACTGCGGAACCATCTCCTTCGTCAGGATCCACGAAAAAGCGGAGGCAGCCGCAATAATCATCATGATCGAAGAGGATGCAATGACCGTTTCCTTAATCCCCTCCAAGAAGATATTCCATGTCAGCTCGCGATAGTAGAGTCCCAGCACAATCGAGTACATGATTGCAACAACGCCCGCCTCCGTCGGAGTAAAGACACCGAGGCGAATCCCGCCGATGATGACGATAGGAAGGATGAGAACAGGGATCGCACCGCGCAGCGCACTGAGGAATGCCTGCGCCGTGATTGGCTCTGTGCGCGTGGCCTTGTAGTTTCGCTTATGTGAGATAATGCTGACCATAATCATCAGCAGGATGCAGAGCAGTATCCCCGGACCGAAGCCCGCTACAAACAGCTTGCCGATCGATATATTCGCGATTGAACCGTAGATAATCAGGGCAATGCCCGGCGGGATCAGCGGGGTGATGATCGCCGCCATTGCGGTAATGACCGAGGAGAATTCCAGACTGAAGCCACGCTTCACCATCTCCGGCACAATCATCTTCGACTGCATCGCGGCGTCCGCATAGCTCGATCCGGAGATGCCGCCCATCAGGGTTGCGAGCAGGACGCTGACTTGTCCAAGTCCGCCGACAAAGCCTCCGACCAAGATATCACAAAAGTTCATCAGACGCTTCGTAACACCAGAACATCCCATAAAAATACCGGCACAGACAAAGAAAACAATCGCCAGCAGGGCGACGTTCTCCGAGCCCGCAATCATCCGCTGTACCAGGATGCGGCTCGTAATCCCCGGCGTCAGAATAAAATATGCAGCGCTTGCTCCCATAACTGACACAAAGACGGGCACTCTCATGAAGAGGAGCACCAGCATGGAAACAAATGCGACAACAACTGCGAATGACATATATTATTCCCCCTCGTTCGCCTCTTTTTCCAATGCTCCGTGTGAAGCAGCGGATTGGCGCATCCGCTCGATGAACGTTACGGTAAAACTCACGATCATGATAAGGCAGCCAATGGGTACAGCAACGTAAATCAGCGTGTAGGGGATATGGAGAATATTGGTCACGCGCCCCATCATTTCCATCTGCTGGACAATCAGACCACTCGCATATGTCACAAAGCTCAGCGCGGCGACAACCAAAATATAATCGATGATCTCTATGACACGCTGTCCCAAATGCGGCAGTCTGTCCACCAAAAATTCAATGCTGACATGACTGTTTGATCGAAACGCTGCGCCGGCACCCAAAAATGTAATCCAGACAAAGAGCCAGAGTTGAACTTCCTCACACCATGTGATGGGGCTGTTGATAATATACCGGCATATTACATTTGCAAATGTCAATATGATGAGTACTATGACCGAAGCACCGGTGACAATCAGATCCAGATTCTTCAAATAGTATAATGCGTTTTTTTCATGCGCCATCGTTCTTCTCGCCTCCCACAAAATATGCTGTATTCATCAATCGGTGCTATACAGGTGCGGGAAGGGGGCTCTTACCCCCTTCCCGCACTTTAAACACGCAGTATCACTTGTTGATGATGCCGAGTATTTTGTCCCGAAGTCCCGGGGACCATTCCTTTGCTGCATCCGAGCTGTAGAAACTCTCAGAGTTCTTTTTGAACTCATCGCGCATCGCGGCATCCGGCTCAATGATCGTAACGCCCTGTGCCTTAAGCGATTCCATTGCCTTTTTATCCGCCTGTGCTTGAAGTTCGCTGTTATACTTGTTTGCCTCCTCAGCCGTCGAGGTCAGGATATCCTGCTGTTCCTTCGTCAGGCCTTCCCAGAAGGTCTTGCCGCAAACCCACGAGGTAAGATCATGGATATGCCCATCAAGCACAATGTATTTTGCAACCTCGCCATACTTCGCACTGTCAAGGAATTGCAGCGAGTTCTCAAGGCCGTCGATCGTGCCCTGCTGAAGCGCCGTATAGGCCTCACCGAGAGGCATTGGTGTCGGAGCAATCCCCAATGCCTTGAAGCTTTCGATCTGGATCGTATTGTTCGGAACGCGAATCTTTTGTCCCTTAAGATCAGAGACCGCATGATAGGGCTTTGCCAGAGCGAGATGTCTCGTGCCGTAGATCCAGCTGGTGACGATCTTCAGTCCCTTTTCCTCCACCTTGCCGGACTGTTCCCTGTACCAGTCGCTCCCTACAACCTTCCATACCTGATCCCAGTTGTCAAACAGATACGGAGCGAACATAATCCCGAAGTCTTTTACGCCGCGATCCGCATACCATGCGCCGTTTGCGAGCGTCATAACAGGCTCGCCGGCAATCATTTGGTCAATCAGATCATTCTTCGAGCCGAGCTGACTGGATGGATAGAGTTCAAGCTCCATCGTGCCGTTGCTCTTCTCCGCAACAAGCTGCTTCCACTTATTCAGCGCCACATCAAGAGGCTCACCGGGATTGTTTTCATAACCGATGCGCAGAACAACCTTTCCTTTGCTGTCAGCTGCCTGCTTATCGCCGCCGCAGCCGCCGACCAACATCATTCCTGCAGCGAGCATAACGCCCAGAAAAAGGCTCAGAAATCGCTTCATAGTAACTCCTCCTTAATACCATCTACAACATCTGTGATCTCTGAAGATATCAACCTGCCCTCCAATCTTTCATAACACTGTGAACGTCCTTGTGAAACGTTTATAAACAAAAGCATCCAGATCATCGCAGGAACACGCTCTGCTCGTTTCAAGGATGCCTTACTTTTTACGTATAGTGTTCCTGCCACACATGGTGGAAAGCCCCCGCCTTGTCCGTACGCTCAAAGGTATGCGCACCAAAGTAGTCACGCTGTGCCTGAATGAGGTTTGCACCAAGTTGTCCGCTGCGCAGGGCGTCGATGTACTGCATGGCAGCAGAGAATGCAGGAATTGGTACACCGCACTGCACGGCGAGGCAGACTGTGCTGCGCAGACTCTCCATGTTCCGATTGATCGAGGAGAGAAAGAACTCATCGAACATGAGGTTCTTGAGGTTCGGCTCGCGCTCATAGGCATCCGTGATGCGCTGCAGGAACTCCGCCTGAATAATGCACCCCGCCCGGAAGATGGAGGCAATCTTTCCAAAGTCAAGCGACCAGCCGAACTCTTCCTTGGCCGCGCGGTAAAGAGAGAACCCCTGCGCATAGGCGACAATCTTCGCCGTATAGAGGCTGCGGCGCACGCGTTCGATAAAGTTCTCATCCACCACGATCTCTGCTGCAGGAGGTCCTGTCATCACCTGTGCCGCATGCCTGCGCTCCTCCGTAAGATTCGAGAGCACGCGCGCGTTGCAGGCGGCGGAGATCATGGAAAGATCAACGCCGCGTGTGAGTGCCTCAAGGCTCGTCCAGCGCCCAGTCCCCTTCTGTCCCGCACGGTCAACGATGAGATCAACGAGGGCCTTGCCCGTTTCCTCATCTTGTTCGGCGAAGATATCTGCTGTGATGCCGATGAGGTAGCTCCGAAGCTCTCCTCCGTTCCACTCATGGAAGATCGCACCGATACGTTCGTTGGAGAGTCCGCCGACGTGCTTCAGAATAAGGTAGGTCTCCGCAATCAGCTGCATATCCGCATACTCAATACCGTTGTGCACCATCTTGACATAATGCCCTGCCCCATCAGCACCGATATAGGCACAGCAGGGCTCACCGTCCACATGTGCCGCGATGGACTCAACAATGGGGCGGATGGAATCGTAAAGTGCTGCACTCCCGCCCGGCATCAGTGCAGGGCCAAAACGTGCCCCCTTCTCGCCGCCGGACACACCCATTCCAAAATAATGCAGTCCTTTTTCCTCGACCTGCTTCGTGCGGCGAATGGTATCCTGAAAGAACGAGTTGCCGCCGTCAATAATCACATCTCCCGTCTCCATGATGCCGAGCAGCGCCTCGATGACCAAATCCACCGGTCGCCCCGCCTGCACCATAAGCACAACACGACGCGGCTTTTTAAGCGAGTGCACAAAGTCCTCGAGCGTGTAAAAAGGCTCTATGTTCTCGTGCGGATGTTCTGCAGCAAACTGTTGTGTCTGCTCAGGGGATCGATTGAAAACAGCAACCTTAAACCCATGGTCCGCAATATTGAGGGCAAGATTACTCCCCATGACCGCCATGCCATAAACACCGATATCCATCTGCCCTGTGCTGCACTGTGCCATAATTTTCTCCTCGCCATGATGCAAATACAAATCTGTTTCCTTAAGGCATCGCTGATAAAATAGCCTCTGTCATATTGGCGTTGATTTTTGTCGACACAGAGAGGACGAAAAAGATGCGTCAAGACGATCGGACTGAATTTACCAACGCCTATTTAACCTTACTTACGTCTAGAATATCATATCGTATTTCTATATGCAATATTTTCTTCATTTCTTTCATTGTTTTTTGATTGTTGTGTTTCTATTCAAAAACCTCGCATCAACAACCATGCCAATGCGAGGATTTTCCTGCCCTGTGAACCACTGATCACACAAGCTCTTTCATAATTTTGTGATAAACCTCCGGATACGGCAGTCCAGTTGCCCGACACAGTGCGGCGACGCTCTCATATTCCGGATAGCAGCGCCGCTCGGCACCATGCCCCCCTATCTCCGGAACAAGGCACTCCTTGACGCGGATGGTTCCAAGAGAGGTCTCCGCGGTTCGCTCCGTCCGCCGCAGAACAGTACGCTTCATACGTACTCTGCGGATGCCGATACTGGTCGTTTCGGCAAAAATAATCTGTTCCATGCGCGGCACTCTTTCCTCGGCACATAGAACTGTCAGAAGATAGGCGGGACGATTTTTCTTCATGAAAACAGGTGTATAATGTACGTCCTTTGCTCCTTCTGCAAGAAGCCTCTCCATGGTATAGGCAAGCGTCTCGGCACTGCAGTCGTCGATATTCGTATTCAGCTGATAAATCTCATCACACGTCGCACATGAATGCATCGGCTCAACAACCATAGCACGCAGGATGCCCGGCAGTGCCTGTTCCCGCTTCCCTGCACCAAGACCGATTTTTTTCACGGAAAATGCGCGAGGAAGGCGGTCAGACGTACGAATGGCGGCAGCAATCGCCGCTCCTGTCGGTGTGACATATTCTCCCGTTGCGCCTGTGATATGGAGATTCAGCGAATGCACCTGTGCAATGTTCAGAACCGCAGGAACAGGAATCGGAAGGTTTCCGTGCTGACAGCGGATCGTCCCCACCCCCTCATAGATTACCGAGAGGATGACTTCCTCAAACCCCAGCTGATCCATACATACTGCAGCTGCAGTGATGTCAACGATGGAGTCCACCGCGCCGACTTCGTGAAAATGCACCTGTTCAATAGTCGTCCCATGTGCCTTCGCTTCCGCTTCTCCCAATATCTGAAAGATGCGGCGGGCGATCGTCCGCGCTCGTTGTGTAAGCTGTGCGCCGTCCAGAATCTCCAGCACATCACGCAAGCTCCGATGGCAATGATGTGCTGTATGCTTGTTGCCGTCCATCAAATGACGGGGGCTATCTTCGCCGACATCCATATGCTGCGGATATAGATATGCCATATCATGATCGTGGTTTTCATGGATCTCGTCCAGTATCACACAAAAATCGCAAGCATCCAGCCCGTTTTTCCGTACACGCCGAATTTCCACGCGAAAGCCGGGAATTGGCAAGCTGTCAAGCGCCCTGCGCAGCGTCTCCTCATCTGCGCCCAGATCCAACAGTGCCGCCACAAACATATCACCGCTGATGCCTGCATAACACTCTAAATACAGCGCTTCTTTTCCTGCCATAGTCACCCCTCGCCCTTCTGCAGCGCAAGCCGATTGATCTGGGCTGCAAGATAGCCCGCACCGTAGCCGTTGTCAATATTGACTGTCGCAACACCATTGGCACAGGAGTTAAGCATGGTAAGGAGCGCTGAGACCCCTTGAGCACCCGCCCCGTATCCGACGGAAGTCGGTACACCGATGACCGGATTCCGTACAAGTCCTCCAAGAACGCTGGCAAGCGCTCCCTCCATACCAGCGACGGCAATGACGCAGTACGCGGATTGAATGCGCTCCAAATGAGCCAGCAAACGATGCAGTCCACTCACACCTACATCATAGATACGCTCCACATACACTCCAAAGTATTCCGCTGTTTGTGCCGCCTCCTCGGCAACGGGGATATCAGCTGTACCGGCTGTGCAGACGACAACACGGCCGCGCAGTTCCTTGTTTGCCGATACAATCTTGAGCAGCCGCGACACAGGATCATACTGCATATCAGGGAATATTTCACAGAGCCGTTCGTATTGATCCTGTGTTGCCCTCGTACCAAGTGCCTCACCACGATCCAGAACCAGATGTTTGAATATCTGGACCAACTGCTCATCCGTTTTTCCGCTGCAAAAAACGACCTCCGCGAAACCGGAGCGAGAGTACCTGTGTGTATCCAGTTTTGCGCAGCCAAGTTCTTCAAACGGCGCACGCCGAAAATACGCCTCTGCATCTGCAATCGAAAGCTCGTTGTTCTTTACCTTTTGAAGGATTTCTCTTATGTCCATCATGCCAACATCTCGTTCATACTGCCGGTGCGGTAGCCCTGCAGATCCATGGTGATATAGCGGAACCCATACCCACGAAGCGCGCCTGTGATCTGTTCCCGCAGATGCAGCAGCTGTTCAAACTCATGCGGCAAAACCTCGATGCGTGCAATTTCTCCATGAATCCGCACACGCAGCTGATGAAATCCCAGATCGAGCAGCAGCTGCTCTGCCTTATCGACCATCTCAAGTTTCTGCTTCGTAATCTCCTCCCCATAGGGAAAGCGTGAAGAAAGACAAGCAAAGGACTGTTTTGCCCATGTACTGAGTCCGAGTTGACGGGAGTACGCCCGTATCTCATCTTTGGTCAGACGGACGTGACGCAGAGGGCTTCTGACCTGGAGTTCCGCCACAGCCTGCAGCCCCGGTCGATAATCCCCCTCATCGTCCATGTTCGAGCCCTCGACAATATGAGTTATATTGTTTTTCTCCGCAATGCACCGAATCTTCTCGAACAATTCATGCTTGCACAGATAGCAGCGATTCTTTGGATTCTGTGAGAAGCCTTCAATACTGAGTTCCTCAGAATCCACAATGATGTGGTGGATTCTCTCGGAACGACAAAAGGCCATTGCCTCATTCAGTTCCCGCTGAGGGAATGCTGCCGACCTTGCTGTAACGGCGATTGCCCCATCTGCCAAGACATCATGGGCCACTTTTAGCAAAAAGGTGGAGTCCACGCCCCCCGAAAAGGCGACAGCGACACTATGCAGCTCTGTCATATACGCTTTCAATGCTTCCAGCTTGTCCATTGCATCCCCCATCATACATATTTTTTTGTTCTGTCGCTCAGCAGTCCGCCTGATACGCCGCGATCTCGGCGAATTCCTTCTGCAGATTGTGATAGAGCCGCCCGCTGATATCCGCCAGATGTGCGTAGGTCTTGTGATTTTCCTCGTCGGGCATGTAGACCTTCTTTGCATGTACGAGGTCAGCCGTATCCGCGATCCCCTTCATTTCGCCTGCCGAGATAAAGCCCAGTACCGCTGCGCCGTACGCGGCCCCTTCACTGTTGCTCGGAAGGACAAGCGGCTCGCCGAGCACGTCCGCGAGAATCTGCATCCAGAGCGGCGACTTCGTAAAACTGCCGCTCGCACGGATATCGCGCACCGCGCCGAATTCACGCAGAGCATCAAAGACGCTGTGCATGCCGTAGCAAATCCCCTCCATCACTGCGCGAATCATATGGGAGCGGCTGTGGTTCAGCGAGAGTCCGAAGAAGAGCCCACGCAGATCGGAGTTCCAATACGGTGCGCGCTCGCCCGTGAAGAACGGCAGGAGGATCAGTCCGTCCGCACCCGCCGCCACCTTCGCAGCCTTCATCGTCATCAGGTCATAGGCATCCACGTCCAGTGCTGCCATCTGCGCCTCGCTGAAATGGCAGATCTTATCGCGCATCCAACGCAGGATCATGCCGCCGTTGTTGATCGCGCCGCCCGCAACCCAGAGCCCGTCCACGAGGTTGTAGCACCATGTACGCATCTTCTCATCGGTGCGCGGCTCGCCGACGAGCATGCGCATGGCACCGCTCGTGCCGATGGTCGCACTCAGCTGCCCCGCCGCGACCGCACCGATTCCCACGTTGACAAGCACGCCGTCCGTCGCACCAATCACAACGGGCAGACCTGCCGTGAGATGCATCCGCTCCGCCGCAGCCGCCGTGAGCGCACGTGCCTCGGTTGTCGAGACGACGGGCGGCAGCATTTCCTCCGCAGTCCCGATGAATTTTAGGATCTCTGCATCCCACGCAAGTGCGCGCGCATTGTAGAGGGCCGTCGTGCTCGCCGTCGAACGGTCAATGAGGAATTCCCCCGTGAACGCATGGAAGAGATGATCCTTGATCGAGCCGATGAACTTCGTGCGTGCGAAGAGTTCGGGGCGATTCTCTTTCAGCCAGAGGATCTTTGCCAGCGGATAACACGCGTGCATGGGGCAGCCTGTGCGTTCATAGAACGAGCGGCAGAGTGCGGGTTCCGTTTCCTTCAGCGCACGCACGATGCCCGCACTGCGGCTGTCTGCCCACGTCTGCATATCCGAGAGCGGCTTCTTCTCCGCATCGAGCGGGATCAGGCTGTGCATGACTGTACTGAGTGCGATGCCGGATGGTATCCGTCCCTGATGGCGCAGTGCATCCGCCGCCTCGCGCACCACCTGTTCCGTCGCCGCAAGGATCTCCGACGGGCGTTCCTCTGCCCAGTCCGGATGCGGCGTGCGCAGTGGATAGAACGCCTCAGCCGCCGCGCGGCTCACCCCCGACGCCTCGTACGCGATCGCGCGTACGCCCGTCGTTCCGACATCCACGCCGATCCATATGCTCTGTTCTTTCACACTGCCCATCGTGCCGCCTTTCTGTGAAAACAACGATGAATTTTCTACATTGTAGCACGTCCACAGATAAAGGCAATATATTTATCTTATTTTACATTTCAAAACGTCTATTTTCTATCATATTATATGTACAGCAAAGGCTGCACCCCGATGTGCAGCCTTCGCTTATTAGTGAATCGCTTTCTTCTTAAACCGTCCGCCCACGATGTCGTGCACGGCGTTGATCGTGACGAAGGCATTCTCGTCCTTGTCGAGAACGATCTCCTTCAGCTTGTCGAGTTCCAGGCGCGTGACAACGCAGTAGAGAACTTCCTTCGCCTCGCCCGTGTAGCCGCCCGCGCCGTGCAGCAGTGTCACGCCGCGCCCGAGGCGCTCGTTGAGTGCCGCGGTCATTTCCTCATGCTCATTCGTGACGATCATGACGGCGTACGACTCATCGAGCCCCTTCAGCACCACGTCGATCATCTTTGCAATGACAAAGTAGGCAAAGAGCGAGTACATCGCCTTGTCCCAGCCGTAGAGCAGACCTGCCGACGAGAGGATGAAGAGGTTGATGAACATGACAACCTCGCCGACGGAGAACTGCGTGCGCGCGTCCATGATGATGGCGACGATCTCCGTCCCGTCGAAGCAGCCGCCCGTACGCATGACGATACCGACACCAAGCCCCGTCACGACGCCGCCGAAGATCGCGGCAAGAAACGGATCGGTCGTCACCTGCGGTACGCCGTGAAGCGCGCCCGACCAGATCGAGAGCATGATAATCGCAAAGACAGTCGAGAGTGCAAAGCTCTTGCCAATCTGCTTGTAGCCCATGTAGACGAACGGAATGTTGTAGAGCACGAGAAAGACGCCGAGCCCCATCCCTGTGATCGTCTGCGACATGATCGAGAGGCCGACCACACCGCCGTCGATGACGTTGTTCGGAATCAAGAAGAGTTCCAATCCCACTGCTGTGATGAGTGCGCCGAGGATCAGGGGCAGGCCCTTCTTGATGTAGAACATGATCCCCTTGTGCGCTGGCACCTTCTTCGGCTTTGCCTCCGCCGGCACGCTCCCCTGTTCCATCGTATCCATTTCTGCTGTCATCGTACTCCCCTGTTCCATTTCATTTTCTGCCTCCTATTATAGAGGAAAGAGTATGTAGTGACAAGCCTGCGGACATGAGAATGGATTTCTTGACTTTAATATGACTACGCTATATGATATTTTTAATGGATACATTGTCATTGGATAAAGGGAGGGATATTTGCATGATCTACACCGTTACCTTCAATCCGTCGATCGACTACATCGTACGGCTTGAGAACTTCACTGCGGGCGAGATCAACCGCGTGAACTACGAGCAGATCCTGCCGGGAGGAAAGGGCATCAATGTCTCCATCGTGCTGAAAAATCTCGGGCACGACTCAACCGCACTCGGCTTCCTCGCGGGTTTTACTGGCGTTGCGATGCAGCAGATGCTGCACGCGTTCGGCGTAACGGACGATTTTGTGCGTCTCGATGAAGGCTTCTCACGCATCAACGTCAAGATCAAGGCGGAGAGCGAGACCGAGATCAACGGGCAGGGGCCCGTTATTACCGAGGCGGCGCAGCGCGCACTGTTTGAAAAGCTCGATCGGCTGCAGATCGGCGACACACTCGTCCTCGCAGGCTCGATCCCGAACACGCTGCCCGACGACATCTACGAGCGCATCATGGAGCGTCTGGAAGGGCGCGGCATCCGCATCGTGGTGGACGCGACGAAGAATCTGCTGCGGCGCGTACTGAAGTACCGCCCGTTCCTCATCAAGCCGAACAATCACGAGCTCGGCGAGATGTTCGGTGTTGAACTCAAAACGGACGACGACATCATCTTTCACGCCAAAAAATTACAGGAGGAGGGCGCAACGAACGTACTCATCTCGATGGCGGGCGACGGCGCGATCCTGCTCACTGCGGAGGGCGTGTTCTACCGCTCCGCCGCACCGAAGGGCACACTCGTCAACTCCGTGGGTGCGGGCGACTCGATGGTCGCGGGCTTCCTCGCAGGATTCATGGAGTCCGACGGCAGCTATGAGCGCGCGTTCTACATGGGGGTCGCGACCGGCTCCGCCTCCGCATTCTCGGAGAACCTCGCCACACGCGAAGAGGCGCTTGCACTGCTAAAGACGATTGTTTGAGTACCGTATCGCAGAGGCGTGATGCGGTGTCACAAAGCGAACCTTAGTGAAGCAAGTGAGAAAATACTGACCTGTCCAAGAAGCAAGTCCGTAGGACGAAGCTGATTGGGAAACAGGTCGTATGGGAAAACGTCCCAAGAACACGAGCGATAGCGATGTGTGATTGGTTGACGTTGACCGCTCGCGCGGTACGCCCCGTCGGATTTCTTTCGTTCAAGCGAAGCGCGTTTAAGAAGTCCGACGGTATTTAAGCGTACAAGCGCACGATCACTTGCGCAACGAGGTGTTCGCGTGGGACACCCATCACGCAGAACGACACAAAACTCAGCACAATGAAAAAGGAGGGGTTTTCCCTTGCATATCAACGACCTTCTGAAACCCGAGAGCATCGCCCTCGGCGTTTCCGCGCCCGCCTCGAAGGAGGCGGCGATCCGTCTCCTCGCAGACTGCATGGAGAAGGGCGGCAATCTCAGTGACAAAGAGCAGTACATAAGGGACGTGCTCGCCCGCGAGGAGAGCGGCACCACCGGGCTCGGCGACGGCATCGCAACGCCGCATGCCAAGAGCGACGGCGTGAAGGCGGCAGGACTTGCCGCGATGACCGTCCCCGACGGCATGGACTTTGCCGCGATGGACGGCAACCCAAGCCGCCTCTTCTTCATGATCGCTGCACCGAACGGCGCGAACGACGAGCACCTCGCCATTCTCTCAAAGCTCGCAACCATGATTATGGACCCCGACTTCAAGGAGGCACTGATCGCCGCCAAGACCGTCGAGGAGTTCCGTCAGCTCGTCGACGACAAGGAGAACGACCGCTTTGTCGCACCGAGTGCCGAGACGGCGGCCGAGGAAGCGACGCCCGCCGCCGATCATATCCAGATCCTCGCCGTCACTGCCTGTCCCACGGGCATCGCACACACCTTTATGGCGGCGGAGAGCATCGAGCAGCACGCGAAGAAGCGCGGCCTCACGGTCAAGGTCGAGACGAACGGCTCGGCGGGCGTGAAAAACGTCCTCACACCGGAGGAGATCGCCGCCGCCGACGGAATCATCGTCGCGGCGGACAAGAACGTCGCCATGTCCCGCTTTGACGGCCGCCGCGTTGTCATCACAAAGGTCGCAGACGGCATCAACAAGGCGGACGAGCTCATCGACCGTGCACTCTCGGGCAGCGCGCCCATCTACCGTGCGAGCGGTGCAGATGAGGCGGAGAATGCGGACGGCGGCGAGGAGGAAAGCCTCGCACGCCAGATCTACAAGCATCTCATGAACGGTGTCTCACACATGCTCCCGTTCGTTGTGGGCGGCGGCATTCTCATCGCACTCGCCTTCCTCTTCGACGACTACAGCATCGACCCGTCGAAGTTTGGCTCGAACACACCGCTCGCTCAGTTCTTCATGCAGGTCGGCGGTGCCTCGTTCGGCTTCATGCTCCCCGTCCTCGCGGGCTTCATCGGCATGTCGATTGCCGATCGCCCGGGACTTGCCGTAGGCTTTGTCGGCGGCGCACTCGCGGGTACGACGGGCACGGGCTTCCTCGGTGCGCTACTCGCGGGCTTCGTCGGCGGCTACGCCGTCAACGCCCTCAAGAAGGTGTTCGCAGGGCTCCCCGCATCCCTCGACGGCATCAAGCCCATCCTGCTCTATCCGTTCTTCGGCATCCTCATCATGGGGTTCATCTCGCTCTACATCATCGCACCGCCCGTCTCCGCGATCAACAACTGGATGATTGCAACGCTCGGCGGCATGGATCCATCGGCGCGCGTCCTCATGGGACTGATCGTCGGCGGCATGATGGCGGTCGACATGGGCGGCCCGATCAACAAGGCGGCGTACGTCACAGGCACGGGGCTTCTTGCCTCAGGTGAGTACCACGTCATGGCGGCGGTCATGGCAGGCGGCATGGTGCCGCCGCTGGCGATTGCGCTCGCAACCACGTTCTTTAAGAACCGCTTCACAGAGAGCCAGCGCAAGGCGGGCATTACGAACTACGTCATGGGACTCTCCTTTATCACCGAGGGCGCGATCCCGTTCGCAGCGGCGGATCCCGTGCGCGTCATTCCCTCGATGGTCGTCGGCTCTGCACTCGCGGGCGCACTCACCATGTTCTTTGACTGCACCCTGCGTGCACCGCACGGCGGCATCTTCGTCGTCCCGACCATCGGCAGCCCGCTCATGTACCTCATGAGCATCCTCATCGGTGCCGTCGTCGGTGCGATCATTCTCTCCCTGCTGAAGAAGCCGATCAAAGGGTAAAATTCCAGACGCAAAACTATTTCCCTCGGACAGGATCAAACATCTCGTCCGAGGGATTTTCATGCGCACGTAAAAACAGCCCATCCGTGCGGATGAGCTGCTGCATGTGTATATTTGCCAAAGGCTCCTTACGCCAAAACGCGCGAGAGGCGCACGAGCTCGGGATCGAGTGTCTTGGAATTGTTGACCGCCTCAAAGAGGTTGACGCCGACCACCTGTCCCTCGTTGAAGCTGTATACTACGTCGCTCACACCCGAGATGATCGCAAGTGCCGCCTTCTCTCCGAGCATGGAGGCCTTGATGCGATCCTCGACCGTCGGCGAGCCGCCGCGCTGAATGTGTCCGAGCACCGAAACGCGCGTGTCGATCTCCGTCTTTTCGCGGATGATCTTGCCGATCTCCACCGCCGAGCCCGCCCCCTCCGCGACTACGATGATGCTGTAGCGTTTGCCGCGCTCGTACATCTCCTTCAGCTCAAGACTGATCTCCTCAAGGTCAAATGCGACCTCCGGCACGAGGATGTACTCCGCACCGCCGGCAATGCCCGACATCATCGCGAGCCAGCCCGAGTGCCGGCCCATGACCTCGACGAGGATGATGCGGCGGTGTGCCGATGCCGTATCGCGCAGCTTGTTGATCGCATCCACGATCGTATTGCACGCCGTATCACAGCCAATCGTGTAGTCCATGCCCCAGACATCGTTGTCGATCGTGCCCGGCAGTCCAACGATCGGCATGCCCGTCTCCTTGCTGAGGAGCGACCCGCCCGTGAGCGAGCCGTCGCCGCCGATGATCACAAGCCCCTCTATGCCGTGCTTGCGCAGATTCTCGAACGCCGCCTTACGCCCCTCAGGCGTCATAAACGTCTTGCTGCGCGCCGTCCCAAGGAACGTTCCGCCGCGCTGGATCAGGTCGCTGACACTCCGCGTGGTGAGCTGTTCGATGTCGTCGTGCACCATGCCGCTGTAGCCGTTGTGCACGCCGTAGACCTCAACGCCCTCATAGATCGCCGTCCGCACCACCGCGCGTGCCGCCGCATTCATGCCCGGACTGTCTCCGCCCGAGGTCACAACCGCAATTGCTTTTTTCAGCATAAAAACATCCCCCGTCCCCTATGCTTGCGCAAATAGAATTCTTCCCTATATTTTACGAAAGCCCACGCGAAAAGTAAAGTATTTCTCAGAAAATAGTAAAGGAACCGCTGACAAGTGCAGCGATTCCTCAATCACACCTTGAAAATTACACCTTAAATCGCCCAACAAGCGTGTTCAGATCGGCAGCAAGCCCCTTGAGCTGCTCGGCCGTTGCAGCAAATGCGTCGAGGGAGGCAGTCTCCTGCTCGATGGCGGCCGCCGAGTCCGTTGTGAGCCTCGCAATCTCGTGCGCCGCCTTCACGACCTCCTCCGATGCCGCCGCCGCAACCTGAGCACAGGCGCGCACCGCCTCGATGGAGGTAAGCACCGCCGTTCGGTTCACGTTCTCCGCCTGTGCGAGTGTCTGCATCTCCTCTAGATGCGCAGAGATGCCGCTGATGCTCGTGGCAAGCATCTGGATATTCTCGTCCTGCTCGCTTGCGTGCGCGGCAACATTCGTGATGGCAACGGCGTTGTACTCGACCGCCTTGCTGTTCTCGACGCTCGCCTGCCACATCGTATCTGACAGTCCCGCAACCTCTGTCGCATACGCCTGAGCTTTCTGCATGATCTGGCGCAGTTCGCTGACAAACGTATTGAACGACTGCACGATGCGGCCGATCTCATCATGGTGCTTCGCGGTGAGCTGCTGGGTGAGATCCGCCTCCTTGCCCGCGACCTCGCGGAACGATGCAGTCAGTGCCGCAATCGGCCGCAATACCTCCATGATGATGCAGTAGGAGGACACAGCAAAGACAAGGAACGCAAGGACGATCACGCCCACGCCGATCTCTTTGGAAACGCCGATCTTTGCCTGGCTGGCATTGTCATACGCCGTGACGAGCTTGTCCACCTCAGTCACATAGCCGTCAACCTCGGCGACAACGACGGCGTTTGCCTCGTGCTTTTCCTCCGTGCCCACAGCCCCCGTGACGGCGAACACATGCGTGCGGTACTCCTCCCAGAGAGGCTGCAGCGTGCGAAGCTGTTCCTGGATCGCCGCATCCGAGGCCGGTGCAAGATTCAGTTCTGCATCCCCCCGGCGAAGCCCCGCAAGGATGCGGTCGTACATCTCGATCTGCGCCATCATCGTGTGCCGCAGTTCCGACGCCTCATCCGCATCCGCAGAAACCATACGTGCCGAGAGCCACGCGAGCTGATAGGCACGCATCCGCAGGGAGCCGGACGCATTGACGGCAGGTGCATTTCCATCCAGCTGTGCAAAGGTGACAAAGTTCAGACCGACAAGCCCAATGATAAAGACAAAGAGGGCAACGAGCGTGATTCGTAACTTGTTATGAATTGTCATGTTGTTCTCTCGTTTCAATAAAAAGTCCCCTCTATTATTATATCGCAGAAAGGGTGCTGTGCAATAGCCCCCATTGAATAAATCCGCGTGATCTGCAATGTTTTCACACGGATTTAAGGAATCACTGCGGTCAGACCTTGAACTTTCCGACGAGCCCATCCATTTTCGCCGACAGACCGGAGAGCTGCTCTGCAGCTGCGACGATCTGCTCCATGTTCGCACTCTGCTCCTCGATGGCAGCCGCCGACTCCTCGGAGAGCCCCGCGATCTGCTTTGCCGCCGACGCGACGTGCCCCGATGTGCCCGCAACACTCTGTGCACTTGCCGATGCCGTCTGGTTCAGCCGCACAATCTCAGCGGCTGCCCTGCGGGTCTCCTCAGAGCTTGCGGCAATGGCGTTCAGCGAGGTGCGTACCGCACCGACCGCCTCCGTGATCTTTGCAAGCTCTCCGACAAGCTCTTGATTCGCTCTGTGCGTCGCGTGTACCTGCTGACGGATGCTCTCCATCTTCGCCGTGACATCGTCTGCCGCGAGACTCGAGTTCTCGGCGAGTTTTCGAACCTCCTCCGCAACGACGGCAAAGCCGCGCCCGCTCTCGCCCGCACGTGCCGCCTCAATCGCTGCGTTGAGCGCGAGCAGGTTGGTCTGCCCCGAGAGTCCCTTGATGAGCTCGATGATCTGGTTGATCTCCTCCGCATACTGCGTGAGGGTCTGCACGTTCCGATCCATGGTCATGACGATATCGCGCAGAACATCGGTCTGTGCTGCGACACGCGCCGCACCGTCCCGGCCGTCCGCCGCCTTTTCTTCAGAATCCGCCGAGAGTACGGCGGAGCGTTCGGCAGAGGCGAGCATCTGCGCCATATTCGCCGCGATCTGTGTCACGCTGTCCGCAAGTGCCTGCATGTCGCCGTTCTGTGCGTTCGCCTGTCCTGCAACATTCGTCACGGACCCGGCGACCTGCTCGACTGCCTGACTGCTCTCACCGCTTGCCTTCGAGAGCGCGTCGGCGAGCTGTGCGACCTCCGCCGCGTTCTCCTGTGCACCGCGCATGATCGTGCGCAGTTTCCCGACGAAGGTGTTGAAGTAGAGAACAACGCGTCCGATCTCATCGTCGCGCTCCGCATGGAGCTGCTGCGTCAGATCGCCCTCTCCCTCGGAAATTTCATGGAACGAGTTTGTCAGCACGGCGAGCGGACGCAGGATCTGCGTGAGGATCAGCCAGAGTGCACCGCCCACCACGAATATGGCGAGGAGGATCACGCCGAGCTGAATGTTCTTGGAGTTTTCGATCTTTGTCTGGCTTGCGGCATCGTAGGCGGCAACCAGCTTGTTGACCTCCGCGACGAAGGGCGCGACCTCCTGCGCCACCTTTGTCTCTGCGGCGCGGCGCGTCTCCTCGTCCGTACCCTCGATGACGGCGCGCACGTCGCTGCGGTACGCCTCCCAAAGAGGCTTCAGCACGGCGAGCTGTCGCTGCACCGCCTCATCGGCAGGCGCGGTCAGCCCCATTGCTGCGTCCCCTTGCGCAAGCCCTGCAAGAATTTGATCGTAGTCCGCGACATTTTTCTGCATCGCAGCACGCAGTGTCTGCGCCTCGTCCTCATCCGCCGACGCGAGACGGGCGGCTCCCCACGAGAGCTGATATGCACGCATCCGCAGCGATCCGGAGGCGTTGACGGCGGGCGAGTCCCCCTTGAGCTCGTTGAAGGTAAAAAAGTTCAGCCCGACCAGTCCCACGATAAATACGAAGAGCAGAATCAGGATTGTCTGTAGTTTGCTGCGTATGCTCATGCCCGTCTCCCCCTTGCTGTGCAGCGCGAAACTCCGTCGCGCGCTGCACAGCCTCTGAAAGTGTATGTGATACTATGAATTATAGCATAAGACATTCGGGAGAGCCATGAAAATTATCTATTATTTAAGGAAGCACTGATAAATTCAGCACTGCCATCTTGACGGACTTCATTTTATCAGCGATTCCTTAAAAAGATCTGCTGCACGAAGTTTTCGCTTCATGCAGCAGACACATTCACAATTTGACAAGTTCGCGCAGACGCGCGAGGTCGATGTAGGTCTCGGTGTCGGGGTGGCGGCTGAGATATGCTTGATGCTCATCAGATGCCGCCTGAAACGAGGTCAGCCGCTCCATGGTCGCGTGCAGAACGCGCCGCGCCGCCGCGCTGCTGTTCGGGTCGTTGAGCGTCAGATGCTCGCCCGTGGCGGGACAACGCCCCTTGCCCGCGAGAAAGGTAAGGTAGAGTGCGACCTGCGGCTCGTCCTCCGCGCTCTCATAGAAGACGCCCGCACGGTACATACTGCCGCGCACATAGCCCTGTCCGTCGATGCTGTACGGCGTGACGACGGCGAAGTGGAGGTCTAGGAGCTGCGAGATGTCGATCTTCTTCGGATCGTAGCAGATCTCGACCCCCATGCGCCCGCCTGCCGCGCCCGTTGCCACATCCTCATGCGATGCATTCTCTGCGGCGTTGATGTAGCCCGTGCGGACGCTCGTGATGCCGCGCCGTCCGCGAAAAACCTCCTCAAGCTCGTACATATCCGCACCCGAGAGACAGATGCGTTTTTTCATAGCGCACCTCAATTCGTAAAGAGATCAACCTGCCGCCCCGCCGCACGGCGCACATCGAACACGCCGAGGAGTTCGGCGACCGCCTGTGTCGGCGAGATGCCGCCTGTGAGGATCGCCTCCTTCACCTCGGGCATGCGCCCGCGCACAACGGCATCGTCGAAGAACAGGTTGTGCAGATGCTCGTCGATCATGCTGTTCATCCAGTCGAGCAGCTGCCCGTCACGCCGCTTCTTCCACACGCCGCTCTCCGTGGTCTTCTCGCGGAAGATGCGGATGATCTCCCAGAGCTCGGCAAGTCCTGTTTTCTCGATCGCGGAGGCAAGGTAGGCGTGCGTCTCCCAGCCCGGCGTTGCGGGGCGGATAAACTCGATCATGCGCTCGTACTGCCCGCGCGCAACCTTTGCCTTCAGCAAATTGTCGCCGTCCGCCTTGTTGATGACGATCGCATCCGCAAGCTCCATGATGCCCTTCTTGATGCCCTGCAGCTCATCGCCCGCACCCGTCAGCACGACGAGCAGAAAGAAGTCGACCATCGAGCGCACGGTCGTCTCGGACTGTCCGACACCGACCGTCTCGATGATGATGACATCGTAGCCCGCCGCCTCGCAGAGCAGCATCGTCTCGCGGCTCTTGCGGGCGACGCCGCCAAGAGTGCCGCCTGCGGGCGACGGGCGGATGAATGCCTCTGGGCGCCGTGAGAGCGTGCCCATGCGCGTCTTGTCGCCGAGGATCGAGCCCTTCGTCACGGAACTCGTCGGGTCAACGGTGAGAACGGCGACGCGATGCCCCGCATCGCAGAGCATATTGCCGAACGCCTCGATCATCGTGGACTTGCCCGCGCCGGGGACACCTGTGATGCCGATGCGCAGGGCATTGCCCGTCTTTGGCAGAAGCCTTTGCAGGACTCGCTGTGCGAGCTTAAAATGCTTGCTGCTGTTGCTCTCGATGAGGGTGATCGCGCGCGAGAGCGTCATGCGGTCACCGCGTTCCACGCCCGCCACATAATCATCCTCACTCAGAACGAGCTTGCGGCGCGGCATCCCCGTACCGTTCAGCAGTTTTGGATTGATATTGCCGACGGTCAGATCCTTGATGCCCTCGATGCCGCCCATCACACTTGTCGTGAACTTGCAGTCCGCATCTTCGGGTACCCAGTCAGGCCGTTCTGTGGTATATTTTTCGCTCATAATTCCTCCTTTCGTATGGCAAAACGCCGCCCTCTTGTTTGAGGGCGGCGCCATTGTATACCTTAACCTGCGGCTTCTTCCTTCGCGCGTGCGATGAGAAGGGTCAGGAGCTTGATGCCCGCCTCGGGGATGTTCGTGCCCGGTGCGAAGATCGCGACCGCGCCGTGCTCGTAGAGGTTGTCATAGTCCTGTACGGGGATAACGCCGCCAATACAGACCATGATGTCGTCACGTCCGAGCTTCTTCAGCTCATCGACAAGCTGCGGCAGGAGCGTGTTGTGCCCCGCTGCGAGCGAGCTGAACCCGACCATGTGCACGTCGTTGTCGACCGCATCCTGCGCCGTCTCGGCAGGGGTCTGGAAGAGAGGGCCCACGTCGACGTCCCAGCCCATGTCGGCGAAGGAGGACGCAATGACCTTCTGTCCGCGGTCGTGTCCGTCCTGTCCCATCTTCGCGACGAAGATACGCGGACGGCGGCCTGTGAGTTCTTCGAACTCGTCCGCCATCTCGCGGGCGCGGTCGAGCTCGGTCTTGTCCGTGAACTCGGAGGAGTAGACACCCGAGATCGTATGAATGACCGCCTGGAAGCGTCCGGATACCTTCTCCACCGCATCGGAGATCTCGCCGAGCGAAGCGCGGACGCGTGCCGCGTCGACAGCCGCTTCGAGCAGGTTGCCGTTGTCGCGCGTCTCTGCCGCCTTTGTGATGCCCTCGAGGCAGCGGCGTACATCGTCCGCATTGCGCTCTGCGCGCAGCTTTTCGAGACGCTCGACCTGTGCCTGACGCACGGCCGTGTTGTCGATCGCGAGGATCTGCAGGGGGTCTTCCTTTTCGAGGCGGTACTTGTTCACGCCGACGATGCTCTCGATGCCGGAGTCGATCTGCGCCTGACGGCGTGCTGCCGCCTCCTCGATGCGCATCTTCGGGAGCCCCGTCGAGATCGCCTTTGCCATGCCGCCGAGTGCCTCGACCTCCTGGATATGCGCCCAAGCGCGGCGGATGATCTCGTTTGTGAGAGCCTCGACGTAGTACGATCCGCCCCACGGGTCGATGATCTTGCAAACGCTCGTCTCGTCCTGGATGTAGAGCTGCGTGTTGCGCGCAATACGCGCCGAGAAGTCCGTCGGCAGTGCGATCGCCTCGTCGAGTGCGTTCGTATGGAGGGACTGCGTGTGGCCGAGTGCCGCGCCCATCGCCTCCATCGCCGTGCGGGCGATGTTGTTGAACGGATCCTGCGCCGTCAGCGACCAGCCCGATGTTTGGCTGTGCGTACGGAGTGCCATCGACTTGTCGTTCTTCGCGTCGAACGACTTGACAATCTTCGCCCAGAGGACACGTGCCGCACGCATCTTTGCGATCTCCATGAAGTAGTTCTTGCCGATTGCCCAGAAGAACGAGAGACGCTTTGCAAAGTCGTCGACGGCGAGCCCCGCCTTGATGCCCGTGCGGATGTACTCAAGGCCGTCCGCGAGCGTGTAGCCGAGCTCGATGTCTGCAGGCGCACCCGCCTCCTGCATATGGTAGCCGGAGATGGAGATGCTGTTGAACTTCGGCATGTACTTCGTCGTGTACTCGAAGATATCGCCGATGATGCGCATGGACATCTCAGGCGGGTAGATGTAGGTGTTGCGAACCATGAACTCTTTCAGAATATCGTTCTGAATCGTACCTGCCATGATCTTTTTGTCAACGCCCTGCTCCTCGCCCGAGACGATGAAGAACGCGAGGATCGGCAGAACCGCGCCGTTCATCGTCATGGAGACGGACATCTGGTCGAGCGGGATGCCCGAGAACAGGATGTTCATATCCAGCATGGAGCAGACCGAAACGCCTGCTTTGCCCACGTCACCGACGACGCGTGGGTTGTCCGCATCGTAGCCGCGGTGGGTCGGGAGGTCGAACGCGATGGAAAGGCCCTTCTGACCTGCGGCGAGGTTGCGGCGGTAGAACGCATTCGACTCCTCCGCCGTCGAGAAACCTGCGTACTGGCGCACTGTCCACGGACGGAAGACGTACATCGTGGAGTACGGGCCGCGCAGACACGGCGGAATGCCGCTCGCAAAGTCGAGGTGGGTCATACGCTCGTATACGTCGTGATCGTAGAAGGGGCTCACAGGTACACGCTCCATCGTCTTGTGCGTGAGTGCCTCAAACGTCCGCCCCGTCGTCCCCTCGAAGAGGGCGCGCCACTCCTTGGAGTCTGCGGACGGGCTTTCGCCGAGGCTCATCCCGGTGAAATCCGGGTTCGTAAAGCCTGCCATTACGCAATCATCCCTTTCTTTTTCTGAAGGCGCTCAAGCACCTCGTAGCAGTTCGCCTTGACGGAGATGTATTCATCAATGCCCGCGTTGTTGTAAGTCTCAAGGAGATCCTTCGGCGCTGCGCCCGCGAGGAATACGCGCGCATTCGGCAGAACCTCGTGGAGCTTCGGTGCAAGTGCAGGCACGATCTCGGGATAGGTCGCATCCGTGGAGCAGATGACCACCGCATCCGCGCCGCTCTTGCCCGCCGCCTCGGCGGCCTCCTCGACGGTCTTGAACCCGTCGTTGCCGAGCACCTCGAACGCGCCGACCTGCAGGAAGCCTGTGGTAAAGTCTGCACGCGCCTTGTGCTGCGGGATGGGGCCCATGTTCGCGAGGAATATCTTGACGTTGTCGTTCTTCTGTGCCTTGTAGTCCTCGGTGCGGCGGCGCAGTGCCTCAAAACGCTCGCTCCAGCGGTGCGGTGCGATCGCCGTGACCGTCTCCGCCGCGCCCTTGCCGTCCGTGACCGCCGCCATCAGCTCTGCAATCGTCGCACCTGCAAACGCCGCCTCGATGCCGTGCTCGAGTGTGCCGTCCGCCTTGAATGCCGCAAGCACCTCGTCGCGGTGCTTTGTGTCGATGTCGGAGAGATATGCCTCGATGTCTTTCGTGCGCTGTGCCTTGAGTGCCGCCGTATCCTCCGCACGCGTTTCGAGCAGGACCTCTGTCATGTTCGGGTACATATTGTTGCCGACGATGCGGTCTTTGCGGATGTCCGCCTTCTTGAAGCGGTCTGCGAGAATCTTTGCGATCTCGTCCTGCACCGAGCCGGCACGGAGTGCCGCAACGATGCCGCCCTGCTTTTCGATGCTCTGGAACTCTGCCCAGATCTTTTCCTTCATCTGGCGTGTCAGCGTCTCAACCGCCCACGAACCGCCCGCAGGATCGATCGGCTGCAGCATGCCGAACTCCTCCTGCAGCATGATCTGGATGTTGCGTGCAATGCGGCGAGAGAACTCGTCTCCCTTGCGGATGGGCTCGTCGAACGGCGCACTCTCGAACGAATCGATGCCGCCCACAACGCCCGAGAAGATCTCCGTCGTGTTGCGGAGCATGTTGACGTACGGATCGTAGATAGTCTTGAAGAAGAGCGCAGGACGTGCGTGAATCCGCATCTTCTGCGACTCGGCATTGCCGCCGAACGCCTTGACGATCTGTGCCCAGATGGGGCGCACAGCGCGCAGTTTTGCGATCTGCAGGAAGAAGTTCGCGCCCATCGAGAAGCCGAACGCAATCTGTCCTGCCGCCTCGTCAACCGTCAGCCCGCGCTCGCACAGCGCACGCAGATACGCTGCTGCCGTCGCCAGACACGCTGCGACCTCCTGCACATCGTTTGCACCGCCGCTGCTGTAGACATCGCTGCGGACAAACACCGTGCGCAGATGCGGCGCATGTGTTGTCGCCCAGCGTGCCGCTGCGGCGAGGCTGTCATAGTGTGCGTCGAGCGATGCGGGGAGCTTGCCGTCGGTCACGAGTGCGCCGATCGGGTCTGCCCCAACGATGCCCTGCACCTTCGTCATGTCGTCCCCTGCCGCACGGCGTGCCGCCGCGACGAGCGAGAGGAGCGGGAGAGCATTCGCACCCGCATAGACATAGAGCGGAAACTTCGCGAGATCAAGCCCCTCAAGGAGCGTGTGCATATCGTCGACCGTCGTCACGCTCGTGCCGATGTCGCCGACCTTCTCCGCCTGACGCGCATCCACACCCGCACGCGAAGCGGTGTCGAGCACGATATGATAGATCGTCGACCCCTTGTCGTTCTCGTGCCGCAGGAGCTCATTGTTCTCGGAGGGCAGTGTCTCGTCACATGCCTGCGCGATGCCCCACGGCTTTCCGATGTAGCCGGCGGGATCCACGCCGCGCAGGTAGTCGCCCATGCCGGGCATGATGCTCTTCGGCAGGATGTCCTCCGTGTGTTTCCGCGTATACATAGGGTCAAAGGTGATGCCCTCGTAGGTCTTCGTGAACATGACCTTCTCATAGGGAGCACCCTTGAGCAGCGCTTCACACGCTTCCTTCCACTCCGCATCCGTCGGCGGCGTAAATTCATCGAGCGAGACATCGGGGAAGTCCTCGACATCCGCAGATTTCTTCAGAAGCTTCTGAAGTTCTTCGTCACTCGACCGCTCTTTTTCTTCCGGCATAGTACGTCCTCCTTTAATTTATTGCGGGAAGGCTCTGCTAGTTCTATGAACTAACACAAAAGTAAAGCAATTCTGTGCAGGAAGGAGATGTGTTCGTGGCAATCTGTGCGATGCTCCAAAGCAAACCCTAGTGGAGCAAGCGGAAGCGAGGACACGTTCTGCCCCTGCGGATTTCTTTCGTTCAAGCGCGCAGCGCGCGTTTAAGAAGTCCGCAGGTATTTAGGCAGATAAGTGTCCGACCGCTTGCGTAACGAGGCGTTTGCGTGGAGTTCGCACAGATGGCTATTTGACATCATACACGGAATTGCATTCCTTGAAAAAAAATCGCTCTGAGCTTCCACCCTCAGAGCGCGCCCCTAATACAAAGGGGCAAAACGAGAACTGAAAAGATGAGCAATGTTTCCCCAAGGAGCGCATACTCCTTCATCCCGGGGAAATCTCTGGGCATGGGATTCTTTTCACATGCACACAGATCTCCTCAGGATCGCTCCACACGCCGCAAGAAGGGTGTTCTATGCAAAGAAAAAGCCCTTTCCGCGGTGTGCAGAACGGGCTTTTTCGGTATCGTTACTCAGTTCCCCATGTGGTCCGGTCTAAGCGCCAAACTCTCTCTCGAGGCGAACGAATCCGCAAAATCTCCATCCCCATCACTCGCAGGTCAATCGGTGATTGTTAATCAAGCAGGTCTCCTGGCTCCAGTTCATCGCTCATCCACACCTTCCCGGAGATTTCTCCCCAGTGACTGCTGACGCGAGGTCAGCGCGTGGACTCGCTCCCTGTTACAGTGGCGTGACCGCTCCGGCTTATGAAATCAATGATTCCCATACCGGATTCCCTATGAAGCATTGAGGCTTTGATGATGTCAAAACCTCTGCACTTGATCCAATACATATTTAGTTTTTATGGTACGATAGAATAGTAACACCGAAATCACTTCTTGTCAACTAAAAAAGAATCACTGCGTGAATTATCTCACAGTGATTCCCTTCATGCATTATATACCTTACTCGAGGACATAGACCTCGACGGAGCGGCGTCCGAATTGGATCGCCTCGTCATAGCTCTCCATACAGAGATCAATCGTATGTCCGACGATCGCACCGCCCGTATCCGCGGCAATCGCCTCGCCGTAGCCCGGTATGTAGAGACGCGTGCCGAGCGGAATGACGTTCGGATCGACCGCGACGACACCACGCCGTGCGGGAATGCCGCTCGCTGTGATGCCGCTGCCGCCGCCGTCGCTCGGAAGATATGCCGATGCGTGCATCGTATATGCCGCACGGTAGCGCGGAATGCCGCGGCTGACGCGCTCTTCCTCACGTTCACGTGCGCGGCGCTGTTCGGCGGCCTGCTCGTTCTCTGTCAGCCGAATCGCAAGGTTCGCCGTGATCGGCGTATCCGCAGCAGGCGTTACATCCACCTCATGCGGATTGTAGCCGTACTCTGCCATAACATCGCCGACCGTGCGCCCGCTCGTCATAACCTGCTGCGTGTCATCCCAGAACGAGATGCTCACAGGAACGGCGCGGCGCACGGAAATCTCGGTATGGCGCTC
Source organism: Selenomonas sp. oral taxon 920 (assembly GCF_001717585.1). Lineage (NCBI taxonomy): Bacteria > Bacillati > Bacillota > Negativicutes > Selenomonadales > Selenomonadaceae > Selenomonas > Selenomonas sp. oral taxon 920. Next base: position 2,133,951 of record NZ_CP017042.1, read on the forward strand.
ATCTGCGCTGCGGAACACCTCGTAGGTATCCTTCGCGCCGAGTTTCACGCCCAACTTCTCAAAGATATCATTGGGTCTCGTCTGTACCGTCATATCGGTGATGGTCTCGCCGTCAACGTGCACGCTCACGCGCTGCATGTTCTTCGGCAGACCGTTCATCGTGAATCCACTGGAGAAGAGCATCATCCCCGCCAAGGTGGCGCAGAACATCGTGTTCTTCTTTGTCTGAATCAGCTGGCCCAGTTTCGTCCACTGCATAGAACTCCCCCTTTACTGACGGTATTTTCCCACTTCAAGCTGAATTTTTCATGAAAAATGGGATTCAGCTTTAAATTGAGAGTGTTTTTCTCATCTGGTTCACCACTTTAGGGAAAATTGTCCCACAGAAAAGCCCTGCGTGCGGAAGCGTGCTCCACGCGCAGGGCGACAATTTACGAAAGAATAATAAATTTGTTTCAATTTCAGTTCAACAAGACAGGTATATCTGGCTTGTGTTCTGAGATTCGTCCCCAACGCGAGGGTGGGACTCGCGCCGCTGTGTCACCCCATTTTCAGCTTCGGATACAGCCGCCGCGCATTCTCCGTTGTATAGCGTGCAACCTCCTCCACGGTCTCGCCGCGCAGCTCTGCAATCTTTGCCGCGACGTGCACGACGTAGGCAGGCTCGTTGCGCTTGCCGCGCTTCGGCACGGGCGCGAGGTACGGGCTGTCCGTCTCGATGAGGAGACTCTCCTGCGGAGCTTCGCGCACGATTGCGGGCAGCTTTCCCGCATTCTTGAACGTCAGAGGACCGTCGACGCCGATATAGTAGCCGAGCTTCCACAGTTCGCGCGCTGTCTCCAGACTGCCCGAATAGCAGTGCAGTACGCCTGTGAGATCACGCCCCGCTGCCTGCAGGATGGCGAGTGTATCCCCGTGCGCCTCACGGTCGTGGATGCACACGGGCAGCCCCGCCGCACGTGCGAGATTCAGTTGGGTCACAAAGAGTTCGCGCTGCAGGGCGCGTACCTTCGGATCTTTCTCCCAGTAGTAGTCGAGTCCGATCTCGCCAATGGCGACCACCTTCGGATGCTTCGCCCACGTGAGCAGCTGCGCACGCTCCGCATCCGTCAGCACACACGCGCTCTCGGGGTGCACACCGACAGCGGCGTAGAGCGTGGGATACTGCTCCGCATCGGCGACCACCTGCGCGGATGCCGCCATCGTATCGCCCATGCTGATGATCTGCGTGACCCCCGCCGCGGCGGCACGCGCAATCATCTCTGCGCGGTCGTCATCGTAGCGTTCGTCATACAGATGCGCGTGCGTATCAATGAATGTCGTCATTTTTCGATCTCAATGCGCGGGAAAAGCTGCTGCGCCGTACCGACCGTGTGACCGTCAGGCAGTCCGCCCCACGCGGCATCGGAGAGCTGCACCGCCGCAAAGTCCGACGTGAATCCCAGCTGCTCGTGGATGCGGCGTGCAGTCACGGGCAGGAACGGGGAGATCAGGATGCTCGTGATGCGCAGCGACTCGACGAGATGATAGATCACGGAGTCGAGCTCTGCCGCCTTCGCCTCGTCCTTTGCGAGCGTCCACGGTGCGGTCTCATCGATGTACTTGTTCGTACGCGAGATCAGTGCCCACGCCGTCTTAATCGCGGCAGAGAGCTCCATGCGCTCCATCTGCGCCGTATAGTCCGCGACCGTCGCTGCAGCCATTTCCTCAAGCACCGCATCGAAGTCCGTGCGCCCTGCGCCCTTTGTGATAACGCCCTTCCGATACTTCTTCGCCATCGAAAGGGTTCTGTGCAGCAGATTGCCGAGATCGTTCGCCAGATCCGAGTTGATGCGCCCGATGAGTGTGTCGCGCGAGATGTTGCCGTCCTGCCCGAGCGTGATCTCGCGCAGCAGGAAGTAGCGCACGGCATCCGCGCCGAACTCCTCAATGAGCGCGATCGGATCGACCACGTTGCCGACGGATTTCGACATCTTTGCCCCGTCCACGATGAGCCAACCGTGCCCATAGACCTTTTTCGGCAGGTCAATGCCGAGTGCCATCAGCATACAGCCCCAGATGATCGTGTGGAAGCGCACAATCTCCTTGCCGACGAGATGCACGTCCGCCGGCCAGTAGTGGTTGAATTTTTCCTTGTCGTGCATATAGCCGATCGGCGTGAGGTAGTTCGTGAGCGCATCGAACCAGACGTAGACGACGTGCTTCGGGTCAAACGGCACGGGGATACCCCAGTCGAACGAGGTGCGAGAGACGCACAGATCCTCCAGCCCCTGCTCGATGAACGCAATCATCTCGTTGTGGCGCGAGACGGGCTGGATGAAATCGGGATGTTCGTTGATGTAGGCAAGCAGACGGTCAGCATATTTGCTCATGCGGAAGAAGTACGCCTCCTCCGCGACCTCCTGCACGGGGCGGTGGCAGTCGGGGCAGCAGCCGTTCTCGTCGAGCTGCAGCTTCGTCCAGTAGCTCTCGCACGGCGTACAGTAGAGCCCTTTGTACTCTCCCTTGTAGATGTCGCCCTGATCGTAGATTTTTTGGAAAATATGCTGTACGAGTTCGTGGTGACGCTCCTCCGACGTGCGGATAAAGTCGTCATAGGAGATGCCGAGCAGCCGCCACAGCTCCTGAAAGCCCGCAACAATGCGGTCGACGTACTGAAGGGGCGTTACGCCCTCCTTCTCCGCCGCCTGTTGGATCTTCTGCCCGTGCTCGTCCGAGCCGGTCAGAAAGAACACATCGTAGCCCGCAAGCCGCTTGAACCGCGCAATCGTGTCCGCAACCGTCGTGCAGTAAGCGTGTCCGATGTGCAGCTTCGCGCTCGGATAGTAAATCGGTGTAGTGATGTAAAAGGGAGTCTTTTCACTCATAAATCATGCCTCGTTTCGATTTGATGTACTATATAGTAGCACAGACAATGCATGGTGACAACTGCGGCGGCATTCTTATCTCTTACACATTGGATAAAATGATACGATAAAATAATCAGAGGGGGGGAGACATATGAGGATACGCATTCCTGATTGGGTGGTATGCCTATTTATCGTTTATATCACAGCAATGATAATGCGCGATACATATTTAGATATATCCCCCCAAGTGAAGCAGTTTGAATCGACCATCGTGGACGCCTATCTGCAGATACCATATCCGCCGGGAACCGTCATCACGGAGCCGTTCGATATCTGGAGAAAGGAAGAGCACCGCCACCTTTCCTATCGGTGCAAGTCCCTGCTCACGCCGGTCGAGCTCACTGCGTTCTATGATGACTTTTTTCAAAAGCTTGGCGCACAGAAAACAGTCTCACATCAAACCAGAACACAGCGCCCGCCACATCCGCGAACCATTGTCTCAACGAGTTACACCTATCACACAGAGGACTGTGTTTATTATATCCGCTTTTACAAGGGCGATGTGCTCTGGACGAACATCTCCATCAGCATTCATGCCGCTGCGGACAATCGTCTCCGCTAGGGAATCGCTGATACATTTCTGTATCGGGGATGAACGTCGGTGTCCGTATGTATCGCTATGGTCAAGCGGGGACATTTTTGATCGCGTGAATGACCTTGTCTGCAACCGCTCGATACGCTGTCCAACCGCGATAACAGCAATTACAGTCACAACAGACATGGCCAATAAACCCTGCCAACTCATCAGGAGCAGGGGCATTCCGCCACGGGGGACACGCCTCCAGCCGCTTGCAGATCAAGTGAACTTCATGCTCATATTCGTCTGGCGGCGCAGATGGAAACAAATGCAGGGGGTCCCATTCGTCTATGACCTTTTTCACGGCGAGAAAGGTCTCCAACTGCGGCACGGATGCTCTTAAATACAGATTCATGTATCGCATAATTTCTCCAAGTTAAGAAGGGGATCCGAATGAGAAAACGAATCGCCAAGTGGTATCTGTGCTTTTTCTTGGTCATGATCACAGTGATCGCGCTTCGCTCCGCCTATTTCAGCCTCTCTCCGCAGGGAAAACAGCATGAGGAAACCATTGTAAACGCCTATATGGAGATCCCTTATTCGCCGGAAACCGTCATAGTGAAACCGTTCACAATATGGCGGAAGGAGGAGCACCGATCGCTCAGCTATACCTGCAAATCTCTCCTTCCCCTGCAAAAACTGCGTGCATTCTACGACGATTTCTTCCAAAAACAGGGAGCAAAGCGGACGATCTCACATGATCGAGAGATTATCCGCTCACCGCGTCGTCAGGAGATTATTGCAGTAAATTGCACCTACCGAACGGAGGACTGCGTCTATTACTTCAAGTTCTATCAGAGCGACCCCACATGGTCCGTCGTCACCATCAGCATTCGCGCGGCAACCGACACGCGCGGCAATTAACGCTCCTCCGCCAAGAGCGCCTGATACACATCCCGCCGTGAGATGCCAAGCTCCTGCGCGGTACGGCGCATAGCGTCTTTCTTGTCGAGTCCCTCGGCGATATGCGCCTCGTAGCGCTCCGTGAGGGACATCTCCTCCACATCATCCGCAGCGGCGGCAGATTCGTCCGCGCCCGCGACGATGAGAACAAACTCGCCGCGCGGCTCGTGCTCCCGATAGTGTGCGAGGAGGTTGCCGAGCGTCGTGCGGCGCAGCTCTTCGAACTTCTTCGTAAGCTCGCGCGCAGCGCACGCACGCCGCTCTGCGCCGAGTTTCGCCGCAAGAGCGGCAAGCGTCTCGCGCAGACGATGCGGCGCCTCGTAGAAGATCAGTGTCTCGGGGTAGGCGGCGATGCGCGCAAGGAGCTCGCGCCGCTTCTTCTCCTTGCGCGGGAGGAAGCCGACGAAAGTGAATCCCTCCAACGGCAGTCCCGCGCAGATGAGCGCAGAGAGTGCGGCGTTCGCGCCCGGCAGCGGCGTGACGGGGATGCCCTCCGCAATTGCACGCCGCGCGAGGTCGCCGCCGGGGTCGGCGATGCCCGGCAGCCCTGCGTCGCTGACACAGACGACGGTCTCGCCCGCCCGCATCCGCGCAATCAGCTCCGCTCCCTTTTCCTCCTTGTTGTGCTCGTGGTAGCTCGTCATGGGCGTGTGGATGTCGTAGTGCGCGAGAAGTCCGCGCGTGTGCCGCGTGTCCTCAGCGGCGATCACATCCGCCGTGCGCAGCATCTCGACGGCGCGATAGGTGATGTCGCCGAGGTTGCCGATGGGCGTCGCACAGAGATAGAGCTTTCCTGTCACTGTCATTCCTCCGCTGTATTTTCTTCTTTTGTTTATACGGCACGGACGCTGCATTGTCAAGTGAGGGTTATGAAAACACCCCACTCTTAAAATTTCGATTATATTTCTCATTTTTGACTTTTCATTTTCCCTGCATTCATATATAGTAGGGACAGAAACAAGGAATAACGAGGGGGATATCCATGGACGAAAAAGCACGTGTCCTCATTGTCGAGGACGAAGTTCGCATTGCACGTTTTCTGCAGATGGAGCTTGAGCACGAGGGCTTCGAAGCAGAGACCGAGGGCAATGGCACGCGCGCCTATGAGCGCATCATTCAGGAGAATTTCGACATCATTCTGCTCGATGTCATGCTGCCGGGGATGGACGGCATTGAAATCTGCCGCCGTGTCCGCACGGTCTCGAACGTGCCGATCATCATGCTGACGGCACGCGATGCGGTCGAGGATCGCGTGGAGGGGCTCGACATCGGCGCGGACGACTACATCACGAAGCCGTTTGCCGTGCCCGAGCTGCTCGCGCGTCTCCGCAACGCACTGCGCCGCCGCGACATCTCGACGGAGGATGCCTCCGACCGGCTCACGGTGAAGAATCTCATCATGTTCCTCTCGCGCTACGAGGTACAGGTGGACGGCGAGACCGTCGCCCTCACGAAGCGCGAATACGATCTTCTCGAATATCTCCTGCGCAACAAGCGCACCGTGCTGACGCGCGATCAGATTCTGCAGGAGGTATGGGGGTTCGACTACACAGGAGAAACGAACGTAGTCGATGTCTATATCCGCTACCTGCGCGCCAAGCTGGATGACCGCTTCAACAAGAAGTACATCTACACGGTGCGGGGTGTCGGATATGTTGTCCGCGACTAATTCGCGCCTAGCCCGTTGGATCGACCGCCACTTCTACATCCGCATCTCTACAAAGATCACTGTGATGTACGCCGCAATCCTCTTTTTCGTACTCATCTTATCAACGGCGATTCTGGGGATTGGCGCGTACATCTATTTTTATCGGCAAGCGGAGGTCGACCTCGACCGCAGCATCCGCCATGTGATGGGCAATATCGAGAGCGGCAATGCGGCAGAGGCAAAGTTCTGGTTCGATGGGCCTGTGATCCCCGGTGTCATCGTGCGCATCACGGACAATGAGGGGCGCGTTGTGCTCGATACGGATGCCCATTTCCCCTCGATTGAGACGATCGAGGCAGGACGCGTGTCAACACCGATCTGGGCAAATCCCGAGATGGAGGTCTCCGAGTTCCAGGGCGGTGCGGTCTATCATGCGCGGCGCAATGTCGAGTATGGAGGAATCCGCTATCAGATCCACTTTCTCCGTACGATTACCACAGAAAAGGACTTTTTCAACTCGCTGCAGCGTCTGCTCTTCTACACAGTCGCCATCTGCTTTCTGATCGCGCTCCTCGCGGGACACTTCATTAGCGGGCGCATCCTGAAACCCATTCGCGAGATCACGTGGACGGCACGCAGCATCGAGGTCGAACGTCTCGGGCGGCGTCTCGACGTACCACGCGCACACGATGAGCTCTCCGAACTCGCGCGCACATTCAACCGCATGCTTGACCGTCTGCAGGAGGGGTTCACGCAGCAGCAGCGCTTCGTATCGGATGCCTCACACGAGCTGCGCACGCCGCTCACGGTCATTCTCGGCTACTCGGATATGCTCACGCGTTGGGGACGCGAGGACAAGAACATCCTCGACGAGGGCATTACCGCCATCCGTACGGAGGCGGAAAATATGCAGCAGCTCATCGAGAAGCTGCTCTTCCTTGCGCGCGCCGACCAGAAGCGTCAGGCAGTCAACAAGGAAGAGGTCGATTTCGCCGAGCTCCTCGCCGACACGATGGAGAAGATGGAAACCGTTACGACCTCACACGAGGTCACGCTCGGACGAAACGATCCCGCAACCGTGAGTGCCGACCCTGTGCTGCTGCGACAGCTCCTGCGCATCTTCCTCGAGAACAGCCTGAAATACACGCCTGCGGGCGGGCACATCCACGCCTACTCCGTGCTCTCTCCGGACGGGAGGTCTGTCATCGTGACCCTCTCGGACAACGGCATCGGAATCGCCCCCGAACATCAGTCACGCATCTTCGACCGTTTCTACCGCGTGGACTCCTCGCGCACGAAGGAGACAGGCGGCTCGGGCCTCGGACTTTCCATCGCATGCTGGATCGCCGAGCGCCACGACATCAAGATTGCGCTGAAGAGCGCCGTGGACGAGGGCACAACCATCACCCTCACCATTCCGATCATACGCGAATAAAGAAAGGCGTCGTCTGTGCAGTACACAGGCGGCGCCTTTTGTGGTACAATGGTAAAAAAGAAAAAGAAAGGCGGATTGCTATGAAAATCCTCATCACGGGAGCCACAGGCCAGCTGGGTCATGACTGCGCGGAGGAATGCAGGGCACGCGGGCACGAAGTACACGGCGTCTCCTCCGAGCTCTTCCCGCTGTCTGACGAGAACGTCATGCGCGCCGTCCTCGATGCGACGGAGCCGGATGCCATCCTCCACGCGGCTGCGTACACCGCTGTGGACAAGGCAGAGGACGAACCCTCACTCTGCCGCAAGGTCAACGCAGCGGGCACGGAGATCCTCGCACGTCTCGCGGGAGAGAGAGATGCAAAGCTCCTCTACGTCAGCACAGACTACGTTTTCCCCGGTACGGGCGACGCTCCCCACGAGACAAACGAACTTACCGCCCCGCACAACGTCTACGGTGCATCAAAGCTCGCGGGCGAAGAGGCGGTGCAGCAGCATCTCGAAAAGTATTTCATCGTACGCACCTCGTGGGTCTTCGGTGCGCATGGCAAGAATTTCGTAAAGACCATGCTTGAGCTTTCCAAGACGCACAAGAGCCTCTCCATCGTCGCCGATCAGATCGGCTCGCCCACGTATACGCGCGACCTCGCGCCTCTGCTCGTGGATATGCTTGAGAGCGAGAAATACGGCATCTATCACGCGACGAATGAGGGGTTCTGCTCGTGGGCGAAGTTCGCCGCCGAGATCTTCCGTCAGGCGGGCGCGGATGTCAACGTGACCTCCGTCCCCTCGCATATGTACCCGACGAAGGCCGTGCGCCCGAAGAACTCCCGCCTCAGCAAAAAGAGCCTCGATGAGGCGGGCTTCCGCCGTCTGCCGACGTGGCAGGATGCAGTGGGACGGTTCTTGAAGGAGCTGAAAGAGTCGGCAGAATAGCCGCTGCTGCACTGTGAGGAGGCTGTGTGTTTCAAAGCAAACACTAGTGGAGTAAGTGCGTAAAGTGCACGATCCCTTGTGCAGTGAGGTGTTCGCGCGGGACAATACACCGCCATACAAGCCCTGCAAATATGTATACCCTGACAAAAGAGTGACAAATATGCCCCATTCTGCTATAATGGGGCATATTTTTCATTCCAAAAAGGAGGAATCCATTTGCTCAGCAACATCAGCCGCAAGTACCGCGAGACGGCACTCATCAAGCTCATCGCGGTCGGACTCATCATCGGTATTCTCATCGCGCTCTACGCGCCCGCCGTCATTCCCGTCGTCGCCGTGCTCGGCGATGTCTTCGTCCGTGCCCTGAAGGGTGTCGCGCCGATCCTCGTCTTCGTTCTCGTCATGAACGCGATGGCGCAGCGCACAGTCGGCGCAGGTGCGGCACTGAAGCCCATCGTGCGTCTCTACATCATCGCGACCTTCCTCGCGTCCGTCGTCGCTGTCGGGTTCTCCTTCGCCTTCCCATCGACGCTCCATCTCGTCGTCGCGGACGCAAATGTTGCGCCGCCGAGCGGCATTGTCGAGGTCGTGCACAACCTCATTCTGAACGTCGTCGACAACCCAATTCACGCAATCGCAAGCGCGAACTACATCGGCATCCTTGCATGGAGCGTCCTCGCAGGGGTCGCTCTCCAGAAAGCAAGCCCGACCACGAAAAACACGGTGCGCGACTTCGCCGTCGTCATGACGCAGATCGTACTCTGGGTCATCCGTTTCGCTCCGTTCGGCATCATGGGGCTCGTCGCGGATGCAGTTGGTACGAGCGGCGTGGATGCCCTCATCAGCTACCTCCAGCTCCTCGCCGTTCTGCTCGGCGCATTCTTCTCCGTCGCACTCATTATGAATCCGATCATCGTCTGGACACACATCCGCCGCAATCCGTTCCCGCTCGTCTTTACCACCCTGCGCGAGAGCGGAATCTACGCATTCTTTACGCGCAGCTCTGCAGCGAACATTCCCGTCAACCTCCAGCTCTGCAAGCGGCTTGGGCTCAATCCCGAGGTTTACTCCATCTCCATCCCGCTCGGTGCGACCATCAACATGAGCGGCGCGGCGATCACGATTGCAATTCTCTCGCTCGCCGCCGCACACACATTAAACATCAATGTCGATCTGCCGACCGCCCTCCTCCTCTGTCTCATCGCCACCATCGGTGCGTGCGGCGCATCGGGTGTTGCGGGCGGCTCGCTCCTCCTCATCCCCGTTGCCTGCTCCTCGTTCGGCATCAGCAACGACATTGCGATGCAGGTCGTCGGCGTCGGCTTCATCATCGGCGTGCTGCAGGACTCCTGCGAAACCGCGCTGAACAGCTCTACCGACGTTCTCTTCACCGCAACTGCGGAGTTCGCCGAGCGAGCAAAGGAAGGAACGCTCACAGCGGAGGATATGACCCCGAAAAGCTGATCCTTGACATACAAAAGCGGCTTCTGCGTCCGTGTGCAGAAGCCGCTTTTTCGTCTGTATGAGGTTCAGAAATACCGCAGCCGCCTGTTCAGCGTCACGCCGAGTGCGGCCGCCGCGACCGCCTTGATTAGATCGCCCGGGATGTACTGTACGAGTGCCATAAATGCAGCGGCAATCCCTGCGAATTTATCCCCGAAGAGGATCGTCAGCCAGAGTGTTGCAATAGCATAGGTGACAGGCACGCTCACAAGAGTCCCGACGAGAGCGTAGCGTGCAAAGGACGGCTCGCGGCCCTTCAGCATGCTCATGAGTGTATAGGCCGTGAGGAAGCCAATGAAAAAGCCGCCGCGCGGACCGAAGATGATGCCGAGTCCCCCGACGCCGCCCGCGAACACAGGCAGTCCGATCGCACCGAGCACGGTATAGCCCACGAGGACAACCGCCGTCTGTCGCGGCGTGAGCACGAGCGCGGCAAGACACATGACGAAGGTCTGCATCGTGAGCGGTGCCATGAACGGCACAGGGATCGCAATGTACGCACTCACGCAGATCAGTGCAATGCACAGTGCCATGCGCGTCGTATTGCGGACGGAAAAGAATTTATCATCGAGTGTTGTCATCATAATTGCTCCTTTTTACGCTGTGTATTTTACAGCGTAAAAGGAGATTCGTCAACTTGTTTTATAAAAACGGTTAACCAACTTCGCTCATGACAAAAAAGACGCCCCATGTTATACTATGCGCGTTTGCCATCCCCGATACGGGCACGGAGAGGGAATTGACTACAATGGACGTACTCATGTCGTTGCTCGTCTCTATCGCGGCAAGTGTAATCGCACATTACATTTGCAAATGGTTGGATGGAGGCAATGAGTAGGCAGCCAACCTAGGGAGTTAAGCCCCCCTGCAAAAAACAGGCATAGAAAAACCGGCAGTCGCACCTGCCGGTTTTTCGTGTTGACTCAGAAACGCACCATGTCGTTGTTTCTAGACAAAGTCTAACACTTCCACAATCAAATTGCAACCACTCAGTTTGTCAGCTGCTCGAGGCGCGAGAGGTCGACCTCTTCGTGCACTTCCTCGACAATCTCTTCCTCCTCGATCTCCTCAACGATCTGCGGTGCATTGTCGATGATGTCAAGGTTGCGGTAGCGGGTCATACCCGTTCCGGCAGGGATAAGCTTGCCGATGATGACATTCTCCTTGAGCCCCACGAGCGGATCGATCTTCCCCTTGATCGCAGCGTCGGTGAGGACGCGCGTGGTCTCCTGGAAGGATGCCGCCGAGAGGAAGGAATCCGTCGCGAGCGATGCCTTTGTGATGCCGAGCAGGATGGGCTTTGCCACTGCGGGCTCGCCGTCCTCCTCGATCGCCTTGGTATTCGCCGCCTCAAACGTGTTGATCTCGATGTATTCACCCGGCAGGAAATCCGTCGTGCCGGCTTCTTCGATCTTGACCTTGTGCAGCATCTGCCGCACCATGACCTCGATGTGTTTGTCGTTGATTTCAACGCCCTGCGACTTGTAGACCTTCTGCACCTCGTAGACGAGATAACGCTGAGTCGCCTGCAGGCCGCAGACGCGCAGGATGTCGTGCGGGTTCACAGAGCCCTCGGTGATCTTGTCACCGACCTTCAGCTCCATCCCGTCACGCACCGCCATGCGGGCGCCAAACGGTACGGAATACTCGCGCGGCACGCCGCCCTCGGGCGTAATCGTGACCGTGCGCATGCCCTTGCCTGTATCGTCGATGCGGGCGACACCCTCGTTCTCCGCAATGATCGCGTTGTGCTTGGGTTTGCGTGCTTCGAAGAGCTCCTCGACGCGCGGCAGACCCTGCGTGATATCATCGCCCGCAACACCGCCCGAGTGGAACGTACGCATCGTGAGCTGTGTGCCCGGCTCGCCGATCGACTGTGCGGCGATGATGCCGACTGCCTCGCCGATCTCGACCTCCGCCTGGTTGGCAAGGTCGCGCCCGTAGCACTTCATGCAGACACCGAACTGCGACTTGCAGGTCAGCACGCTGCGAATGGAAACGCGCTTGCGCACGCCCTCGATCCGCTTCGCGAGAGCCTCGTCCACAGGGTCATTGATATGGGCGATGGTCTCACCCGTCGCCTCGTCCACAATGTCCTCGGCGAGCACGCGTCCGACAATGCGGTCGGCAAGCGACTCAATGACACCCGTACCCTCGGTGATTGCCTCGACCTCGATGCCGCGCACGTTGTTGTTGCGGATGTGAAGCTCATGCAGCTCCGAGTCGATGATGGCTTCCACCATCTTGTCCGTGAGCATCGCTCCTTCGGCGGCGAGAATCGTGCCGTCGTCAAGGGCGGCATCACGCACAACCTCTTTGCCGCTGAGTTCACGGATTATCGCCGTGCGTGCCTTCTTGCGCTTTTTCGCATCCGGTTCGCCGAGCGTAATGCTCTCCGTAATCATTGCGTTGCTGACGGCACCCTCGACACTCACAGAGGAGCCGCGCACCATGATCTCTCGGATGTCGCGCTCGCCGATGGTCTCGAGCACCTCGTCGTCGAGGACGGTATCCTGCGGATAGAGCACGTCCTTCGTCTCGGGATCGTAGATCGCCGCAGCGAGGAGCCGCCCCATCAGGCTCTCCACAAGGAGTTCGAGTGCATCAAATGCAGACTCTGCGAGCCGCGCGCGCACCTGCAGGAGATTGATTGCGGAGACATCACAGTCCTCCTCGCGGACAATGACATCCTGTGCCACGTCGACAAGACGGCGCGTCAGGTAGCCCGAGTCTGCCGTACGGAGTGCCGTATCTGCAAGGCCCTTGCGCGCACCGTGGGAGGAGATGAAGTAATCGGAAACCGTAAGGCCCTCACGGAAGTTCGCCGTAATCGGCAGGTCGATGATCTTGCCGGACGGGTCTGCCATAAGTCCGCGCATGCCCGCGAGCTGGCGCATCTGCTGCTTGTTGCCGCGCGCACCGGAGTCCGCCATCATAAAGATCGGATTGAACGGATCCATGTTGTCCATCATTGCGTCCGCGACATCGTCCGTCGCCTTCGTCCACAGCTGAACAACCTTCTTATATCGCTCGTCCTCGGTGATCAGACCGCGGGCAAACTGGCGCTCAACCTTGTTGACCTGCCCCTGCGTATCCGCGATGATCTCCTTCTTCTTTGGCGGTACGATGACATCGGAGACAGCGACCGTCATGCCCGCGATGCAGGCGTAGTGGTAGCCGAGATTTTTCACATTGTCGATAACCTCGGCGGTCTTGGTCGCGCCGAAGTGATCGTAGCAGTTTGCGACGAGTCTGCCGAGCTCCTTCTTGTTCATGAGGACGCCGAGGCTCCACTCGCCCGTCTCCGCATCCTGTCGGTAATGACGGAGCTCCTCGGGCAGGATCTCGCTGAAAATCAGTCGGCCGAGGGAGCTGCGGACAAGTCCGTAGCCCGCGACCTGCACGCGGATCTCTGCCTGCAGATCGAGTACCTTCTCCTGATAGGCGAGAAGCGCTTCCGCAATGCCTGTAAAGACCTTGCCCTCGCCGACAGCACCGGGTTTGAGCTTCGTGAGGTAGTACGAACCGAGCACCATATCCTGCGAGGGGACAATGATGGGCTTGCCGTCCTTCGGCGCGAGGATGTGATTCGCCGCGAGCATGAGCACACGGGCTTCGGTCTGCGCCTCGGCAGAGAGCGGCAGATGGATCGCCATCTGGTCACCGTCAAAGTCCGCGTTGTACGCCGTACATGCGAGCGGATGCAGCTTCAGCGCGCGTCCCTCGGTCAGCACAGGCTCGAATGCCTGAATGCCGAGGCGGTGCAGCGTCGGTGCGCGGTTGAGCAGCACGGGATGTTCCTTAATGACATCCTCAAGCACGTCCCAGACCTCGGGACGCGCACGCTCCACCATGCGCTTTGCCGACTTGATGTTGTGCGCCGCGCCGTCCGCCTGCAGTTTTTTCATGACAAACGGCTTGAAGAGTTCGAGCGCCATCTCCTTCGGCAAGCCGCACTGATGCAGCTTCAGCTCAGGGCCGACGACGATAACGGAGCGTCCCGAATAGTCGACACGCTTGCCGAGCAGGTTCTGACGGAATCGTCCCTGCTTGCCCTTCAGCATATCCGAGAGGGATTTCAGCGCGCGGTTGCCGGGTCCCGTGACGGGGCGGCCGCGGCGGCCGTTGTCGATGAGCGCATCGACCGCCTCCTGCAGCATACGCTTCTCGTTGCGCACGATGATGTCGGGCGCACCGAGGTCGAGCAGACGGCGCAGGCGGTTGTTGCGGTTAATGACGCGGCGGTAGAGATCGTTGAGGTCGGAGGTCGCAAAGCGCCCGCCGTCGAGCTGCACCATCGGGCGCAGATCGGGCGGGATGACAGGAACGACATCCATAATCATCCACGCGGGGCGGTTGCCGGACTTGCGGAATGCCTCGACCACTTCGAGGCGACGGATCGCACGTACCTTCTTCTGTCCGGAGGTCGTACGCACGTCGTTTCGAAGCTGCTCGCTCATCTGCTCAAGATCGAGTTCTTCGAGCAGTTCCTTGATCGCCTCCGCCCCCATGCCGACACGGAACGTATTGCCGTACTTCTCAAGCGCATCGTGATACTCGCGCTCGGAGAGCAGTTCCTTTTTCTTGAGATCGGTCTCGCCCGGATCAATGACAATGTAGTAGGCAAAATAGAGGACTTTTTCGAGCGAACGCGGAGACACATCGAGGATGAGTCCCATACGGCTCGGAATGCCCTTGAAATACCAGATATGCGAGACGGGCGCGGCAAGCTCGATATGCCCCATGCGCTCACGGCGCACCTTCGCACGCGTCACCTCGACGCCGCAGCGGTCGCAGACAACGCCCTTGTAGCGGATGCGCTTGTACTTGCCGCAGTGGCACTCCCAGTCGCGCGTCGGTCCGAAGATCCGCTCGCAAAAGAGACCGTCGCGCTCGGGCTTGAGCGTACGGTAGTTGATGGTCTCGGGCTTCTTTACCTCGCCGTGCGACCACTCACGAATCTTGTCGGGGGAAGCGAGTCCAATCCGCATTGAGTCAAAATTGTTTACATCCAGCAACAGATGTCACTCCCTTCCTATCATCAGACGTCAAGGTCATCCTCATGCGGCGCATCCATATCATCAATGCCGTCGGCATCCATTGCGTCTGAAATATCTTCGTCTGTATCAATATGTGCGATGAGATCCTCATCGTCCGGTGTATCCTCCGCCGCCTCATCCTCATCGTAGGTGCCTGCGGGCGGCGGGGGCGGCGTTCCGCTCTCATCGACACCCTCGACATCGAGGTCGAGCGAGCGTGCCTTCTCCCCGATATCCTCATCCTCCTCATCGCGGATCGCGATTTCCTTCGCGTCCTCGTTGAGCACCTTGATATCGAGGCCGATCGCCTGCAGTTCCTTGATGAGCACCTTAAAGGACTCGGGAACGCCCGGCTCGGGAATGTTGTCCCCCTTGACGATGGACTCATACGCCTTGACGCGTCCGACCACATCGTCGGACTTCACCGTCAGGATCTCCTGCAGCGTGTATGCCGCACCGTATGCTTCGAGTGCCCAGACCTCCATCTCGCCGAAACGCTGTCCGCCGAACTGCGCCTTGCCGCCGAGCGGCTGCTGCGTGACGAGCGAATACGGGCCTGTGGAGCGCGCGTGAATCTTGTCGTCGACCAGATGGTGCAGTTTCAGCATATAGACGCAGCCGACTGTGACGCGGTTCTCAAACGGCTCGCCCGTGCGCCCGTCGTAGAGCACCGTCTTGCCGTCGTCGGGCAGCCCCGCTGCGCGGATCGTCCCAAATACATCGTCGTCGCCCGCACCGTCAAAGACGGGGGTCGCAATGTGGATGCCGGCCACGTCAGGGATGGGCATCCCATTTTTATCAAAATCATAGCCCGCCGTCCGAAGATCGCCCTCCACCGTCGGGTCGCCCTCCTTGATGCGCTGTCCGAGCACGCGGCACGCCATGCCGAGATGCGTCTCGAGCACCTGCCCGATGTTCATGCGCGACGGAACGCCGAGCGGGTTCAGCACGATATCGACAGGCGTGCCGTCCGGCAGGAACGGCATGTCCTCCTGACGCATGATGCGTGAGACGACACCCTTGTTGCCGTGACGGCCGGACATCTTGTCACCGACCGAGATCTTGCGCTTCTGCGCAATGTAGACGCGTACGAGTCGATTCACGCCCGGCGGCAGTTCATCGTTGTTCTCACGGGTAAAGATCTTCACATCGATGATCTTGCCCGCCTCGCCGTGCGGCACACGCAGCGAGGTATCGCGCACCTCGCGGGCCTTCTCACCGAAGATCGCCCGCAGGAGCCGCTCCTCCGCCGTCAGCTCCGTCTCGCCCTTCGGCGTAACCTTGCCGACAAGGATGTCGCCGGGGCGCACATCCGCGCCGATGGACACGATGCCCTCCTCGTCGAGGTCTTTCAGCGCATCCTCCGCGACATTCGGAATATCGCGCGTAATCTCCTCGGGGCCGAGCTTCGTGTCGCGCGCGTCACACTCGTATTCCTCAATGTGGATCGAGGTGTAGAGGTCGCGCTTGACGAGGTTCTCGCTCAGGAGAATCGCGTCCTCGTAGTTGTAGCCCTCCCACGGCATATAGGCAACAATGATGTTGTAGCCGAGAGCAAGCTCGCCGTTGTCCGTCGACGGACCGTCCGCGATGGGCTGCCCCTCCGCCACGCGGTCACCCACGTAGACGAGCGGCTTCTGATTGATGCACGTCGCCTGGTTCGAGCGGACAAATTTCTGCAATTTATAGTTGTCAAATGCTCCCTCATCCGTACGGACGGTGATCGCATCTGCCGAGACTTCCGTAACCTCACCGCTGTGCTTGGCGAGCACCATGACGCCCGAATCGCACGCGGCCTTGTACTCCATGCCCGTGCCGACCAGAGGCGCCTGCGTCTTGAGCAGAGGAACCGCCTGACGCTGCATGTTCGCGCCCATAAGTGCGCGGTTCGCATCGTCGTTCTCGAGGAACGGGATCATCGCCGTCGCGATCGAAAACACCTGACGCGGCGACACGTCCATGTAGTCCACGCGATCGCGCGGATGCAGCCCCGTCTCCTCGTGAAAACGGGCCGTAACGCGCTCATTGACAAAGAACTCATGCTCATCGAGCGGCTCGTTCGCCTGTGCGATGATGAGCTCGTCCTCCTCGTCCGCCGTCAGGTAGCGCACATCCTCCGTCACGCGGCGGTTCTCCTTGTCCACGCGGCGGTACGGGGTC
Source organism: Selenomonas sp. oral taxon 920 (assembly GCF_001717585.1). NCBI lineage: Bacteria > Bacillati > Bacillota > Negativicutes > Selenomonadales > Selenomonadaceae > Selenomonas > Selenomonas sp. oral taxon 920. The sequence continues at coordinate 2,151,060 of NZ_CP017042.1, forward strand.
TCCATAAAGCCGAACTGGTTCACGCGCGCATAGTTTGCGAGCGAGCCGATGAGTCCGATGTTCGGACCTTCCGGCGACTCGACCGGACACATACGTCCATAGTGCGAGTTGTGCACGTCGCGCACCTCGAAGCCCGCGCGCTCGCGCGAGAGGCCGCCGGGGCCGAGCGCCGAGAGGCGGCGCTTATGTGTGAGCTCCGAGAGCGGATTGTGCTGATCCATGAACTGCGAGAGCTGTGAAGAGCCGAAGAACTCCTTCACCGCAGCCACCACAGGACGAATGTTGATGAGCCCCTGCGGTGTGATGCTCTCCGTCTCCTGGATCGACATGCGCTCACGCACGACGCGCTCCATCCGTGAAAGGCCGATGCGGAACTGGTTCTGCAGCAGCTCTCCGACCGCACGCACGCGGCGGTTGCCGAGGTGATCGATATCATCCGTATTGCCGAAGCCGTCCATGAGGCCGAGCAGATAGCTGATCGCCGCCATGACATCCTCGCGTGTCACCGTACGGAACTGATAATCCCGTGTCGGTGCACAGAGCATGCGGTGAATCTCACCGTTACCCTTCTGCACGTCAAAGGCGACGAGTTCCCCCTCGCCGAAGAGTGCCGTCTCACGCTCTGCGCTTACGGCATCCACCATCTCCTGCGTAATCGGCTCGCCCTGCGGGAAGACGATCTCGCCCGTTTCCTTATCAACGACAGGACTTGCAAGCACCTTGCCGAGCAGACGGCGGCGCCAGCCGAGTTTCTTTGTCAGTTTGTAGCGGCCGACCGTCGCCAGATCGTAGCGGCGCGGGTCGAAGAAGAGCACTTCGAGCAGCTGCCGCGCATTGTCCTCGTTCGCGGGCTCGCCCGGGCGCAGACGGCGGTAGATCTCAATGACCGCCTTGCCGCGCGTCTTGACCTCGTCCGTATCGCGTTCAATCGTCGCACGCATGCGCGGATCGTCGCCGAAAAGAGCCCGAATTTCATCATCCGTCTCGTAGCCAAGTGCACGGATGAGGTAGGTCACGGGCATCTTGCGCGTGCGGTCGATACGCACGGACACAATGTCGTTCGCATCCGTCTCGAGCTCAATCCATGCACCGCGGTTCGGAATCATCGTCGCGTTGTAGAGCTCCTTGCCCGTCGTGTCGATCTCGACCCCATAGTAGGTGCCGGGCGAGCGAACGAGCTGGCTGACAATGACACGCTCCGCACCGTTTATAATGAAGGTTCCCGTGTCCGTCATGAGCGGGAAATCCCCCATGAAGACCTCCTGCTCCTTGATCTCGCCCGTCTCGCGGTTCACAAGACGCACGTTCACGCGCAGAGGTGCGGCATACGTGACATCGCGCTCCTTGCACTCGTCGAGATCGTACTTCGGCTCGCCGAGCGCAAACGATTCAAAGGAAAGGATGAGATTTCCCGAAAAATCCTGAATAGGCGAGATATCGCGGAAGATCTCCGCGAGCCCCACCTCCAAAAACCACTGGTAACTCGTGCGCTGAATGTCGAGGAGATGCGGCATCTCCATAACTTCCTTAATGCGCGCGTAGCTGTAGCGGGTTCGACGGCCGACCGACACAGGATTGAACATGAACGCTGTCACCCTTTCGCTGGATTATCGTATGAAGTTTGTGCATCGGAATAAAAAGACACAAAAAGAACAAGGCAACCATCCGAATACCTTGCTCCATGATCCTTTCTAACACGAGCCGTGAAGGCTGACCCTCCACGAAAAAAGGCGCACAAAACCCCATTTTTAATTAAATAGGTCATTGTATAATACTACATTGACAATACCCGTGTCAAGAAAAATTTTTCATCGTATGAATTTTTTCGCTCAAAAACCGCATGACTTTGCCATGCGGTTCAAAGGAGCACATCGCTCACACATATTTGTTCTTCTTGCTCTCTGCCGTCAGTTCCGAGAGGCGCTGTGCAAGGATGGTATTGATGCGGTTCTGGATGGAGGTGATGAGCGGCTGTTTCTGATCGTCACTCATCGCGGACTTCTTCACCTCGGCAAGCTGTTTGTGCAGGTTCGCCAGTTCCTGATCGAGCGGGTTGTCATGGCGGCGTGCACTCTTGTCGCTCTGCTGTGCTTCATTCGCCTTTACCCAGCGACCATCCGCCGTCTGGATGAGGTGAAGAGGATCGCGCTGACGGCTGAGACGGTGAAGGAACTTGATTTCATCCGCGCCGTCCGAAAGTGCGCGGCTCATCTCTCCCTGCGTATAGCGAATCGAAGCGTTATCATTGTCGCGCATGGAATGCTGCAAGCGGTCATAGCCGTCCGCATCGTTCGTTGCCGCCTCCCAGAGTTCGCCATGTGCATAAGAGAAGTTCGCTCTCATCGCCTCATCCAAAGAATAGTGACGGCGGGTCAAGCCGCCGACAAATTCCTGATAGGCCGTGGCTGTATCATCCAGTCCTGCGTCCTTGAGCGCCGCTGTAATCTCCGCATGGTTCTTGTACGCGCCCTGTGCTGCCTTGACCCACACGTCACCCGCTTCCTTATGGCGCGCCATGAAATCCAGTTCCTTGACACCGATGTTCGCAAGTGAACCATTATACTCGTAACGAATCCGCGCGGCAAACCTCGTCGACGGCGAACTAAAATCGACTGCAACAAAGACACCCGCACGGTTTTGGAGCTCATTTGCGTACGATTTTGCCCGCGTGTACTCCTCCACCGTCGTATGTCCACGTGCAATACGCTTCCCAAGTTCCTCATCTGCATAGGCGTTGTTTGCAAGCGCCGCCATCCCCGCGAACTTCAGATTGTACTGCCGGAACGCAGATGCACCGCCCGCACGCACTTTGTCGAGGACATTTCGATACGACTCAAAGTGTTCGTCCGCCTCCGCATACAGAGGATTCTCTACACCCTTTTTCTCTGTCCAGTGCTCGGCGTAGATGTTGATGCCGAGTATCTGATCGCCCTTCCAATACAACTCGTCCGAATATGGCTCAGGCAATATGAGAACAGCGCTGTTCTTCTCCGCCGCGCGCTCCGTCAACTCTTTCTGCTTCGCACGCCACGATGTGTAGAACTCCTCCATCGAGCCTGCCTTGATCTCGCCGTCGTAGCGCTTGGTGCTGCTCATCAGACGCGCGATGTATTCGCCGTCGCTCTCATCGCGTCCGCGAGCACTGATCTCGACACGGTAGGCGGGCGCCTCCACGCGCTCCGTCTGTGCCACATCGTTTTTCTGTGCCGTGTTTGCGTTCGTCGTCTTTGCCGCCGCGTATGCAGACGGCGCTCCTCCATTCACCCGCATTGTCATAGTCAGCACTCCTTTGCCGCTTCCAAAATAATAACGATGATTAGTTATTCTCCCCCCCCCGCGTTTTTCCTGCTTTATCGGAAATTTTTCACGCAATATCCCCGCCGACGCAGACCGTTCTCGTGCCGATCTGCCCGATGTGAACGGGCAGTCCGTAGAGTGCGCTCATGCCCGCCTCGTCGATGACCTCCGCCGCCGCAAACGTGGTCGATGCCGCGCCGATCGTGAGAGCTGCGGCGAGAGCCGCGACAAGATTCTTCTTCATTGGATAAAACAGTCCTTTCCCTGCGGGGATTCCCCTCTGTCCTAAAATATATTGCTACACCGACGCAGGGAGTTCTGCTGCAGTGCCGACAAGCAATGAAACAATTACTTCGCAGGCGCTTCGCCCTTGATGACGCGCTGTGCATCTGCCTCGCTCAGATCATAGTGGAGGAAACGCTTGTAGAAGTCCACCGTCTCCTTCACGAGATCGACATCGGCAAAGAGCTTCGGCTGGATCGTCTGTGCCGCCCAGAGAAGCTGCAGCGCGGACTCGGCACTGTAGCGATCCCAGTTGAACGTGCCGACGGGGTTCGCATAGATGCGCCCGTTTTTGACCGCCTTGATGCTCGACCACTGCGGATCGTTCTTGATTGCCTCGATGCCCTTTGCGGACTGCGTACCGCCGATGATGATGATATCCGGATCCGCCTTGAGGACTTCCTCGATGGTTGTCTTGATCTGTGGTCCCTTCGCTGTGATCGCGTTACGCCCGCCGCCGTAGCGAATCCACTCGTCGATGATCGTATCCACGCCGTCCACCTTGAAGAGGTCGTCGCCGCCGACGATGTGGAGCACGACGGGGCGGTCGGCATCGCTGAGCTTCTTCGTGCGCTCATCCGTAAACTTCGTCTTCTCGTCGAGGTAGGAGAGGTACGTCTCCGCGTTCTTCACAGCATCGCCGCCGAGCACATCGCCCGTGATCTTCACTACCTTGCGCAGCCCGTCATAGGTCGCAAAGTTGACACGCACCGCCGTATAGCCGTTCTTGCGTGCCGTCTCGATCTGTTCCTTACTGCTCGCAAGCACGACCTGCGGCTTCTCCTTCTCGACCTCTTCCCAGTTCACATCCGTGCCCTTGACGGGTGCGGAGATCTCCGCAATGCGCGGATAGACCTGCGCGAACCACGGGAGCCCCTGCACGTTCTTCGTTGTCGTGACGAGCTTATCCGCGCCGCCGAGGAGCAGCACGACCTGATTGTTCGCGTGCCAGAGGTCGGCGATGCGCTCGATGTTTGCCGGGATCGTGACCTCCGTGCCGTCAATGTCCGTGACCGTGCGCGTCCTTTCCTGCTTACCCTGCGCGGCGTTCTCCGTCCCGCAGCCCACGAGTGCTGCAAGCACCATGATGAGAGCCAGCAGCGCGATGAGATTTTTCTTCATTGCATACATCCTTTCCTAAAAAACAAATATATCTTGAAGCAGTGTATCGTTTTGCCGTGCGTGCTCCACGCGAACGCTTAGTTGCGCAAGTGATCGCGTGCTCGTTCGCCTAAATACCGGCGCACTTCTTAAACGCGCTTCGCTTGAACGAAAGAAGTACGCCGGGGGCGAGTCGCCCGAGCGGTCAACGTCATCCAATCGCACTGCGCTGTCGCTTGTGTTCTTGGGACGTTTTCCCATGCGACCTGTTACCCAATCAGCTGCGTCCTGCGGACTTGCTTCTTGGACAGGTCAGTATTTACTCACTTGCTCCACTAGGGTTCGCTTTGGAGCACTGCACGGTTACAACACTACACTGCCAAATACAACAACTGCAATCTCCCTATAGTGTTGGAATCACACAGACCGTACGCTGCACATTGTTGCTGTGGAAAAGGCTCAGCTTCGTCCCGTACAGCTCCTCCAGATGCGATGCCCGCACCTCGTCCACGGATTCGTAAAAATCCATATGCGTGCCGAAACAGAGCGCGACGCGGCTGTTCAGCAGCAGTGCCTGCTCGGGCAGATGCGTTGTAAAGACCACACCGTAGCCCTTTGCACGCAGACTGTCGATTGTCTGCAGGACGAGCACCTGATTGCGCACGTCGAGTGCCGCCGTCGGCTCGTCCATAAGGATCAGCCTCGTATTTTGAAGCAGTGCGCGCCCGATGGCGACCAGCTGCCGCTGCCCGCCGCTGAGCTCCCTGCACTGGCGGTCGCGAATGTGCGCAATGCCGAGCTCCTCGAGAATCGCATCCGTCTGCGCATAGTCCGCCCTGCTCGGCGCGGAGAACATCCCCGTGCGCACCGTCGCGCCGAAGGACACATAGTCACGCACCGTAAACGAGCTCTCCGCGCTGATGATCTGCGGCACGAACGCGATCTCCCGCGCGCGCTCACGCGGCGACATCGCATAGATGTTCTGCCCGTTCGTATAGATGCGTCCCTGCGTCAGCTCCTGAAATCCCATCAGGCACGCGAGGAGCGTGGACTTGCCGACACCGTTGCGCCCGAGGAGCGCGAGCACCTCGCCGCCCTTGATTGAGAACGAGATATGCTCGAAGATGTACGGCGCGTCCGTGCGGTAGCGGAATGAACCGTCGTCGAGCCAAAGCATTGCGCGCTCCATCAGAAATACCTCCGCTGGCGATAGAGAATCCACGCAAAGAACGGTGTGCCGACAAAGCCGCAGAGAATCCCGAGCGGAACCTCCGCAGAGGTCAGCGTACGCGCGAGGAGATCGGCGAGCATCAGGAAGGACGCGGCGAGTACCGCCGTTGCGGGCAGGAGATGCGCGTGGTTGCCGCCGACGAGCATCCGCGCCAGATGCGGCAGGATGAGCCCGATCCAGCCGATCGTTCCGCTCAGGCACACCGCCGATGCTGTCAGCAGGGTTGCGAGCGCGATCACGGCAAGACGCTCGCGCTGCACATTCACGCCGAAGCTCGCCGCCTCCTGATCCGAGAGCGAAAGCACATTCATGCGCCAGCGCATCGCAAGCAGCCCCGCAAGCGTGAAGACGATGATCGGCGTGACGTAGAGCAGATTGTCCCACGAGACCTTTGCAAGGCTGCCGAGCTGCCAGTAGACAATATCCGCCAGCTCCGTATCGGGGTCGGCGAGGTATTTGAGCAGCCCGATCACCGCCGCCATAAAACCCGATACAATGATGCCGCAGAGGACAAGCACAATGCGCGAGCGGCTCTGCACGAGCTTTGGCAGCATGAGTGTCATTGTAACTGCCGCGATACCGCCGAGGAATGCCGCGACCGCCGTCCCGCCGAGCGTCAGATGCACGAGAATCGCAAGGCACGCGCCCACGCTCGCGCCCTGCGAGACACCGAGCAGATCGGGCGAGACGAGATCGTTGCGGAAGACACCCTGATACGCCGCACCCGATACCGCGAGCGCAACTCCCACGAGGATGCCGCCGAGCACGCGCGGCAGACGGATCACCATGACGACGTTATACATCGACGCATCCCACGTGATCGGAAGTTCAATAAAATTCGATGCAAGAATTGCTGCCACCTGATCGAACGGGACATAGAACCGTCCCACCGAAAGTGAGAGGACGAAAAACAGCACGGCGAGTACACTGCCCGCCGCCATCATACGTGCATATTGCCCCATAAAACCCCTTTCCCGAATTTTCCCAATAAAAATGCCCACCGAAAAAATCCGGTGAGCAATTACAGCGCACAAAAAGAGCGCAGTCCTCCCCATGCCGGTTTTCCTTTGCAATGCAGACAGAAGTCTGCGGGCAGGGAAGGACGTTTCCATACCTTCCCCCGTGATCTGCGGGATTCCGCGATCAGGCCGACGCACCATAGCATACGCCACAGGTACGGCGGCTCGAAAAACATAAATATGTATTTTTTATGAGCATAGCATGAGATTGACGTTTGAACAAGAAAAAATAGATTCTGCCCTTTACCCCAACCAGTTCATCCATCATGACAAAAACTTTGTGCCAATCGTCATCTTGCAAAATTCGATGCGCTCATGTTAGAATGGCAGTGGATTTGTTGACAGTAATTGAGGAGGTATCTTATGTTTCTGACACGATGCACACGCACGATGCGCACAGTTCTCGCGGCTGCGATGCTGGGCGTACTCGCGCTCACAAGCGGCTGTTTCAGCGGCGACGTGAACGTCGTCATCAACGAGGACGGCAGTGCCGATCTGAAGACGACGCTCGTCAGCGTGCCCATGCTCGCCGAGATTGTCGAGCAGAGCAAGGCGGCGACGACGGCGAAGAATCCGGACGCGCAGGTTACGCCCGTGACGAAGGAGAATATGGCGGGCTACGAAATCACGGAGCACTACGCAACGATCGACAAGCTCTCGGAAAATGACTTCTTCAAGGCGAACGAGGGCAAGAACACGGGCATCACCGCGAACAAGAGCCTGTTCTACACGGACTACAACTTTGACCTGCTCTTTGAGGGCAGCCAGAACGGCGGCGGCGCAGGCGCATTCGCGAGCAATATCACGTTCACCTATCAGATGACACTGCCCGTTGTGCCCACAAGCTCGAACGCCGACCGCTCGGAGAACGACGGCAAGCAGCTTACATGGAACCTCGGCAAGACGCTCGTGACGGGTGAGTCGTCGAAGATCGAGGTCGCGTTCCGCCTCTGGAACAAGACGGCAATCATCGGCACCGTCATCCTCGTCATCGTCCTCATCGGCGCAGGCGCATTCTTCATTCTCCGCAAGCGCAAGCCCGAGGAGGAGCAGCAGGTGCTCGAGGATGCACCCATCGACATTACCCCGAACGATAATAAGGACTAAACGGCGCACACAAAAGACGAGGAACTCTTGCGTTTTGCAGGAGTTCCTCGTCTTTTAATATCGTTGTCAAGGCTAATTGTAATGCCCCCAACAGGCAAAAATCAGAATTGCATAACCTTCGATCAGATCGGCAAGCCAATGCTCCTCGTCAATGTGTCGGCTCCAAAAGCTCGTCAAATTCTCTTTCAATGGTTCGGGTTTTCCGATTCCATCGAATGGATTTCACACAATATCCTTGATGAGCTGATTGAACGCTTGACCATCCTCTTATCAAGCTGTTGCCAGTATCGCTTTAACCTTTCGTCACCCGCACTGCAGGATCAGGCGGACGTTGTCGAAATTGCGCGCGGCAAGGTCCTCCTTCCGAATCCAGAAGTAAATCAGACCGCAGTCGCCGTACATGAGCTCCGTTTCATCGTCCTCGACGGTGCCCATCTGAAACAGCAGCACCCAATGATCTGCAGCATTTCTCACAAGTTCCGCTTCCTCCTCTTCGGAGAGCTCTTCCTGCACATCCACGTCAATGCCTCTGCTGTAGAGTTCGCACTCCGGCTCCATTTCATTCTGAATCTCGTCGGCATAGCCGAGCATCTTCATGTGATCATCCCCATGCAATGCAGCGTCACAGCCGAACTCCGCCCGCAGTTCGTTGTAGGTGTCCCAATCCACCTCTTTCCCGCTCCTGCGGCTGTATGCAAAAGACGACAGGAGACTGACGGCATCCGCAAAGGTCAGCGCCTGCTCGCCCACACTCCACTCCTTCGTTTCCTCCGGAATCTGTGTCGGGACAAGCCCCTCCGCCTCGGGGAAATAATAGACGCGCGCATATCCCTCAGACTTTAGTTCAAAGCCCCACTCCATTGACACGGTCTCATAGAAGAAGCTGAGCACACCTGTCTTCGGCAGGAGACCTGTACGGTCATACTGCGCGGCTTCACCAAGATTGATCTGCGCGAGAAAGGCAAGCGGGCGGTTCTTCGTCACCCCCTCGAAGTCCGTTCCCTTATAGTACGGCCAGTCAAAATCTGCGGGCAGGTCAGGCGTTCCGTAGAACTTGCTCGCGCCAACGGGGAGTTTTTCCTGTGCAGGATGATGCGAGATCGCAATCTCGCGCCGCTGTGTACGTTCAAAGAACGCCGTCACCTCACGGCGCACACGCTCGTGCTCTGCCTGAGCCTCACGCACGAGCTGCTCCACACTCATAGAGGCGGGCTCCTCCGCATACCAGCCGTGCTTGTTTTCAACCGCCTCTTGGCACCGCGCCGTCATGCCGCCGGGCTTTCCATAGAAGACGCGCTCGATCTCCGCCTTGCTTGCCGTATCCTCGTCTGCACGCTCCAAATAGCCGAGAGCCAAACGCAGAACACAGAGCTTCGGATACCGATTGATCGCATAAAAGTACAGGGCATAGCCCATGCGGTAGTTCCAGAGCGCATCACGATCGACTTCCGGAGTCTCGTTCAGTGTCTTTATCGCCTCGAAAAAGCTGCGCTCCTCTATATATTCCTGTGCTGTCTTCATGCCGCCGCCCTCTTTGCGCGCGTGTACTGCACCGCAAGAATCACGGCAAAGACAGCGAAACCGATCATGTCGGTCATGCCGCCGGGCTTAATCATGAGGAGTCCCGCAATGATGAGCAGCAGCCGTTCATAAGCACGGCAGTGGTCGGCAAGAAATCCGCAGAGTGCCGAGCTGACGGCGACCATGCCCGCGAGTGCGGTCAGCGTTGTCATGATGAGGGCGAACGGCGTCGCATCCACCATGAGAATGACAGGAGACAACACGAAGATGTACGGGATGATGAATGCCGCAACGGCAAGTTTTGACGCGTGCACCCCCGTCCTCAGCGCATTTCCTCCGCTGATGCCCGCTCCCGCGTAGGCGGCGAGAGCGACGGGCGGTGTCACGTCCGCAATGATGCCGAAGTAGAACACGAACATGTGCGCCGCAAGGATGGGAACGCCCATCTGCACGAGTGCAGGCGCAGCGATGGTCGAGGTGATGACGTAGTTCGCCGTGGTCGGCACGCCCATGCCGAGCACGATTGCCGTGATCATGGTGAAGAACATCGCGGGCAGGAGCATCCCCCCTGCCATCTCGATCAGCCCCGAGGCAAGGCGCAGCCCGACACCCGTCTTCGTGACGACACCGATAATGATGCCCGCCGCTGCGCACGCGATGAGCACGCCGAGCACCGCCTTTGCACCACGCTCGAGCCCGTAGACGATCTCGATCGGCTTCATGCGCGTAGATTTTCGCAGCATGGCACAGGTGATGGAGAGGACGATCGCGACAAGCGCCGCACGCATGGGCGTGTAGCCCGATACGAGGAGATAGACAATGACGACGAGCGGGATCGCGAGGTGCCCGCGTTCCTTGATGAGGGTCAACGAATTCGGCAGTTCGTTGCGCGGGATTCCTTTGAGGTTCTTGCGCTTCGCCTCGAAATGCACACCGAGCCACACACCCGTAAAGTAGAGGAGTGCGGGGATCGCCGCCGCCTTGACGACCTCGATGTAGGAAACGCCGACGAACTCCGCCATGAGGAATGCCGCTGCACCCATAACCGGAGGCATGAGCTGCCCGCCCGTGGAGGCCGCCGCCTCGACCGCGCCCGCGAAGTTCGGATGGTAGCCGAGCTTCTTCATCATCGGGATCGTAAGCGAACCCGTGCCGACGACGTTCGCGACGGAGCTGCCTGAGACCGTGCCCATCAGTCCGCTCGACAGCACGGCAACCTTCGCAGGGCCGCCGCTCGCCCAGCCCGCGACTGCGTTCGCGAGGTCGATGAAGAACTTGCCGAGCCCCGTACTTTCAAGGTACGCACCGAAGAGGATAAAGAGGAAGATAAAGGTCGAGGAGACACCGAGCGGAATGCCGAAGATGCCCTCTGTCGTGAAGTAGAGATGGCTGACGAGCTGCTCGATCGAGAGGCCTCGGTGTGCCAGCACACCCGGCATATAAGGTCCGAGGAAAGCGTACGCGAGGAAGAAGAGAACGACGGTCACCATCGGCAGCCCCACAACGCGCCGCGTCGCCTCAATGACGAGCAGGATACCGATGCCGCCGACGACGGCATCCGCCGTTGACACAGAGCCTGCGCGTGTCACGAGCTCACGGTACTGGATGACGATGTAGGCAGGTGCCGCCGCGCCGAGAACGGCGAAGATCACATCGATCGGGTGAAAGAAGCTGTCCCGTGTCCACGCGCGCCGAAAGGGATAGAGGAGATAGGCGAGCGCAAGTCCGAAGCCGAGGTGGACGGCACGCTGGAGCTGCGCGTCGAGGATGCCGAAGGTTGCCGTATAGAGCTGGAAAACGGAAAATGTGATGGCAATCGCGGCGACGATTTTCTTCGGCAGGCCTGCGTAGTGGACGGTGTTTGATTCGCGGTCGTATTTTTTGAGGACTGCTTCGGCAGTCTTGTGATCGGTCATAGAGAGTTCACATCCTTTGACGAAAGTGTCTTTATATTTCGCAAAAACAGGACAAAAGAAATATGAGGCCACCGATTGGCGGCCTCGGATTATCTCACAGAAAATACGTGTAAAGCGGCGCAACGACGAGGTCGATACGCGTGCCGACAGGGTACATCTCGTAGGCCGGGATGGTCTTCCCCCCCGCCGTGATGGTGAGCTCCGTGCCGACGCCCGTGCGGAGGCTCAGGTTCGCATAGTCGCGATCCATATCGAGGACGAAGCAGTCCCCCTCCTGTCGGAACGCCCCTTCCTCTGGGAGAAAGGGCAGCCCCACGCCGTGCGATTGATAGCGCGTGCCCGTCAGATGGAAATGCCCGTCCGCATGCACGGTCAGGAACTCCTCGACGGGGGTTTTCTGCACAGAATGGATGAAGTGGATCGTCAGCGGAATTTCATCCCCAATCTGCCGCACAAGGACGATCTTTGTCCCGTCCGCATGCAGCAGGAGCGCCGGCGCACTCAGGATGTCAAACGCAACAAGAAGCACCGCCGCCGCAAGGGCGATCAGATACGCTCTCATTTCTCGTTAAAGTACTTCTCCGCACCCGCGTTCATCGGCAGGGACATCCCCGCCTTCGCCGTGTCCTTCGTAATCTGCTTGCCGACAGCATGCGCAGCCTGCAGACGGTCGAGGTTCGAGAAGATCGCCTTCGTGATGCTGTAGCCGAGGTCGGCATTCACTGAGGGTCCCGCGACGAGCATCGCCATGACGGAGACACTCGGAACAGCCTCATCAAAGCCCGCATACGTTCCTGCGGGGATGACGGTCTTCGTGTAGAACGGATACTGCGCGATCAGCCCGTCCGCAATTTTTTCCTCCACGGGGAGCAGACGCACGGGGTTCTGAGAAGCGATGTCCTGCACCGATGCGGTTGGGTAGCCCGCCGTGAGGACGGCGACATCCACGTTGCCGTCCTTCAGCGCACTTGCGCCCTCGGCAAACGAGAGGAACTGCGCGTCGATATCGTCATAGCTGACGCCGTATGCTGCGAGAATCTGGCGCACATTCGCCTCTACGCCCGAGCCTGCAGCTCCTACGGCAACACGCTTGCCCTTGAGCTCTGAGAGACTCTTGATGCCGGAGGACTGGAGCGTCACAAACTGGCAGGTCTCCGGATAGAGCGAGGCGATGCCCTGCAGTCCGTCCACCTTCTTGTCCTTGAACATCTCCGTACCGTTCACCGCGTAGTAGGTGATGTCGTTCTGCACCGTCGCAAGGTCGACCGCACCATCACGCAGCATATTGATGTTCGCAACCGACGCACCCGTGCTCTGTGCACTCGCGTTCATGCCCGGGATGTCCTTGTTCAGCACCTCGGCAATCGCGCCGCCGATGGGGTAGTACGTACCTGCCGTGCCGCCTGTTCCGATGTTGAGGAACTTCTTGTCTCCCGACGATGCGGAGTCGCCGCCGCAGCCGGTGAGAAGCGCGGCAGAGAATACAAGGACCGCGCCTGCCGCAAGAATTTTCTTTACGGTAGAGATATTCATGTTCTTTCCCTCCATTATACAATAGAAAAGTTCTCGAACTATCGTCGCATGCGGCGATAATAAACGTATCTTATCATAAAAAGCCCTCCGTACGCAAGCGGAGGGCTTCTTGTATGATGGTATACACGCGTATACAGGAGCACTGCGGCATCGTCATCGGAACACGCGCGTCAAATCCGCACTCACTTTCCGCTGAAATACTTCTCCGCGCCCTCGTTCATCGGCAGCGACATGCCGCTCTTTGCCGTCTCCTTGGAGATCTGCTTGCCGACGGCATGCGCCGCCTGCAGCCGGTCGAGATTCGTGAAGATCGCCTTCGTCACGCTATAGCCGAGGTCGGCGTTCACCGTGGGTCCCGCGACGAGCATCGCCATAACGGAGACGCCCGGCACCGCCTCATCAAAGCCCGCATAGGTCCCTGCGGGAATGACGGTCTTCGTGTAGAACGGATACTTCGCCGTCAGGCGGTCTGCAATATTTTCGTCCACAGGGAGGAGCCGAATCGGATTCTGTGCGGCGATGTCCTGCACAGACGCCGTCGGATAGCCCGCGGTGAGAACGGCGACATCCACATTGCCGTCCTTCAGCGCGCTTGCCCCCTCAGCGAACGAGAGGAACTGTTCGTCGATATCGTCATAGGTAATACCATACGCCTCGAGAATCTGGCGTGCATTCGCCTCCACACCGGAGCCTACTGCGCCGACGGCAACACGCTTCCCCTTGAGCTCTGAGAGGCTCTTGATCCCAGAGGACTTCAGCGTCACGAACTGGCAGGTCTCGGGATAGAGCGAGGCGATGCCCTGCAGCCCGTCGATCTTCTTGTCCTTGAACATCTCCGTTCCGTTCGCGGCATAATACGCAATGTCGTTCTGCACCGTCGCGAGATCGATCTCGCCGTCGCCAAGCATATTGACATTGGCAACGGAGGCTCCCGTGCTCTGCGCGCTCGCACTCATGCCCGGAATCTCCTTGTTCAAGACTTCCGCAATAGCACCGCCGATTGGATAGTACGTCCCCGCCGTGCCGCCCGTACCGATGTTGAGGAACGTCTTCCCCTCCACGTCGGAGTTGCCGTTGCACCCTGTGAAGAGCAGCGCTGCGGCTGCAAGGACTGCGCCTGCCGCAAAAACTTTCTTTACGGTAGAAATCTTCATGATCCACTCCTCCTGCCGATACTTCCAACAGTTCTCGAAATCATCCCGCAATTCTGGGATTTGTCTATATTTTATCACAAAAAAGCCCATACGCGCAAGGTATGAGCTTTATGATTTTTATGTATAAAATTGTGCACCAAATCGGTCTAGTTCTTCACAATCTCCGTCGTCTCACCGTTCGCCTTTGCACGTGCGATGCACTCCTTCAGACGTGCGATGTTCTTGACATGGAGGTCAATGGCAAAGCGGATGCGCTTCTTCTCCTCCTCCGTAAACTCCGGCTTCTCGTAGGCGATGCGGATGCGCGCAAGGCGCTCCTCCACATCGCGCAGCTCGTCCTCCATCGGGCGCACGTGCATGAGTGCACAGCCATACACCGCGCGCATAGCGTCTTCGACGTACTGTGCGTATCCCGGCTCACCCGAGGCTTTCTCAAGCCACTGCGCAACGTGAAAAATCACATCGTAGGGCGACTCGCCGCCATGAATCATGGAGACGATCTCCATCTTCACCTGCTGCTCACGCCCGTGCGGCTGGCGGACGAGATCCTCCTCCGCCATCAAATGACCTTCTCGCCGTGAAAGCGCTCGCCGCCGATCTCGGGATAGACACCGTACTCCACTGCCCACTCACATTTGTACTTGAGCGCCTGCGCATGGATGGTCGCGACGCGGTCGATATTCTCACGCACGATCTTCGCGGGAACCCCTGCGACGAGGGAGTTCGGCGGGATGACGGCATTCTCCTTCACGACAGCACCCGCCGCGACAATGGAACCGCGCCCAATCTTTGCGCCCGTCAGGACAATCGCGCCCATGCCGATGAGGACGTGATCCTCGATCTCACAGCCGTGGATGCACGCGCTGTGGCCAACGGTCACGTAGTCCCCAATGATGCACGGGTTGTCGTCCGCGACGTGCAGACAGGTGAGATCCTGAATATTCGAGCAGTCACCGACGGAGATGTAGTTCACATCACCGCGCGCGACCACGCCCGGCCAGAGACTCGCATACTGTCCGATGCGTACATCGCCCGAGAGGAATACCTGCGGAGCGACGAACGCCTCCTCGTGAATCTGCGGCGTGATGCCGTGAAAACTGGGAAATCCGTCCCCTTTGAATGTAAACATATATAGATCCTTTCTAAAGGAATCAACCTCTTGCCTCAAAGGCTTCGCCGGACTGCGCCGTATGGTAATAGCGACGGGCGGCAGTGAGGATCTCGGCAGGGCTCGGCGTGAGTGCACGCGCGGGAGTGCCTTCCGCCTCCGTGCGCTGGATGCGGCGCACGCCGTGTTCCTCCTCCTCCGCCGCATCCAGCGCTGTGTTCGGGAGGTTCTTATACTCCTCGGAGTTCGCAAACTCCATCCACTCGCGCTGCAGCGCACGCAGGAGATAGACCTTCTCGTTGTCGAGCGGCGTGAGCTTTCCAGACTCCTGCGCCTGCCGCAGCATGTCGTCCATCTCCTCGCGCGAGAGTACACGGCGGTTGCCGTATTGATCGCGCGTCGAGGGACCGGGCTGGAAGCCCTCCTTCTCCGCATTTCCTTCCGCGTGCCCGCTATGTGCGGCGTCCATATGCTCCGCTGTATGCGCCCCGCCGCTCTGCGCGGGTACATCACCGGGCGATGCGCTCTGCATCTCGCCCGCCGCCGGTGCGGCATCGCCGCTGTCCGCCGCAGGAGCATCGAGTGCGTCCCCCATGCCGCCGCCTGCGGTCATAGCAGAGGAGGCTGCCCCCTCAGAGGAACCGCTGCCCATGCCGTGCAGCGAGGGAGTCTCACCGCCGCCCTTCTGCATCTCCGAGAGCACCGAGATGTTTGCCTGCGCGACTGCACGCTGCGCCTCCTCCTTCGTCTTGGCACGCTTCAGCGCACGTGCCAGCATCTCGCGCCGTTCCTCGATCCGCACCACCTTCTCATAGAGATCGGGGTTGTTCTCTTTCAGATACCTCATATCGACGGCAGAGAGCTTCTGCCCCTGCCGCAGCTTCTGACGAATCTGCATCTCGCGGTTTGCGTCGGATTTTTCCCGCGTCTGCTGCAGTTCGCTTGACTTTACCTTGCCCGGCTGCACAGGCGCTCCCATTGCCTCCGCGAGACTCTTGCCTGTCTTTATGCGATACTTCATCTCACGCCTGAGATTCTTCAGCTGCGCATACTCTCCGATCCTTCCGATTCCCTCGAAAATCGCCATGTCATTACCTCCGTGTAATGCAAATCCATACCATATTATTGTAATCGTCAAATCTTCCCGTCTTCAAAAGTATTCTACCGCATTTTGGACAAAAAGAAAAGCTGGTGAATGCACCAGCTTCGATTTCCTGCCGTCATTTGGTCGTCTATGCACAATATATATCAAAGATTCCGTCGTGCAGACACTAATCACCCCGCCAAGTCCCGAGGTGCTCCCTCACCAAGGCCGGCTAATCGTTCCAAAAGTGCGTGCACCGCCCCCGTCGTCCACAGCGAACGCCCGGTGCATCGTGCAGGCAGGAAATTTATGGATGTAAATTTATCATATTCCCTGCCTCATTGCAATAGCCTGTGTCTGGTTTAGAAAAAATTTTTCTCATTCTAAAAAAAGGGATTGACAAGTTGTCCCATCAAGCGCAAAATATTTACGCACATATATAATGTCACAGTGCGTGAGAACACGCAGGAATGTGACCGAGGGAAGGAAACGAGGAGGATTTTTATGGGACAGCGAATGCCCATCGGGCTGCAGCTCACAGGGCTGGTCGGCAGCGTCATCGCACTGATGATCGTGCTGCTTGCCGTCGTGCTCTATGAGTTCAAGACATCGAGTGCAGACTATCAGCATCTGCTCTCCGTCACGGTCAAGAACAGCATCACACTGCTCGAGGCGGAGGATGACTTCCATCAGGGGCTGAGCGAGCTGCGCGGCTACATCATCACGCGCGATCCGAGCCGTGCGGCGGATACGGAGAACGCACTCAAGAAGGCGGACACGAATCTCAGCACGTTTGCCGACCATGCGGTCAATGCCGATGCGAAGGCACGCGGCGAGGAACTGCGCAAGGCGGTACACGACTATACAGGGAAGACGAAGGATATCATCGATCTTTACCAGCGCAACGACATGGAGGCGGCGACGGCAGCAGCCACGGAACTCCGCAAAAAGACGGACGAGATCGACGCCCTCTTTAACAAAGCGGCAGAGATCCAGACCACCGTACAGGAGCAGCAGCTTGAGAAGCTGAACAGCAACGTCGATCACATCTTTATCATCGTGCTCGTCATCAGCATTGTCGGCATCATCGGCATCGGTGTCGCCGCCACATGGTATGCACGAAAACTTGCAGGCCGCCTCGTCAAGCTGCGCGGCGAAGTCGGAAAGCTCGGCAAGCTCGACCTCTCCTTCCAGGGCTCGCGTGCTACGTGGAACGACGAGATCGGCGATATGGCAAACGAGCTGCTCGAGATGAAGGATGCGCTTCACCACATCGTCCGCTCCATCCAGACGGAAGCGGACAATCTCTCCAAGTCAAGCAACGACCTCTCGAACTCCGTCCAGTCACAGATGCAGGTCTCCGAGAGCATCGCCCATACGATCACGGATGTCGCCTCCGATGCGGTACACAACAACACCAGCATCGGCGAGATCACATCTGCCATCGAGCAGGTCAGTGCACGCACTGAGGAGATGAGTGCAAGCGGCGTCCATGCAAACCAGACAGCAAGCGACGCCGTGGACGACGCGAACCAGGGCATGAAGTATATTCACCAACTTGTCCAGCAGAATGATACCGTCGGCGACGCCATGACGGAGATCTCGCAGGTCTCGGAGAAGCTCGTCACGGGATCCGATGCCATCAAGAACGTCGTCACAACCATTCGCGAAATCGCAGGTCAGACGAATCTCCTCGCGCTCAACGCCGCCATCGAGGCAGCGCGCGCAGGTGAGGCGGGGCGCGGCTTTGCCGTCGTCGCCGAGGAGGTCAGGAAGCTCGCCGAGCAGAGTTCTGCTGCGACGAACGAGATCGAACAGACCATCACCCATATGATCGAGAGCATCCAGGTCGCTGCAGGCGCCATCGAGAGCGCCGAGGAGAAAGTTGCGGCGAGCAAGGAGGTCACAGTGGAGACGGAGAAGAGCTTCGACTCCATCCAGAAGCGTCTCGACGAAGTCCAAAACAGCATCGCACACATCAGTCAGGCAGTCGACCACACTGCGAACGATATGCAGGATGTCGTCGGCAACGTCCAGAGCATCAGCTCTGTCGCCGAGAAGACCGGGGCAAACGCCGAGACCGTCGCTGCCGCCTCCGAGGAGCAGAGCGCAAGCCTGCACGACGTGAGCGACAATGCCGAGTCCCTCGCACAGACCGCCGCGAAGCTCAACGACATCACGTCGAAGTTTAAGCTGTAAGCTATCCTTCAAAGAACCCCGAAGTGGTCGCTTCGGGGTTTTTGCTTGCAAAAATAAAAATACTACCTATTGACAATCTCTTCCTCCCCTATTATAATCAAACACATGAATAGTTGCTCATATGTTATTTGAATAAAGGAGCGGATTTCCATGAAAAAGGCATTCAAGTTTCGTGACATCGACTGCGCCCAGTGCGCTCAGAAGATTGAGGATGCTGCGGCAAAGATCGAGGGCGTGAACAAGGTTCGCATCAACTTCCTCAGCGAGCGCATGACGCTCGACGCAGACGACGCACGCTTTGACGAGATCATTGCAGAGATCAAGAAGGTTGCCAAGACCATCGAGCCGGACGCAGTGCTCGAGGCGTAACGCGAGGGAATCCTCATGACGAAGAAACAGAAGCGCATGCTCATGCGCATCGGAGGAGCGGCAGCACTCTTCATATCGGGAATGGTCCTCGAAGACATTACCGTCGGTGTCGTACTCCTCCTCGCAGCCTACGCTCTCATCAGCTGGGACATCCTCTGGCGTGCGGCGGCAAATATTCGCCAGAGACGCGTCTTTGACGAGAACTTCCTCATAGCAGTCGCCACCCTCGGTGCGATCGCCCTCGGCGACTACTCCGAGGGCGTTGCCGTCATGCTGCTTTACCAGATCGGCGAGGGGTTCCAGGGCTATGCCGTTCAGCGTTCGCGCCGCTCCATCTCCTCCCTCATGGACATTCGTCCCGACACGGCGTGTGTTCTGCGCGACGGTGCGGAGGAGGAGGTATTCCCCGACGAGGTCGAGGTCGGCGAGACGATCATCGTCCGCCCGGGCGAGCGTGTCCCGCTTGACGGCATCATCACGAAGGGAGAGGGACACCTCGACACCTCCGCTCTGACAGGCGAATCCATGCCGCGTGTGGTGCGTGCAAACGACGAGATCATCAGCGGCTGCATCAACCAGTCGGGTGTCCTTGAGGTGCGCGTCACAACCCCGTACGAGGAATCGACCGTCGAGCGCATCCTGTCGCTCGTGGAGGAGGCGACGGACAAGAAGGCGACTACCGAGGCATTCATCACGCGCTTTGCCCGCTGGTACACCCCCGCCGTCGTCATCGGTGCGGTACTCCTCGCACTGGTCCCGCCGCTCGTCACGGGCGATCCGTTTGGCATGTGGATCTACCGTGCACTCACCTTCCTCGTCATCTCCTGCCCGTGCGCTCTCGTCATCTCCGTGCCGCTCTCCTTCTTTGCAGGGATTGGCGGCGCGAGCCGTGTCGGCATCCTTATCAAGGGCGGCAACTACCTGGAGGCACTGGCAAAGGCGGACACCGTTGTATTTGACAAGACCGGTACGCTCACGAAGGGCAGCTTCCACGTCGCGAGCGTCATTCCCGCCGAGGGGTTCGCTGAGGAGGACGTGCTCTTCTACGCGGCAAACGCCGAACGCTACTCCACCCATCCCATCGGGCGCTCCATCCTGCGCGCCTTCACGGGCGGTGGCGGTACGACCGAGGATACGGACGTGCATGCGATGGAGGAAAACGCAGGACGCGGCATCTCCGCGCACATCAATGGACATTTCATCCTGTTTGGCACGCATGACTTCCTCACAGCAAAGAAAACGATAAACATCCCACCTGTCCCGCACACGGGTGCGGTCTATCTCTCCATTGACGGGTGCTTCGCAGGAGTGGTGCATGTCGCGGACGAGATCAAGGAGGACGCGGCGGAGGCAGTCCGTGCCCTAAAGGAGCGCGGCATCCGCGAGACGGTCATGCTCACGGGCGACTCGCGCCCAATCGGCATGAGCGTTGGAAAGAGCCTCGGCATTGATACCATCCATGCCGAGCTTCTCCCGCAGGACAAGGTCGCACAGGTCGAGACACGTATTGCTGCACAGCAGAATGGCAAGACCCTCGCCTACGTCGGCGACGGCATCAACGACGCGCCTGTTCTCGCACGCGCCGATGTCGGCATCGCCATGGGCGCACTTGGCTCGGATGCGGCAATCGAGGCAGCGGATGTCGTTCTCATGACCGACGAGCCGCGAAAGATCGCGACGGCCATTGACATCGCACGCAAGACCATGCGCATCGCGTGGCAGAACATCATCTTTGCCATCGGCATCAAGGGCATCGTCCTCGTCCTCGGCGCACTTGGCTACGCAGGACTCTGGGCGGCGATCTTCGCCGATGTCGGTGTCACCGTGCTCGCCATCCTCAACGCCATGCGCGCACTGCATGTAAAGGAATATTGACGCACACAAAAGCCCCCGACCGACATCGGGGGCTTTCGTCTATTCTGTTATGCCTCGCCGCGTCGTCCGTGGTACAGACACCACGGCTCCTCCGCCATGAAGTCGCCGCCATGGTAGTACGCCGCACGCGCACGGCAGCCGCCGCAGGACTTCTTGTAGCTGCACGAGCCGCACCCACCGCCGTAGTCGAGTGTGCGCAGCTCCTGGAACACCTCATTCTTCGCCCAGATCTCATCAAACGGCGTCTCGCGCACATCCCCCAGCTCACGGTTGAGGTACGCACACGGCTGCACCTTGCCGCGCGGACTGATGATGCAGTACGTCAGCCCCGCCAGACACCCGCGCGTAAAGCGCGTATCCACGCCGAGCTGATCGGCGATGCGCAGGAACTGCGGCGCACAGGTCGGCTTCAGCTCGATGTCCACCGTCTCCTGCTTCCTCATAATGCGCGAGAGCACATCCTCATACGCCTCCGCGCGCAGCGACTCCTCCTCGATCGTCTCCGCGCGTCCCGTCGGCACGAGGAAGAAGAAATGATGCGCCTTCGCGCCGATCTCCACAGCGAAGTCCGTCATCGCCTCAAGCTCGTGCGCGTTCCAATCCATCACCGTCGTATGGATCTGGAACGGCAGCCCCGCCTCACGGCAGTTCATCATGCCGCGCACCGCGCCGTCCCAGCCGCCGGGGAACGAGCGGAACGTATCATGCTTCGTCTTATCCATCGAGTCGAGCGAGATGCCCATCCCGCATGCGCCCGCTTCCTTCAGTGCCTTTGCCATCGGCAGGTCGATCAGCGTCCCGTTCGTGCCGAACACGGGGATCAGCCCGAGCCCGCGCGCGTAGGAAACAAGCTCGAGGATATCGGGGCGCGTCAGCGGCTCGCCGCCCGAGAAAATCATGATGCGGAAGCCCGCCTTCGCGATCTCGCGCAGGAGCTTCTTGCCCTCCTCCGTCGAGAGTTCCTCATCCGCGCGGCAGCCCGCGTCGCGGTAGCAGTGGGCACAGTACATATTGCATGCGTTCGTCGTGTTCCACGAGATGATCTTCACCCCGCCGCCCGCAACGCCCTGCGGATGGCTCTTCGGCATGCCGTGCGGATGTCCGCCTGGATGCCCGCCCATATGCGCGTGGGGATGCCCTGCACCCGCAGTGTGTCCCGCCACGTGCGGATGCGCCCCCATCGGGCCCTGTGCGCCGTGCGCCGCCTCCATCGCCGCGCTCACAGTGCCGCCCCCCGCACACCGATCTCCTCGTCCGTCAGATAGCAGGATGGATCGGACTCCCAGAAGTCCCCCGTCCGCGCCTCGGCACGCGTGCGGAAATTCCCGTTGCACCAGCTGAGGTACTGACATTTCGCGCAGCGTCCCTTGAGCAGCGGCTTCCTGTCCTTCAGCCCCGCGAGGATCGGATGCGTCATATCCTGCCAGATATCGCCGAACTTCCGTTCACGCACATTGCCGAACGTATGGTGCTGTGTGAACTGATCGGGATGCACATAGCCGAGGTGATCGACCTCGCCGAACGCGATGCCCGAGCGGTTGCCGCCGTTCGCGCCGATCAGCTTCTTGATCTGCTCCGCCCCTGCATCGTTTCCCTCCGCGAGCGCCTTCAGATACATATAGACCCCGTCGCAGTGGTTGTCCACCGTCAGAATCTCCTTTTTCAGGCCGCGTGCCTCGAAGTCCTTCGTCCGTGCGATGATCGTATCCATCGCGCGGCGCGACTCCTCCGCCGTCACATCCTCATCCATCATCTGTCCGCCGCGCCCCGAATAGACGAGGTGGTAGAAGCAGACACGGTTGATGCCCTTCTCCTCGATAAAGTCAAAGATCTTATCGAGCTCCATGATATTGTGGTGGTTGATCGTAAAGCGCAGCCCCACGCGCTGCCCCACGGCGACGCAGTTCTCGATCCCCTCCATCGCACGCTGATACGCGCCCTCGACCCCACGGAACATATCGTTCACGTCCGCAAGCCCGTCGAGCGAGATGCCGACGTAGCCAACACCGAGATCCTTGATCCGCTGTGCCACCTCACGCGTGATGAGCGTCCCGTTCGTCGAGAGTGTCGGGCGCACGCCTTTGTCCCGCGCATACTCCGCCAGCTCAAAGAAATCGGGGCGGATCAGCGGCTCACCGCCCGAGAAGAGAAGCACGGGCACGCGGAACTCCGCCAGTCCGTCGATAAAGCGCTTTGCCTCCTCTGTCGTCAGCTCGCCCTCGTACTTCTGCCCGTCCGAGGACATATAGCAGTGGCGGCAGCGGAGGTTGCACGTACGCGTCGAGTTCCAGACCACCACAGGCCCCATCCCCTCCGCAGCACCGCTCTTCATGCGGTGTGCGTTATGCCCGTAGCGCAGCGCGTCGCCGTAGTATTCATCCATAAAAAGAAGCTTCGTCACACTGATCATAAGGGTCTCCTAAATACACAAAAATCCCAAATCAATCGCAGGGGGGCTGCTCATTCCGCTTGCGAATCCCATCGAGAAGCAAACGCGTCTTGAGCGCAATGTTCTCCTGAAACGTCAGATCCAGCTGACTGAACGCCGCTGCCTGATAGAGCGAGTGGAACATCTCCGCGATCAGATCGACCGGCACATCACTGCGGATCTCCCCCGCTGCCTGCCCCTCACGAATGATCTCTGTGAACACCTGCTTGATCTGCGGTGCCATACGGCTGCCCGATGGATTTTCCCCAGATGCGTGCGGGGGTATGCCCTCAGCAGCATGTGGTGCACCATGATGCGACGCCGAGAGAAAGAGCGGCATGACGTAGCGGTTCTCATCGAGGAACTTCGCCGTCACACGCGCCCCCACCTCAAGAAGTTCGAGCGACGTGCGCTCCGCTGCACGTGCCTCAGCGAGAGCCATGCGGATCGTCTCACCAAGACGCCCGAGCAGGGAGAACAGCAGATCCTCTTTCGAACTGAAATAATTGTAAAAAGTCCCAATGCCGAGATCTGCGGTGCCCATGATATCCGCAACCGAGGTCTCCTTGTAGCCCTTCTTCGAGAATTCGCTGATCGCAGCTTCGAGAATCGTGCGTCGCGACTGCAGCTTCTTGCGCTCCCGACGTCCCATTTTCTCCTCCAAAAGAACTTCACCCTTTCTTTCGTCCTGTGGAACTATATTATAGCGAAAAATTTCATATTTGAAAAGCAAAATATGAATCTCGTTCATATTTTCATTCTCAATGCGTTTATTGAGAATAACAAAAAAGACGTCGGCATATGCCAACGTCCTGCATTCGATGTATGGTGACCCAGGAGGGACTCGAACCCCCGACCCTTTGATTCGTAGTCAAATACTCTAATCCAACTGAGCTACTGAGTCACGTGTCTCGCGACTTGATTATAATAGCAGATATGGGGAGGGCTGTCAAGGAGTTTTTTAGAAGTACCCCTGTCCTCCAGCGGAGCAGGCCATCACGCCATCTCACCCCACACACCGTCTTTGTAGAGGTGCGTGAGCCGCACGGGAACAATCTCGCCGCGTGTCACGGGCGCATCCGTATAGACGCGCACATACGTCTCCGTCAGCCCGTCCGTCACGCCGTCCTCCGTCGTTTCAAAGAGCACCTCTTGGGCAGAGCCGAGCTGCGTGCGGTGATACGCCTCTGCCAGTTCCTCCGCGAGTGCCTGCATCCGTGCCGCACGCTCCCTGCGCACCATCGGCGGTACCTGATCCGTGCGCCGTGCCGCGGGCGTCCCCTTGCGCGCCGAATACGGAAAGACGTGCATCCGCGCAAATCCCATCGCACGCACGAACGCGAGCCCCGCCGCAAAGTCCTCCTCCGTCTCCCCCGGAAAGCCCACGATGATGTCCGTCGAGATCGCCACCCCCGGCACCGCCGCACGCACATCCGCGACGAGCTGTGCGAACTGTTCCGTCGTATAGTGACGGTTCATCGCGCGCAGCACGTTATCACTCCCCGCCTGCAGCGGCAGATGCAGATGCGCCGCGAAACGCGGCTCTGTCCGCATCAGTTCGAGGAGCTCCGCTGAGAGCTCCACCGACTCCAGAGAACCGAGCCGCAGCCGCCGCAGTCCTTTCTCCGCGAGCGCCGTGCGGCACGCGTCCGCAAGCGTCGGACGTGCCACGAGATCAATCCCATACGCCCCGAGATGGATGCCCGTCAGCACCACCTCGTGAAATCCCGCCTCCGTCAACAGACGCATCTCGCGCGCGACGGCAGAGAGCTCGCGCGACTTCACGGGGCCGCGCGCATATGGGATGATGCAGAACGTGCAGAAATTCTGGCAGCCGTCCTCGATCTTCAGGAACGCGCGCGTACGGTGCGGCATAGCGTGCAGCGGGATATCCTCAAAGACGCGCGCCTGCATGATATCCGTAATTGTCCCCGCCACCCCCGTATCCGCACGCAGGGATGCCTCCACATAGTCCACGATGCGCGCGCGCTCCTTCGTCCCGATCACCACGCGCACCCCTTCGAGTGCACGGATCTCCTCAGGCGCGACCTGCGCGTAGCAGCCTGTCACCGCAATGCAGGCAGCTGGATTCGTACGCGCTGCGCGGCGGATCAGCTGGCGCGACTTGCGGTCGCTCAGATGCGTCACCGAGCACGTATTGATAACATACACATCCGCCGCCGTCTCAAACGGCACGACCTCATAGCCGCGTGCGCGGAACAGCCCCTCCATCGTCTCCGTCTCGAACTGGTTCACCTTGCAGCCGAGCGTCATAAACGCAGCCCTCACATCGCACCTCCTCCACAAATATTTTCCTATTCTACCACATAATTGCTGCGCGCAATAATTTTTTCTCGGAAAACTAATGACATTTTTGCAAAAAACGATATAATAGTATGTAGGAAATTATTCCCACGACCATGGAAGGGGGAACATATATGGCGACAATCACACAGATGACCGGCGCCGCGCGCAGCATCTACAGCTCGCTCTACGCGAACAACTCGCGCACGGACGCAACGGCAGCACTCTTCGCCGATCAGAACCGCAAACACCGCGGTTCGAGTTACTACTCCACACAGTACAGAGGCACGGAGTCCAGTGCAAAGGAACTGCGCTCCATCATGGATATTGCGAATCAGGCACGCAGCCTGCGCAAGTCCTACGCGGAGACCAGCTCACGGTTCTACGCCGAGTACGACTCGAACATGAAGGATCTCCGGAAGTCCGCCGGCAAACTCAGCAATACGGACTTCCAACTGAGCAGCACCGACATCACGACCAACGCAGACGGGTCCAAGACCTACAGCGACCGCCTCAAAAGCGCCATCAGCAACGTCAAGGATCTCGTCAGTGAGTACAACGAGACGAATGACTTCCTGCGCGAGAACAAGAGCCTCGGCAAGGGTGTCCGTCAGCTCACGACCGAGTTCTCTGACACCACGTACAAGGCGGACTCCTATGCCAAGATGGGCATTACCGTCGATGCCAAAACAGGTAATATGAGCGTGAATGAGAGCCGCCTGGCCCGTGCTCTCACGGACTCCCCCGCACAGTCCGAGGCAATCCTCGGCAGGGGCGGACTCGCCGGACGTGCCGACCGTCACGCACAGTATGCCCAGATGGCACGCAGCCGCGTCATCCCCTCGATGGAGCAGGCGATCGGCAGCCAGCTCAACTACGCGTCGAACCTGCTGAACGGCAGATCGCTGCCCACCATGTCGCGCTACTCGAACATGCTGAACCTCTTCAGCATCTACGTCTAAGGAGACAGTAAAATGGATCTCACAATGGATATCGCACAGATGTCGGTCGGTATGCACCAGATGCAGGCACAGCAGAGCCTTGGCATCGCCGTCGCAAAGATGGCAATGGACTCCGGCAAGGACGCTCTCGAACTCATCGAGGAAAGCACTGCAAGCCTTGACCCGAGCCTTGGAAACAGCATCGACGTATCTGCATAAACGGGAACCACATAATCCCCCTTTCCAAACAAGCGGAAAGGGGGATTTCTTTACAGGAAGTATGAATTGCTCCATCTAAAAGCATTTTCAGGTGCTGTCTATAGACACAATAAAAATCCCCCTCCCTACGGAGGGGGATTTTCTTATGCGGCGCATGCCGCAGATTGTGACGTGATTCTCTTAGAACAGGAACTCAACGCGGCCGAAGAGGTGCGAAACCTTGTCGCTCGTGTCGAGAATGTTCTTGCCCTTGAAGTACTTCGCGGAGAGGATAACGTTCTTCCAGAGCGTGTAGTTCGTTCCGAGCTCGATACCTTTTGTCTGGAAGAGAGCACCATCCTCTGTTGCAGCCGGAGAAGCCGAACCGAGGTAACGGTACGCAACATATGCGCCCCACGAACCCTGATCCTCAGACGATGCGCCCTTGTAGTCCAGACCGAACTGATAGGACTTCTTCATCTTGGACTCTTTTGCATCGTTCATGCGTGCATATGCACCCGAGAGCTGAACGTTCTTGTCGAAGCGGTAGCCCGCATTCACTGCCCAGACAGCTGCCGTCGTGTCGTTGGCGTTCTTGAGCTCGCCCTTGAGTCCATCGGACTTGAAGCGATAGTATGCGAGACCGGCGAGCCACTTGTCGCTGTTGTGCTGAAGCTCTGCACCCTGATAGTTCGCATGTACACCATCAAGGTCATTCACCTGACCAGCCTGCAGCTTGACGCTGACATTCTTGCCGAAGCTGACCTCTGCACCCGAGAACTCACGGTCGAGAACGAGGTTGCCCGCACCCGTGTAGCCCTCAGCGGAGGCGAGCTCCATCTTGCCGAGCTTTACCATGAAGCTGTCATAGTCGCCCTGCGCCCATGCGCGCTTCAGCTGAACGCGTGCCTGATCCTTGTCATCGTCATCAATGCCGCTGTCCTTCTTCATGTTGGTTGTTGCATCGAGACGTGCATTGACCGTCCAGTGGTTGTTGACCTCAGCCGTCGGCTCAAGGCGGAAGAGGAGAAGATCGCTGTTGATCTTCTTGTGCTTATTTCCTTTGGAATCCTCAAGCGTGTCGCCCGTCTCGCTGCGCTTGCTCTCATAGGTATACTCGAGCTTGCCGTTCCACTTCACCATGTCAGCGTGCTTCTCGAGGTTTGAGACGCGAACGCCGAGGTTGTTGAGCTCGTCAGCGAACTCAGCAGCGAGGCGGTCAACGAGCGCACGATCCGAAGCGGACATATCGCCCTTTGCCATCGCCTTCGCCGTCATCTGCGCCATCTCGTAACGCGTGATGTTGCGGTCGCCGCGATACGTGCCGTCGCCGTAGCCCTCGATGACGCCATCGGAGGCGAGCTGCGTCACAGCATCGTATGCCCAGTGATCACGGGGCACATCGGAGAACGGGTTCGCAGCTGCGAACGTGGTGCTTGCTGCACCGACAACGAGAGCCGTTGCAAGTGCGGATACGAGAGTCTTCTTCATGAGAAACTCCTCCTTCTGTAAAACAGAAAACATCTGATTTCCAAAGGAGCGAGATTTCGCAAAAGTTTCCATGTTTCCTTTTCGCGATCCATTCTCTTCCCTTGGAACGATTTCATCATAGCACGTCCCGATATAAATTGCAAGTACCAATCGTCAAAAAATTTTATAGCAGGTTATAATTTTCGATTTATGTTTGTTCATCTGAAAACAAAGCAAAACGGATGCAGACATTCTGCATCCGCGCAAAGAGGCAAACTCACTCCATACAGGAGGGTGTCTATTTTATCAGCGTTTTCCTAGTGGTATTACTTTTCGTAATGTCCACGACAGGAGGCAATGTGAATAATCCCGTTTTGTTCATAATAAACAATACGATTCGTCTCATCAATACGTCTGCTCCACCATCCGCGAAGATTTCCTTTCAGCGGCTCCGACTTGCCAAGCCCATCGAGAGGACTTCTCTGAATATCGCGGAGATGGCATTGAGCCGTTTCAGTGTCTTTCGATCCTGCGTCTGCCAGTACAGATACTCTTCCCACGCACGATCTTCCCAAAGCAGCCCCATCAATCTACCTCAATCAACTCATGCTCAGAAAAATGTGCCTTCCCCATCTCAATATCACGCTTCAATTCTTCCAAGTAACGGATATTGCTTGGCGAATAAAACGGATCATTACTGCGTTCCGCCGAGATCTCGAACGGGATTTTGCGCTCGCGCACCGCTGTCTTTGCAAAGACGCAGAACGCAGTCGTCATCGTCATCCCGATCTCGGAGCAAAACTCATCAAACTGCCGCTTGAGGTCCGCATCCATACGGATGCTCACACTTGCCTGTGCCATATTCTCACCTCCTTTCTATTTTATTACATTGTATGAAAATATTTGTACGTTGTCAATTTATTTTGACGCAGATCGTTCCCCCACCAGTGCCACGGGAGACGGGACACGGATGCCGCGGGAGTTCGTGAAGATCTCGACGCGGACGCCGAACACGTCGGCAATGCGTTCCTCCGTGAGCACGTCGGCGGGCGTACCCGCATGGACGACGCGCCCCCTCTGCATCAGGACGATCTCGTCGGCATACTGCATGGCATGCGCCATATCGTGCAGCACCATGAGGATCGTCATACCATGTATGCGGTTGAGCTGTGAGATGATCTCCATGACGCGCAGCTGATGCGCCACATCGAGGTAGGTGGTCGGCTCGTCGAGGAGCAGGAGGCGCGGGCGCTGACTGAGCGCCATCGCAAGAAAGACGCGCTGCCGCTCGCCGCCCGAGAGGGTATGCACCTCGCGCTCCGCAAATGCGGAGACGTGCGCGGTCTCCATCGCCCACGCGATTGCCTCTCTGTCCTCCGGGTCTGAGCGCGTCTGAAAGAGGTTCGCATGAGCAAATCGTCCGTACGTTACAAGCTGCTCCACAGTCAGCCCCTGCGCTGCCGTACGTTCCTGCGGCAGGATGGCACGCACGCGTGCAAGCTCCTTCTCGGTGTAACTGCCGAGTTCGCGTCCATCCAGCTGAATCTCGCCCGTATAGCGGCGGTTCAGTCCGGCGAGGGCACGCAGGAGGGTGGTCTTGCCCGCGCCGTTGGGGCCAACAATGGCAGTGCGCCGCCCTGCGGCGATATCGACGCTGAGCCCGTGCAGGATCTCCTTGCCCGCAATTTTGACGCTGAGATCACGCGCCATAAGTCCCGCACTCATAGCTGCCTCCTCAGAAGATAGAGAAAGAACGGCGCACCGACTGCAGCCATGATGATGCCCACAGGAAGTTCCAAGGGAGCAAACAGCAGCCGTGCCGCCGTATCGCTGAGGGTGACGACGGCGATGCCGAGGAGCGCCGCCGCAGGGAGCAGGAAGCGATAGTCCGCTCCGATCATGAGGCGCGCCGCATGGGGAACAATCAGCCCGACGAAGCCGAGGAGTCCGACCACAGAGACGGCGCTCGCGGCGAGGAGCGCGGCGACCGCCGTGAGAAGGATGCGTGTGCGCTCGACGGCGAGCCCAATGCCGCGTGCCATGTCGTCGCCGAGCTGCAGGATGTTGAGCCGCTGCGCGGCGAGGAGCGCGAGGAGTCCCGCTGCGACAGTGTACGGCAGCAGCATCTCGACGTGCGGCCAGCTGCGCGCGGAGAGCCCTCCGACCATCCACATAAGTGCGCTGTGCACGCGGTCGCTGTAGAGGATCATCAGCGCGGAGATACCCGCGCCGAGAAACGCTGACACGGCAACGCCCGCGAGGATGATGCGCGTCGGGCGGATGCCGTCGCGCCACGCGAGGATATAGATGAGGAGTGCGGCAAGCATCGCGCCGCCGAACGCGGCAGGGGTGATGAGCCACGCCGCCCCCGGCAGCATGAGCATGATAAAAATGCCCGCAAGACCCGCACCGGACGAGATGCCGATGATGTGCGGGTCGGCGAGCGGATTTCTGAGGATCGCCTGCAGGATCGCCCCCGAAAGAGAGAGGTTGATGCCGACGAGTGCGGCGACGATGGTGCGCGGAAGGCGGATGTTCCAGAGGATCTGTGCGTTTGCTCCGCTCTGTGTGCCGCTCAGGATGCCGATGATCTCCCCAATGGGGATGTCAACAGACCCTTTCGCGGCAGAGAGGAGCATTGCAAGCACCGCAAGCACGGCAAAGAGGACGAGGAGCAGGATGCGTTTTTTCATGGATAGACAAGCCTCGCCATGTACTGTACTGCCTTTGGGTAGTCGATGCCGGGGCTGAACAGGAACATCTCCTGCGGCAGGTAGTAGACGCGTCCGTCACGGATCGCGCCGACGCTCTGCCACGCGGGGCTCTCCGCGAACATCGCCTCCATCGAGGCGCGGATCTCCGCCTCCTCACCCATGCTCGTGACAAAGATGATGTCGGGGTTCTGCGCGACGAGCGTCTCCATGCTGTAGGGCGCGGCATCGGGGTTCTTGTCCAGCGCGGGCATCCCCGCCGCTGTGTTCTCCCAGCCGAGGATGTTTGCAATGTTGCCCGCAATGCTGCCGTCAAGCTGGACGGAGAGGCCCTGTCCCGTGCTGTGGATGATGGCGACACGCTTTTTTTCCTGCGGGATGGAGGCGCGGACGGCTTCGATGTCTGCATCCATCTTGCGAATGAGTTCGTCCCCCTTTGCCTTCTCGCCCGTGAGCGTCGCAAATGTTCCGATCTCGCGCTTTACGTCCTCGAAGCTCTTCATGTCGAGGATGAGTGTCTTGATGTTGTTCGCGGCGAGGGTATCGACGAGCTTCTCATTCATTCCTTTGTTTAGGATGACGAGGTCGGGCTGCAGTGCGATGATCTTCTCCGCGTCGATCTGGTAGACTCTGCCGATGCTCGTGACATCCTTCGCCGCATCGGGGATCTTCGACTTTGAATCGGGGCGGCCGACGACACTGCCGCCGACGGCGTAGAGCGGCTCGAGGAAGGAGGCGGAGGTGACGACAATGCGCTCGGGCTTCTTGTCAAATGTGACGGTGCGCCCGTTGTCGTCCGTAATGGAGGCATACGCGCCGGCCGCATTCGTATTCTCCGCCGCAGGTGTGCCGCAGGCAGTGAGAAGAAGTGATGTCGCCGTGAAAAGGGCAAGTGCCCACTGTTTCATCATGTCAGCTCCTCCGTGTAAGGATGGTGGAGAGGTAGTTCAGCTTCTCATCCGCGTGGGCTTCGAGGTCGTAAATGATGCGCTCGTCGTCGAGCCCCGCACGGCTGACCAGCACCGCCTCCTTCGTCATGTTGTTGCGCCGCAGGAGGTCGATGATCTCAGCGGAGTTGTGGTAGACCTTCATGACAACGGCACTGCTCGCGACCGCCATGACCTCCTCAAGGCGCTCCTGCTCCGCCGTGCCGGGGATGATGGCGAGCACGTCGTTGCCCTCCACGATTGGGCGGCCGACGCGGCTGCCGATGGCGATAAAGGCAGGTATGCCGGGGATGGTGACGATGTTCACGTCCTCATGTTCGAGGAGACGGAACACATAGATGTAGGTGCTGAAGAACATGGGATCGCCGAGCGTCAAAAAGGCAACGTTTTTGCCCGCATTCAGGAGTGCAAGGATCTCCGCCTTGTTCGCCTCCCACGCGCCCGTGTCTTCCGCGAAATCCTTTACCATCGGAAAGACTTGGTAAACGATCTCGATATCTTTTTTCAGGTACGGGCGTGCGATTTCGAGAGCGACACTGCCGTCCTTCTTCTCCGTCTTGGGGGCAATGAGGACATCCGCCGCCTCGATTGCCTTGATTGCCTTGACGGTGAGAAGCTCGGGGTCGCCGGGGCCGACGCCGATGCCATAGAATGTTCCGCGCATAAAATCTTCCTTCCATGTAAAAATAAACATTGTTTTCGCTCCGGTGGAAGAACAGAGCGAGATCTGGAATCAAAAATCCTCCCTCATAGTACATATGAAGGAGGATTTTGTCAAATGCAAAGCGTTGTCTTTAGGCGTATTTTCACTTAAAAAACGCTGTTTACATCAGCATCGCGAGCATCGTACCTGCCGCAACCGCGGTGCCGATAACCCCGGCGACGTTCGGCCCCATGGCGTGCATGAGGAGGTAGTTGCCAGGCTTTGCCTTGATGCCGACGATCTGGCTGACGCGCGCCGCCATCGGAACAGCGGAGACGCCCGCAGAGCCGATGAGGGGGTTGACCTTCCAGCCCGTCGCACGGCACATGATCTTGCCGAGGACAACGCCCGCCGCCGTGCCGAAGATGAATGCGACGAGACCAAGGCAGATGATGAGAATGGTCTCCTTGACGAGGAAGCTCTCCGCGCTCATCGTGAGACCCGTGCCGAGTGCGAGGAAGATCGTGACCGTGTTGATGAGGGCGTTCTGCGCCGTATCGGAGAGACGATCCGTCACGCCGCTCTCGCGGAAGAGGTTGCCGAGCATCAGCATGCCGAGCAGTGCCGTGATGGACGGCAGCAGCAGACTGATGAAGATGGTCGAGACAATCGGGAACGCGATGCGCTCGAACTTCGTGACCTCACGAGCCTGCTCCATGACGACCTCACGCTCTTTCTTTGTGGTGAGGAGCTTCATAACGGGCGGCTGAATGAGCGGCACGAGTGCCATGTAGGTGTATGCCGCAACGGCGATTGCACCGAGGAGATGCGGCGCCATCTTGGTCGCGAGGTAGATCGAGGTCGGACCGTCCGCGCCGCCGATGATGCCGATGGAGCCCGCTTCCTGTGCCGTGAAGTCAAGCATCATCGCGCCGAGCAGGGCGACGAAAACACCGAACTGTGCCGCCGCACCCATGAGCAGGCTCGAGGGCCGTGCAATCAGCGGACCGAAGTCCGTCATCGCACCGACACCGAGGAAGATGAGCGGCGGGAAGATCTCGTATTTGATACCCATGCCGATCGCGGACATGACTCCCGGCTCCTCAAAGCCGTTGAACGGAATGTTCGCGAGGATACAGCCGAAGGCAATCGGGCTCAGGAGCAGCGGCTCGAAGTCACGTGCAAACGCGAGGTAGAGCAAGACAAGTCCGACACCAATCATGATAACGTTGCCGCCGCTCATGCCGACAAATCCGCTGCCGTCAACAACTGCCTGCAGGGAGACAGTAAACGCATTGATAAAATCCATAATCTGTCACTCCCTTCTCAGCGCGGCGTGCGCATACCCTGTGTGCGTCCGAAGTTGCGCCATGCAGGCTGCTCTGCCGGACGGATCGCGTGGATCTGCTCGGCGCTGTAGCCACAGGCGGTGACGGCAGCCGCAATAACAGCGACGGTCTCCGTGCTGAGCCCTGTGGGTACGGCAGGGGCAACGGGGGCTGCGGGGGCAGGCGCGGGAGCGGCAGGGGCGGATGCGGGCGGCTCCGCCTTCTTCTTCGTCGGGTCAAGCAAATGGGTCAGCTCGATGAGCCCCCAGATCGCTGTCAACACAGCAAAGACGATGACCATGTTGATGACCATGATGACAAAAGGATTGTCGGTTACGGGTTGATGCATAAACTCACCTCATCTTGTTTTTCGCCTCGTGAACGCCGCCGCATTACCCGTATACGGAGACAGGCCGAGGATCTTTATGTATATTGTGAAAATAGCGCTTTCGTTATTATGCTGGATTTCAGATGATTTTACAAGTTTTATTTTCGTTTTTCCTTATGCAACTTTTGCATATTTCCTATAAATACGGCGTTCAATCCGCACGTGCCGCGTCGAAGGCGCGCTTCACCGCGGCATAAATTTTATCATAACTGTCTCCCGGCTGCGCCTCGTAGAGCTTTTCCCCGTCCATGAAGATGCTCGGGACGTAATAGTACTCCCCCGCGAACGGCTGCACCTGTTCCGGTTGTTTGTTCTCGTCAAGAAATATGACGCACACGTCCTCATCATAGCCCTCGGCACGCAGCGCATCCATTGCACGATGCGCGTTTGCACAGTAGGGACAGCCCTCCATCTCGATCATAATCAGGTGTTTCATGGCAGTTCTCCTTTCGGAAGTTAGGAACAATAAGCGATGTCTATCATAGCACAAAGTTTTATCTAATGCAAAAAGGCGGCAAACACCTCGTTGCCGACCTTCATGCCTTCATTCGTCAGAGCGACGAATCCGTCTGCACGGCGCAGCAACCCCTGCGCGATATATTTCTCAATCACCGCTCCATAAACAGTATCAATGTCCACACCAAATGCGCGTGAAAAATCCGCCGTATCAATCCCCTCTCGTGTGCGCAGTGCGAGAAAGGCGTACTCTTCCATTGCATTCGTGCGGGTGCGCTCCGTATCCTCGGGCGTGCGGACACTCCTGCCCGTCTGTATGGCGCGGATGTACTTCTCCGTGTCAGGTTCGTTGCCCAAGCGTACGCCGTCCACATAGCCGTGCGCCGCTGCGCCGACACCGAGGTAGGGAACGTTTCTCCAATAGCCGAGGTTGTGACGGCTCTCACAGCCCTGCCGTGCAAAGTTCGAGATCTCGTAGCGCACATAGCCGCGTGCGGGAAGTGCCGCCGTCAGCCAGTCGTACATCTCCTCCGCCGCGTCCTCTGTGGGAAGCGCAAGCTTCCCCTGTGCCTCTGCCGCAGCAAACGGCGTTCCCTCCTCGACGGTCAGCCCGTAGACGGAGATGTGCTCAGGGACAAGCGCAAGTGCTTCGTCGACGCTTTTCTTCAGGTCATCGAGGGTCTGCGTCGGAAGACCATACATCAGGTCGAGACTGATGTTCTCGAACCCCGCCGCACGCGCCGCGCGAAATGCCTGCTCCGCCTCCGCAGCTGTGTGGATGCGCCCGATGACGCGAAGCAGACGATCGTCGAAGCTCTGCACACCAAGGCTGAGACGGTTTGCCCCCGCCGCGCGAAGCTGCGTGAGATACGCTGCGTCCACGGTACCGGGATTCGCCTCGACGGTGCATTCCACAGGCGTTCCCGCCGCCGTGCGAAGCGTCTCCAGAATTCCGGTGAGCAGTGCAGCGGGCAGTGCCGTCGGCGTGCCGCCGCCGAGGTAGACCGTTGCCGCATCGCCCCACCGCGCACGAAGCGGCGGCACCTCGCGCAGGATCTCTGCCCGAAGCGCCGCCGCGTAGTCCTCCATCTCCGCGCGCGTATCTTTTCCGACGGCGGAGGAAATGAAGTCACAGTATGCACATTTTTTCACGCAGTAGGGGATGTGGGCATAGATGCCCCATTGTGTCGCCTGTGCGTTATTCATCAATTTTCAGCACCGCCATAAATGCCTCCTGCGGGAGCTCCACACTGCCGACCGCCTTCATGCGCTTCTTGCCCTCCTTCTGCTTTTCGAGGAGCTTGCGCTTGCGTGTGATGTCGCCGCCGTAGCATTTCGCAAGGACGTCCTTGCGCCGCGCGCGCACGTTCTCGCGCGCGATAATCTTGCTCCCGATCGCCGCCTGAATCGGGATCTCGAACATCTGCTGCGGGATGATGCCCTTCAGCTTTACGGCAAGCTGACGGCCGCGTGCAACGGCGCGGTCACGGTGAACAATGGTCGAGAGGGCATCCACGGGGTCGCCGTTGAGCAGGATGTCGAGTTTGACGAGGCTCGATGTCTGGTAGTCGATGAGCTCGTAGTCGAGGGAGGCATAGCCGCGCGTAGCGGATTTCAGCCGGTCGAAGTAGTCGTAGAGAATCTCGTTCAGCGGGATGTGATAGATGACGGTAACGCGCGTCGCGTCGAGGTAGTCCATGGTCTGGAACACGCCGCGCTTCTCCTGCGAGATCTCCATAACCGCACCGACGTAGTCCTTCGGCACAATAACGGTCGCCTTGACACACGGCTCCTCGATGTGGTCAATCTCGGTTGTCGGCGGGAGGTCTGCGGGGTTGCTGACCTCCACCATGTTTCCATCCGTGCGGTAAACGTGGTAGACGACGGAGGGAGCCGTCATGATGAGCCCAAGGTTGTACTCGCGTTCGAGGCGCTCCTGAATCACGTCCATGTGGAGGAGCCCGAGGAAGCCGCAGCGGAAGCCGAAGCCGAGTGCAATCGAGGTCTCCGGTTCAAAGACGAGCGCCGCATCGTTGAGCTGCAGCTTTTCCAGAGCCTCGCGGAGGTTGTCGTAGTCCTTGCTGTCCTCGGGGTAGAGCCCGCAAAACACCATCGGCGTCACGCCGCGATAGCCGGGCAGCGCCTCGGCAGCAGGGCGTTCCGCGCTTGTCACGGTGTCGCCCACACGGACATCGCGTACATCTTTCAGTGCACCCGCGATAAAGCCGACCTCGCCCGTTCCGAGCGCCCCCGTATCGACGGGCTGGGGACGGAAGCAGCCGACATCCGTCACGTCGAAGGTCTTGCCCGTCGCCATGAGCTTCAGCTTCATTCCTTTTTTGATCGTGCCTTCTTTCACGCGCACGTTCGCAATCACGCCCTTGTACGGATCGAAGTACGAGTCAAAGATCAGCGCTCTGAGCGGTGCCTCGGGGTCGCCCTCCGGCGGCGGGATGTAGGCAACGACGGCATCGAGCACCTCCTTGATGCCGATCCCCGTCTTTGCCGAGGCGAGGACGGCGGCACTCGTGTCGAGTCCGATGCTGTCCTCAATCTCACTCTTTACGCGGTCGGGTTCGGCGCTCGGCAGGTCAATCTTGTTGATGACGGGCACGATCTCGAGGTCGTGCTCGAGCGCGAGATAGACGTTCGCAAGGGTCTGCGCCTCAACGCCCTGCGCCGCATCGACGACGAGGAGTGCGCCCTCGCACGCGGCAAGGCTGCGCGAGACCTCGTAGTTGAAGTCGACGTGCCCCGGTGTGTCGATCAGGTTCAGCTCGTACAGCTCCCCATCCTCACCGCGGTAGTCGAGGCGCACGGTCTGTGCCTTGATCGTGATGCCGCGCTCGCGCTCGAGATCCATGCTGTCGAGCACCTGTGCCTCCATCTCGCGCTCAGAGAGCGTGCCCGTATACTCGATGAGGCGATCGGCAATGGTGGATTTGCCGTGGTCGATGTGGGCGATGATGGAAAAATTGCGGATATGCTTCTGATCCATAGTGTTCCCTTTCCCCTGCTTTTTTGCTTCCTTATATAATCACATCGAACACGTCGCGCTGCGTGTTTGTGACAAAAATCTCAATATCGCCGCGTTCGGACGCAAGCTCTGCCTGCAAATGCTCGGCGAGGACAGGCAGGACGGGCACCTCTGTGCCGAAGTGCCCCGCATCGATGATGTGCATGCCCTGCTCGACGGCACGCTGCGCATCGTGGTACTTCACATCGCCCGTGACGTAGACATCCGCGCCGAGGCGGACGGCATTGTCGATAAAGTCCGCGCCCGCGCCGCCGCAGACAGCGACGCGCCGTACGGGGCGCGCGGCAGCAGAGGCAAGGCGCACATGGCTGATGCAGAGGCGTTCCTTCACTGCGCGGGCAAAGTCCTCGATGCTCGTCGGAGCAGGAAGAACGCCGACACGGCCGATGCTCTCGGTCACGCCGCCCTCCTGACTCGTAATGACGAAGGAGGAGAGTTTTTCCAGCCCGATCTGCGCGGCGAGCACATCGTTCACGCCGCCGTGCGTGACATCGAGGTTCGTGTGCGCCGCCGCGACGGCGATGTTGTGCGTGAGGAGGGCGGCAAGCCGCCGCCCGAGCGGGAGATCGGTGCGCAGCTGCTTGATGCCGCGAAAGATCGCAGGGTGGTGCGCAACGATCATATCCGCCCTGCGTTCGATGGCTTCCGCGGTGACCGCATCGTCCACATCGAGGGCGACAAGCACGCGCTCGACTTTTTGCGCATAGCTGCCGACGAGAAGTCCGGGGTTGTCCCAGTCCTCCGCGAGGCGGCGCGGCGCGATGCGCTCAAGCGCGTTCATGATGAGCTGACAGCTGAGCATGGGGATCTCCTCTCAAAGCAACGCAAATACTGTACGCAGCGCTGCGAGACACGATACGGTCTCACGATATTCCGCACTCCGCCGCGCTGCACTGCTCACATTCATCCCGTCGGCGGCGCGGGCGAGCTTTGCAATCTTTGCCTCAATATGTTCCCGCAGGAGAGGGTCACGCTTTGCAAAGAGCCGCACCCCGATGTGGAGAAGCACGTCGTCAGGCATCTCTGCCGCGCCGCGCTCGGCACGGATGATCTCGTAGAGACGGCCGCCTGCGCGTGCAAGCGTCTCGTCGACGATGTCCCAGCCATGTGCATAGAGCCAGCGGCGCAGTTTCGCCGCACCGTTCATGGGCTGCAGGACGAGGGTCTGCACGCGCGTGAGGACGACGGGCGCGCCTGCAAGAATCTCCGCAATGAGAGCCCCGCCCATGCCCGCAATGACGATGGACTCCGCCTCGCCAGGCACGAGCACGCTCAGCCCGTCGCCCTGCCGTACGTCGATCTGTTGTGTGAGGCGCTGCGTCCGAACGGTGCGCCGCGCTGCCGCACACGCGCCCGCGCTGAGGTCGCCGACGACGGCACGCGGGGCAATGCCGTCCATAACGAGCGTGGCGGCGAGGTAGGCGTGATCGCCGCCGATGTCCGCAACCGCCGTACCGTGCGGAACGAATGCGGCAATCGCCGCAAGCCGTTCATCGAGCTGCATACACGCCCTCCCTTTTTTGACAGACATAAGAAAGGAGTGTAACTGCTGCGTTACACTCCGTAATGAACAAATGGCTCCTCGAACTGGACTCGAACCAGTGACATTCTGATTAACAGTCAGACGCTCTACCGACTGAGCTATCGAGGAATGTTTCGGACGTTGCTATTATAAGGGGAATACGCCGTCCTGTCAAGCAAAATGTTGCTTGTAGATAAGAAACATGCGGTTATAATCAAAACAGGCGCTGCCATGCGGTAGGCGGTCGATTCTTAGCCCCTGAGAGGGGGTTCGCTTATGGGCCCATACGAATTTCTTTCGCTGGTGTTCCTCGTTGCGATCTGTATCGTGATATCAAAAGCATAAGAAGCCCCGCCTCACAGTCTCCAAACGTTAGGCGGGGATCTTATTCCAAATAACTTTGGGGGCTGACCGTTTACCGGCAGCGCCCTTTTTGTATGCTTACTATACGATATTCAGCCCATTTCGTCAACTATTCCAGGAAGTCACGCAGCACCTTGCTTCGGCTCGGATGTCTGAGCTTCCTGAGGGCCTTCGCCTCGATCTGGCGGATGCGTTCGCGCGTCACACCGAAGCTCTGCCCGACCTCCTCAAGGGTGCGCGACCGCCCGTCCTCAAGTCCGAAGCGCAGACGCAGGACGTTCTTCTCGCGGTCGGTCAGCGTCTCGAGGACCTCCTCAAGCTGCTCGCGCAGGAGCATGAAGGACGCTGCCTCTGCGGGTGCGGGTGCCGCCTCGTCCTCGATGAAGTCGCCGAGGTGGGAGTCCTCCTCCTCACCGATCGGCGTTTCGAGAGAAACGGGCTCTTGTGCGATCTTCATGATCTCGTGCACACGCGCGACGCTGATGCCCATCTCCTTTGCGATCTCCTCGGGGCGCGGGTCGCGGCCCAGCTCCTGCAGGAGCTGACGAGAGATGCGGATGAGCTTGTTGATTGTCTCGACCATGTGCACGGGGATGCGGATGGTGCGCGCCTGATCGGCGATCGCACGCGTGATTGCCTGCCGTATCCACCACGTCGCGTAGGTGCTGAACTTGTACCCCTTACTGTAGTCAAATTTCTCGACCGCCTTCAGGAGGCCGAGGTTGCCCTCCTGGATGAGGTCGAGGAAGAGCATGCCGCGTCCGACGTAGCGCTTCGCGATGCTCACAACGAGACGCAGGTTCGCCTCCTCGAGGCGGTGCCGCGCGCTCTCGTCGCCCGCCTCCATGCGCTGGGCAAGTTCGACCTCCTCCTCTGCCGTAAGGAGCGGTACATGCCCGATCTCCTTCAGATACATCCGAACGGGATCATCGAGGGATATCCCCTCAGGAACGGTGAGGTCGATCTCGACTTCCTCTTCCTTCTCGGGGGGATCGTCGTCGACGGGTTCTTCCGCCGCCGCACTCGGCGCATCATCAACGATCTCAACG
Organism: Selenomonas sp. oral taxon 920; assembly: GCF_001717585.1. Lineage (NCBI taxonomy): Bacteria > Bacillati > Bacillota > Negativicutes > Selenomonadales > Selenomonadaceae > Selenomonas > Selenomonas sp. oral taxon 920. The sequence continues at coordinate 2,191,641 of NZ_CP017042.1, forward strand.
CCCTCGTCGCTGAACCGCTGGTACATATCGTCCATTTCGTCGGGGGACATATCCTGTTTTTGCAGTGCGTCAATGAGTTCGCCGTATGTCAGCGTGCCGCCGTTTTTCTTGCCTTTGGCAAGCAGGCGTTCAATGATGTCGGCGCTCGGTGCTTTTTTCTGCTCCGCCCCCACTGTCATAACGCTGTCCTCCTATCGTGTATTCGCAAGGCAACCTGCCTCAAAGGTCAATATTTCCCTGTAACTTGCGCAGACGCACGGGATGCCGAAGCTTCCTCAGCGCCTTTGCCTCAATCTGGCGGATGCGTTCGCGCGTCACGCCAAAGCTCTGTCCGACCTCTTCGAGTGTGCGCGACCGCCCATCCTCGAGTCCGAACCGCAGACGCAGCACCTCCGCCTCACGCGGAGCGAGCGTCTTGAGCACCTCCGAGATCTGTTCCTTGAGCAGCATCATCGATGCGGCATCCGCAGGGTCGAGTGCCGCCTCATCCTCGATGAAGTCGCCGAGGTGGGAGTCTTCCTCCTCACCGATCGGTGTTTCGAGGGATACGGGCTCCTGCGCGATCTTCATGATCTCGCGCACGCGTGCGGTGCTCAGCCCCATGTGCTTTGCCACCTCATCGGGTGTCGGATCGCGCCCGAGTTCCTGCAGCAGCTGCCGCGAGACGCGGATATACTTGTTGATCGTCTCCACCATGTGCACGGGGATGCGGATCGTACGTGCCTGATCGGCAATCGCACGCGTAATCGCCTGCCGAATCCACCACGTCGCATAGGTACTGAACTTATACCCCTTGCTGTAGTCGAACTTCTCGACTGCCTTCAGGAGTCCGAGGTTGCCCTCCTGGATGAGGTCGAGGAAGAGCATGCCGCGTCCGACGTAGCGCTTCGCGATGCTCACAACGAGGCGCAGGTTCGCCTCCTCGAGGCGATGCCGCGCCGTCATATCCCCCGCCTCCATGCGCCGCGCGAGGTCGACTTCCTCCTCTGCCGTCAAGAGAGGCACGCGTCCGATCTCCTTCAGATACATACGAACGGGATCGTCGAGTGCAACCCCCTCAGGAACGGAGAGATCGATCTCGATCTCCGCCTCTTCCTTGTCGAGTTCATCGACCGGTTCGAGCGCGTCGTCATCTGTCCCCTCGTCAACCACCGTATCATCCACAATCTCAATGTTGTCACTGCTGAGCCGCTGATAGAGCCCATCCATTGCATCGGGGGTTATGTTCCACGCGTCAAATGCCTCAATGAGTTCTCCGCAGGTCAGTGTCCCGCCGTTCGCTTTCCCCTTCGCCACAAGCTCGTCAAAATTTCCCGTCTCGCGCACATCTTCCCGTTCCATACGTACTGCTGCCGTTGCCATCGTGCCCCCTCCTTTCAGTTCGTAATATTATCTAATAAAATCTATTATTTAGCTTATCGTAGTAAATGAACGTGCTCTAAAGTCTCTTTTGAATTATTCGTTCAAATTTTCACGGGAGATCTCATCCTGTATTTTCTTCACTTCGTTTAATTCGTCAATGTATGCCGCTTTTCCTTCTTGCATCATCGCCTCGGCACGGCGCGTATGCCGTGCGAGCGCAGCGGTCAGATACGCCCGTCGGAGGGTTGCCAGCGCCCCCCGATAGGAGGCATCCGTCCGCCCCTCCTCGGCAAGGGTACGCATGAGCTCATCCCGCGCCGCTGTAGGCTGTTCGGCGATAAAGTCCGCATCCAGCGCACCGCCCGCCTGCAGATGTTCCGCCATCGCACCGAGAATTCCTCCGATGAGTTCATCAGGGAAATCCGTGCGCGGGATAAAAGATAAAATTTCAGTGAGAAGATCAGGAGTGTGCCAAGCTGCCGCGAGGAGCTCGCGTCCTGCGCGGCGCACAGCGTCGTCCGCCTGACGTAGGACAGGACGCTGCAGGTCAGCAGGAGCCGCAGGCTCTGCTCCGCCGCGCTGCAGAAATTTCCGCAGGGCATCCGCAACCACGCCCTCATCCAGAAAGAGTTCCGCCGCCGTCTGCCGCACATACGCGCCGCGCGCGACCGCATCCAGCTCTGCAAGCACGGGCAGCATCGCCTGAAGCGCCGCGTTCTGCCCCTCCACCCCGTCCGCCATATGGGTGCGCACGTGGCGCAGACGGAACGCCGGGACGGGCACCGCCGTCGCAACGAGCGCACGGAACGCCTCCGCGCCATGCGTGCGGACGTACTCATCGGGATCCTTGCCGTCCGGCAGGAGGAGCACGCGCACCTCAGCCGCGCGCCCGCGTACTGCTGCGAGAGCGCGCAGCGTCGCCTCCTGCCCTGCCGCATCGCTGTCGTAGCAAAAGACAATGCGCGGCGCACGGCGCAGGAGCAGCGCCGCATGTCCCTCCGTGAACGAGGTGCCGAGCGTTGCGACAACATTCGCCACGCCCGCCTCCCATGCGGCAATCGCATCCATATAGCCCTCGACTACGATCGCACAGCCCTCGCTCGCGATTGCACGATGCGCGCGGTCGAGGCCGTAGAGCAGTTTTCTCTTATTAAAAACGGGCGTCTCCGCCGTATTGAGGTACTTCGGCATGGCACCCTCGAGTGCACGCCCGCCGAAGCCGACGATGCGCCCGCGCTCATCCGCAATCGGGATAATGACACGGTTGCGGAAGCGGTCGTAGACACCGCCGCCGCGCTCGCGTTTCACGGCAAGCCCCGCCGTCACAAGGAGGTGCTCTGGAATGCCGCGCTTTCGGAAGGCGTCGGAAAGTTTTGCCCATGCATCGGGCGCAAACCCGATGCCGCAGCGTTCAATCGCAGCCTCCGTAATGCCGCGCCCCGCGAGATAGGCCCGCCCCGCCGCACCGTAATGCGTCATGGTGAGACAGTTGTGAAAGAAGTCACGTGCGAGCGCATTGACCTTGCGCAGATCGTCGAGTTCGCGCAGCCGTGCCTCCTCACGCGGGTCGCGCTTCTCTGCGGGCAGCGGGATGCCGAGCTGCTCCGCCTGCCGCTTGACCGCCTCGAACCATGTGATATGCTCGATGAGTGATATGAACTTGAACGCGTCGCCGCCCGCATGGCAGCCGAAACAGTAAAAGAAGCCGTCGGCCGGCACGACGGAGAACGACGCAGTTTTTTCGTTGTGGAAGGGGCAGCAGCCCCAATAGCGGCCGCCCTTGCGCTTCAGAGGAACATAGCCCTGCACGACGGCAAGGATGTCGGTCTGAGCGCGCACCTGCTGCACAAAGGCCTCCATCCTCGGGTCACGCATAATTTCTCCTTTTATTATATCGGCTTAATTGTCATCTGATCCACGGGCGGAATGTATATCTCGCGGAAGAGCGACACCGCAAAGCTGTCCGTCAGCCCCGCCACATAGTCCACCACGCACTGCTCACGCCCCCACTTCTCCTCGCGTGCAATAAACTCGGGCGGGAGCGTGTCGAAATACACGGTAAAGTGATCCATCAGCGCACGCAGGACAAACCCCGCCTGTGCGCGCTCGTGCGCGAGCGTCTTGGAGTGGTAGATGCGCTCGAACATGAACGCACGGAACGCATCCATCACACGCTGCACGGGCTCTGAGAGCGCCGCGTCGCCGCGCGCCTCCGAGGTGACGATCATATCGGACACCATGCTCGTGATCATCGCCGAGGTATCCGTGCCGAACGCATCCCGCACCTCGGCGGGGAGCTCAGCAGGCGTGAGGAGTCCCGCGCGAATGCTGTCGTCGTAGTCGTGACAGAGGTAGGCGATGCGGTCGGCGATGCGTACAATTCGCCCCTCGAACGTGGTCGGCATGCCCTTTCCCGTATGATTCAGGATGCCGTCGCGCACCTCCCCCGTCAGGTTCAGTCCGTGTCCGCCGCGCTCGAGAATCTCGACCATGCGCAGGCTCTGCTCGTTGTGCGCAAAATGCCCTGTGACTTCCTCCACGACCGCTTCGCCTGCGTGCCCGAACGGCGTGTGCCCGACATCGTGTCCGAGCGCAATTGCCTCCGTCAGGTCCTCATTCAGCATGAGCCCGCGCGCAATCGTCCGCGAGATCTGCGCGACCTCCAGGGTGTGCGTCATACGCGTGCGGTAGTGATCGCCCGCAACGATGTAGACTTGTGTCTTGTGCTTGAGCCGACGGAACGACTTCGAATGCAGAATGCGGTCGCGATCGCGCTGAAATTTCGTGCGGAAGGGGCACTCCTCCATCGGATGGCTGCGCTTTGCGCATGCGCTGCGTGCCGCCAACGGTGAGAGGAGTGCATCCTCCTGCGCCTCAAGCCGCTCTCGAACGGTCAAGGCCGCCACCTCCCGCCTGCTTACTTGATCACCATGACGGGGATCTTCGACTCCTCGATCACCTTCTGGCTGACGCTGCCGATGAGAACCCCCTTGAGGAGGCCGAGCCCGCGGCTTCCCATGATGATCATATCGCTCTGCTCCTCATCCGCAACTTCGAGGATGCTCTTTGCGATATGTCCGCTCTTGACGTGCTTGCGCGCCTTGCGGTCGCCCGGCAGCTTTTCCCAGATGCGTTCAAAGACGATATGGCTCGGGATATCCTTGTTGATGTTGCTCGCCACATAGACGAAGTCGAGCTCCGCATCGCATTTTTCCGCGATGAACAGCGCCTCGTCAACCGCCTTGCAGCCGCCCACCGATCCATCGACCGGAACAAGAATCTTCTTGATCTTGCTCATCATAATCCCTCCTAATCACGTTTTAACAAGACCATTTATAAGGTATCAGTATATTTCGATGATTGAAGGATAAAATCCTCTCTCCGCAAAAAAAAAGTATAAATCTACAGCATGCCTTCCTCGGAAAAACTAAAAAACGCCGCTCCCCCGAGGATCACATGATCCGTCACAGGGATGCCGAGGAGCGCCCCCGCCTCCCTGAGCACGCGCGTGATCCGATGATCCTCCGCACTTGGAACGGGATCGCCGCTCGGATGGTTATGTGCAAGGATAACGTGTGCCGCCCCGCAGCGGATCGCGGGCTCGAACACCTCACGCGGATGGACGAGCGTATTCGTGAGCGTGCCGACGGACACCTCCGCGACCATCAGCACCTCATTCTTCGAGCTGAGCGGCAGGACGAGGAAATGCTCGCGCTTCTCCGCTGTGAGACGCGGGCGCAGCAGCTCATACACATCCTCTGCCGCGTCGATGTGCGGGCGTCTCTTTGCCGTGCGCTGTGCACGTCGTCCGAGTTCAAGAGCTGCGAGCACTGTCGCCGCCTTTGCCATGCCGATGCCGGGGATGCGTGCGAACTCAGCTGGCGGCATCGCAAGAATCTCATGCAGCCCCGTCTCACGAAAGCGCGCGACAATGCCGCGCGCGAGCTCGAGCACGTTCTCTCCCGCGCGCCCTGTCCTGAGAAGAATCGCAAGCAGTTCCGCGTCACTCAGCGCCCCTGCACCGCGTTCGATCAGGCGCTCACGCGGCAGCTCACCTGCGGGCAGATCACGCAGATGCATCCTCGTCCTCCATCGCAACGCCCGCCTTGCGGGCGAGTGCCGCAGCCGCATGAAGCGGCAGCCCGACCACGTTTGAGAACGAGCCGCGCAGCTCCTCGATGTAGATTGCCGCGCGCCCCTGAATTGCATACGCGCCCGCCTTGCCCATCGGCTCGCCCGTCGCGACATAGGCGGCGATCTCCTTCTGCGTCAGGGGCGCAAAGCGCACAATCGTCTCCGCCGCATCCGTGTACGCACGGCCATCCACGACCCACGCGATCCCCGTGAGCACCGTATGTTCACGCCCCTCGAGTGCGGAGAGCATGTGACGTGCCTCGGCGGCATCCTGCGGCTTTCCGAACGACTGCCCGTTCAGCACGACGGTGGTATCCGCGCCGAGTACGGCATGCTCGGGGTACTCCTCCGCCACCTTGCGTGCCTTCATCAGCGCATTGCAGATCACTGTATCGCGCGGACGCTCCCCGTCCTTCACCTCATCCACGGCGGGCGTGATGGAGACAAATTGTGCCCCGATCTGCCGCAGAAGCGCACGCCTGCGCGGCGAGGCAGATGCCAGTATAAACATAGTTCCTCTCCAACTCAAAAAGGCACCGAAACTGTGTCGGTACCTTCCACAAATTTCTCTGTTAAATTTGATTCGCCCCCGTGCGGGCTTTTTCCTGCAAATAATTTATATCAAATAACGCACATACACATAGACCGTCGAGAGTACGATCGTCAGCAGCATGAGCGGGAATCCGATCTTAAAGTAGCGGATGAAGCTGATATGTACGCCGCGCTCCGCCGCCATACCCGCCACGATAAGGTTTGCCGATGCGCCGACGAGTGTACCGTTGCCGCCGAGACACGCGCCGAGCGCGAGCGACCACCAGAGCGGCTCGAGGTTTGTAATCCCCATTGCGCCCATATTTTGAATCAGCGGAATCATCGTCGCCACGAACGGAATGTTGTCAAGCACAGATGAGATGATCGCGCTCATCCAGAGGATCAGCAGCGCCGTCGCCGTCAGGTCACCCCCGGTTGCTTCTACCGCAGTTTCAGCCAGCTGTGCAATAATGCCAACCTCAATCAGCCCGCCGACCGCGATAAAGAGCCCGATGAAGAAGAAGATCGTCGGCCACTCGACAGAGTGCATCGCCTTCTCCACGAGATGCTCGCTGCCGCCCGCGAGAAGGAGCAGCAGGAATCCGCCCGTGAGTGCGATCAGCGAGGACTCGATGTGCGTAAAGGAGTGTGTGAAAAATCCGAGGATCGTCAGCCCGAGCACGAAGAGCGAACGCTTCAGCAGGCCGTGATCCGTGATTGCCGCCTTCTCGTCCATCTGCATCAACTCCGCCTGCAGTTCCGGCGTTGTGACGAGGCTCTTGCGATAGATCGCGGACATGATGAACATGACCACCACCATTGAGATGATCGCGATGGGCGCGAGATGTTCGATGAACATGACGAAAGTGAGTTCCTTCACCGCACTGCCGATCATGATGTTCGGCGGGTCGCCGATGAGCGTTGCCGTGCCGCCGATGTTCGACGCGATGATCTGTGTCAGAAGATACGGCATGGGGTCGAGCTTCAGAATCTTCGTGATGCTGAACGTCACAGGCACCATGAGGAGCACCGTGGTCACGTTGTCGAGGAACGCCGAGAACAGCGCCGTAATCAGACAGAGGTAGACGAGAATGCGGCGCGGCTCCGCCTTTGCGGATTTCGCAGCCTTGATCGCCACGTAGTCGAACAGCCCCGTCTCCTTCGTCACGCCGACGAGCACCATCATGCCGACGAGCAGTCCAAGCGTCTCAAAGTCCACATGATGCAGCGCAACCTCCTGCGAGAGGATGCCGAGCAGCATCATGAGCACCGCGCCGATCATCGCAGCAACCGTGCGGTGAATCTTTTCCGAGACGATCACCATATACATTACAACAAAAATAATCGCGGCCAACGTTTCCATTTAAGCGCCTCCTTTGTAACTAATTTGCACGGCGATATCACAGCCACCGCCGCGCACGACTTTGTTCATTTTATCACAAGGTTCAAAGGAGTGACAAGTTTTTTTCCGCGTACAATTTTTATATCTCTTTTTCAATTATTCTCGTTTATTGTTTCCAATTCGCCCACACGATGTGCATAGCGCGCGCTCAGCCACGGATTACGGAAGCACTGATAAATTCAGCACCGCCATCTTGACGCATCTTTTTCGCCCTCTCTTTGTCGACAAATCCTCCACATAGCTTTGGCTATGCGTCCGGTTTGTCTCCTTGACAGGACGAAAAATCTACGCCAATCTGAGGGTCTATTTTATCAGCGATTCCTTACAATCCCTTTTTTGCCTCTGCTGGCGGAACTTCGGGGAGGAAGTGCACCTCTACACGGTTCTTTGCTTTGTCCGAAATCCATTTGGTCAAGCGAGCACGCGACGCTTCGTCCATATCCGATTGCAGATATATGAACGCAATTTGCGTTTCACTCAGAGCAGCCGATTTATCTGCCGCCGGAGCAGGGGCTTGCACACTCCCGACGGCGATGCGGGAGATTTGCGGAAATACGATGCGTGCCTCACGGTTCCAGTCCAAGATGTAAGACCCCTTCTTCTCACTTTCCTCGCGGGCAGACTTGAGTGCGGTCACGGTCTGCTGCTCCTGCATAGAGGGAATGGCACTTTTGTCAACCTCGCTGAGTCTCTGATCGATCATCGCCTCCATCTTTTCCCGCTCTTCCGCCGTTTCGGCAGAAAAGACCTCCAACTGGAACGGCCTGAGGTATTTCTTTTCATGCAGCTTCTCCGTCAATGCCGTCAAATCATCCTCCGATATTCCGGCAATCGTAAACACTGTCAGCATTTTCTTCTCGTTATCCAAAGTATAGGAGATTGCCAGACGAGGTGGTGCTTTGAAATTCTCCTCGATATAAATCTTCGCCTGCTCGTTCTCCAGATTTTCCTGCACGCTCTGATACGCAAAGAAACAGCTGGGCAGCGTGATAAGCACTGCAAAGGCCATCAGGTAGTGTTTCTGTCTTGAAAATTCCACGGAGTTGCGCTCTATCTTGGAGGGAATGTCAATGATTTTCAGGACGATGAATGCCGTCAGACAGATAAAGAAGCTGTTGATAAAGAACAGGTAGAGTGCACCCACGGTGTACGCCATAACGCCCGTTGCAATGCCATATCCTGCGGTGCAGAGAGGAGGCATCAGAGCTGTTGCAATCGCAACACCAGGGATGACATTCCCGCCCTCTTTGCGGGTTACACCGATGATGCCTGCGAGGCCGCCAAAGACCGCGATCAAAACGTCCCAAATGGCCGGCGATGTCCGTGCAAGCAGTTCCGACGTGGGTTTATCGATCGGTGTGAGGAAAAAATAAAGCGTCGATGCAGCAACCGAAATGATCACTTGGGCGAGCAGCCTTCCTGCACTGGAACGAATGTATGTGCTGTCATAACGGGCAAGCCCATAGCCAATTCCAAGGATCGACCCCATCAGCGGAGAGATCAGCATCGCGCCGATAATGACCGCCGTGCTGTTCATATTGAGACCGATGGAGGCAATGAAGATCGCCAATATCAGGACACTGAGATTCGTCCCCCGAAACTGCACGCCGGCATTGACCCGTTCTGTAATTTCCTGTACCGAAGCAGTGTCGCCGCGCAAATCAAAAAAATCTTTTAGCTTATCCCAAATCAAACAAATCATCTCCTTCGACAGAACGGCTCAAAGATACCGTCCCGTGACACTTTTGGGTTCCTTCCGGATATCCGCATGCGTACCGCAGGCAACGATCTCGCCTCCCTCTTCGCCGCCGCCGGGCCCCATGTCGAGAATGTAGTCGGCATTGCGTATAACGTCGAGGTCATGCTCGATGACGATGACGGTCGCACCGCTCGCCATGAGCGTTTGGAACACACCGAGCAGAGTCTCTACATCGAGCGGATGCAGACCGATTGTCGGCTCATCGAAGACGAATACAGAGCCCTCCTGCCCCCTGCCCATATCGCTCGCGAGCTTCAGACGCTGCGCCTCGCCGCCCGAGAGCCCGGGCGTCGCCTCACCGAGCGTCAGATATCCGAGCCCGAGATCGTGCAGGATCTGAAGGCGCCGCTGCACCGTTTTCAAATCACAGCAAACCGCCAGTGCTTCGTCAACGCTCAGGGACATCAACGCGGGGAGCGAGCACGGCTGCTTCCCCTTGCGCGGCACACGAAGAATCTCGGCAGCTTCCTTGCGGTATCGAGAGCCGCCGCAGTCGGGGCAGTCGATCGTGACATCGGGCAGAAATTGGACATCGAGGCTGATCGAGCCGGTTCCGTCGCAGGTCGGACAGCGAAGTTTTCCCGTATTATAGGAAAACTCCCCGGCCTTATACCCGTTCTCCTTTGCTGCCGGCGTACGCGCATAAAGTTTTCGCAGCTCATCGTGCACGTTCGCGTAGGTAGCAACGGTCGAGCGCACGTTGGCGCCAATCGGTACAGCGTCGATCAACCGCACCTGCCGCACACCGTCGGCGGCAATCGACCGGACATGCGCGGGCAGCGATGTCCTGCCGAGCTGTGCTTCCAGTGCCGGAATCAGGCTTTCCAGAATGAGCGTCGTCTTGCCCGAGCCAGAAACACCGGTCACAACACTCAGCCGTCCCTGCGGAAACACGGCGGAGAGCGGCTTCACCGTATGAATCTGCTCTGTCTTGAGCACAATCCGCCCATGCTTGAACATGTCCTCGACCGCCGCAGGTGTATGAACCTGCACCTTTTTCCTGCCGTCAAGAAAACCACCGATGCGTGAGTTCGCACTTTTTTTCATCTCTGCAAGTGTTCCCTGCGCGATGATCGTACCGCCGCCTGCGCCCGCCTCCGGCCCGAGCTCGATGAAATGATCTGCGCTGCGCAGAATCTGCACATCGTGATCGACGAGGACGATGGAGTTCCCGTCGGACATAAGCTCCCGCATGACGTTCAGCAGTCCATCAATGTTCGAGGGATGGAGTCCGATGGACGGCTCGTCAAGAACGTAGAGCACGCCCGTTGTCCGATTGCGCACGGCACGCGCGAGCTGCATACGCTGCCGCTCCCCCGTCGAGAGCGTCGAGGCCGCGCGGTCGAGCGTGAGGTAGCCAAGTCCAAGCTCCATGAGGCGCGCCGCCGTATGCCGGAAACTCTCACAGATGCTTTCCGCCATCGGAATCATATCCCGCGGCATAGCCTTTGGAACATCTGCGATCCACGCCGCAAGTTCCGTCAGCGTCATCCTGCAGACATCCGGCAGAGAGAGTTCTGCGAGGCGCGGCGCACGTGCGGCATCCGAGAGGCGTGTGCCGTGACAAGCCGGACAGATTTCTTGGCGCAGGAATTTTTCCACACGCTTCATTCCCTTTTCATCCTTGACCTTCGCGAGCGCATTTTCTACGGTATAAATTGCATTGAAGTAGGTGAAGTCCATCTCCCCCGCCGCACCGGTCTTTTGGATCTGATAGACCAGATGCACCTTGTCGGGAGGTCCGTGAAAGACGATCTCCTTTTCCTGCGCAGTCAGTTCGCGAAACGGCACATCCGTCCGCACGCCGAGTTTCTGCGCGATCTCCTTCATCAGAGACCACATGAGCGTCTGCCACGGCAGCACTGCCCCATCGTCGATCGAGAGGGAGTCGTCGGGCACGAGCGTCGATTCGTCAACGACGCGGACAACGCCGGTACCTCCGCACGCCTCACAGGCACCGCCGCTGTTGAACGCGAGTTCCTCCGCACCCGGTGCATAGAAATGTACGCCGCACGTCGGGCAGACGATCTCCTGTTCCGCCGCCACCTTGCGCGTCGGCGCTGCATAGTGACCGTTCGGGCAGCGATGGCTCGCCAGACGCGAAAACATCAGACGTACGACGTTCAGCAGCTCCGTAGACGTGCCGAACGTGCTGCGCATTCCGGGCACGCCGGGGCGCTGATGCAGTGCAAGCGCCGCAGGGATGTAGCGCACCTCATCGACGCATGCCTTCTCTGCCTGTGTCATGCGCCGCCTCGTATACGTCGACAACGCCTCGAGATAGCGGCGCGAGCCCTCGGCGTAGAGCACGCCCAGTGCGAGCGAGGACTTTCCCGAGCCGGAGACCCCCGCAATACCCACAATCTTATGAAGCGGAATATCGACAGATATATTTTTCAAATTGTGAACGCGCGCTCCGCGGACTTCAATCGCCATCGGCTGCTTTTCCATTGCCGCACATCTCCTCTCCTTCTTTGTGCCGTCGAGATCATCATGCAGTCTCACCGCACATACGCAAGCAGCGCCTTCCTCGGCATTTCAAACAGAAGAAAATTGTTTCAGGTCTCCTGATAATATAAGCCTCGTTTTCGTACAAAAAAGCAGAACATGAACCTCCTCATGCTCTGCTGTTCGATTCACCACTTCAAACATTCCCCGTTCGTCGCGATCACGTCCTTATACCAGTGAAACGACTTCTTGCGGTATCGTGCGAGCGTTCCCGACCCGTCGTCATTGCGGTCGACGTAGATGAAGCCGTACCGCTTTGACATCTGCGCCGTCGACGCGCTCACGAGGTCGATGCAGCCCCACGTCGTATAGCCCATGACGGGCACGCCGTCGGCGATTGCCTCCGCGACCTGCACGAGATGATCGTTCAGATAGTCGATGCGGTAGTCGTCCGCGACCGTCCTGCCGCCCGCCCCGTCCGCGACGAGCACATCCTTCGCCCCAAGGCCGTTCTCGACGATAAAGAGCGGCTTTTGCCAGCGGTCATAATAGCGATTGAGCACATAGCGCAGCCCCTGCGGGTCGATCTGCCAGCCCCATTCGCTAGCCTTTAGATACGGGTTCTTCTTCCCGCCGAGGAGATTGCCGCCGCCCGCCGTTCCGCCCGCACCCTCGCAGATGCTGACGTAGTAGCTGAACGAGACGAAGTCCACTGTATGTTCCCGCAGCAGCCGCAGCTCCTCCTGTGTCGCGCGGATCTCGATGCCGTTCTCGCGGAAGTAGCGTTTCATATAGCCGGGGTAAATGCCGCGTACGTGCATATCGCCGAAGAAGTCGTTGAAGTGCTCCGCCCGCATGACGGCGATCATATCGTCGGGCGCGGGGGTCAGCGGATAGGTCGGCATCGCGAGAATCATACAGCCGATCTGTGCCTCGGGGATGATCTCATGCCCGATCTTCGTCGCAAGCGCCGAGGCGACGAACTCATGGTGACACGCTTGATAGAGGTCTTGGAGCGACAGCTCCGCCTTCGGCGTCATGATGCCGCCCGAGAGCAGCGGCTCATGGAGTACGGAGTTGATCTCGTTGAACGTCAGCCAGTATTTTACTTTATCCCGATAGCGCGTGAAGATCGTCCGCACATACCGCTCGTAGAAGCCGATGAGGTCGTGACTCATCCAGCCGTTGTATGTTTTCGCAAGGTGAAGCGGCGTCTCATAGTGCGAGATTGTCACGAGCGGCTCGATGCCGTATTTCCGGCACTCGTCGAAGAGATTATCGTAGAACTGCAGCCCCGCCTCGTTCGGCTCGGCATCGTCCCCGTTCGGGTAGATGCGGCTCCACGCAATTGACGTGCGGAACACCTTGAACCCCATCTCGGCAAAGAGGGCAATGTCCCCCTTGTACCGATGGTAGAAGTCAATCGCCGTGAGTTTCAGATTGTCCGCCGTTGGCTCCTGCGTCGGTGCGCCCGTGATGCCGCGCGGCATGATGTCCTGTATGTCGAGTCCCTTGCCGTCCGCATTGTACGCGCCCTCACACTGATTCGCCGCGACTGCACCGCCCCAGAGAAATTCCTTTGGGAATGCCATATCGTGCTCCTTTGCCGCTCGATGACAGCACGCGTCTGTATTACGCCAGTTCGATGCCGTTGTCCTGCGCGAGCTTGCGGATGATCGGTTCGGGCAGCTCCGCCGCCTTCGCAACAACGGCAGGCTGTGAGCCCGCACGCAGGAGGTTCAGCGCAACGCTGATCACGCCCTGCTTGCGCCCTCGGAACTCACCCTCGCTGATGCCCTCCGCCTTGCCCGCCTCTTTTCCTTTCTCCCATGCCGCCATGAGGTCCGCCTCATAGCCCGCACGCATTACCTCTACGCGCTGCGCACTCATCGAACGAATCAATTCTCCCACATTTGTCTCGCTCATCGCTCGTCCCATCCTTTCTGCTCTCCCAATAGTCCTTTTTATTATAGATAATTCTTCCGCATTGGTCAAATAAAAGAATGCCGCCGCATTCCTGCAGCGACATTCGGGACAATCTTACTTCTTCCGATAGATGATCGGACTGCGCACGAGATATTCGAACGGTGCGCTGAGGCAGTGGACGAGGCGCGAGAACGGGAAGAGGAACGCCACCGCCATCCACGAGAACATATGGATGCGGAACATGAGCGGCACATTCTCCATATAGCTGATCTCAGGGCTGAGCATGAGTACGGAGCGGAACCACGGCGAAATCGTCTCGCGGTAGTCGAAGCCGCCCTGCACAGCGTTCAGCGTCGTGGACGCACAGCCGGAGAAGATCGCAAGGAAGAGGAATAAGTAGAGCCACTTGTCCATCGTCGACGTGTTGACCGCCATGCGATCCTTGCCGAAGCGGCGGATGAGAAGCAGAATGAAGCCCCCGAAGAAGAGCACTCCTGCGGGTGCGCCGCCGCCGAGCGCAATCATGTGGTAGAGATGCTCGTTGATCCCCGCCGCCTCGGTCATGAACTTCGGGATGAGCACACCGATGACGTGCCCGCCGAATGCCATGACAAGACCGAGGTGGAACATCGGCCCCGCGATCTTCAGGTCGCTCTTGGAGAGAAACTGACTGGACTTCGTCGTCCAGTTCCGCTCAAAGACGGTGTAGCGCACAATCGTCCCCACGATGAGGAACGTGAACGCGATGTAGGGCAGGACGCCCCAAACAAATTGTTTCATTATGCTGTCCTCCCTTCGAGTCCTGCCGCCTCCGTGAGTACGACATCGAGGAGAAATGCGTAGGGCAGCTTCGCCTCGATCAGACGGTCGCGCAGGAGTTCCAGTTTCGGACGCACCTCGGTCAGGATGTGCAGCGACTCACGCTCGGGCACTGCTGCCGCGAGTTCGAGGATCGCGGGCAGGTAGTCGGGCAGCTCGTGATTGAGGTCATAGCCCGCATCGAGGAAGAGCTGCTTGTACGCGAGCATCTCCTCGGACTGCTTGCCGAAATCCGTACGGTTGTGCGTCGTGAGATAGAGGTTCGTGTTCTGCGAGAAGTCAAAGGCACGCACATAGGCATCCTCGAACTCCTGCGGGTCGCTCTCCCCGATGTAGCCGAAGAACTCCTCGAACACCTCGCGCGACTGCGGACGTTCGACATCTGCGACCACCGCCGCGTGGGTGGGAACGCCCTCCCACCACTCTGCCGAGGGGTACTCGAACAGGTAGGAGGTGAGAAGGAGCGGTGTCTGAATGCGGTTCGTATCCATCAGCAGCACCCTCCGGGACAGGCATAGCCGACCGAGCCCTGCAGCTCGCGCAGCTTCTCATGCGTGACATCCTGCAGTCCTGCGGGGATGTTGAAGCGGTCGCGGCGCTTGGCAATGCCGAGCAGGCGGTACATCGCCTCGTAGGTCTCAAGGTCATGCGTGAGGTTCTCCGGCAGTTCCTCGCCCGTCTGCTTTGTCCGCATGACGGCGCGCAGCTCGAGCAGGACGCGCAGCACGCGCTCGATCGCGGCCTCATCGCCCGCCGTCAGCAGCTGTGCGAGGTAGGCGACGGGGATGCGCATCTCCGCCGCACCCGGGAAGAACACCTTCTCCTCCACGCGCCGCGCAATCGGGCTGAGGGGTGGTACATACCAGACGTTCGGCAGCGTGCGGTACTCCGGATGGAGTGGGAACGCAAGCTGCCACTCGGCGATCAGCTTGTACGAGGGTGAGTTCTGCGCCGCACGGATCCAGCGGTCGGGGATGCCCGCCGCCTGTGCCGCCTTCACGGTCTCGGGATCGTTCGGGTCGCAGAGCGCACCGAGGTAACTCTTGTAGATATCCTTCGGATCGGGCGTGGATGCTGCGGTCTTGACCTTGTCCGCATCGTAGAGCAGGACACCGATATAGCGCATACGCCCGACGCAGCCGTCGCTGCACACGGTCGGCAGACCGTTCTCAAGACGAGGGAAGCAGAACGTGCACTTCTCCGCCTTGTTCGTCTCCCAGTTGTAGTAGATCTTCTTGTACGGGCAGGACGGAACGCAGTGCCGCCAGCCGCGGCAGCCGTCCTGCGAGATGAGCACCACACCGTCCTCGTCGCGCTTGTAGATCGCGCCCGAGGGGCACGCGGCGACACACGCGGGGTTCAGGCAGTGGTTGCAGAGACGCGGCAGGTGCTTCATGAAGATGTCGTGGAACTCGAGCGTGATCTCCTGTTCCATCTTGCTGAGGTTGTAATCCTTGCGCGCGGACTGTCCGTCGGCGAGGTCATCCTCCCAGTTCGGTCCCCACTTGATCTCCATGCGCTTCTGCGTAATCAGCGAGCGCGGGCGTGCGACGGGCTGATGATTGCGCCGCTTCGTGTGGATCAGCGTCTCATAGTCGTATGTCCACGGCTCATAGTAGTCGTCCATCTCGGGCTGCTGCGGATGGTAGAACAGCTTCGCCAGGCGCGTCATCATGCCGCCCGTTTTGAGGCTCAGCTGACCGTCCTTCAGCTCCCAGCCGCCCTTCCACTTCTCCTGGTTCTCCCACTGCTTCGGGTATCCGATGCCGGGTTTCGTTTCGACGTTGTTGAAATACATATACTCCGCGCCGCGTCGGTTCGTCCAGACGTTCTTGCAGAGGATGGAGCACGTGTGACAGCCAATGCACTTGTCCAGATTCATGACCATCGCAATCTGCGCTTTAATCTTCAAGCCAATCTACCTCCTCCATGCGCCGCACGACGACGTACGAGTCGCGCTGATTGCCCGTCGGGCCGTAGTAGTTGAAACCGTAGCTGAGCTGCCCGTAGCCGCCGATGAGGTGGGTGGGCTTGATGTGAATGTGTGTCGGCGTATTGTGCGTGCCCGCGCGCGTGCCCGAGATCTTCGAGCCCGGCACATTGATGTGGCGATCCTGTGCGTGGTGCATAAAGACACTGCCCTGCGGGAGGCGCGGCGAGACAACGACGCGCGAGGCGACGACACCGTTGCGGTTGTAGAGCTCGATCCAGTCGTTGTCCTTCACACCGATCTCCGCCGCGTCCTTCTCGCTCATCCATACGCTCTGTCCGCCGCGGAACATCGTGAGCATCTGCTGCGCGTCGAAGTACATGCTGTGTGTGCTCCACTTGTTGTGGGGCGTGAGGTACTTCAGCGTGATTTCCTTCTGCGTGCCGTTCAGCGACTTGTTCATCGGACGGAAGTCGAGGATCGGACGGTAGACCGCCTGTGCCTCGCCGAACTCGCGCATGACCTCGTGGTCCATGTAGAAATGCTGCCGCCCTGTCAGTGTGCGGAACGGGATCAGCTCCTCCACGTTGTTCGTAAAGGGCGTGTAGCGGCGGTTCTGGTTGCTGCCCGTAAAGGTCGGCGCGGTGATCGTCTCACGCGGCTGCGCGATGACCTGATCGTAAGTAAACCGCTCGTCCTCGCGATCCTTCGCGAGCTTCACGAGGTTGTCGAGACCCGTGCGCTTCTCGACCGCCTCCCATGCGCGGACAGCCGTCCTGCCGCAGGTGGTCGGGGACATTCCAAGCACTGCATCAATCGCCTGCCGCGCCTCATAGATCGAGGGGCAGCCGTAGGACACATAGTCCTTGTTCTGGATGATGCCGTTGCGCCGGCGGATCTCCTCGTAGTCCTCCGCCGAGTCCCACGTATTGCCGTGGCTCGCCGTCTTGCCGCCCGCATTCGGGCCGAGCGCGATCCACTTCTCATAGAGCTTCGTATAGTCAATCGTATTCGATGCGATGTTGGGCATGGTCTTGCCGGGGATCGGCTCGCACTCGCCCTTGCTCCAGTCACGCACGACACCGTCCGGCTGTGCCAGCTCCGCCTCGCTGTCGTGGCCGAGCGGGGTCGCGGCGATGTTCGTGTACGGCGTGAGCTTTGCGTCCTTTGCCACCTCAGACACCGCCTGTGCCAGTGTGCGGTAGATGTCCCAGTCCGTACGCGACTCCCAGAGCGGGTCGACCGCAGGCTGGAAGGGATGGACAAACGGGTGCATATCCGTCGATGAGAGGTCGGTTTTCTCGTACCAGGTCGCCGTCGGCAGCACGATGTCGGAGTACAACGCGTTGCCCGCCATACGGAAATCGAGCGAAACGAGGAGGTCGAGCTTGCCCTCGAGCGCACCGCCCGGCTTCTCCAGCTCCTCCTTCTCGCGCCACTTGACCTCCTGCGGGTGCGTCGCACAGTCCTCCTCCTGGAAGATGCTGTTCTCCGTGCCGAGGAGATACTTGAGGAAGTAGTCATTGCCCTTCGCGGACGAGCCGAGCAGGTTGCAGCGCCAGACAAAGAGGTTGCGCGGGAAGTTCTCGGGTGCATCGGGGTCTTCCCATGCGAATTTCAGCGACTTGTCCTTGAGACTCTTGACGATGTACTCCTTGATGCCGTCCGCGCCCTCGAAGCCCGCCGCCTTTGCATCCGCTGCGAGGTCGTTCGAGCCGCGGTTGAACGTCGGATAGGACGGTGCCCAGCCCAGACGCGCCGCCATAACGGCATAGTCCGCCGCGTGGCTGTAGCGTGCGTTTTCATTCGCCGCCGTCAGCGCGTCCGTCTGGATCTCGTCGCTGCGCCACTGGTCGGTCGCAAAGTAGTAGAACGAGGTCGAGTTGAGCAGCTTCGGCGGACCCTGCCAGTCCGAGCCGCTCATAATGCGCGCCCAGCCCTCATTCGGGCGCAGTTTCTCCTGTCCGACGTAGTGTGCCCAGCCGCCGCCGTTGCGCCCCTCGCAGCCCGTGAAGAGCAGGAGATTGATGATCGTGCGGTAGACCGCATCCGCGTGGAACCAGTGGTTGATGCCGCCGCCCATGATAATCATGGTGCGGCCGTTCGTCTTGATGGCGTTGTCCGCAATCTCGCGCGCCGTCTTGATGACGAGATCGGGCGAAATGCCCGTGTACTTCTCCTGCCATGCGGGCGTGTACGGCGTGTCGTCCTCGTACGAGCCCGCGCTCTCGCCGCCAATGCCGCGATCGATCGCATAGTTCGCAAGCGTGAGATCGTAGACCGTCGTCACGAGCACCTCGCCCGCCGCCGTCTTCACCCTGCGCACGGGCAGAGCACGCGTCAGTGTGCGCTCCCTGCGGTCGTTGCCAAAGTACGGCAGCTGCACCTCCACCGTCCCCGTCTTGTCGTCCCAGACGGAGAGGCGCGGGCAGATCTCCGCGCCCGTGTCGCGGTTCTCCTCGCGGATGTTCCACTTCTCCTGTGTACTCCAACGCTCACCGAGCGTGCCGTTCGGAATGAGGATCTCGCCCGTCTTGTCGTCCACGACGTAGTAACGGAAGTCGGAATGCTTTTCATCGCGTCCCATGTCACGCGCGGAAAGCATACGCCCGGGGATGTAAGTGCCGTCCTCTTTCTTCTCGATGCGCACGAGGAACGGGAAATCCGTATACTTCCGCGTATACTCGAGGAAGAACGGCGTTGTCTTGTCAACATAGTATTCTTTGAGAATGACGTGCCCCATCGCCATCGCCATTGCGGAGTCGCTGCCGACCTTGAGCGAGATCCACGTATCGGCGAACATCGAGGACTCTGCATAGTCAGGCGCAATCGACACGACCTTTGTGCCCTTGTAGCGCACCTCCGCCATGAAATGCGCGTCCGGCGTGCGCGTGAGCGGTACGTTCGAGCCCCATGTGATGAGGTAGCCCGCATTGTACCAGTCGCTCGACTCTGGCACGTCCGTCTGCTCGCCCCAGATCTGCGGGCTCGCGGGCGGCAGATCGGCGTACCAGTCGTAGAACGAGAGGCCGACGCCGCCCATCAGCTGCATAAAGCGGATGCCCGCCGCATAGCTCAGCATCGACATCGCCGGGATAACGGAGAAGCCGAAGATACGGTCGGAGCCGTAGGTGTACGCCGTGTAGAGCACGGAGGCGGCGATCAGCTCGCTGACCTCCTGCCAATTCGAGCGCACAAAGCCGCCCATGCCGCGCGCCTGCTTGTACTTCTTTTTCTTCGCGGGATCGGAGGCAATGCTCTTCCACGCCTCGTACGCATTCGGATGCGCCGCACGCGCCTCACGCCAAAGAGCCGCGAGTTCCCCGCGCATATACGGGTACTTCACGCGGTGCGGACTGTAGAGATACCACGAGAACGTCGTCCCGCGCGGACAGCCGCGCGGCTCGAAGTCCGGCATGTCCGGTGCCGTCTCGGGATAGTCCGTCGCCTGATTCTCCCACGCCACAATGCCGTTCTTGACGTGGACATTCCAGCTGCACGAGCCCGTGCAGTTGACCCCGTGCGTCGTGCGGACGGTCTTGTCGAACGACCAGCGGTCGCGGTACATATTCTCCCATGTGCGCCCGCCCTCATGCATCTCGGCATGACCGCCTGCAAGTTCTGACGTAGGAATCAGATACTTGAACTTTTTGAAGATACTGCTCACGCCTTCACCCCTCCAACAATTCTTTTTCATGAAAAAGACTTATATACACGATATAATTTTACTATAACGGCGTTTGCCCCGCTGTGAGCAAAATCACAGTTCTATAAAATTTTATAATCGAAAATTATTCTTTCTATTAACTCTTACTATCGTGTACGGCATACGAAATTATGCTACAATAAGGCTCTGTGAGAATACGGTGCAAAGGAGCAGCATTATGCAGGTACAGGTGAACGTAAAGCGCATCGGGAAGCGAAGAAACGCGATCGAGACGAAACCGTATGAGATCGGTGCGGTGCGCAGCATTGGCGGGCTGATTGCGGCGTTCGTCACGGCGGAGGTTGCGCGGTTCAACGAACGGGCGACGGCGGGCGAGACGGTGCTCCGCTATCTGACGAGCGAGGAGATCACGGATGCCGCCACGGTCGGCAAGGTCGGGTTCGGCGCGGACTACAACGGGCAGGTGCAGGATCTCACGGCGGCGATCGAGAACGCGCGTCAGTCGTTCGAGGACGGCATCTACCGCATCTTCATCAACGGCGATGAAGTGGGGGGCACGCTCGACACGCCTGTCATGCTCCGAGAAAACGATGAGATCACCTTTGTCCGCCTGACAATGCTCGCAGGACGTATGTGGTAGGGCTATGGCAACTGTTACGGATTGGCGATGCGTACTCCACGCAGAACCCTCGTTACGCAAGCGGACGTGTGCTCGTCCGCGAGGGAATCACGGACACATTCAGTTGTCCATCTTGGCACATCTTTTTCGCCCTCTCTGCGTCGATAAATCCTCAGCATAGCCACCGCTATGCTTCCGGTTTATCTCCTTGATAGGACGAAAAATCCGCACCAATCTGAACAGCATCATTGCGTTCGTGATTCCCCAATACCTGCGGATTCCAAACGCGCTGCGCTTGAATGATTAAAATCCGCAGGGGGCGGGTCGCACACTCTACGCCGCTTGCTCCACTAGGGTTTGCTTAGGAGTACTGCATTTTCTTTTGTCCGTAACTTTTATCATAGTGCCATGTGGTAAACCCGATGGAGGAATACGATGATTAGCTACTATTTGCGCGATGAGGAAATGACACGCTATATTGAGCGGCTGAAGGCAGGGTTTGACGCGCTGAATCCACAGAGCCAAAAGCTGCTCAACTTTCTCTTTTTCCGTACGGACGAGAAGGGAGAACCGGACTACGACTGGGACGTCGGCGTGGCAAACTTTCGCCGCAACAAGAAAGGCGTGGTCTGCACGGTCGATGATGACGTGCTGCCGCCTGCGCTCTACCCCGCCTTTGACCTGATGATAGGCGAGGACCTGCGGAGGGATCTCGTCGATATGGCGCACAGCCTCGCCGCCTATCCCTACACGAACCGCTACTACCGACGTCTCGTCCGCTCACGCGACTACCATCAGCACGTCGGCCGCATTTGGAATCTGGTCGAGCAGCTTGTGCGCGAGTACGCCTTAGGGAAGAACTTCCTGCAGCTCCTGCGCAGAGAGTACGATGTGGAGAGGTACGGCAGCAGCTTCCTCCCGCCCGAGCAGATCGCCGTATGGATCGACCGTGGGGACGCAGAGACCATCGCCATCATCCGCGACATGCTCCTCAGTGAGAACAACACGAACGTGCTCACCTACGATATTTTCCGCGCCATCTTCAAGTCACGCAGTACAGAACTCGTGGAGCTCGTCGGCAAACTCCTGCTCGCGGGGAAACTGCAGGAGGGACTGCGGCAGGCGATCTGCGAGACAATGGACTGCGGGCGGCAGGAGCACTTCGTCTATATCATGGGCATCATCGAGGAGCACAACCTCATCCGCTTCTCGTCCGTGCGCCGCGCGATCGCAACGACCATCGGTATCGGCACGGACAGCGAGCGTGTGGACAAGAAGCTCCTCGCGCTCATGATGCGCGTGCTGCGCAATCCTGCGGAGGCGGACACACTCCTGTGCAGTGAGGACAATGTCGAGGCGATGGTCGGACTGTGGAGCAAGGGCATACATGACCTCACGCAGCTCATTGCCGGCATGGAGGCGATCATCGCAGAGGGACGGCCGCACTCCGTCCTGCTCGTCTCGTACTTCCTGCACGCCCTGCAGGACGGTGCACAGGAGCGGCGCATTGCAAAGCGCGTTCTCCTTGGCATCACGGATGCGGAACTGAGTGCGGCGGACATGAAGAAAATTGCCTGCTATCTGTCCTACATGACGGGCGATTTCTACATCCTGCGGGATCTCGACGACTTCGTCAAGCAATTCGATGCAACGACGTATTTCGCGGACACAGAGGAAGCCACGCGTTTCTTCGATCTCTGCGCGCGTGCCCTCGACCGAATGAAGCGCAAGGAGGAGAAGTACCCCGCGTGCATCTTCCCGTGGTACGATGTGACGCTGACGAAGGAAGCACTGTCCAATGCGATGGTGCTCACTGCCCTCTGCGCCGGCACTGCGCTGACGGATCGCGTCGCCCCCATCCTCCCCGTCTGCTACACGGGACAGCGCGCTGCGCGGCTCTTCCTCAAGACACCGCTGAGTGCGGCACAGGAGGCATCGCTTCTCGACCTCCTGCGCCTCGCCCCCGAGACAGCGGAAGCAATCCTCCTCAAAAAAGATACGGCGACCGTGGCGGCTGCGGACTTCGTGCCGCGCCACCGCACAGAGATTGCCGCCCTGCTGCGCCTGAAGACCGCAAAGACGCGCCGCACGGTGCTCGACCTTCTCTACACGCAGGAGGACGAATTGCTCCGCACCAGCATCGCAGATCTCCTCGCACAGAAGGACGTGAACAAACGCCTCGGCGCACTTGATCTCCTCCTGCGCTGCAAGGCGGACGGGCGCATGGCACAGGAGGAGCTGCTCGCCCTCGCACACGGCATCCAAAAGCCCACCTCGGACGAGCAGGTGCTGATCGACGAGCTGTCGAGCAGCACAGGTGCGGACGCACAGGAGCAGGCACTGTTCGACGCGGCATACACGCCGGACTTCGCCATCGAGATTCAGTATGCGGAGAAAAATGGCGGCATCCGCGGCCTGCTGAATCGTCTCACGGGCGCGAAAGAGGAATTATCGGCGGGCGGCTACGATGCAGCGGCAAACACCATCCACGTCGTCAACACGCTCACACTCAAAGACATATTCCCGCGCACGGACGAGGAGCTGCTTGCCATCGTCACGAAACTGAACGCGCTCTACGCGAAACATGAGGACTACGAGTACAAGGCACGCTGGATCGGCAGAGAGGAGACGACGCTTTCGGCGGGCTATTACGAACGGGCAGACGCAGAGCACGCGAAAGACGCGCCCGATCATATCAAATACTATCCGCTTGCTGAGGTCTGGGAGGAGTTCTACCGACAGGAAATCGTGGACTTCCCCACGCTCTATCAGCTCGCCATCGCGCTCCGTATGCCGAAGGCGGAGGACGAATTCTTCGCCGACGGTCTGACGCGCATGACTGAGCGGGACTGGACAGCGTTCCCCGCCGCCCTTGCCGCGCAGAAGCTGAGTTACTTCGGCGAGGGTTACGTCGGACGGCAGACGGGGAAAAATGTCATTCGCGTACTCTATGAGACATACGCAGAGGAAAACCGCCCATTCGTCTTTGCCGCAGGGCTGCTGATGATGAGCCGTGCCTACGACTGCTTTGACGAAAACCTCTTTCTCGTGGAGTACAAAAACCAGTGGCGCACAGGGAATACGCGCCAGATCATGCACCACACTGCGCTCATGCAGACCGCGCTGCACGGCGCACGGCGCTATCAGGGTGCGGCGGAGTTCGCACAGTCCTACGCCCTGCGGTACCGCATGATGGAGCGTCTCGAAGCACAGCTGCTGCGCACAGAGCAGGAGCCGGAGTCCGGCATGGTCGGCATCATCGAGCACGCGCAGGCGCATCTCCTCGGCATGGTGGAGAAGGACGCGTTCTACAAGATGCTCCTCGGCGTGCAGGCGGACGGGATGAGCGAGGACGCTGCACGCAAACAAAAAGCAGTGGAAAAGAATCGCATACAGGTGCTCGAACGATATCGCAGCGGTGCCCTCCCCGACCCAAAGGACGCGGATTTCCGCGGCGCACAGACGGAGGATGTCCTCGCCTTTGTACGGGACGAAGGGCAGCAGGTCATCGACTGCATTGTCACGGCAGAGCTGCGGCGCGGCGACACCCCCGCGCTTCACTCCGCTGCGGTCGCAAGCATCGTGCGCGTCGAGGGCATGGATACGTTCGTGCGCATCCTGCAGGCACTCGGCGCACTGAAACTCGATCGCGGCAGCTGGTACTACGGTGCGAACGAGGCGAAGGCATCGACGCTCAGTCACCTGCTGAAGGTCAGTCACCCGCGCGCGGGCGAGACAGCGGCGGAGTTAAAGACGGCTCTCTCGGGAAGCGGCATCACGGAGCAGCGGCTCGTCGAGGCGGCGATGTACGCACTGCAGTGGATTCCGCTCATCGAGGCACACCTCGGCTGGCACGGCATGGCAAGCGGCTGTTACTACTTCCAGGCACACATGAGCGACATCCCGAAGGATCGCGAGAGCATGATCGCAAAGTACACCCCGATCGCCGTCGAGGATCTGAAGGAGGGCGCGTTTGACATCGACTGGTTCAACGCAGCCTACAAGGAGCTCGGCAAGGCGCATTTCGAGTGTCTCTACGATGCCGCAAAGTACATCTCCGACGGTGCGAAGCACGCACGGGCGCGCAAATTCGCCGACGCGGTGCGCGGCATGATGAAGCTCGCAGACGTGGAGAAGGAGATCGCGGCGAAGCGCAACAAGGATCTCGTCCTGTGCTGCGGGCTGATCCCGCTGAAACGCGCACGGGAAAAGGATATGCTCGCACGCTACGCATTCCTGCAGAATTTCCTCAAGGAGAGCAGGCAGTTCGGCGCACAACGCCGCGCGAGCGAGGCAAAGGCGGTCGAGATCGCACTCTCGAACCTCGCCCGCGCCTGCGGCTTTGACGACGTGACGCGCCTCGTGTGGACGGCGGAGACGGAACTCATCAAGGCGCACGCCGCCCACTTTGCGCCCAAGGCGGTCGAGGACACGGAGCTGTGGCTGCGCGTGACGGAGGACGGCAAGGTAAGCCTCGTGTGTGCCAAGGGCGGCAAGGAGCTGAAATCCATCCCCGCAAAGCTGAAGAAGAATGCCTACGTGCTCGAACTGAAGGAAGCGGAGACGAATCTGAAGGAGCAGTACCGCCGTGCGCGGAAGATGCTCGAGGAAATGATGGAGGACGGCACGCCGCTGCTCGCCCGTGAGATTGCAAACGTCATGGAGCACAATCCTGTCATCGCTCCTCTCTTGCGTGTACTCGTCTTCAAATCGGACACGGCATTCGGCTTTTACGAGGACGGCGTACTCGTTGCCCCCGACGGCACGCGCACAGCGGTCGCGGCGGATGCGGAACTAAAAATCGCCCACGCGCTCGATCTCTATGAGAGCGGCACATGGACGGCGTATCAGACATATCTCTTTGAAAAGGGCATCCGTCAGCCGTTCAAGCAGGTATTCCGCGAGCTCTACGTCAAGACAGCGGACGAACGCGGCAAGGAGACGAGCCTGCGCTATGCGGGACACCAGATCCAGCCCGCGAAGACCGTCGCGCTGCTCAAGACGCGCCGCTGGGTCGTTGACGGCACGGACGGACTGCAGCGCGTCTACTACAAGGCGAACATCATCGCACGCATCTACGCGCTCGCCGACTGGTTCTCGCCCGCCGACATCGAAGCACCGACGCTCGAATGGGTAGATTTCTTCGACCGCAAGACGTTCAAGAAACTGCCGATCGACGATGTGCCCGACCTCATCTTCACCGAGGTCATGCGCGATGTCGATCTCGTCGTCTCCGTCGCGCACGTCGGCGGCGTTGACCCCGAGGCAAGCCACTCGACCATCGAGATGCGCCGCGCCATCGTGCAGTTCAATCTGCCGCTCTTTAAGCTCGACAACGTTCGTCTCGAGGGCGCGCACGCGCATATCCACGGAACGCTCGGCGACTATACCGTCCACCTCGGCAGCGGCGTCGTGCAGCAGAAGGCGGGCGCGATGGTGAACGTCCTGCCCGTCCACAGTCAGCACCGCGGCCGCCTCTTCCTGCCGTTCCTCGACGAGGATCCGAAAACGGCGGAAATCATGTCGAAGATTATCCTCTTTGCGGAGGACGGCAAGATCAAGGATCCGTTTATCTTGGAACAGATCCGACGCTGACAGCTTCTGTGGTGCGTACTCTCGCGAAGACAGAGTTTCACAAGTGACCGCGTAGGCAGCGAAGAGAATCGCAATGCATTCTCTCCACATCATTTCACAAAAAACCGCAGGAATCTGATCGGATATTACACCGATTCAGATTCCTGCGGTTTTCGCTTGCAGTTCTATGCAATTTTCCAGATCGATCCCCTCCGAAAGAGAAGAACTGAACTACGCCGATGCCGCTTCGGCATCGGTCGCAGGACGTACGCCCTGCAGATCGACTACGTACGGATCCCCAAACAACTCACGCGTTGCGTCCACGTGGATATCCTCCTCCAACGTGCGCAGCGAACGTGCAAGTGCCTGGATGTCGACCTCGTACGCTTCACTGTCCATGCGGTGCAGCTGCCGAATCTGCTCACGATATGCGAGCCGCTGTGCGCGCATCCCCTCGATGAGGGCGTCATCCTTTGCAGGATATACCGCCGCCGCACGCACCATCGCATTGATCGGGATCCGTTTTGCCGGATCGTCCAGCACCGATGCAAGTGATATGACTGCCATTACAGCCACCTCATTTCCTTATGAGTATTTTTGATTGTGCACGGCTGTACACAATCTCTATTGAGACATTTCCCTTGTCCCATATTCATTATAGAAAAAAACGAACGTCTTGAACATAGTTCTTTTTTCCTATTTTTTCGTTTTTTATTGAAAAATAACCTTCTTTTATCTTTATGATATAAAATTTATATGTAAGTTTTTTCTTTTATGCTATTGAATTTCATTCTCTAGTGTGCTATATTATCTCCAGGCTTTCGTTTGAAGCCATAGCCTGAGGAAAGGATATGGTTTCCAGAGCTCTCCTAAAATATAATACACAGCAAAAACGCCCCGCAACTGCTCATTGCGGGGCGTTTTTGTGCGCCGTTACGATGCCGCCGTCTTATGCGGGAGCTTGCAGTCCCGCCCCTTGATATGATCGTAGAGCCAGCGTGCGAGAAAGTCGAGAATGTTCAGCAGGTACTCCTGCTGATTCTCGTCAACCTTCTCCAGATCGATCTCTGCCACCTTCTTCATAAAGCGCAGATGCAGCGCACGGTGACTGAACCGATGCGGGTCGCCCACACTCTCCGCATACGCCTCTTCACTCTTAAAATGCGTGGCCGCGTAAGCGGCGAGTTCATCCAGAATCTCAACGATCTTGTCATACTTATCATCCGCCGCGCTCTCCATCACGAGCTCATAGCACTCGTTCGTGAGGTCAAACAGCTTGCTGTGCTGCTCGTCCACAGATGCGATTCCCGTCAAATAATCATCGGTAAACTCATACTTCATGGTGCATCCCTCTTTCTTCCGCCCGCTCTCTCTATGAGAAAAGTTTTCCCTTGTTGCCCTGCGGCTTGTCCTACTCCTTCGGAATGCGGCAGTCCATGACCTTGATATGGCCGTAGAGCCAGCGCGCGAGGAAGTCGAGGATCTGCAGCAGATGCTCCTGCTGGTTCTCGTCGATGTCGTCGAGGTCGATCTCGCTGAGCTTCTGAATGAAGCGCAGATGCTGATAGCGCTCGCTGAAGCGCCGCTCGTACTGGATGCGCTCCATGTACTCTTCCTCGTGGGCAAAATGCGTCGCCGCATAACTGCGCAGTTCGTCCAGCAGCTCCACGATGCGGTCAAAGCGGTCAATCGCCGCGTCGTCCATCACAAGTTCATAGCATTCGTTTGTCAGTTCAAAGAGTTTCGCGTGCTCCTTGTCGATCTCATCGATGCCCGTCAGATAGTCTTTCGTGAGTTCATATTTCATGCGCCGTCCTCCTTTTGCTTTTGTTCAGTCCCAGCCTTGGAGCTCCCAGTATCTCTCTGCCGCATCGACAAAGGCGTAGAAGCCGTTTTCACGTGCGGTATCAGTGGTCACGCGTACGAGTTTCCAGCGACCGTCCGACTGCCGTGCGAGCTCCATCGTGACAGAGCCCTCGGGCAGCAGCCGTCCATAGTTGGTATTGTCACCGCGCACGAGACAGACGACGTGTGCACGGTCCCCCTCGATTGCGGCGGGCTCTGCGCCTGCCGTATAGTGCGCGGCAAAAGCGCGCATCTCATCCGAACCCCAGCGCGCATTGCCGTCCGCCTTCGTCACGGGCACACGTGACGCGTCAAAGTAGAAGTCCAAGAGGCTGCGGGCAAAGCCGATGTACTCTGCGCGGTGCTCCGCCATATAGGTTCGCATGAACGCGCTGTCGTGACGGAAGAACCAGTCGGAAGGATGCCTCTCACGGAGTGCCGCGATGTTGTCGGAGAGAAGGGCTCCCGCATCCTCGTGCAGAGCAGCAAGTACGGCATCTGCATCGACGTATTCGTCAAAGAGTTTCCGATCCTCCGTGACGACGGCGTGTGCGATCTGGCGGAGCGCCGCCTCCGGTGTGCGGTCGCGCTGCCAGCAGTAGCCCGTGTACGCACCGCCGATGAGCGCGAGGGCGAGAAGTACGATCGCGGCAAGGCGCAGATTTCCTCTCATACGAAAGCCCTCCTGTTTATTGTCCCATTTGTTTCAGCATCTGCGCGCGCCGCGCGGCCTCACCCGCAGCGTAGGCGAAGTGCGTGCGCAGGTAGGCATCCACAGTCTCACCGATGTATTTTTTCCCCATGAGGTCGGGGTGCAGCCCGTCGGTCGTGTACGTCGCCTCGAGCTCCCCGCCCGCATCCGAGAGGACGGTTGCCACATCGACGGCAAATTCCTGCTGCATGATCCACTTGTTGATATAGTCGCGGTGCTCCCACCAGTTCGATGGGGGGCGCGTGATCGTCATGCGTGCGGCCATGAGCGCAGGGCGAATCGGTGTCGCCGTCAGGAAGATCGGCGTGATCCCATGCGCTTTGCACTTATCGCGCAGTGCGGCGAGGTTGCGCACGCTCTCCGCACCGTAGATACCGCTGCGGTAGTCGTTCACTCCGCCCATGATGAGGAGGACGCGCGGGGAAAACGGCAGCACGTCGCGCTCAAACCGCGCGAGCATCTCCTCCGTCGTGTCGCCGCTGTGTCCGAGGTTCTTTACGGGAACGGAGCAGTACGTCTCCCAGTCGTAGAGTGTGTAGGAGGGCGGCACCGTGATCGCGCCGCCGCCGTGCGTGATGCTGTCCCCGAGCGCCGCGATCGGCGTGCGGTCAGTGACGGTGAATGTCCCGTAGTTCGACCAGTTCGAGATGGGCGTGCCCGCCTCCGTGATCCCACGCACACGGTAGAAATAATGCCCCGGTACGGTAAACGGCATGTCGTCATAGACATCGTACTCACCCGCGCGCAGCGTATGAAGATAGCGATCATGTCCCCCCTCGCGGCGGTAGACCTCAACCTCGTGCACCATCTGACCTGCGAGTGGAATCCACGAATAGACGGGGTAGAGCGGTGCGTATGCCATCGCTCCGTACTCCGTCGTCAGCACGGGCGCTGCGGGATCGGCGGTCTCTCCGCCGACGGGACGCGGATCCGATTCCCCGGCGAGCGGCGTTCCGTCGTAATTCAGCGGCTGCACGGTCCAGCAGAGGTCCTTCTCCCCGCCGTACGCGGCAAGCGGCAGGTGCACGCCCGTCGTATAGACGCGCTCCATCGTCTCGCGTACGGTCATCTTCTCCCCCGCACCTGCGCGCAGGATGCGCACGGCATACCGCACTGCGCCCGGATACGCCGGCCAGCGCAGGAGGACTGAGGATGGCTGCTGCGCCGTTCCTGCGTGAAGCGTCCTCTCCGCCCCACGCTCCCGCAGTGCGGTGGCCTGCGCCGTTATGTCCTGCATCACGCGCTCCGCCTCCCAGCCAGCCTGCTGTGATGCATGGCGCGGTACAGGCTGCACCGCTGCCCCTGCCGGCACAGCCGTCAGTATCACACAGACGGCAAGGAGCATTCCTGCGCCCCGCCCAAGCATTCCAAGCTGCATTTAGTCCTCTTCCACCGATCGAATGTATTCTTCCCCAATCGCTTTCCGCGCCGCCGCAAGCGTCGGTGCCAGCAATGCGTGCGCCTCCGCCTGGGTCGGTGCCGCTGCCGTGACGCGCACGAGGCAGCCGTCCTCCTTCGCATAGGTCGCAACGGAGGGATTCTCCCCGTCCACGAGGCTCCCGAGCCGATCGGCGACGGGTGACTCCCCGACCGGCAGTCCCTTCTCCGCCATCGAATACAGTTTGATGTTCATGGAGACAAACACCTTGTCACTCCTCTTGCGCAGGAATTTCGTGCACGCAGCCTCGAACATCGGCACCATCTCTTTCGGCGGACCGGGCAGCATAACGCACGCGCGCCCGTCCTTCTCGATGATAACGCCGGGTGCCGTGCCGTGATCGTTCTGCAGAACGGTCGCACCCGAGGGCACGGTCGCCTGCTTGCGCATGCTCTCGGAGAGCGGTACGCCGCGCTTTTCCGCACGTTCCTCCAGACGGCGCAGCGCCTCCGCGTCCTCGACGGGCGTGCAGCCGAAATAGGAGATGAGCATTTCTTTCGTCAGATCGTCCTTCGTCGGCCCCAGTCCGCCCGTCGTGATTACACAGTCCGCGCGTGTATACGCGATGTCGAGTGCGGCACGCAGGCGCTCGGGGTTGTCCCCAACGACGGTCTGATAGTATGCGTCCAGCCCCATATGCGCGAGTTTCTTCGCGATGTGCTGCGCATTCGTGTTCACAATGCTGCCCATGAGCAGTTCCGTGCCCACGCTGATGATTTCAACAACCATTGAGATGCCTCTTTTCAGTCAATAGGATTTCTAGATTATTTTACTACAAAAGGCCTATGTAGAAAAGGTAATTTCATGTTTTTTGTCGAAAATATTACGGCAGGATATTATTATGTATAGAATTGCAGCACTCAATCCGAAAAACACCGAGGAAATGCATTTGAAACAAATCATTGTAAACGCCGACGACTTCGGGCGGCACACACTCATCAACCGTGCCGTCGAGAGAGGCGTGTGCGGTGGGCTCCTGCGCTCGGCGACGATTATGCCGGGCGGTGCCGCCTTTGACGATGCGGCGGCACTTGCTGCACGCACGCCTGCACTCGGGGTCGGCATCCATCTGACGCTCGTCAACGGCAATCCCGTCCTGCCGCCTGCGGAGATCCCGTCACTCGTGACGGAGGCGGGTGTCTTTGTGGACGATCACACGGCGCTGACCGTACGTCTCCTGCGCGGCAGGGTGAGCCTCGATGAGGTGCGCGCGGAGCTTGCGGCGCAGCTGCGGCGCGTGGAGGCAGCCGGGATTTCCCCGACGCACGCGGACAGCCATCAGCATATGCACGTCCTGCCGGGCATCATTGATGTCGCACTTGACCTCTGTGCAGCGGCGCAGATTCCCGCCATGCGTGCACCGCGTGCCCCCATCTTTGCAGGCAGCTTCGGCGGCGTCGGACAGCTCGTCGGACGCATGGGACTCGCCGTACTTGCACGGCGTGCAGCAGCGAAAGCACGGCGGCGCGGCATCTGCGTGCCCGATCACTTCGCCGGCATCGTCGCGGGTGAGGCGGTGGATACAGAAGCTCTCACGCAGGTTGCAGCAAGCCTCAAGAGCGGCACGACAGAGGTCATGCTCCATCCCGGCACGGACAACGCTGTGCTCGTCCGCGACTGCCGCTGGAATCACGATTTCGAGGCGGAGCTTGCCGCGGTCTCTGCCCCCGCCGTACGGGAAGCACTTGCTGCGGCGGGCGCGGAAGCTGTCAGTTTCCGCGCCCTCTCACGCTAGAGGAGAACTATGGACAAGATCACGATTATCGTTCCCTGCTACAACGAGGCAGAGGTGGTGGAGCGTTTCTACAGCGAGGTGGAGACAGCAACGGCAGGCATTGCGGACTGCGCCTTTTCCTATCTCTTTATCGACGACGGCAGCCGCGATCATACGCTCGCGGCGATTCGTACGCTCGCCGACGCACACGAGAACGTGCACTATATCCGTTTCACACGCAATTTCGGCAAGGAGCCTGCAATGATGGCAGGGCTCGACTACGCAGACGGCGACGCGGTGATCCTGATGGATGCGGATCTTCAACATCCGCCCTCGCTGATTCCTGAGATGGTCATGCATTGGCGTGCAGGCTTCGATGATGTCTGCGGAAAACGCACGGATCGCGCAGACGAAACACTCTTGAAGCGCACGATGGCGAATCTCTTCTACCGCTCGATGCAGGCGGTCAGCCGCTTTACACTGCAGCGCGACGTGGGCGATTTTCGTCTGCTCGACCATCGCTGCGTGGCAGCGCTGCGTCTCCTGCGCGAGAATCAGCGCTTTACGAAGGGCCTCTTCACATGGGTCGGCTTCAAGAAGAAGGAGATCCCTTTCCACGTACATCCGCGTGCGGCGGGCAAGACGACGTGGAGCTACCTCGCGCTGCTGTCTCTGGCGATCGAGGGCATTACCTCGTTTACAACGGCACCGCTGCGCCTGACGACGGTACTCGGTCTCGCAGTCTCGGCGCTCGCCCTCTGCTATATGATTGTCGTCCTCGTGGATGCGCTCGTCTACGGCGACCCCGTCGCAGGCTATCCGACGCTCATGACGGTGCTGCTCTTCCTCGGCGGCGTGCAGCTGCTCTCGCTCGGCATCATCGGCGAGTACCTCGGGCGCGTCTTTACCGAGAGCAAGCAGCGTCCGTGCTATCTGATCGACGAGCTGGACGGGGAGAAATTTGACTACGCCGCAGGGCGCGGGGAGGTGAAGTAGTGCGCACGGATATGCTTCGCACGGGACTGGTCGCGGGGGCCGTCTTTGCATTTCTGTTTGCACTGAATCACTTTATGCCCGTCCACCGCGACGACTACGACTATTCGATGGTCTGGAAAACGGGTGTACACCTCGCATCATTCTCCGACGTATGCGTCTCCGGCGTACAGCACTATCTGCTCCACGGCGGGCGAACGGTCACGGTCTTCTGCCTGCAGCTCTTCCTCTGGCTCGGTAAGACGGCGTTCGACATCGCAAACGCGCTGATGTTCCTCGCGCTCGTCGTTTTGGCAACGATGCATGCACGGCGTGCACTCGATTTCTGGAAGCATCCGCGCCTCCTTGCGGCGGCAGCGCTTCTGCTCTGGCTCTCACTGCCGCACTTCGGCGAGGTCGCTGTCTGGAAGAGCGGCTCGACGGTCTACCTCTGGTCGGCAGTGCCCGCCTTCCTCTTTCTCCTGCCGTACAATCTCGCTCTGCGGGCGCTCTCGGAGGGGCGGCGGGTGCGGCGAATGTGGGCCGTTCTCCCGATGTTCCTGCTCGGCATTCTCGCGGGCTGGTCGATCGAAAATCTCGCCGTGACGGTCGTTGTCACGGCATTTGGTGCATCTCTGTATGTGCGGCGACGTTACGGCACCTCCCCCGCATGGATGATCACCGGCGCGCTCGGCGCACTCACTGGACTTGCAGGGCTTGTCGCCGCCCCCGGCAACTATGTGCGCTACGATGTGCAGGGGGCGGGCAAGGGCATCCTCGTGCACATCGGCAATCAGTTCGCGGGGCAGGGCGAGATGCTGCTCTACCTCCTGCCCGTTCTTCTGCTCATCCTGACGGCATGGCGGCTCTATCGGCAACTGTCGGCGGGGCAGCCGACGGAGCGGCACGGCTCGCTCCTCCTCTATGCCGGGAAAAAATATGTGGTGGGGTTTAGCACAGACGGCATCAGTATCGGTACCGTAACGCTCGTCGCACTCATCAGCCTGCTCACCCTCTCCTATTTCACGGGCGGGTGGGTCGCGGGCGGCATCCGCGATGCCATCATCGGCAGTGTGCTTACACCGCTGGGTTTCACGAAACCAAAGACGATCCATCTCTTTACAAATCTCATGAACGGCTTCGAGGAGATGGCGATCTACTGGCTCGCGATTCTCCTCTTCTACGTACGCATCAAACAGAAGCTCGGCCTGACCGCCGCTGCCGTACGAGCGGCGGCAGAATGCGTGCCCGCACGCGATGTACTGCGCCGCCATCCCGCCGCACGCTATGCGGCGTTCCTGATGGCTCTTGGCATCTGCAACAACCTCGTCATGCTCGCCGCGCCGACCTTTCCGGGACGCGCGACCTTCAGCTCGGCTGCGATGTTCGTCACGGCGGCACTCGCACTGCTCAGCGATGAGCCCATCCGCAGCGCACTTCTCCCGCGGGCGGGCAGTGTACTGTGCGCGGGCGCGTGCCTCCTCTTTGCCTACACAGGCACGGCGGCGCTCTTCATCACGCAGGAGATGCACGCAGCGGACGCGGCGCGCATCGCACAGATCGAGGAGACACGTGCACGCGGCGAGACCGTCGTCCGCTTCCCGCGTATCGAGCGCACGAACCGTGCGCTGCGCCACGTCTACTACGAGGACTGGGACAACAGCGTCACGAAGGAGGGCGCGATGGAGTACTTCGGGCTGACCGATGTTGTTGTGGACGGGAAATGACATTTTACCGTGTCTGTGCTACAATACAAACGGAATCTCTATATTTTGAAAGGAGCTGCATACATCCTTGGACAGTTCCCTATCCGACCTTTTTGCACTCATCCTGCTCATCGTCTGCCTCTCGGCGAACGCCTACTTCGCGCAGGTCGAAACCGCACTCACCGCATCCCATCGCGGGCGGCTCGAACGCCTCGCCGATGACGGCGACAGGGACGCAGCGTCGGCACTCGCCCTCCTCGAACATCCCGTGCCGCCGCTTGCCATGGCGCAGGCGGGTGTTACCTGCACCAGCCTCCTCATGGGGCTTGGCATTGGGCTCTTGGTCGCGCCCACCTTCGGCAGATTTCTCGCAAAACTCCTGCCCGGCATGGAGGTCTTTGCCGCTGCACTCGTCCTCAGCATCCTCGTCATGACCGCGCTGACCCTGCTCTTCGGTGACTTCCTGCCAAAGCAGATCGCCCTGCAGAACCCCGAGGGCATCCTCATGCGCAGCCACCGCTCGATCCGTCTGCTCACACGCCTCACGGCGCTGCCGAGCGCGGCACTCGTCTCCGTCTCGCGCGGACTGCTCCTCCTCGTCGGCATCAATCCCGAGAACCGCGCCTCTGTCACGGAGGATGCCGTCAAGGATCTCATGGAGCAGGGCACCGAGGACGGTACCTTTGAAAAGGCAGAGCAGGACATGGTCGACCGCATCTTTCACATGAGCGACCAGACCGCCTCCGCTCTCATGACCCCGCGCACACAGATCGCGTGGATCGACCTCGCCGAGACACGCACCGAGCAGCTGCGCGTCATCCGTGCAGCAGAGCACGAGGTGTTCCCCGTCGCGTACGAGAACCTCGACGATTTTCGCGGGGTCGTCTACGCAAAAGAGCTCCTCGATGCAGTCTTGGACGGCGCAGAGCTCAACCTCGCAGACTACATACGGAGTCCCCTCTTCGTTCCGCGTACAATGGAGGGGCTTCGCGTCCTCGAGAAATTCCGCACGGGCGCGATTCACGAGGCCGTCGTCCTCGACGAGTACGGCGGTGTCGTCGGCTTCATCACCATGGGCGACATCATGGAGGAGATCATCGGCAGCGCGGACGATGACGCGCCCACCGGTACGCGTACCGGCGCGGAGGAGACGGCGAACTGGGTCTTTGACGGGCTCTTCCCCATCGACGAGTTCAAGGAGGAGTTCGGCATTGACGAACTGCCCGACGAGGATCACGACCACTTCCACACCCTCGGCGGCTTTGTCACTGCGCAGATCGGCCGTATCCCAAAGGTCGGCGAGACCTGCACATGGGGCGCGTACACCTTCGAGGTGCTGCGCATGGATCGCGCACGCGTCGCCCAGATCCGCATGACGCGAACGGAAGCACCCCCCGAAGAATAAGAAAAGACACAGAGGGAGAAATACCATGAATGACCGCATCTACAACTTCAACCCCGGCCCCGCCGTCCTGCCCGAAGATGTTCTGAGAGAGGTACAGGCGGAGCTCCTGAACTTTAACGGCACAGGCATGTCCATCCTCGAGATCAGCCACCGAGCGCCCGCCTACGACGAGGTACATCAGCAGGCAAAGGCGGACATCAAGGAGCTCATGGGGCTCGGCGACGACTACGATGTCGTCTTTACTGCCGGCGGCGCAAGCCAGACCTTCGCTCTCATCCCGCTGAACTTTGCCACCGAGGCACGCCCCGGCAGCTACCTGCTCTCGGGCAGTTTCTCCGAAAAGTCATACGAGGAGGCAGTAAGGCTCGGTGTCGGCACCGTCGCCGCCTCGACGAAGGAGGCGAACTACGTGCGCGTCCCGCGTCAAGACGAAATCCGCATCGCCCCCGACGCCGCCTATCTCCACCTCTGCCTCAACAACACCATCTACGGCACCGAGTACCACTACACCCCCGAGACGAACGGCACCCCGCTCTTTGCCGATATGTCCTCCGACATCCTCTCGCGCCCGTGGGACTTTTCCTCCTATGACTTCATCTATGCGGGCGTACAGAAAAATCTCGGTCCTGCGGGCGTCGTCCTGAACGTCGCAAAGAAAACGCTGCTCGAAAACACCCCCGCAGAACTCCCGACCATGCTGCGCTACAGCACCTTCCAAAAGAACGACTCCCTCTACAACACCCCGCCCGTCTTCGCCATCTACATGGTCGGCAAAACCGTCCGCTGGATCAAGGAGCACGGCGGTCTTGCCGCCATGGGCGAGGCGAACGCGAAGAAAGCCGCCCTCCTCTACGACGCCATCGACAGCTCCGACGGATTCTATCGCGGGCACGCAGAGAAGGGCAGCCGCTCGCGCATGAACGTCACCTTCCGCCTGCCGAGCGAATCCCTCGAAAAGGATTTCGTCGCCGCTGCCAAAGAGCAGGGTCTTGCGGGTGTCAAGGGACACCGCAGCGTCGGCGGCATGCGCGCCTCCATCTACAACGCCATGCCCCTCGCAGGCGTGGAAAAACTCGCGGCGTTTATGGCAGAGTTCCGCAAGAAACACTAAACTTATTGTATATTAGCCCCCGTTGCCGCCCTGTCCAATAATAGGCAAGCCCGAAAGACACAAATGATTGGTTGTGGAGGTGCGTACCATGTTCGACGCATTGAACTCCTTCTTTCGTTGGATCTCCATGGCACTGCTTCTTCTCTTCTGCGTTGTGTTTTCTCTTGTCACGAACGTGTTGGACATACTGATGGCCGTTCTTTCGTCGCCGCCGCTACTCGTTTTTGTTCTAATCGGCTCGGTTGGCGTTGTATTCGCCGTCCGTCAGTACAGCAAATATCAAAAGTCTTATTTCGAAAAGCATCGGGAACGTAAAAGATAAAAACACGTCCCTTTCAATGTATGCTTCTTCAAAAAGCAATGCACAAATAACACAAGGATGCTGCACGGCATCCTCGTGTTATTTGTCTGCTCCCCTCATTTCGAGCACCATAAAATCCACTTTCAAAATCTCGTGTGCCCAAAATTGGATCTATACTATTGACTGTGGTTCAATCAACCATCTCTTATACTCCTCAGACCCCCCCGATTCTGCGCAAAATACAGCCCCCATCCGTGCACCTGTGCGCCCTCGCCCGTGCCGATTGCACCGAGGTCAAAGCCGTCGAAGTCATGCGGCGTACCGTGCCATGCGGATTGATAGACCCCTTCATTGTACGCA
Organism: Selenomonas sp. oral taxon 920; assembly: GCF_001717585.1. Lineage (NCBI taxonomy): Bacteria > Bacillati > Bacillota > Negativicutes > Selenomonadales > Selenomonadaceae > Selenomonas > Selenomonas sp. oral taxon 920. The sequence continues at coordinate 2,229,376 of NZ_CP017042.1, forward strand.
CGCGCCTTTACAAGGTCTGTATTCGTTGGTATACTGTTAAAAAATGAGTCTTGCAGGGTGAATCGTCCCGGCACTTTGTGCCGTTGGATAGCTTTCACCCAGTCCAAGGCTCTTTTTTTATGTGCATTAAGGAACATCAACCACAGATTGATAGAACCCTGGATTCTCCTTTTTCTTGCTTAAATCCATCTCGTCTGGTATACTGAGTTTGCTAAAGGACTGTTTCGTTAGTGGAGCATTATGACTCCCGGCCGCGCCCGTTCGGGCCGCGACCCAGCGTGCAGTCCTATTTTTATTGATATGAAGAAGATTCTTCTGATTTAGTTGGTTAATGTACCATAGATCATTTGGCAATCCAAAGTTTTTTTCACGACCATAGGCACTTGCAATCTTATTGAGCTCTTTTGCTCGTATTGAGGACGAACGGAATCATGACTGTTGCACCATTGGTCTCCATATCGACAATAACAATTCTCTTCTGCGGATTCTCAATGCCCGTTCTGCTGTCGATTGCCCGTAACACAAAAAGGGGATCGGCTATTTTTTCGGCAGTTGGAGTAAATCCTTCTGTGTAAAATGGTGCTTATCGACAAGTCTTTGCAGAATGTTGCTGTCAATCGCAATGTCCAGATTGCTGTCCGCACCAATTAAATCAAAGACCAGCGGACTACGCATCATAACATTATTACGCAATGCTAGCTTTACCGCAAAGAAATCATCGATCTTCTGTTTCCATGCAAGCATATGCCCAATATGAAGCAATCGTGAAGAAACGCCTCATTCCTTGGGCTGGTGCCTGTGACATCAAGGCGATCACCCCGATGCAGATTGACGAATTTTATGCAACATTGTTGCAGCAGGGACGCGCAGACGGCAAAGGCGGTCTCTCAGCAAAATCCGTACTCTACATCCACCGTGTTTTGAACGGAGCTCTTGGACATGCCGTACAGAAAGGCTTGCTGGTCAAGAATCCATTGCTCAGTGTAACAAATATCCCAAAGGCAAAAAAGTTCAAGGCATCCGCATACAGCGCGGAGGAGATTCGTTCTTTGTTGGAGGCAGCAGTTGCTGAAAACAGTTTTTGGCAAGCGGCAATCGCACTCGCTGCAATATGAGGTCTGCGGCGCAGTGAATGCCTTGGTCTCAAATGGTCGAAAATTGACTTCGACAGCCAATCCATTACCATTGATGAGCAGGTGATAGAGATTCATCACAAAATACATTTCTCCACGCCTAAGAGTACTGAAAGCATTCGCACCATTCACGCCCCCGCTGAGGTTTTCGCCATATTGAAGCGGCGAAAGGAGGAGCTAGACCAACATAAGGAATGGCTCGGCAATGCATACGACGAACATGATCTTGTTCTATGCCGTGGGAATGGATCGCCGATCCGCCCCGGCAATTTCACAAAAGCATTCAAGGATTTCTTGGCACGCCACAATATGCGTACCATCCGTTTTCACGATTTACGCCATTCATGCGCTTCGTTAATGCTGCAATCCGGCGTTGCCATGAAAACAGCTTCCGAAATCCTTGGACACAGCTCGATTGCCATTACAGCCGATCTTTACACCCACGTTATGCAAAAGACAAAGGAGGAAGCTGCCGGGAAAATCGGCGATTACGTTTTTGGCACGCAAGAGAAATGACAATCTTGCAAAAAAGAAAAAATCCCTATAAAATATAGGTAGATCATTTGATTTGAGGTGATTATCATCGAGCTCGAACAAAAGAAAAGTCGATACCTTGAAAAGATCAAACAGCTTCGGTTGATGGATGACACGTTCTTTAACAGCTGCTTTGATGGGAATATCCCCTGCATGGAGGTCGTACTCCGTGCCGTCATGGAAAATGATCGTCTGCACGTGATGGAGGTCATCACGCAGCAGAGTGTGCCAAATCTCTACGGTCGTTCCGTACGATTCGATGCACTCGCGACTGATGGCGAGAACATCTACGATGTCGAGATTCAGCGCAGCGACGAGGGTGCAATTCCCCGTCGTGCGAGATTCAACAGCAGCATGATTGATTCTCGCGAGGTCAGCAAGGGAACGCTCTTCCCGGACCTGCCGGAGACCTACGTCATCTTTATCACCGAGCATGACATATGGAAGCGAGGAAAACCGCTCTACAAGGTGCGGCGAACATTCGAGGATACCGAGGAGGTATTTAACGACGGCACGCATATTCTCTACGTCAACGGGGAATGCCGGAGCGAAAGCCCGCTTGGGCGTCTCATGCACGACTTCTTTTGCAGTGATCCGAACGATATGTACAGCGACGTGCTCGCCGAGCGCGTACGCTTTTTCAAAGAAGATGAAAAGGGGGTTGCCGCTATGTGCAAGGTAATGGAAGAAATCTACAACGACGGTATTGCTATTGGCGAAGTTCGCGGCGAGGTTCGTGGTGAAATTCGCGGTGCAGAAACAGAACGTATAAAAAGCATCAAGAACCTCATTTCAAGCCTAGGCATCACCGCCGAAGCTGCAATGGATGCGCTGAAGATTGCCAAGGCCGATCAACCGAAGTATCTGGCGCTCCTCTAAGGAGAAGTCTGCATCACTTTTCTCGTATGCTTCTTCAAAAATTGATGCACTGTCCGCTAGGGCATTGTCCCCTTGTCCGGCCTGTCCATGCAAATAACATGATATGGATAGCCCCGTAGGCATGGATATTCTGCAAAAATGACACAGGACAAGGGACAAAGCTATCTATTTCGTCCGCTGAGGAGGAGATCACAGACCTCCCGCAAAGACCTCAAAAGTGATGCACAAAGGAAAGCGAGGATGCTGCACGGCATCCTCGTTTTTCTATGTCGTAACCATCGTTTCATGCATGCCAAAATCCACGTTCAAAATCTCGTGTGCCCAAAATGTGCCCAAAATCATGTTTTTCACCCCAAAATGGACACAGAAAAGGCTTCGTGAAAATCTCCACGAAGCCTTATTTTTCAATGGCAGAGAGGGTGGGATTCGAACCCACGGTGGCTCATCACCACACTTGATTTCGAGTCAAGCACCTTCGACCACTCGGACACCTCTCCATGCGCTCACGCGACATGACGCATTATAGCACAGTGAGGGGCGCATTGGCAAGGATTTTTTCAGGATACTGCGGCGCGGGGCAAACGGCAATCCGTCACACCGCCGCAAGCGCCTCCTCAAGATCAGCAATCAGATCATCGACGTGCTCGATGCCGATCGAGAGGCGCACCGTCCCCTCGCCAATGCCGGAGGCGGCAAGCTCCTCGGCGTTCATCTGCGAATGCGTGGTCGTCGCGGGATGGATGACGAGCGACTTCACGTCCGCGACGTTCGCGAGCAGCGAGAACAGTGTCAGCTTATCGATGAAGCGGAACGCCGCCTCGCGTCCGCCCTTGATATCAAAGGTAAAGATGGAGATGCCGCCGTGTGGGAAGTACCGCTTGTAGATTTCGTGATCGGGATGGTTGGGCAGGGAGGGATGGTTGACCTTCGCGACCTTCGGGTGCTTTGCGAGGAAATTCACGATCTTCAGCGCGTTCTCGACGTGACGCTCGACGCGCAGCGACAGTGTCTCAAGCCCGTGAATGAAGTAGAACGCGCTCTGCGGTGCGATTGCCGCGCCCGTGTCGCGCAGGATGAGTGCACGAATATAGACAACAAATGCGACGGAGCCGAGCGCATCGACAAAGCTCACACCGTGATAGCTTGGATTCGGGTCGGTGAGGTGCGGGAAGCGCCCCGACGCTTTCCAGTCGAATTTTCCGCCGTCGACGATCACGCCGCCGAGACTCGCTCCGTGTCCGCCGAGGAACTTCGTCGCCGAGTGCACAACGATGTCTGCACCGTGCTCGATGGGGCGCAGGAGGTACGGTGTGGCAAAGGTATTGTCAATGACGACGGGCACGCCATGCGCGTGTGCCGCCTGTGCGACTGCCTCGATGTCAATAAGGTCGGCGTTCGGGTTGCCGACGGTCTCGATAAAGACGCACTTCGTATTCGGGCGAATCGCATCTGCAAAGCCCTGTGCCCCCGCCTTCGGATCGACGAAGGTCACGTCGATGCCCCACTCCTTCACCGTGTGAGCGAGCAGGTTGTACGAGCCGCCGTAGATGGTCTGCTGCGCGACGATGTGGTCACCCACATGAGCCAGAGCCTGGAACGTCGCCGTGATCGCTGCCGCTCCAGAGGAAAACGCGAGTGCCGCCGCGCCCCCCTCGAGTGCTGCGATGCGCTTCTCGAACACGTCCTGCGTCGGATTCATGAGCCGCCCGTAGATATTGCCAGGGTCTTTGAGTGCGAAACGATCGGCGGCATGCTGTGCATTGTGGAACACGTACGATGTCGTCTGGTAGATCGGCACCGCACGCGCATCCGTCACAGGATCCGCCTGCTCCTGTCCAACGCGCACCTGCAGGGTTTCAAAATGGTATTTTTTCTCGCTCATGGTAAGTCCCCTTTTCCATTTTCGAAAACACATAGTTTATAGCTATGAATTATATACAAAACATCGGATTTGTCAAGGAAAACTTTTATTGAGATTCAGCTCTTGCATTATTTAATAATTACTATTGACAAGTAGCGATATCTGCGCTATAATTGCACACGTAATGAGATATAAAACAGATGCCACGACATCTGCGGAACAACAAAACGAAAGGGGATTCACTACTATGAAACACACGAATATGTCTGAACTCACAAATGCAATCAACGGCTACATCGCCAACATCGGCGTCGGCTACATCAAGCTGCACAACCTCCACTGGAACGTGGTTGGCTCGCAGTTCAAGGCGGTACACGAGTATCTCGAGTCTCTCTATGATTCCTTCGCGGATGTACTTGACGAGACGGCAGAGCTCCTCAAGATGGCAGATGCACAGCCGGTCGCAAGCCTCAAGGGCTACCTTGAAATCGCAACGATCAAGGAGCTCCCGGACGAGAAGATTGACCAGAAGAAGGTGCTTGAGATCGTACTCGCCGACCTCGAACTCCTCCAGAATCAGGCACTCGAGATCCGCAAGGCTGCCGATGCGCATGACTGCTTCGGTGTCGCGAACCTCATGGAGGATCACATCACGAACTACGCAAAGCAGATCTGGTTCCTCCGCTCCATGCTCGCATAATCCATTTCTTCCTATACATACAAAAACCGCCGTGCAAATGCGCGGCGGTTTTTGTATGCTCCTCCTTCGGTATACAGAATTCTTTACGAAATCAACATATTTTAGGAAGGAAGTCCATTGCCGAGTCAATCGCTTTTGTCCTATAATAAATACTACAATTCTTTGACAAAAGAGATTTGCCGTATTGATTCCGTTTGTACGAAAGGAGCTCTCTATGCGAAAAAGAGCAGTTTCTCTGCGCCGTCTGCCCCTCATCATCGGAGCGACGATACTCTTGAGTGCGCCCGCAGCCTTTGCCGCCTCGAACAATGCCCCCGACGCACCCGTGCCGCTGCCCGCGTCACATAAGATGCAGGCATCCCCCATGACCGTGGGCAGCGCCGCCCTCTCCCCCGCAGCAGAGGCACAGCTGACGAAGCGTCTGGATGCGATGCTCGGCGACACGGGGACGAAGGTTCCGGGACTCGGCGTTGTGCTCTATCGAAATGGGCAGGAAGTCTACAGTCACTTTGCGGGCAGCCGCCGCTTCCTCACACAGAATCCCGCAGCGGCGGAGCCAATTACACGCGACACGCGCTTCCGCATCGCCTCCGTATCGAAACAGTTCACCATCTTCACACTGATGCAGCTCGTCGAGGCGGGCAAACTCAGCCTCGATGCGGATGTGAGCGATTACCTGGGCTTTCCCCTGCGCAATCCCGCACACCCCAACACACCGATTACAGTGCGGATGCTTGCAAGCCACACATCCTCGCTGCGCGACGGCAAGGTCTACAGCATCCCGCCCTCGGTCAGCGTGCGCGAGTTTTTCACACCCGAGGGACGCTACTACGAAAACGGCGATCACTTCGCTCCTGCGGAGGAAGCACCCGGCAGCTACTTCTGCTACGCGAACATCAACTATGGTCTCCTTGGCACAATCATCGAGAAGGTCACAGGCGAGCGCTTTGATCTCTACCAGAAGGAACATATCCTGAAGCAGCTGAACACGAAGGCGGACTACGTGCCCGGAAACCTCGCCAAAAAGGACTTTGCGAAGCTCGGCACGATCTATCAAAAGAAAGACGAGAACGGCAGCTGGGACGAGCACGGTCCTTGGTACGGAAAGGCGGACGACTACGGCGGCAAGCAGCCGAAGAAGGAGTCCATCTACCTGCAAAACCCGTACGCCGAGGACATTCAAGGCTGGTTTTCCCTCCGAGGCTATGTTCCCGGCACGAACGCGACAATGCTCTCCCCGCAGGGCGGTCTGCGCATCTCCTACGAGGAACTGACGCACTGCCTCGAGATGCTGATGAACGGCGGCAGCTACCGCGGGCAGCAGATCCTGTCCCCCGCCTCCATCGCCGAGATGCTGCGCCCCCAGTGGCAGTACGATCCGACGCTGAAAAACGGGAGTACGGCAGGCGGCACGCTGCTCTCCTATGGTCTTGGCGAGGTACAGATCGCGGGCGGCAGCACATCGCGCGTCAACCGCACACACGAGATCGATCTCGTCGGCCATAACGGCGAGGCGTTCGGCCTCCTCTCCGGCGTATTCTTCCGCCCGGGGACAAAGGACGGCTTCGTCTACATCATGAACGGCGAGGCTGTTGCCGAGGACGATGATCCGCGCAGCGCGGGACAGTTCAGCGGCAACTATATCTGGGAGGAGGAGATCATGGACGCACTGACCGAGGCACTGCTCTCGGAGAACTAACGGAAACGAAAATGGGGTTGTTGTACGTTGATGTTCGTACAACAACCCCATTTTTACTTGGATGCAGCCGCTGTCATTTCGATTCTGCCCTGTGCTGCGTCTCCTTCATAAAGAACGCAACGACGACAAGCACGGCTTCGAAGGCGACGACGATGATATCGAGTGCCGCCGCATGGCCGAGTGTACTCGTCAGGAAGCCCATCAAGGGGCCCGAGAAGAACGAGAGGAAGTAGCTTGATGCGCCGACAATGCCCGTTGCGAGACCGATTTGCTGCCGGCTCACGCCGTCCTGTGCAATTGTATAGCCGAGCACGTAGATCGCATGGAGTCCGATGCCCATGACTGCGCCGACGACGTAGAGGAGCGGCGAGTTTTGCGGCATGACGTGGAAGATGAGCAGCGCACAGAGTGCATTGAGCGCAGCGAGGAAGAGCACCGTTGGCCTCCGTCCGAAGCGATCGGCGAAGAAACCCAGGAGAACACCGCTGAGTCCCCCGATGCCGTAGATCGCGCCGAAGAACTGCCCCGCCTCCGTCGCACTGAACCCCTTGTACGTCATGAAGAGATACGGCCCCATCGACGCAAATCCCCAATACGGGATGATGTTCAAAATCTGAATCAACACCGCAAGCCAGACAACTTTATTGAAGCCGACGGTGCGCACCGCCTCGACCAGATGAAGCTGCTTGACATCCTTGGACGTGTCCGTGTACTTTGCCTTGAACCCCACGATGAGCAGGAGGCCGAAAACAACCGTCACAGCCCCCATGTTCTGAAGCCCGATGCTCCACTCGCCCGTAGTCTCAAGGCTCCACCCGTAGTAGGCAGGGCCGACATATGCGCCGATCGAGTAAAACGTCATCATAAGGCCGTTGAGCATCGCACGCGCTGCGGGGAAGATCGAGCCGGCCACCGAGTACATGACAATGTTCCAGCAGCCCTCTGTGACACCGAACATAAAGCGCCAAAACGCCGCGCTGATGAAGTTCGATGAGGTCGTCACGAGCGCCGTCATGCAGCCGAGGCCGACCATGCTCATGACAAGCAGCCGCTTGCGTCCGAAGCGGTCTGCCAGATAGCCTGCGGGAATGTCAATGAGTGCCTGCCCAAGCGTAAAGATCGTGCTGATCGTACCGAGCTGAACAGCGGTCAGCGAAATGCTCGCCGCAACCGCCTTGAGCCCGACACCGAACGACAGACGGTTCGCCGAATAAAAGGCGTAGCCGAGTGCCAGCAGGAACAGTTGAAACCACACGATCTTCGGAATCTCAGAGAATTTCTTTTTCATTGCATCTGCTTCTTTCTGTATGAATTGTTATTGCAAAGCCGGCGGCTTTCCCGCAGCGGGTCACTCCTCCTCCGCACTCTGCATCTCCCTGCGGTCGCGATAGATGTCCATGATGACGATCTTGATGATGACGATGAATGGAACGGCGAGAAACATCCCCGCCGCACCGAGCAGCTCACCGCCGAAGACGACGCCGAGAATGACGGCGACGGGGTGGAGGTGGAGGCTCTTGCCGACGAGTGCAGGGTAGACGACGTTGTGATTCACCTGCGTGAGTGCGACGTAGAAGAGCGCCGTCTGCACCGTGAGCTCCCGCATCGCTGCGGCGGTCATAAGTGTGCCAAGGGTCGAGGCGACGGTGGGGCCAAGCACGGGGATAAACTCGCTGATGCCGGAGAGCAGGGCAAAGACCGAGGCATATGGCAGCCCCATCAATTTGAAATAGGTAAAGACGACAAGCCCCGTGATGACGCACATGACGATCTGACTGCAGATGTAGGCGCGCAGTGCGATGAGCAGTGCATCAAAGAGACGGAGGACGCGCCGCCGCGCCGTGTGCGGAAAAAGATCCGCGAGCCAGAGTTTGATTGTGAGGCCATCCTTCAGGAGGTAGAACGATACGAAAATAATGATGACAAAGTCGATGACCTTCCCGAATGCGATGAGGATAAAGGAGAGTGAGGCGCGCAGCAGGTCCGCACCGACGCTGCGCAGACGGTCGAGGATGTTCACAAACTCATCTTGGATGAAGTCGGTATCCGAAAGAAAGGGAAGCTGCTGCAGACTTTGACCGATGGTCGGCAGCTCCGCAACGAATCGCTGAAAGGACGGAAGGACGGAGCGCGAGATGATGCTCACCAATGCGAGCAGCACGAGGATGAAGGCGATGATGGCGATTGCCGATGCAACCGAGCGCGGCATCCGCCGCGCCTCCATGAAGTCCACGACGGGTTTTAGAAGGAGCTGCAGGAGCAGCGAGAGAAAGATGATGAATGCAAAGTCCTGATAGAACCAGAACGTCGAGAGCAGGAGGGTAAAGGTCACGGCAAGGATGATGGACGTGCGGTAGTTGGCAAGATTCATAGGTGCCTCCTTTCTGTGGGCGGTATGGGGTTCATCATAGCATATTCGGTGTGCTCCGTCTATAATACTTCTGTCTCATGGAGTCTATTGACCGAAAACACGGTCTGACGTATACTTTCTATAAGAAGGCGTCATTATGAAACACTACTACAGCACCATTGACGGCATTGTCACGACGTTTTCGGATATTCACTGCTCTGCCGCAAAAGGTGAGAGCATTCTCGTACACATGGAGCGCGCGCAGGAACACGGCTTTGACACGGCGGAGTTCCTGCTTCCGCATCGTCTGCACGAAGTACAGAGGCTTCACCGAGGACGAGTGTGCGAAGCTGACCGAATTTGTACGGAATAACAGTTTATCGGTGATTCCTAATAGATATACAATTGAGGCATGAAGGAGTCGATGGAAAATGTTCTGCAAAGATTGCGGAAATCCTGTTGAGGACGGCGCAAAGTATTGTCGGGCGTGCGGCTCAGCGATTGCCACACCTGAGGTGCACACACAAATGAGCGGCACTCCGCGCAAACCGGACGAGGGCATTATAGAGAATTTTTTCAAGCTTCATGGGCGTTTGAATCGAAAGAGATTTATCAAGAGATCATTTGCGTTAGCGGGTCTGGCGTTCCCTTGCTTTTTCTTGCTTTTTGCCGTGCTCGATGACACGAAGCCATTTGAAGTTCTGTCAATGGTAACCGCATTTGTTTTCCAGATCGCGAATTATTGTATCGCTGCCCGCCGTTTGGAAGACATGGGGCATGGCCCGGGTGCGGCACGCCTCATTTTAATTGTTGGTATCATATCTCTCCCGATTGATGATGAGCATGTCCTTCGGATTTTGTCGTATGTACAGTCCGGTTTTTGGTTCTACTGTGCGGTAAAGAAAGGTACTGCGGGAAAAAATCAATACGGCGAAGATCCCCTGCAGCAAGGAGCAAGCTCATAGTTTTTGAGCATCAGAACATGGATGAAATTGCAATCATTCGACAGCAACGCACAAAAACGCCCCAACCAATGCGGTTGGGGCGTTTCCATTCCAAGTCTTACGCTCCGGGCGTCTGTGCCTTTGCGGTCTGCAGACGCGCTGCGGCGCGCTTAAGAGCAAGGGAGGCACGCTGTTCGTCGATGATGCTTCCCTCGGTCTCAGGGCTCTCGCGCAGGAGACGCAGGCGTTCCTGTGCGCGCTCGTAGGCACGCTGTGCGCGGTTGATGTCGATGTCGATCGGCTCCTCCGCAGCGGTTGCGAGAACGGTGATCTTCTCGGGTGTGACCTCCATGAAGCCGCCCGCCACAGCAATGAGCTGTTCCTTGGCGTCGACATGAATCTTCATGGCATGCGGCTGAAGTCCCGTGACGAGGGGGATGTGCTTCGGCAGGATGCCGATCTCGCCGCCCGTGGAGCGGGCGATGAGCATGTCGATATCGGCGGCGTAGACCATGCGGTCGGGAGATACAATCTCCAGCTTGATGGTCGCCATCCGTTACTCCTCCTCTTTGAGCTTCTTCGCCTTTTCGATCGCCTCTTCGATGCCGCCGACCATGTAGAAGGCAGCCTCGGGAAGTTCGTCGTACTTGCCGTCGAGGATCTCGCGGAAGCCGCGGATCGTGTCCTTCAGTGCAACGTACTTGCCGGGCGATCCCGTAAAGACCTCTGCAACCGCGAACGGCTGCGAGAGGAAGCGCTGGATCTTGCGCGCACGCGAGACGGTCAGCTTATCCTCGTCGGAGAGTTCCTCCATGCCGAGGATGGCGATGATGTCCTGCAGCTCCTTGTACTTCTGGAGCACCGCCTGTACACCGCGCGCAACCTCGTAGTGCTCCTGCCCGATGACATGCGGGTCGAGGATACGCGAGGTGGAGTCGAGCGGATCGACGGCGGGGTAGATGCCGAGCTCGGCGATCTGACGCGAGAGAACCGTGGTTGCATCCAGATGGGTGAACGTCGCAGCCGGTGCGGGGTCGGTCAGGTCGTCCGCAGGGACATAGACCGCCTGCACGGACGTGATCGAGCCCTTCTTCGTCGTGGTGATACGCTCCTGCAGTGCGCCGACGTCGGTCGTCAGCGTCGGCTGGTAGCCAACGGCGGACGGCATACGTCCGAGCAGAGCCGAGACCTCGGAACCTGCCTGGATGAAGCGGAAGATGTTGTCAACGAAGAGCAGCACGTCCTGCCCCTGCACGTCGCGGAAGTACTCCGCCATCGTCAGACCCGTCAGTGCCACGCGCATACGCGCTCCGGGCGGCTCGTTCATCTGACCGTAGACGAGCGCGGTCTTGTCGATAACGCCCGACTCGGTCATCTCCGACCAGAGGTCATTGCCCTCACGCGTACGCTCGCCGACACCCGCAAAGACGGAGTAGCCGCCGTGCTCGGTCGCGATGTTGTGGATGAGCTCCATGATGAGAACGGTCTTGCCGACGCCTGCGCCGCCGAAGAGACCGATTTTTCCGCCGCGCGAGTACGGAGCGATCAGATCGACGACCTTGATGCCCGTCTCGAGGATCTGGGTCGATGTCTCCTGATCGTCGAACTTCGGTGCGGGACGGTGGATCGGCCAGCTCTCCTTGTTGCCGACGGGCTCGGGGTTGTGGTCAACCGGCTCGCCGAGGACGTTGAAGACGCGTCCGAGGGTTGCCTCGCCGACGGGCACCTTGATTGGTGCGCCCGTATCGTCGGCCTCCATGCCGCGCATCAGGCCGTCGGTGGAGCTCATGGCGATGCAGCGCGTGACGCTGTCGCCGAGATGCTGCATGACCTCGACCGTGAGATTGATCTCCTGGTCGGCCGCCTTGCCCGTGACCTTGATGGCGTTCAGAATCTCCGGCAGTTCGCCCGCCGGAAACTCAATATCTACGACAGGTCCAATGACCTGTACGACTTTACCTTTTGCCAATGGAAAACCTCCTTACCTCCATGTACCCATTGTGCATGGATGTCACTTGAGTGCCTCGGCGCCGCCGACAATCTCGTTGATCTCGTTCGTGATGCCCGCCTGACGTACCTTGTTGTAGAAGAGGTCGAGCTTCCCGATGAGTTCGCCTGCGTTGTCGGTCGCGTTGCTCATTGCGTTCATGCGTGAACTCAGTTCGCTCGCCGCCGACTGGAGGAGCGCCGCATAGATGGTGGTGAACAGGTACTGCGGCAGCAGTGCCCCGAGCACCTCCTCGGCATTCGGTTCATAGATGTACTGTGCCTGCGCGTGCGCCGCGTTTTCGCTCTCTGCCTCAAAGGGGAGGAGCTTTACGATCTCAGGCACGCAGGTGATCGCCGACACAAAGCGTGTGTAGACCATGTAGACTTCTTTCACGCCGCCCTCTTCAAACGCGCTGATGAGAACCCGTGCCAGCTTCTGCGCATTGCGCGCCTTCGGGCGCTCACTGATGCCGACATGCTGGTGCACGATATCAAAGCCGCGGTTCTTGAAGAAATCGCGTGACTTGCGTCCGACTGCGACAATCTGCGTGTTCGCCTTGTCCTCGACGAGCGTCATCGCCGTCTTGAGAGCATTGCTGGAATACGCACCCGCGAGACCTTTGTCCGCCGCCATCACGAGGATCAGACGCTTGCCCTCACTGTGCTTTTCGAGCAGCGGATGCGAGACACCGCTTGCCGCCGCCGCCACGCTCCGAATGACCGCAGCGGTCTTTTCGGCGTAGGGACGGTTGTTGTTCGCGGCTTCCTTTGCACGGCGCAGACGCGAGGTCGCGACCATGTCCATGGCGTTTGTGATCTGCTGGATGCTCTTGACGCTGCGGATGCGCCGACGGATGTCCTGTAAATTTGCCATATACAGTCACCTCTCCTTTACGCTTCTTTGTAGGAGATGGTGTCCTTGAACTCCGCAATCGCCTTCGTGATGTCCGCCTCAAGCGCATCGTCGAGCTTCTGCTGCGACGTGATCGCCGACGCGATCTCGGGATGCGAGGAACGCATAAACTTGAGGAAGTCCGTGTGGAACGTGACGACCTTGTTCACGGGGATGTCCGTGAGGTGTCCGCGCACCGCCGTGAAGATGACAAGCACCTGCTCGGCAACGGAGAGCGGGCTGTACTGCGCCTGCTTCAGCGTCTCGACCATGCGTGCGCCGCGGTCGAGCTGCGCCTTCGTCGCCTTGTCGAGATCCGAGCCAAACTGCGCGAATGCCGCGAGCTCGCGGTACTGCGCCAGATCGAGACGCATCGTGCCTGCGACCTGCTTCATCGCCTTGATCTGTGCGGAGCCGCCGACACGGGAGACCGAGAGACCGACGCTGATCGCCGGGCGGATACCCGAGTAGAACGAGTCGGTGTCCAGCATGATCTGACCGTCGGTGATCGAGATAACGTTTGTCGGAATGTACGCCGAGAGATCGCCCGCGAGCGTCTCGATGATCGGCAGTGCCGTGATGGAGCCTGCACCGAGTGCGTCGGAGAGCTTCGCCGCGCGCTCGAGGAGGCGGGAGTGTAAGTAGAACACGTCGCCGGGGTATGCCTCGCGTCCGGGCGGACGGCGGAGCAGCAGCGACATTGCGCGGTACGCAGCCGCGTGCTTGGAGAGGTCGTCATAGACGCAGAGCGCATGACCGCCCTTGTACATGAAGTACTCCGCCATCGCAACGCCCGCATAGGGTGCGAGGTACTGCAGCGGTGCGCTGTCCGCAGCCGTTGCGGCAACGACGATGGTGTACTCCATCGCACCGCCGTCCTCGAGCGTCTTGACGACGCGCGCGACCGTCGATGCCTTCTGACCGATGGCGACGTAGACGCAGATACAGTTCTGCCCCTTCTGGTTCAGAATCGTATCGACAGCGATTGCCGTCTTGCCCGTGCCGCGGTCGCCGATGATGAGCTCGCGCTGTCCGCGTCCAATCGGAACAAGCGCGTCGATTGCCTTCAGACCCGTCTGCAGCGGCTCATGAACGCTCTTGCGGTCCGCGATGCCGGGTGCCGGCGACTCGACCGGACGGAACTCCTTCGTGTCGATGGGGCCCTTGCCGTCGATCGGACGACCGAGCGCGTCCACAACGCGGCCGATCATCGCCTCACCCACGGGCACCTGCATGATGCGGCCCGTGCGCTTGACCGTGTCGCCTTCCTTGATGACCGTATCGCCGCCGAGCAGAACCGCGCCGACGCTCTCCTGCTCGAGGTTCAGCACGAGCCCGTAGACCTCGTTGCCGAAGTCCAGCAGCTCGCCTGCCATCGCCTTGTCGAGCCCGTAGATATGGGCAATACCGTCGCCGACCTCAAGAACCGTACCGACATCGTTCACATTCAGATCGACATCATAGTTCTTGATTCGTTCCTTGATAATGGAAGTAATCTCTTCCGGATTCATTTTCATATTTCGCTGTCACCCCGCTAGTTCGCCATTAACTCTGCCGTCATTGCTGCGAGACGTCCCTTGATGCTGCCGTCGATGCGGCGGTCGCCGATGCGCACCACCACGCCGCCGATGAGCGAGGGATCGCGGTGCTCGCGTAGAGTTACCTGCTTGCCCGTGACGCTCTCGAGCTTTGCCGTCAGCTCCTGCAGCTGTGCGGGTGCGAGAGGCTCCACCGTCGTGACATCCGCCACGGCGATGCCAAGCTTCTCGTTCGAGAGCTGTCCGAAAATCGCGCTGATCGCGTCGAACACCATCATGCGCCGCTTGTCGATGAGCAGCAGGAGGAAGTTCAGCACCGTCTCGCGCACACCGCCCTCGAACACCTCCTTCAGGAGGGACTTCTTGTCCTCCGGCTGGATGTTCGGGTTGCAGAGATACGCCTTCAGCTCCGGGCAGTCGTGATAGAGCTGCTGCACCTTCGCGAGATCCGCGCCGTATTCCTGCAGTGCATTGTCCTCGCAGGCAAGTTCAAAGATCGCGCGTGCGTACTTGCGTGCAAGTTCCATGTTCAGCATGGCGCATCACCAATCTTGTTTGCGTCGAGTTTTGCGATAAACTCGCCAATGATGGCATCGTTGTCCTTCGCCTCCAGATTCTTCTGGATGATCTTGCCCGCCGCAGCGAGCGACAGGGCGACAACCTCAGCCTTCAGCTGCTCAACCGCATGGGCGCGCTCGCGCTCCATCTGCAGCTCTGCAGCCTTCTTCATCTGCTCGATCTCATGCTTCGTCGCCTGCAGTTTCGCCTCACGATCCTCGCTGGCGCGCTTCTCGGCGAGATCAACAATCTCCTGTGCCTTTGTGCGCGCGGCGGCAAGCTGTGCCTTGTACTCGTTCAGCGTCGCCTCGGCAGCAGCCGCATCTGCGTCCGCCTTTTCGATGCTCTCGGCGATCTTGGCTCTGCGCTCATCCATCATGCGGACGATCGGCTTATACGCCACTGCGCGCAGGAGTGCAACGAGAATCAGGAAGTTGATGATTTGGACAGGCAGCGTCCCGTTGAGATCAATCAGCCCTTGCGTAATTTCGCTCAATTCCTATGCCCCCTTTGCAAAATCCGTATCCATTCTTCTTAGTGAATCAGCGGATTTGCATAGAGCATGATAATGCCGAAAACGACGCCGATGATGGCAAGCGCCTCGATCAGACCGACCGAGATCAGCGTACGCGTAAAGAGAACGCCGCCCGCCTCCGGCTGACGTGCCAGACCCTCGATGAAGCGGCCCGTGACAAGACCGTCACCGATGCCCGCGCCGATCGCGGCAAGACCAAAGCAGAGACCCGCACCGATAAGAGCGCCTGCGACCATGATTGCGTTTTCCATGAAAAGATCCTCCTTAAACAATTGAACAAAAGCTTGGATGGTGTGCGTTTGCCGCACGTAAAACCTTAAAAATCAGTGACCGTCATCAGTCTTAATGGCAGCGCCGATGTACGCCGTCGAGAGCATCGTAAAGACCAGCGCCTGCACAATGCCGACGAACACACTGAACGCCAGCCAGATCACCGAGGGGATGGTGGAGCCATTCCCGAGAAGCTGCAGCAGGATGTGAATGAGAATTTCACCTGCCAGAATGTTGCCGAATAGACGAAACGACAGCGTGATCGGTTTCGCGACCTCCTCGACAATGTTGATGATGATGAACGGTGCGACCGGCTGGAAGAAATGCGCCACATAGTGCATCCCCTTCACCGCGAGCCCCAGCACATGCATCATGACAATGACCAGCAGAGCCAGTCCCAATGTGGTGTTCAGATCGTTTGTCGGCGATGCCATCGTCGGAATCAGACCGATCCAATTCGACACGAGGAGGAACAGGAACAGCGACACGATGAACGTGGACAGGAATCCACGCCCGCGCGGGCCCATATTCTCCTCGACCTGGTCATGCAGTGCTTCGATCACCGTCTCCATCATCATCTGCCAGTTCGATGTCGGCACAACCCTGAGGTTGCGCGTCGCGAGCCAGCCGATGAAGAGGACGACGACCATCGAAATCCACGTCATCACCAGGGTCTGCGAATTGAAGGTAAATCCGGCGATCTGCACTGCCTCGCGAACACCGATTTCGTGCATAACCTCTACCTCCCTCGGGGGGTCTCCCCCAGTTACCTATCGAAACCGCCTTTCAGCGATTCCGTCTATCGGCGCGTATCGTCCGCACGATCAGCTGCACCATCATGATCGCGTGCATCAGGAGGAATCCTCCCACCGCCGCGAAGAACTCGTGCATGCCCGCTGTCGTCGCCGCCCATAGAACGGCACCAATCAGCACTAGCATCAGCACCAGCCCCACCTGCACCTGCGACGTTCCCGCCGCACCCAGCCGCGCCGCACGCATCACGCGCTGCGCCATCTGTGCAAAGTAGAGTGCCGCCGCTCCCGCACCTGCAAGCAGAGCACCCACGAGCTGCAGCTCCCCCACAAGGAGAAGCGCGCCCATCCCGAGGAGCGCTGCCGCCGCAAATGAGAGGACAATCTGCCTCCGATACGCCGATAAAACCTGCCTCATATTCCTCCTCTGACAGCCCCGCAATGCAATCCCGAAAAGACATAAGAAAATCGCCCCCACATTCCGTTTGGACTGCAGAGCCGTACATCGCGTACCGCCTTCGTTGAATATCAGTACCTTTACGACATTCGACGCAAAAAGCAAAATTCCTTCCACAACTGTATACATTCAGAGAAATGGGTTTTGAATTTTCCGTCAATATCATAAGGCATGGCTATGAATCCACCCTTGTGCGATTCATACCCCTTATCGCATATTATACGGGCTTCCCGCCTTTTTCGCAACCTCATTTTAATAGGTCTTTTCAATTTAATATTGTATTGCGCGATCGGCTCTGTTAAAATGGGCAAATCGCAGAGAGGAGGTGCGCACATGACCATCGAGGGAGCCGTCATCATTGAGAAGGGCGTGACCTTCGCCATCATCCACGTCGCCCCCGAAGTCACGCGCTACACCATCAAGTCGACGCAGACCCGCCGCGCCCTCATGCGCTTCTTCCCCGGCATGCCGATCATCCTCATGAGCCTCACAAACGACGGCAAGCCCCAATACTACGGACGCAAGGATATCGTGGACTTTTTAAGCAGCATTCGGCTGAACCAGATCCCGTGGAAGAAGTATCATATTGTATAATAAAAAGCGCAGCCACACACGCAGCTGCGCTTTCCTATTTTTCAACGTTGCCTTTACTCTGCCGGGATGATGAACGAGAGGGAGCTGAAGATCTTCTTCGTCACGATCGGATTGTCCGTCGGGAATCCGACCTCAACGCCGATGACATTGAGCCCGTTGTTTGCAATGCGCACAGAGATTTCGCCGTTCGCATCTGCCTGCATCTCATTGGTGAGGTCGCCAAGCACATCCGCGATCACGGGCGCATTCGCATACGGCTGACCATCCTTATAGATGCGCAGACGGAGCGTATCGCCGCGGCGCAGCGTCAGCGGATTCACCTCGGGCACAATCTGGATCGGCACATTGTAGATGCCCGCCGGCTTCACGGCCTCGTTCCAGTAGTGCACATTGTACTTGTAGGCATAGGTCACTGCCTTGAGATTCTCGATGTCCGAGAAATCACGCGTCGGGATCACCTTGCCGTCCGTCGTCTTTGCAAAATAGCCGTAGTCAAAGAACGTCGCCGTCACGCCGAGATTATCGCTCGGCACGATGAGTACGTTCTTGTCCGTGTCCACGCGCTCGACTGTCGTCGGCTGGAAATTCACGTCATAGGCATCAATGCGCTGCACGCAGTCGGGGCTGTAGGCATTATCAAGCGGCCCCTCACCGAGGACGAGCGCCTTCTGATCCAGACGGTTCGCATAGAACACGCCGTGTGCATCTGCCGGCACTGCATACATTCCAAGCCCCATTGCCGCGCCGAGTGCTGCTGCCAAAAGTTTTTTCTTCATCGAATATCCTCCTATCGGAAAACAAGATGTGTGCGGGAGCAATCCCACCATTGATATCATTATAGTATAACTAATTCCCGTTTGCAATAACGCAAAATTCTTTTGCTCTTTTCACTTTTCTTAGCAAATACTAATGAATTTCTCATCCTGTTTTATCCTTCATTTGAGATATTCGAATTGGGACTATGCTGAAGGAGGAATATCTATGCACGTTGTAAAATCCATCGCTCTCGCCGTGATCATGCTCGCGCTTGCCGTCTGCACGGTTGGCACGAGTGAGGCGGCGGCCAAGTGGGACGGCGGCAGCATCCGCGTTGTCGGCCTCGGCATCGCGCCCATCGGCACGAGTGGGCCGCAGGCAGAGGCACTTGCCCGACGCGCTGCGGTCAGCGATGCCTACCGCCAGCTCGCCGAACAGGTGAACGGCGTGAACGTCGACGCCATGACGACCGTCGAGAATCTGATGCTCGTGAACACGACCGTCCGCACCCATGTGAGTGCACTCATCAAGGGTGCCGCCATCGTCGAAGAAGCACAGCAGCGTGACGGCTCCTACACGGTGACCATCGACCTGCCCGTCTACGGTGCTGCCTCGCTTGCGAGCACAATCTTTGCTCCGAACAAGGTACCTGAGGCATGGACACCGCCCACGAGCGTTTACACCCCCTACACGCCGCAGACCACCTACGACACCACGGGCTACGGCACGTATGACCGCACGCAGACGTGGGGCAATACGGCAGGCACAGCGACAGCACCTACGCCGCTCCACCCGACAACACCTGCGGTCATCCCGAATCCACTCCGTCCGGATGCACCCGCAGTGACGGCACCCGCTGCACCGACGGAGCCCGCGCCGCTTCGTCCGTCGCATCCGGCACCGCAGACCTCGACGATGCCCTCCGTTCCCGCACCTGCAGTGCAAACGCCCGCCGCTCCTGCGCCCGCAGCACAGACACCGATCGCTCCTGCAGCACAGCCTGCCGAGATCATTCCCACGGGTCAGGCAGTCGGCGGCTACACAGGTGTCATCATCGACTGCACGGGACTCGGTCTGCGCCCCGTCATGAGCCCTGTCATCAAGGCAGAGAACGGCCGTCCGATCTACGGCTACAAGAACCTCGACAGTGACAAGATCATCCAGAACGGTATGGCATCCTATGCTCGCAGTGAGGCGGATGCCGCACGCGCGGGCACAAATCCGCTGCGTCTGCGTGCCGTCAGCGTCGACGGCAATGCGAACCCCGTCCTCTCCGCGAACGATGCGAACCGCCTCCTCCTCGAGAACAGTGCGAGCGGCTTCCTCGACGCGACGAACGTGGTATTCCTGCGCTGAGAACAGCCTCCTGAAAAGCCCTGGGAAATTTGTGAGATTTATCACGAATTTTTCAGGGTTTTTGTGTTATACTATACAAGATACTACAAAATAAGGGAGGGAAACATATGAAACTCAGTGCACGCAATCAGCTCAAGGGCAAGGTTGTCTCCATCGAGAAGGGTGCCGTCAACGGCATCGTCGGCATCGAGCTGAAGGGCGGCGACGTCGTCACCGCAACAATCAGCCTGAACTCCATCAAAGAGCTCGGTCTTGAGGTCGGCAAGGATGCGTACGCGGTCATCAAGGCAACGTCCGTCATGGTCGGCGTCGATCACCACCACAACTAAGAACCGCCGCGCGCAGTATAAAATCCCCGCACACCGAAAATATTCGGTATGCGGGGATTTTTCGTTGGGAGTGGGGAAGGGGGCCATGCAAGCATGGTGAAAGGGGCATCCCCCTATCCAAACATCCCGATATACTTCTTGACCGCCGCCTTCACGTAGTCCACCTGCCGCAGCGACAGGACAGAGTAGTGCGGCTTCTCGCGTGTGAGCAGGTCCGCCGTCTGCGCGACGACCGCGCTCGAGATCTCCGTATTGACATTGATTTTGGCGATGCCGCGCGCAATGCACGCACGCAGATCCTCCTCCGGCGTACCGGAGCCTCCATGCAGGACGAGCGGCACATCCACCGCGCGGTGAATGTCCGCGAGAATATCCGTGCGGATGTGCGGTGTCCCCTTGTAGAGCCCGTGCACCGTCCCGATCGAAACAGCGAGCGCATCCACCTCTGTCGCCGCGACGAACTCCCGCGCCGCCGCAGGGTCGGTATACTGCTCCACATCCTCCGTGCGCCCCTCGTGCGAGTCTGCGCCCACTGCGAGACTGCCGAGCTCCGCCTCCACGGAGACGCCGCACGCGTGTGCGACATGACAGACCGCATGCGTATTTGCGACATTCTCCGCAAACGGGAGCATCGAGCCGTCGTACATAACCGAGCCGAAACCCGCCTGGATCGCGCGATAGATAATATCCATGTCGCTGCAGTGATCGAGATGCAGGCAGACGGGCACGCGCACCTCCCGTGCGAGTGAAGCCACGATCGCGTGCGCCGTCTCAAGCGACATATTCTTGAGATACGCCGCCCCGAACGCCGCGATCACGGGCTTTCCCGTCTCCTCACCCGCCGCGATGCAGCCGCGGAACGTCTCATAGCTGTAGCAGTTAAAGGAGCCGACAGCATAGTGCTTTTCATAGGCGGGCGCAAGAATTTCCTTTAGATTTACCAGCATTCCAATACGACTCCTTTTCTCTGCGCAATCCTACACAAAATCACTTTTCAGCAGAAACTCCCTGTGCCGGAACCGTCTGCAGGAACTCTGCAAACGCCGCTTTCCACCACTTTGCCCGAGCAGTCGTACCGTGCCCCACGGTCTCTTCACTTTCCGGGATAAGGTAGAGCGATGCGTGCTGGATGCGCGGCAGTTCCCGCTCCATCACGCCGAGCGAGGGCGGATTCCGCTCATCGTCTGCGGAGTTGATTGCAAGGACGTATGCACGGATATTTTCGAGCTCTTTCGGATTGTAGTCTTTCGACGACTCCCACTGATACAGGAAGTCGTTCGTATCCATGGTAAACGGAGCACTCAGCCGCTTTGCAATGACTTCATCCGCTGCATCGCTGGTCGGTGCCAGCTTCTGCAGTGCCATGCTTCCGCCATTCGTCCCGAGCCCGTAGAACACGGAAGTAAACTGCGTAATCGCGGGCTGCTCCGTGTAGTTCCCGTCCTGCCACGCAGGATCTCTGCGGATGCTCTCGCTGATGAACTTGCGCATCATCCAGTTGCGCCCTGACATCTCGATCGGCATCGACGCCATCGGTACGAGAGCATCCATGAACTCCGGATAGTGAATGCCCCAGAGCCACGTCTGCATGCCACCCATTGAGTTGCCGATGATGACGCGCAGGTGCTTTACGCCAAGCCCTTCTGTCACGAGTCGATACTGCGCAGACACCATATCATCATAGTTGTAGCGCGGAAAACGTGCCCGCAGGCCGTCGGACGGCTTGCTCGACGCGCCTGTCCCGATTGCATCGGGCAGGATGATGTAGTAGTTGCGTGCATCCAGCGGCTGTCCGTCGAGGAACAGTTCCCCGCCGAAATCCTTGCCGAGCATCCTTGCTCCCGAGCCCGTCGTCCCATGCAGGATGAGCACAGCCTCATTCTTCGGATCACCGAGCGTCGTGTAGCCGATGTGGAGCTTGGGGAAGACCTCACCCGTGTGGAACGTGAAGTCCTTCGCCGTCCACACATCCGTTTTCTGCATGTAGTATTCCACCTCTGCCGCAAGCACAGTCGACGCACTCAGCAGGAATACTGACACGAGTAAAAATATTTTCCGTACAAGTGACCTCATCCGAATACCTCCTTACTCGTAAATGATCTTTCCTCAGAGCAGCCCTGGCAGCGAGGTGGTGAACATGCTGAGAATCAGAACGACGATGAGAGCCGTCACGCCGGAGATCGTTCCGCCCACCGTCCACACACGCATGGTACCCGGCACGTCGAACTTGCCGAAACGGTTGACGACCCAGAACCCGGAGTCGTTCGGCAGCGAGAGACCGATGCCGCCCGCGCAGATTGCGAGTGCAGCAAGCAGCGGCGACACTCCTTCGAGCCCGGTGACCACCGGAGCGAAAATCGCTGCCGTCGTCACAAGTGCGACCGTGGTTGAGCCCTGTGCGGCGCGGAGCACCTGACTGATGATGAACGCCGCGACGAGAATCAGCGCTCCCGTGCCGTCCGTCAGCCCCGTCATGCCCTCGACAAGCTGCTTGCCGATGCCCGTCTCGTTGATGATCTTGCCGAACGCGCCGCCCGCACCCGTAATCGCGAGAATGATGCCGGACTGTGTACACGCCTCGTTGACGAGATCATTGAACGAGTCCGTCAGGTAGTCGCGCAGGCAGAAGAATCCCATAAAGAGTCCGAGAAGCAGCGCAATGTTCTTGTCGCCGATAAAGGTAAAGAACATATGCGCAGCCGTCCCTTTCTCGAGGAACATCCCTGCCACCGTGCCCGTCAGAATGATGACGATTGGGAAGAAAATCAGGAAGATGCCAAGCTCACCGGACGGCAGCTTCTTTGTCTCGACGGACTTCTCGCGCTCCTCCTCCTCGCTCAGTTCATCGTCAAACGCATTTGCAAAATCGTTCTTGTATTCCTCACGCGTCCCGAGATATTTTCCATAGATCACGCCGCCGACCAGAACACCCGCAAGACTGGCGATGATCGCATAGAACAGGAACCATCCGATGTTAACGCCCATCGTTGCCGCCACAGCAATCGGGCCGGGCGTCGGAATGACCATCGCGTGCGTCGTGATCAGGCCGACCGCGAGCGCCGTGACGAGTGTCGCGAACGGGACACGCCCCTGCCGCGACAGCGTCTTGACGAGGTTGACGAGGATGACGAACGCCGCATCGAAAAACACGGGGATCGACACGATGTAACCCGTGAGCGCGATCGCCATCGGCGTGTTCTGCGTCCCCGTCACGCGCAGCAGCAGCGCTGCGATCTGGCTCGTGCAGCCCGACACGTGGAGCAGTGTACCGAGCGCAACGCCGAGTACGATGATGATGCCAATGCCCTGCATCGTCCCGCCGAAGCCCGCCGCCATCGCCGCCGCTGTCTTATCGAGCGGCATTCCCGCGAGGATGCCCATGAGCAGACCGCCGAGCAGCAGCGCGAGGAACGGATGCAGCTTGAATTTGATGATGGATACCAGCACGAAAACCAGTGCCGCAAAGAAGATTGCCAAGAGTACACCAAGCATAATTTCGCCTCCTTTATATGAGCCTCCCCCACTGTGCAGGAGAGGCTCTCTTATCCCCTGATATGTCCCGTCTCAGTCCTCGATTTCCGCGATGCAGACCACCTGACTGGAGTCAAGACCTACGATGCGAAGCGGCGCGTTGAAGAATCGCTTGATCTTCTTCCCCTTCGGCACCTCGGACAGGTGCATATCCTCGATTGCCGTGCAGAACTTCCCGGTGTGGTACCCGAGCAGATGCTGATGGCAGTGTACGGGCGACTCACTCTCCGGCACCTTGGTCGACGGGGAGCCGACCGCGAGGAAGTCCATCCCGATCACGCGCAGATTCGGGAACGTCTCCGTCAGGTAGTCCCCGGCGCTCGGCGCGATATAGGAGCCCTCGTGCTGATACACCGTCGGCTCCTCCGTCCGATACCGTTCGAGTCCGGTGCGAATCAGCGCGGCAGAAACGTGCCTGAGGACATCGGCAAACGGCTCCAAATCCTCCTTCGTGACACCCTCTGCAAGTCCCTTTGGAATGTCGAGCACAGCCACCTCCTCATGACAGAAGTAGTCGATGTCCAGCTGATTGATGCTCAGCCCGTCCTTGACAAAGTGGCGCGGCGCATCCATATGCGTACCGCAGTGATTTGGCAGCTCCGTGATGAAGCTCGCAAACGGCGTCTTCTCACAGACATCGGTGCACTGCTTCGTCTTCACGACAGGCTCGCCCGGCCATGCGAGATCCTTCGGATCGAGCGGATGAGAGAGAAACATAAACATAGGGGTGCCTCCTTTTCATATCTGACCAAAGAAACGTATCGTCCTTACATCTGCCATCGAAACAGCACATTATAGAGAATCCCGGCAGCTGCGCCGCCGAGCATGGGGCCGACGACGGGAACTGAAGTGGTAAACTAAAACTGGACACAGAGGGGGTAGAAAATGGACACTGTTTGCAGTATCCTGTACACAGGATGACAGGCAGCGGACAGCCTATCTCCCGATGCAGACAGGAGGTTGCCACGTGAAGTACACCAAGGAGCAACGTTTGGACATAGGCCGTCGGATCTACGACGGCGAGCTTACGAGATATGAAGCAGCAGAAGAATATGGGATCAGCGAGCAGACCGCACGGGATTACATGCGCCACTACCGGGATGCCAACCAGCTCCCGCCGAAAAGGGGTGTGCGCAGCTGCTTGGGTCTTGCCAAGACCAAATCCATACCAGTTCCCACCGGCCTGGAAGATCTCCAGTCCATGACGAAAGAAGAACTCATCGACGCCCTCGTTATGGCAAGGATCACAGAGGCACGCTTAAAAAAAGGTTATCTGGTGGAAGGAGTTGGTGCGGAAAAGACGTTCATTCCTATCGGCAGGAAGAATACCAAGTAGTCATGGAGCTTTCCGGACAGTTCCCCATCCGGCTGCTCTGTACAAAGACCGGAATCCCACGCAGCAGCTTCTACAACTGGAAGAAGAGCGTGGAACATCCACCCGAACAGAAGAAACGGCTTGTGCAGAGCATCGGATTGTTTCAGGAATACCATGGGCGCTTTCCCTCCCATGGCTACCGCTGGCTGAATGCCAAGATCCGATTGGACAAAGGAATCGTATTTTCCGATCCCTATGCCCATAAATGCTGTAAGATCGCAGGGATCAAGAGCCTTTGCAAACATTACAGCTACAAGAAGGAGGGCGATCCGTCCAGAACCTATCCGAACTTGTTGCTTGCAGGAATCAACATCACCGGCCCCATGGAATGTGTGGTGAGTGATATGACCGCTTTTTATGTGGAGCGCACATACTACGAGCTCACACTATATATGGATTTGTGGAATGACGAGCTCATTGCCCACGCGCTCTCATCCAAGCGCGGCGATCGCATGACCTACCTCGACGGCTTGCAGGACGTGCTTGCGTTCAAGAAGCAGTATCCGAATCAGAAGCTCATCCTGCACAGCGATCAAGGCTCTGTTTACGCATCCAAGAGCTACAACGAACTCCTGCCCATGTACAACATTGTCAGGTCAATGTCCAGAGCCGGCACACCGACAGACAATGCCGCGATGGAGGCGATTAATGGTTGGATCAAGGCCGAACTCTTTACAGATTTCCATATTACTTCGCCGGAGAATGTCCCCGCTCAGGTATCCGACTACATTCGCTTCTTCAACGCGGAGCGCCCTGCATATGCCCTTGGATACCTTACGCCGAAGCAGTATCGGGAGCAGTTCGCGCCAAAGCACGAAGGTGCGGCTCCTTGATACGTGTCCTTTGAATGGAGGTCATGGATATTCTGTGTATCACATCTTCGATGAATATGTACAGTATCTCAATTCTAATGACTAATTTTTAGGTTTTTGTGTCCAGTTTTTGTTGACTAGTGCAGAACCCACGCATAACTCCAATCCGAATTACCCTTTCCGCGAATGGGCAGCATCGCGTGCACAATGCGGGGGGCAAGGTCGCGCGCGGGATTGATCGCGTATCCCGTGAGCCCGGCGAACGCCATGACGCCGCCCGCCACGCCGGCAAACACGAAGAACAGCGCCACGCCTCCCGCGGGCTGCAGATGCGAGAGCGACAGGATGATGAACATCAGACTGAACGTCGCAGTCGCCTCGGCGAGACAGTTGCGCAGCGGATTCCGAATCGATGGTGCCGTGGCAAACACGCCGAGCTTCGCCCCCGCCTCGGGTTCCTCATCGAGGTGATCCTTCCAGACGAACCAGACAATGACCGCGCCCACATAGGCGCCTAGGAATTGCGCGATGAAGTAGCCGGGCACCATCTCGAGCGGGAAATCCCCGCCGATCAGGAAGCCGATCGTCACCGCAGGATTGACATGCGCACCCGTGAGCGGAGCAAAGATTGCCGCTACCGCGACCATCCCGAGCCCCCAGCCGCACGCCGCCATCAGTCCGCCCGCGCCATACATCCCCGACTTCTTCAGCGAAATATTGGCAATCGTTCCAAGTCCCAATATCATGAAAAAGGCGGTTCCTACAAACTCGCCAAGATACTGCTGAAAGTGTTCCACAGTAAGCCCTCCTTATACAAGCTTAACATACAGAGCTTTTGCCTAGGGAACCACTGATAAAATGAAGTCTGTCAGATTGGCGTAGATTTTTTCGTCCGATTGAGGAGGCAAACCGGACGCAGAGTGGTGCTCTGTGGAGGATTTGCCAACGAAAAGCGGGCAAAAAAGATGCGCCAAGATGATGGTGCTGAATTTATCAGTGGTTCCCTAGCATTGCGGTCACATCGCGCAGCGTCGTTGCCGCGCCGACGTTGCCCGGGAAGATGATGTAGCTCATGCCCGGGAATTTGCTCTCTGCGCCTGTCTGCCACACGGGGATGCCGGGCGCGACCTGTCCGAGGACGAGTGCGCGGCGGACGGAGAGCCCCTTCGTACCGACATCGCTCGAGGTGATGCCGCCCTTGGCGATGAGGAACGCGGGCTGAACGCTGAGACGACGCACAATGCTCGTGATCGCGTCCGAGATCTGCACGGAGACACGCAGTGACTCCTCCTCGGAGCCCGCATCGAAGCGCTTGCGGCCCGTATAGACCGCGACCGTCACGCCGCTGCGGATGGCATTCTCCGCCTCCGCAATGACGCGCCGCAGCTCCTCGGCGAGCTTTGGCGGGTCGAGCACGAACATGTGGTTGAACTCGATGAACTTCACCGCGCTCAGTTCCCGCAGCTTCTCGAACTGCTCCGTCGTCTTCTTCACATGCGAGCCGATGATGATGAGCCCGCCGTTCGTGTTGCCCTTTACAACGAGCTCATCGCGCCCGAGGAGCGGTTTATCCGCAACGCCGCCGATGACCTTTGTCCACGCCGCTGCCGTGCGGAACAGGAAATTCTTGCCCGCCTTCATCGCGCGCATCATCGCGATCGCAAACACCTTCACATCCACATAATCCACGGCGTTCACAACGACCTTGCGGAAATCCCGCACCGCCGTCAGCTGCGCCGTGATCTCGTCTACGCGCACGGCACGCAGGTCGTCGAGCGAGATGCTGACCACATCCGCCGCACGGAACGCGCCCTTCGTCTTCTCCTCGATGTACGCCTTCATGTTCGACGCCGTGTAGCCGAACGTCTTGTCCCGTGCGAACTCCGTCTCACCCGCCGGTGTCAGATCGGCGCCCTCCTGCACATAGTGCACGTCGCCGATCGTAAACCGCCCGCCCTCCTTGAAGAACGGCATGAGCACCTCGCCGTCGATGCGCTCGCCCGACTCCTCAAGGGCGTGAGCAAGCGTCTCCGTCTCAAGCGGATAGTGCCCGCGCAGCGTCGAGTCGCTGCGGCTGATGAGCATGAACTGCTTGCCCGTCCGCTTTGACTCCGCCGCCACGCGCGCCGCGATCGTGCGGTGCTCCGCCTCCGTCTCGGCCGCCTGGAACGCGCGTGAGTTCGTGAGGATGAAGAACATCGCGTTTCCCTCGGCAAAGCCCTCTGCGATACTCTCAGGCGACCAGTCCGTGTAGACATGGATGCCGTTCACTGTCTGCACGCCCGTCGGATCATCGTCGAGCACGATGATCTTGCGGTCAAAGCCCCTGCGTTCCTCGTTGAGCGCGGCGTCGACCTTCGCCTCGTCAACTGCGGGAATTTTTGCAAACAGTTCGTCCTTCGATACCTTCATAGCTGCTCTCCTCACACCTCGTTGGATTTGACGACGACGCCGGAGATATTCTCATAGAACTGAACGATGCCGCTGTGATCATCCATCAGATGTCCCGTCGCCTTCAGGCTGTGCATGATCTGCTGCAGGACACCTGTGAGGATGAGCGGCAGCTCCATGCCCTTCGCCGTATCCATGACGTTCGTGATGTCCTTGAGGTTGATCGCGATCGGGCCGCCCGGCTTAAAGTTGCGGGAGTACATCATCGGCGCCTTTGCATCGAGCACCGTGCTGCCCGCGAGGCCGCCGCGGATCGCCTCGTAGACCTTCTTCGGGTCGGCGCCCGCCTTCGTCGCGAGGATCAGCGCCTCCGACACCGCCGCGATGTTGAGATTCACGATGACCTGATTCGCCAGCTTCGTCACCGAGCCGCTGCCGCTGGGGCCGACGAGCGTGATCGTCTTGCCCATCGCCGCAAAGACGGGACGCGCCTCTTGGAGCACCGCCGCGTCGCCGCCGACCATGATCGCGAGCGAGCCGTCCACGGCGCCCGGCTCACCGCCGCTGACCGGCGCATCGAGGAACGAACAGCCGTGTTCCGCCGCCATCGCCGCAAACTCCTTCGATTCGACCGGCGTCACCGAACTCATGTCCGCGATGATCGTGCCCTTCGCCGCGCCCGCAAACACACCGTCCGCGCCGCTGAGGATCGTGCGCACGATCGGGCCGCTCGGCACCATCGTGATCACCATGTCCGCGCCCGTCGCCGCCTCCTTTGCCGACGATGCCGCCTTCGCGCCCTCCGCCGCCATCGCCTGCACCGCGTCCGTCGCCACGTCAAAGGCAGTGACCGCAAAGCCCGCCTTCAGCAAATTGCGCACCATGGGTTTCCCCATAATACCGAGTCCGATAAATCCGACATTTTTCATGGCTGATTCCTCCCGTTCAATAACGAACCCACCCAGCAGTATGTAGCATACTACTTAATTTATAAAAGAATCGGGCACTGCCCGAACTCCTGATTGAACCGCACACGACCGCTTGCGTAACGAGGCGTTTGCGGGTGCATCGTATCGGCATACCTTACTGTGTTACTCCAAACACGCGCGCCGTTGCCCGCATATGTACCATGAACGTACGCATTGCATCCGCCTCATCGCGCCGCCCGACCGCGGAGAGAATCGCCGCGTGCTCCTCCCACGCCTGTGCGTGCCGACGTGTGTGGTGCAGCGACGTAAACACCGCCTGCTCCAGCTTTGTCCGCATCTGTTCATGAATGCGGATGAGGTAGCTGTTCTCCGTCGCCGAGACCAGCAGCGTGTGAAACTCCGTATCCAGCCGCATGAACTCGTAATGCATATGATCGTCCGCAATGTATGTACGGCTTCTCTCCTGCACTGCGCCCAGCAGCGCGAGTGTTCGCTGCCGCACGGACTCGGGTGCCTCTGCCGTCAGCCAGCGGATACTATAGCCCTCAACAGCGATGCGCGCCGCAACAATCTCACGCAGATCATCCTCGGACACGGGGCGCACCGTCCAGCCGCGGTTTGCACGCACCTCAAGCATCCCTTCGTGCATCAGCTGCATCACCGCCTCACGCACGGGGGTACGCGACACATTCAGCTGGTCTGCGAGCTGCTGCTCAGAGTAGATCTCCCCCGTCCGCAGCTCGCCTTTGATGAGTGCAGCCTTCAGATACTGATACACCTGATCCTTGTAGGATACTTTTTTCAGCACGTTTGCCATCCTCCAGTTGTATGTAGTATACTAGTCAGACTAAAAAAATACAATCAGGACAAAAGTAGGAAAATTCAGCAGAGCAAAAAGAGCGCCGCAAAGGCGCCCTGTTATTCCTCCGTCCTCCCATCCCGATACCGCCGCGGCGGCCGTGGGTGATAGAGGCTCCAGTTCCAGTGAATCGCGGCGAAGCGGATCACGAGCACGAGCGCGAACGCGAGCCATGAGTCCGCCTCCACACCGAGTGTAAAGCGCAGCGTACAGAACACGAACGCACCGACGAGCGATGCCGCCGCATAGACCTCGGCATAGAGCACGACAGGCATCCGCTGCGCGAGCACATCACGGATCATACCCCCCCCGACTGCCGTCGTCGCCGCGAGCAGGATCGGCAGGACGTAGCTGTCCTCCCCGCCAAACCGCACCCCCGTGAGCGCGCCTGTGATCGTAAAGGCGGCAAGCCCGATCGTATCCGAGATGTTGAACATCGTGAGCAGACGCTGCCGCCGCATCCGATGGAGCGCCGTCCACTGATAGAGGAAGGAGGTCGCGAGCGCCACGCCCACCGAGAGCAGGAAATTGGTCGTATCGCGCAGTGCCATCGGCGGCGTCAGTCCCACGAGGAGGTCACGCACCATACCGCCGCCCACCGCCGTCGCGAGCGCAAGCACCGAAATGCCGAAGATATCCATGCGCCGCGACAGACCCACAAGCGCTCCCGATACGGCAAAGGCGAGCGTCCCGATGATATCGAACAGCCGCCACAGATCCTCTGCGATCATAGTTTCGTCCTTCCCTTAGTCCTGCGCGAACAGATACAACACCGTCTCAATCGGCGTCAGCGTGCCTGTACGTGCCGAACGGGATGTTGCCGCAATCAGATTCCCGTCCATATCATAGATCGCACGCTCCAATGTCAGGCGGTACGTCTCACGCGCCGTGCGCTCCCGTACCCCCGTAATCCGATAGGCAACCATCTCCTCTGCACCGACCTCACGCGCTGCCGAGAGATGACCGTCCAGACCGCTGAGAAGCCCCTCAGCCGAGAGCCCTCCTTCCCCTGCCGCAAACACCGCAGCCGCATTCTGCACATGGAGCGCATCACGCAGCACCGCCATCATATAGGGCGCATCCTCCGTGAGCGTATCGTCAAGCTCCGTCTCAATCGGCGTGACGTAGAGCGTCCGCCCCTCCGTACGCTTCGGCTGACCCATCAAAAAGAGAAAAGCATTGTCCCCGCCGTACGCATCGTAGAGCTGACGAATCGCCGCATCCACGTAGACAATCATCGCGTGCGGAAACTTCGCCGCAGACCACGCGGGCGACCATGCCACCCGCTCCCCGAAGTGCCGAAAGCCGAGCGGCGCGGCAAGCACATCCTTCATCGGATCGCCGCGCATCACCACACGGTGCAGATTAAACCGCCCCTCATAGCGGCGCGCAAACGCCGCATTCCCAACTGCAGGGGCGCCGAACGTCGTCACCACAAGCTGTGTGGGCGAAACGCCCATATCCGCAAGCCGCGCCGCCGTAAGTACCGCCGCTGCCCCGCCGAGACTGTGCCCCGTCAGATAGACCCGCATCGAGGGATGTGCACGCAGCTCCGCCGCCAGCACCTCGCCCGCCGTACGGTTCCCGTACGCGGGCAGCACATCCGTAAAGAGAGCCGCCTGCGTGTAGTCAAGGAAGCCGCGATGCACGAGCGGCGTCTCGCTGCGCTCCGTCACCGGCGCATCGCGCAGCGCTAAAAACTCTGCGGGCGAACTGCCGCCGAACGGCACGCGCCCAAGCCTCAGATCTGTCCACACATCGCTCCCGCGCTCCGTCCCAGGGAACGCAACAAGATGCGTCTCAGCTCCATCCTCATCCGTCCGCACCATATGAAAGAAACGGCCGACCGTTCCTCGATGTCCCTCTGTCTCATACGACTCGATCTGCCAGCCCGCAGCGACGAGCCGTGCACGGAGCAGCTCCGGCAGCTCTCCCGCATACGCTGCCTCCGATGCCGCCGCACACACGAAGTAGAGCGACGGCAGATCACGCGGTGCGGCAAACGTGCGCACAGGCAGCAAGAGCAATACAAGAAACACGAGCAGCCGCAGCAGCGTCATCATCACTCCTCCTTCACAAAAATATCCTTCCCTATTATAGCTATATTTCCCTATGAAATCCATAAAGCGAACACAAAAAAATCGCTGTAGTTTCCTGCAGCGACAGTGTTTCAAATGGTGCGGTTGATGGGACTTGAACCCATACGTCTTGTGAACACTACCCCCTCAAAGTAGCGCGTCTGCCAATTCCGCCACAACCGCATGATATGAAGTTAAATGGTGCGGTCGAGAGGACTTGAACCTCCACGATGTTGCCATCACTAGCGCCTGAAGCTAGCGCGTCTGCCATTCCGCCACGACCGCGTGACACTATATAGGATGTGGGCAAAGCCCGAGATAACAGATGGTGCGGTCGGTGGGACTTGAACCCACACGTCTTGTGAACACTACCCCCTCAAAGTAGCGCGTCTGCCAATTCCGCCACGACCGCGTGACATATAAAATTAGGTGGATGTCAACAATGGCTGCGCCATCATTGACTAAGTGACTCAATCAAGACTGCCGTTCGCTCACGCTCCGACATTCTTGTTTCGCTACTTATGGTGCCGAGGACCGGAATCGAACCGGTACGATCTTTCGATCGGGGGATTTTAAGTCCCCTGCGTCTGCCTGTTCCGCCACCCCGGCGAAATGCAAAATGGAGCGGGTGATGGGAATCGAACCCACGTGACCAGCTTGGAAGGCTGGGGCTCTACCATTGAGCTACACCCGCATGGAGCTGGCGAGAGGACTTGAACCCCCAACCTGCTGATTACAAGTCAGCTGCTCTACCGATTGAGCTACGCCAGCAGCATTGCACAAGCGGCATGCGCCGCAGACGCTGTAGTATACGAAGTGGTGCCTCAGAGCGGAATCGAACCACTGACACGGGGATTTTCAGTCCCCTGCTCTACCAACTGAGCTACCGAGGCATAAAAATGGCGACCCGAAGGGGACTTGAACCCCTGACCTCCGCCGTGACAGGGCGGCATTCTAACCAACTAAACTACCGGGCCGTATATTAGGATAAGTACCTATGGTGGGCGATGACAGGATCGAACTGCCGACATCTTGCTTGTAAGGCAAGCGCTCTCCCAGCTGAGCTAATCGCCCATAAAATGGTGACCCACCACGGAATCGAACCGTGAACCTACTGATTAAGAGTCAGTTGCTCTGCCAGTTGAGCTAGTGAGTCATGATAACAAAGGAAATAAGTGGTGGCTCACCCGGGACTCGAACCCGGGACCCTCTGATTAAAAGTCAGATGCTCTACCAACTGAGCTAGTGAACCTTTATCAGCGCCACGTTACCCGCTAAAAAAGGGTATATTTTGGCTGGGGTAGTTGGATTCGAACCAACGGATGCGGGAGTCAAAGTCCCGTGCCTTAACCGACTTGGCGATACCCCAACTATCCAAAGCGGCAAGGCCGCCAAAGGAATCGCTGATAAAATGAAGTCCGTCAGATTGGCGTAGATTTTTTCGTCCGAACAAGGAGGCAAACCGGACGCATAGCCAAAGCTATGTAGAGGATTTGCCGACACAGTTCGGGCAAAAAAGATGCGTCAAGATGGCGCGGCTGAATTTATCAGTGCTTCCTATAATACAAAATGGCTCCTCGAACTGGACTCGAACCAGTGACATTCTGATTAACAGTCAGACGCTCTACCGACTGAGCTATCGAGGAGTGATTGCGGCAACTACCTACTCTCCCACGTCGTCTCCAACGAAGTACCCTCGGCCTTTGAACGCTTAACTACTGTGTTCGGAATGGGAACAGGTGGAACCGTTCAGGCATCATCACCGCATTACTGACTTGTTCCAAGAGCAAAGCCCATCAGGGCGTATGCGATTGGCTCAACAAGTCGTACGCATAAGTGTCCCAAGAGTCAAGTCCGTAAGGACACAGACGATTGGCTGACACTACCTGCGCTCTATAGAGTAAACTGTCGTTCACTCAAAACTTCACAGAAGAAACTTCCTTGCAAATTAAAGCGAAATACTTGCTCACTTGATACTGTCGACATTTGCTTCGCAAACGTCGACTAAGTGATTCGCACAAGATTGTCTGTCGCTATGCTCCGACAATCTTGGCTCTCTACTTAAGTCAAGCCCTCGACCGATTAGTGCTGGTCAGCTGCACACATTGCTGTGCTTCCACATCCAGCCTATCTACCTTGTCTTCTTCAAGGGGTCTTACTTCCTTATAGGAATGAGATACTTCATCTCGGGACGGGCTTCACGCTTAGATGCTTTCAGCGTTTATCCCTTCCGGACGCAGCTACCCGGCCGTGCCCTTGGCAGGACAACCGGTACACCGTTGGTCCGTCCACTCCGGTCCTCTCGTACTAGGAGCAGCCTCCCTCATGTATCTTACGCCCGCGATGGATATGGACCGAACTGTCTCACGACGTTCTGAACCCAGCTCACGTACCACTTTAATGGGCGAACAGCCCAACCCTTGGGACCTGCTTCAGCCCCAGGATGTGATGAGCCGACATCGAGGTGCCAAACCTCCCCGTCGATATGGACTCTTGGGAGAGATTAGCCTGTTATCCCCAGGGTAGCTTTTATCCGTTGAGCGATGGCAATTCCACTCTCTTTCCACCGGATCACTAAGCCCTACTTTCGTACCTGCTCGACCCGTCAGTCTCGCAGTCAAGCTCCCTTCTGCCTTTATGCTCTTCGCGCGATTTCTGTCCGCGCTGAGGGAACCTTTGGACGCCTCCGTTGCTCTTTCGGAGGCGACCGCCCCAGTCAAACTGCCCGCCTGGTACTGTCCCGAACACTGTTAATGTTCCGGTTAGATCCTTAGCATATGAAGGCCGGTATCCCAACGGTGACTCCTCCTACTCTAGCGAGTAGGTCTCCCAGTCTCCCGGCTATCCTGTACGTCATATGCCAAAGACCAATGCCAAGCTGCAGTAAAGCTCCATGGGGTCTTTCTGTCCAGTCGCGGGTAACCTGCATCTTCACAGGTATTTCAATTTCACCGGGTCCCTCGTTGAGACAGTGCCCAAATCGTTACGCCTTTCGTGCGGGTCGGAACTTACCCGACAAGGAATTTCGCTACCTTAGGACCGTTATAGTTACGGCCGCCGTTTACAGGGGCTTCAGTTCGCTGCTTCACCTCAAGGGCTAACAACTCTCCTTAACCTTCCTGCACCGGGCAGGCGTCAGCACCTATACTTCAGCTTGCGCTTTCGCAGGCACCTGTGTTTGTGGTAAACAGTCGCTTGGGCCTCTTTTCTGCCGCCGTCAACAGCTCCGGTGGTAAACACCTTCACCATCAACGGCCATCCTTTTCCCGAAGTTACGGATGCATTTTGCCGAGTTCCTTAACGAGGGTTTTCCCGCGCACCTTAGGATTCTCTCCCCGCCTACCTGTGTCGGTTTTGGTACGGGCGGACGTCTTCTCGTTAGAAGCTTTTCTTGGCAGTGTAGTGCAGCTGAATTCAGATTGACCGTAGTCTTTCCTATCTATCGGTTCTCGGCCTTGTAGTATGGGGATTTGCCTCCATACAAGCCTACCGCCTTCGACGCGCTCTTCCATTCGCGCGCTCAG